>NZ_JBKAHK010000155.1:0-500 GCF_046298265.1 Gillisia xinjiangensis | reverse complement strand
GACCAGCCGCTGGTCTGGCAGGAGGCCGCTCCCGGCAGCTACCGCACCGTGGTCGCCCTGCCGGAGCGCGGCAACTGGGACCTTGTGGTCAGCGCCGCCGACGGCCGCAACGCCCCCTTCGAAATGAAGGCGCGCCTATGGCTCAAATAAGGACCCGCGACAGCCAGGAGACGGCGGGCGCGCTCTGCGGCCCGGTCAGCCCCCTGGCGCTCGGCTGCTGTCCCGGCGGCGCGACGGCGGAGGCTGCCGGCGCGCTCGGCGGCGGCCTGCGCCTGAGCGACTTCGCCGACCACATTGTCCACCAGCATGACGGCTGCGACGCACTGACGCTCATCGTGCAGAACCTGCACTGCCCGAGCTGCATCCGCACCATCGAGGGCGCCGTCGAGGGCCTGCCCGGCCTCGCCAAGGCACGCGTGAACCTCGGCACCCGCCGCCTGAGGCTGCAGTGGGACCCCAAGGTCACCACCGCCGAGCCGCTGCTGGCCGCTGTCGCGGCG
>NZ_JBKAHK010000154.1:0-500 GCF_046298265.1 Gillisia xinjiangensis | reverse complement strand
GTAGCCACCCTCGCCGTTGCCAATAGCAAGACGGTGCATGGCACTTAACTTTTTCGCACACCATGCCAGCGCCGCATCGCGGCATACCACTACCTCATTTGCACCAGGCTCTTCGATGTCCACTCTCTGTGTCGCATAAGGATGCAGGACGCGACGAATACGGAAGATACCAATGGGTTCCGGCCACTCGAGCGAGCTGTCCAAATCTTTGACTGGCGCAAGAATGGGCGCCGGTACAAAGCCGGTCCCAGACACTAGCTTGGGGGTTTCGGTTTCGAGATCAAAACTGTGGCCGACGACTGACTCGCAGGTCAGCGGCAGGAACCTAGAGGTGTCGCCGGCCAACCCATTCCAAGCCGTGATCGCGCCAGACTTTGCTTCTATTGGGTTGGGGCCGATTGCCATGCGCACCCTGAGATGTCTTCCTGGGCCCCCATTGGTAGCGATATCGAACCGGGCCTCCCAGAGTTCAGCAAGACCCCCTACAGTGGTGGGGGCCT
>NZ_JBKAHK010000153.1:0-500 GCF_046298265.1 Gillisia xinjiangensis | reverse complement strand
AAGTCTCCAGCGTTTTTGAGGCGGACGATTGCGGCGCTTTTCCGCCGGAACCATGACGATCTGCTGGCCAGGGATGATTCCCCTCTCCCCTCGCGGGAGAGGGATGCGAAGCCTTGGCGAGGAACGAGCCTAGGCGCAGCTGGGTGAGGGGGACTCCCTCTCCCCAGCGGGGAGAGGGTCGGGGTGAGGGGGCCCTTAGCCCCTCAAACCCGCACCACATCGAGGATTTGAAAGTCTTCCGCGTACCAACGGATCCTGCCTTCCTCATAGTCGATGGCTTCCCAGTTGATGCCTTCCCAACCCTTGGCACTGATGTCCACGACGGCGAACCCGGTGATCTGGGAGAGGATACCGCCGCCCACGCCCTTGATCTGAACGCTCGACACGCCGTCGAAACGCAGGTCCATGGCCAGCGGCGGGTCGAAGCGCTCAGTCTTCAGGCGGCAGTGAATAAAGGCATAGCGTCCCTGGTGATCCAGGGTGAACAGCCGAAGCGTACT
>NZ_JBKAHK010000152.1:0-500 GCF_046298265.1 Gillisia xinjiangensis | reverse complement strand
TCAGAACGGCGAGGTCGAAATTCTGCGCGGTCAGCCGCCCGCAAAGGCGATCTCGGTCTCCGCTGATGAGGGCGTCAGGGGCGTCACGGTCTACCGCGGCTCTTCCAATTTCGTGCCGGCGAAGACAGCGGCCGCCGCGCCGGTCGCCTATATCGGCGGTGAAAGGATCCACATCGACAGGCTGGAGCCGGTCGGCAACTGGTTCCTCGTCCGCTCCGGAGAGGACCTGACACTCGTCCACTGCTACACGCGACGCTCGACGATGGTCGGCGGCGCGCGGCGGATCCTCTGCACAGCGCGCCGTTTCTAGCGCCCCACGCTGTGCTCCGCCCCGCCGCGTGCTATAGTCTGCTTCATGCTGGAATCGCCCGACCTCGCCGCGCTCCCCCTACCCGCCCTCGCCGACATCGCCGAGTGGCTGGAGCGCGCCGCGCTCTGCGGCGAGTCCTCCGAGGCGCTGGTCGCCGGGCTGAGTGAGCGCCTGGTCGCCGCCGACATCC
>NZ_JBKAHK010000151.1:0-500 GCF_046298265.1 Gillisia xinjiangensis | reverse complement strand
CTGCCGGACACCCGGCAAGATCGGCACCCGCCGGTCCTGCGCCGCGGGCAGAAGCTGCAGCACAGGCCGGCAGCGCCGCCGAGGTGCCTACCCTAAATCATTGATTTTCCGGTTATTGAGGCCCTGGCCCACTTCTTGCTGATTAGCGGTCGGAGGACTCTATGTACGACTTGGAAGTGACCGGCATTCACACTGGCCTGCCGCCTGGCGCGCAGGAGGGCGCGCGCTATGAGGGGCAGCCCCAGCTGGACTTCAGCTTCGGCGACTTCCTGGACATCATTAATCCGCTGCAGCACATCCCCCTGGTCGGCAACCTCTACCGCGAGGTCACCGGCGACGAGATCAGCCCCCACGCCCGGATCCTGGGTAACACCTTATTCGGCGGCCCCTCCGGCTTCCTCGCCTCCATCGCCAACGTTTTCTACGAGGCCGTCGCCGGCGAGGATGTCGGCGAGAGGGTGATCGCCATGCTCAGCGGCGACGGCGGCGATGCCGAGCCG
>NZ_JBKAHK010000150.1:0-500 GCF_046298265.1 Gillisia xinjiangensis | reverse complement strand
TGTTACTCACGAAGAGGGCGGCATCGACCTCGAAGAACTGCGGCGCCAGACCCTGCAGGCCGATGACGCCGTAGGCCCGCTCCGGGTCCGGCTCGAAGTCGTAGCGCACGCCGGCCTGGACGTCGAAGAAGTCCGAGATCAGCCGGCTATAGAGAACCTGTACTTCCGCCTTTTCCCATTCACCGTCCAGGGCGTACTCGCCCTCGGACTTGAGAAACAGCTTGTCGTAGTCGGTGCCGATCCAGCCCTGGGCATCCCAGGCATAGAGATCCTCACCCTCATCGTTCAGGCGGTACTCGTTCTGGTCGAGCTGGAAGAAGGTGTAGATCTGGTCGTCCATCTCGGCCGCCTCTGCGGGCAGGGCAAGAAAGGTCAGGGCGAGCGCCCCGGCCAGGGCCGCCGGGAGGCGGGCCTGCTTCGAAAGCAATGTCATCGCCCTCTCCCTAATTCAAGGCGGCGGCTTGGGGGCCGCCCTCAACGATGACTTCGCGGAACATGCC
>NZ_JBKAHK010000149.1:0-500 GCF_046298265.1 Gillisia xinjiangensis | reverse complement strand
GCCGGCCTGGCGGGCGGCCGAAATCAGGCCGTGGGCGTTGGGCAGGACCAGGTCGTCGACGCGGTCCCAGAAGTAGTCGCTGCCCTCGAAGCCCAGGGCGTCGCTGACCCGGCGCTCGCAGAAAGCGCGCTGCAGGTCGACCACCAGCAGCGCGGCGCGTCCGACGGTAAGGCTGAAATCGTAGTTCGCGTTCAAGGCTTGCCCTTCTTCTCCCCGTGATCCTTTTGGCGGTGATAATCGAAGGTCGCGTTGATCATGTCCAGCAGGTGCTGGCCGCTGGTGGTCGGCGGGAAGACCGCCGGGCGGCCGGGGCCGACGCAGGTTTCCAAGGCGGCCACCCTGGCATGGAAGTTGGGATCGAAAAAGAAGGGGAGGGAGTAGCGCTCGGCGCCGGAGGTGTTGATCACCCGGTGCTGAGTGGAGGCGAAGAGGATGTTGGTCCAGCGCGCCATCATGTCGCCGATGTTGATGACGAAGGCGCCGGGCACCGGCGTGGCGTC
>NZ_JBKAHK010000148.1:0-501 GCF_046298265.1 Gillisia xinjiangensis | reverse complement strand
TACGACGGTGGCCGATCGCCTCAAGCGCCGCATCGGTAGGTCCGGCGAAGCCTCCGCCCAGTTTTGAAACGACGACGTGGTCCAGCGCGCAGAACAAGTCCAGATCAAGGACACCGCGCACGGCCGGATGCTCCTGTCGCGCGACGACCACATACTCCTCCTCGTAGAGCCGGCGCTGCCGCATCGCCGCCGGCGCTTCTTCGGGCCTTGCCAAGGCCAGGTCCACCTCGCCACGCTCCAACTGTGTCGTGAGTGCCATCAAGTCGAGCGCCCGCCAGGCGATGCGGACCATCGGCGCCTGCGGCCGCAAAACGACCGAGTAGCGTGCCAGCAGCGCATACTGGACGTAGTCGCTCGCCGCGATCACCACGGTTGCACGCAGGGTCTCCGGATTGATCGGCGCTCCTTGCTCAACGACGCGGCGAACACCCTCCAGTGCCTCGTGCAGTGGCTCCATCAGCTCGAGTGCCCGCTGGGTCAAAACCATCCCGCGCTGGCCCG
>NZ_JBKAHK010000147.1:0-502 GCF_046298265.1 Gillisia xinjiangensis | reverse complement strand
CAAGATGCACGAGGCGCGTGACGCGGTACTTCTGGACAAAGGGGGAGCCGCGGCCCTGACGGTGCCCCCAATCCCGCCGGGCAATGTCATTCGTCACGCCGACGTAGAGCGTCCCGTTCTTGCGGCTGGCAAGGATGTAAACGGTGTAAGGCATCGCCGTGCAGTGACGCCAATGGGTCCCGGGGTCAAGCCCCGGGACGACAGCGTTGGATTTGCTCGCGTGTGCGATAGCCCGGCGAGATGTGCGAACGCCATAGGGTCACGCGCCGGGGCGACAGGCGTGCCTACCCCAGCACCGAGAACGTGCTGTTCTGGTTGATCTCGCGCAGGCGCGAGAAGGTCGCGGTGTCGATGGCGTGGTCGAGGTGCTTCAGCTTGAACTTCATCGGCTTGGCGTCCTGGTCGCCGCCGCCTTCCACGTAGTCGATCATCGCCGCCATCATGCGGCCGGCGACCGGCGCGTTCTTGAACTGGTTGCCGCTGGAGCCGCAGGCCATGTAGA
>NZ_JBKAHK010000146.1:0-503 GCF_046298265.1 Gillisia xinjiangensis | reverse complement strand
ATACTGTCGCCTCTCTAGTTGACGCTCTCGCCCAGTAGCTGGGCTCTTTCTGACCCCACATTAGATGTCATGGCAGTGATCTTTGTCAGCGGTCTTCGGGTCTCCGGACGTTAACTATCTTCGACGGCGGTACGCCTAGGATCTCGAGCCAGAGAACTGGGGCCAGATGTCGCAGTAATGGTTCCGAGAAAGAAAGTTCGGCCCAATCGGGCCCAACGGAACCACATCTCAATTCGAGGGGCCCGTCCCCCTATCGCCCAACATCGAATTGAGGACTTCATCTATGTCGCCTTTGCAGACCACGCTCCACCGGGCCATTCACTCTACCCATCCTCTGGATCTGATTCTTTCCGGACTCGTGCTCTCCCGGCTCCTCAACAGTTCGCCGGAAGGTCCGCTCTACTTCAGCGAGGTATTCGCTGCGGCAGAGACCGCCGCTCAGGATATTCTCTGCAAGAGTCTCCGAGACGTGATCGTTGAATGCGTGAGAGACGAGCTCAGCG
>NZ_JBKAHK010000145.1:0-504 GCF_046298265.1 Gillisia xinjiangensis | reverse complement strand
ACCGACCTTAAAAAACTGCTCTGGCGTCAGCGGGAGTTGGTATCCATGTTGCGGCTTTCCCTGCACCCAGGGGCCGCGCATATAGAGCCGCTCTCCCTTGCCGTAGCCACCGGCCAACTGCCGGTCGATGAAAACCGCCAGTCCGCAGTCGACGCCACCGGGGGTCAGTTCGTCCGCAGGACACATGACGTTGACCAGGGTCTCGACGAAGGCCGCTTCGTCAGGACCCAGCGATTGATAGCCCTGTATGCCGGGCCCTAGGCCCGCTGCATTGCCTGTATCGGCATTGCCCTGCGCATGAGCGCTGAGCGGTACAGCAACCATTGTCGCCGCTCCCACTGCTGGCACGAACGGCGCACTACCCGCGAAGGTCGCCGCTTGTTTAAGGAAGCGTCTGCGGGATTCATTAGTCCAGGGAACAGGTGTCTCGTTGGCCACGACGGACCGCCCTCCTCTAGTGTGATGGTCACCGCCTCGATTAGCGCCCTGGACCATCGCACGCAC
>NZ_JBKAHK010000144.1:0-504 GCF_046298265.1 Gillisia xinjiangensis | reverse complement strand
GGACTATCGCCTGAATCGGCAGATCGGCTTTCTGCTGCGCCGCGCGCACCAGTATGCCTCCGAAGTGTTCCAGTCGAAGATCGGCGACCGCAACCTGACGCCGCAGCAATTCTCCGTGCTGGTCACTCTGCTGGAGCAGCGCGAGATCGCGCAGACGCGCCTGGGCGGCCTCGTCGCGATGGACCCGGCGACGGTCCTGGCCGTGGTCCAGCGTCTCCCCCAGCGCGGTCTTGTCGCGGTGCGCACCGATCCTGACGACGGCCGGCGCCGCCTGGTGCAGCTGACCCACGACGGCCACGAACTGGCCCGCCAACTGGTTGCGATCGGCCCGAGCATCTCCAGCGAGACCCTGGAAGGCCTCAGCGAGAAGGAACAGCGCGAACTGCTGCGATTGCTCGACCGCCTGGGGCAAAAGGGGTAGTGGCATTGCTGATTGAGGCCGCAGACCCGCTTCGCCACATAGGTGCGGATTTAACGCTTCCTTCACCGCTTAGCTGCATTTAA
>NZ_JBKAHK010000143.1:0-505 GCF_046298265.1 Gillisia xinjiangensis | reverse complement strand
GCCGCGCGACGTGAAGCGCACCTACATCGGCGAGTTCCAGCCGTGGAAGATGCTGACACCGGTAAACGATCCGGCGTTCTATGACCTGACCGACGACAAGCTGAAGTTCCAGAAGCGCGCCCTCGCCAGCGGACTGCCGGTACCCGAGATCCTGGCGACCCTCTCGGCTGAAGGGGCGGACCTCGATGTGCCGAACCTCGACAGTGCGCAAGCCCTCGCGGAATGGATGGCCGCCAACAACATCGCCGACGTCGTTTTCAAGCCCATCGGCGGCCTGATGGGTCGGGGGGTGATCAGCCTCGGTGAGCGCGTCCCGGAGACCGCCGCCTGGCGCTCACTGCCGGACGGCCGCACCCTCGATGCCCAGGCGCTTTGGGACCATTGCCAAAGCCAGCGCCGCCACGGCGGCATGTTCGTGCAGCGGCGCGTGGCGCCCCACCCGGAACTGGCAAGGATCGCGCCCAATGTGCTCCACACGGTGCGCGTGGTGACCTTCCTCGATCCG
>NZ_JBKAHK010000142.1:0-506 GCF_046298265.1 Gillisia xinjiangensis | reverse complement strand
TCCGCCCAAGCCATCCCCGAATCGCCGCCGCCGCCGGGGGCCGGGATGGTCGAGAGCACGCGGCCGGTCGCCGGGTCGATCTTCTGGATGCGGTCCTCGGCAATCTGGAACAAGTGCGTGCCGTCGAAGGCCGTCCCCGCGTGCGCGGCGACATCGATCGAGCGCACGATCTCGCCGCTCTGCGGATCGAGGGCGTTCAGCTTGTCGCCGGAGGCGAACCACACGTGCCGGCCGTCGAAGGTGACGCCGGCCACCTCCTCGGCGCCCGGGAAGGGGCCGTATTCGCGGATGATTTCAGCGGAGGATGTTTTCATGGTTTTTCTCTTGCTGCTCGTGCCGTTGCTTGCATGCTTCAACCCTAATCGCCCGGCAGGGGGCCGGGGAGTAACAAGGTTGTCGTGATTCCGGGCAGCGGCGTGGTTGTCCAGCGGCGCGCCCTGCCGCGGCCGTAGGACTGCACCTTGCCCGCCTCGGCGAGAGACTCGAGGGTCCGCTGCACCGTGCGC
>NZ_JBKAHK010000141.1:0-506 GCF_046298265.1 Gillisia xinjiangensis | reverse complement strand
AAGGGCTCGGTCCAGGGCCCACAAATGGGAGCGATGTGACCATGGGGCGTTTCGACGACGTCTACAAATCCGCGATGCGGGACCCGGCGGGGTTCTGGGGCAAGGCGGCGGAGGACATTCACTGGATCGAGAAGTGGGACAAGGTCCTCGACGATTCCGATCCGCCCTATTACCGCTGGTTTGCCGGCGGCACCCTGAACACCTGCTACAACGCGGTCGACCGTCATGTGAAGGACGGGCGCGGCGAGCAGGCGGCGATCATCTACGACTCCCCGGTCACCGACACCCTCTCGCATCTCACCTACCGCCAGCTGCAGGACCAGGTGGCGCGCTGTGCCGGCGCGCTGGCGGCGCGCGGCGTGGCCAAGGGCGACCGCGTCATCATCTACATGCCGATGGTGCCGGAGGCGCTGATCGCCATGCTGGCCTGCGCGCGGCTGGGGGCGGTGCACTCGGTGGTGTTCGGCGGTTTCGCCGCCAACGAGCTGGCGACGCGCATCGACGAC
>NZ_JBKAHK010000140.1:0-507 GCF_046298265.1 Gillisia xinjiangensis | reverse complement strand
CAGATCTTCGGCTCCACTCTGCCGGTGACCGTGCTGATGCGCGCGGCTGACTTCTGGGCCGCTCTCGCCGTCTTCGCCAACATCCAGTACTGCCGCATTCTGCTGGAGATAGACGCGGACGCGCGGTGGCGCCGCGGACTGCTCTCGGCTCTGTCGGCGGCAACGCTGGCCGCCGGCGTTCTCGCCGTCTTCGATCCCTGGAACTGGGCCGAGCCGCTGCACCTCGCCTACTTCGGCAGTCCGATCGTTCTGCTTGGTGTCTGCCTGCTGAAGCTGCGCGAAGGGCTGCCGCAGGCCGGACCGATCCTGGGATCGCTGCTCTCGCTCACCCTGGGCCTCTTCGTCGCCTACTATTTCTTCAACAATCCGATCCCGATCGCCACGGCGGAGTCCGCCTTCGACCTCGTGCTGGCGCAGCCGACGGACTGGGCCTTCTACTTCGCCATTCTGGGCGAGGTGGCCTTCATGGCGCTGGCCATCTCGATCATGGTGAAATCGATCCGGGTA
>NZ_JBKAHK010000139.1:0-508 GCF_046298265.1 Gillisia xinjiangensis | reverse complement strand
GAAAAACAGGCCGGCCAGTGCCATCAGGCCGATCAACGCATATCCCAGCCGGTTCATTGCCGCACTTCTGGCGGAGAACAAAGCCGCGGCGGTCTGCACCGAGCCCAGCATGTTGGCCGCCGCAGCGACCGAGATGCCGAGACAGACATAGTGCGCAGAGAAGCAGATTCCGGCCGCGAGTTGAGCCAGCAGAATCATCCGCCGGTCCCGGAATGCCGGCGCAGCGGTCAGGCAGAGCGCCGCGGCAACGCCCGTGAGCGTCGCGGGCAGATCCTGCAGCAGGCCAGCGTCGAGCATGGACATTGTCCGATCTCCCGCTAGCCGGCGCGATGCGGCACCCGACCGGTCGCGGGCCGCTGCTTCTTCAGGGCAAGACGGCGTGCGACGGACGGGATCTGACCGCGGTCCAGCCCGATATCGCGCAGGGCCGCATCGTCCAGCAGGGACAGTTGACGGGTCGTTTCCCGTACGCTGCGCCAGTAGGCGAAGGTTTCCACCAGCGACCCGG
>NZ_JBKAHK010000138.1:0-508 GCF_046298265.1 Gillisia xinjiangensis | reverse complement strand
GGGCCACCCCGGCTGCGCCGTCGGGCCGGCTTGGGCAGCCTGCGCACCGGAGCGAGGGATCAGCACGAGCCCCCTGTCTCATTCTGTACGAATTCTCCGGGCCTAAAGCTTCATCAGAATTGTTACGAATTCGCAAAAAGGACGGGGTGAAAAAACCACGGTCCCCTGCCGCATCCCTCTGGAAAATCTAGCAATGCTTCATTCGGAAAGGGTTAATATCACAGATTGCCTTTCCGGCCAGGGCTTTCAGGCGCCGTGGTTTCCCCGCTTTCCTGTGCCGCCCTGTGCAGTGCCCTCTACAGTCTGCCACCGCAGCTGCGGCGCCGGGGCCACGCTAGGCAGTTCCGGGGTTTCCGACTGTGTGCTTTATCACATGCGTGGGGGCTGGCGCTGCCGCTGAATCAGAACGCGGCGGGGCGTCCGCCGGCCGTTGGAAGGGCGGCGGCGGTGCGTGCCCGACCTTGCCGGGCAGGCCGTTGGGGCCGTTCAACGCCCGGTCGGGTCTGAG
>NZ_JBKAHK010000137.1:0-509 GCF_046298265.1 Gillisia xinjiangensis | reverse complement strand
CGTGAATCCGCCCGCATGTCCAGGAACCGCGATGCGGTGGGCCAGGAAGTGCAGTACCGCCTGATCGAGCCGCCGATCGTTCCGAGCAAGCCGACCGGCCCCAACCGGCCGCTTTTCCTCACCGCGGTCCTGATCCTGGCCGCGGCGGCCGGCGCGGGCTTCGCCCTGCTGTTGGTGATCCTCGACACCAGTTTCTCGACGGCGGTGGAGCTGCGCAACTTCGCCGGCATTCCGGTGCTCGGCTCCGTAACAGACACCCGGAAAAGAACGGCGCGACGTTTCGTCGACACCGCCGCTCTTGGCGGTGCCGTGGCGGGCCTCGTTATGGTCTTCGGCCTGCTGCTGGTCATCGAGCGGCAATACGGTCTGGATACCTTTGTGGCAGCTGACATGGGCGGAAACATCTTCGAGCGGGGCTCTCAGGTGCTGATTGAGAGCGCGACGAATTTGCTGACCTGGCTGCGCGGTCTGGTCGAACCCTAGAACTGGCGAACAGAAGATATGGACGA
>NZ_JBKAHK010000136.1:0-510 GCF_046298265.1 Gillisia xinjiangensis | reverse complement strand
CAGCCCGTAGTCGACCGCGCGCAGGGCGGGCTCGCCCTCATCCAGGCGCTTCACCCAGTCGACGGCATGGCCATCGGCGGCGACCTGTTCCTGCACCGCCTGGCCCAGATAGGGCTCGTCTTCGATCAAGAGAACGCGCATCGGCCGTTCGTGCCACCTTTTCCCTGGTTTTCCGCAAGAGAGCGGGGATCCCACGCCAAGCTTACGTCAGGCTGACGGGATTCTTCGCGCTTCGTCAGTTTGCGGTCAGCGCTCTCGGGCAAAACAGCCGCCGGCCGGAAGCGTCAGGCCCCCAAGATTGCAACCTAACCACCCCAAGCCCAAGAGGTACTGATATGAAAACCACTGCTATGTCCGCTGCCATTGCCGCCGCCTTCGCCGCTACCCTTGCCGCCGGCGCCGCCCAGGCCAGCGACAAATGCGCCGTGCCGCAAGCCGAATGGCAGCCGAAAGAGGCTCTGCAGCAGAAGCTGGAGGGAGACGGCTGGAAGATCAAGAAGATCAAGATCG
>NZ_JBKAHK010000135.1:0-510 GCF_046298265.1 Gillisia xinjiangensis | reverse complement strand
TGGCAGCCGCGCACGCAGGCCAAGGTGGAGTTCGTGCTCTACTTCCTGTTCTTCTTCCCGGGCGTGATCGCCTTGATACTCGCCGGCTGGAAGTACGCCTCGCGCTCCTGGGGCTATTTGGAGGTGAGCGTGAACAGCCCGGCCGGCGTGCCGATCTTCCAGCTGAAGGCGGTGATCGTGGCGGCCGGAATCCTGCTCTTGATCCAGGGCATCGCCCAGGTCCTGCGCTGCGTCGTCTGCATGCGCACGAACGAATGGATGCAGGCGGCCGACGACATCGAGGAGACCGAGGTCCTGCTGATGGAGAAGGGGACGCACGACGTCCTCGCCCACGGGTCAGAAGCCATTGATATCGTCTGGCCGCCGAACGGTGGCGGCAGTGAAGGCAGCAAGCGATCATGAGTGATCCCCAAATCGCCCTCTTTATGCTGGGCGTCTTTCTGATCATCATTTTTCTGGGATTCCCGATCGCCTTCACGCTGATGGCCATGGGGATCAGCTTCGGCTACT
>NZ_JBKAHK010000134.1:0-511 GCF_046298265.1 Gillisia xinjiangensis | reverse complement strand
GGAAACCGTCGGCGAGCCCGTCCAGCAGGGCCCCGGGATCGAGCAGGCGCGCGACCTCCGCTTCGCTGATGGTCATAACTTTTAAGGCGCCCTTGCTGATCTCCGCAGCGCTCCTCGCTGTCCGTTCCGCCTGCTTCGTCATCACGCTCTTCCTTCAAGGTAACGTTTTTTGCGGCTGTATTCCGCCTGCTGCAGGCATTTTGCGTTTGACCCACAGGCCGCCGCAAATGACTCTGGTGCAGATACTCATTATCTGAAGTAATGGAATGGCACGGGCGCTCCTGCCTCCTTTTGCCGCTCTGCGGGCTTTCGAAGCGGTGGCAAGAACGCTGAGCTTTACCCGTGCGGCCGAGGAACTCGGCGTCACCCAGGCCGCCGTCAGCCGTCAGGTGGCCCTCCTGGAGCGGGACCTTCGAGTGCGCCTGGTTGAGCGGCGGGCCCGTCACAACGAGTTGACGCAGGCGGGCCACCGGCTCGCCACCGCCCTCCACGAAGGCTTCGACGGTATCGC
>NZ_JBKAHK010000133.1:0-513 GCF_046298265.1 Gillisia xinjiangensis | reverse complement strand
CCACTCCTCGAGGTTGGCGACCAGCAGGATGGAGCCACCGTCACCGGCTCCCGGCTCCGACTCAGCAATCACCAGGGTGACGTCGTTGCCGTTGCGCAGCAGCGACACCGCGGCCGGGTCAACATCCTGCAGGACGAGCTTATCCGCCGTGCCAGAGTTCTGCCACTCGACAACCGTGTCGTTGCCGTCACCACGGGCGTAGATGAAGGTATCGTTCCCGCTCCCGGTGCCACCATACAGAACATCATCGCCGCTACCGCCAGTGATGATGTCACTGCCTTCTTCCGCGTTGATGGTGTCGTTGCCAGCTCCGCCGGTGATCGTATCGGCGGCATCAAAGCCGTAGATCAGGTCGTCTCCGTCGCTCCACGCCTGGTCCAGCAGCATTGCTCTCAGGTCGGACCGGGTCCAGGTGGTGCCGTCGTCGAAGAGGATCTGGTCGATCCCCCGGCTGTACCATTCGTCGAGGTTGGCTACCAGCAGGATGGAGCCACCGTCACCGGCTCCCGGCTC
>NZ_JBKAHK010000132.1:0-514 GCF_046298265.1 Gillisia xinjiangensis | reverse complement strand
TGTAGCCAACGTTTGCGGTGGTCCAAATCTCGGCCGATACAGGGTTGATTCCCTCGAAAGCGACCGCACGATCTAGCAGGCCGAGCCGCGTGACTGAAAAATGAACAATCAGCGAAAGGATTAAAGCACCGAGGAACCCAGGTACAATTTTCAGGATGCGGTTTATCGCAAGCGCCTGCCAGCGACCTGCGTAAAACGTCGAGGCTGCCTCAGCCAAAATGAACCCTGAGAGGACAAAAAAACATAGATCCGCCGCACTGCCCATCCTGCTTGCGGCAATAAGATCACCCAGTGTCCCGCCAGCCAGCCATCCGCCGTGACCGAAGACGACGGCGAGCGCGAGGATGAAACGGAAGGCTCCAAACGGCCGATAGGGAGCCTGGGAGACTTTCGAGTTTTCGCGTGAAGCGTCTATCATGGCTTAAGCGTAAGACAGGGTCTTAAAAGGCAGCCTATCCAGAACAGCTGGTGCCCAGATCCTTTCCACGCGCATTAGCCACTACGGATTGGTAAG
>NZ_JBKAHK010000131.1:0-514 GCF_046298265.1 Gillisia xinjiangensis | reverse complement strand
AGGCCGGACAGCAGCACACCGGCCAGCACCTTGGGCAGGATGGAGAGCAAGAGGTCGAGATCGTCGCCGAGGGTGGCGAGAAAGACCTCCGGCCCCTTCAGGAAATAGCACAGTGCCCCGGCCGTAATGGCGACCGAGGCGACGACCAGCAAGCCGACGTCGCCTTTTGGGCGGCGCCCTGCGTGCGCGTGATCCGGCATCGAGGGACGTCCAGCGGGCCCGGCGGCCCAGAGAGTTCAGAACAGGGACGGCATCCTAACACCGGCCGTCCGCCCCGCGCCAGTTACCGGCCCGTGACGCTGCTGCGACGCCCTACAGCATCCGATGACGCAGCCGGCGCATCCAATCGTGCCAGAAGATCCCCGCCGGCCCGAGCACGTCGTCGCGCGTCAGGCCGGCATCGCGCAGCAGGCGCTCGTCTCCCCTGTCCAGCAGCAGCTTCAGCGCCGGATCGGCCGGCGCTTCCTTGCGCGCGGCCCGCTCCCGTGCTGCGCACCCCCAAATACGGGCGCGG
>NZ_JBKAHK010000130.1:0-515 GCF_046298265.1 Gillisia xinjiangensis | reverse complement strand
GATCCACCATCGCCGCGAAATCGGCAGATGGGATCAGGTCACCCAGTCTATGGGTCGCTTCGCGCCACAGACCATAGAAAATCGAAACGCCGCGGTCCCACATTTCGATTGTGTGGGTGCGATCGCGCAGCTCGTCGAGCAGAGCGTCATGGAAGACGCAGACCCATGGCCGACACCCGGCAACATGCCCGGACGCATCTTCCGCGCGAATCACCTTGCCGCCTTGAGCGAGCTCCATGGCAAAACCACCCATGGCCCAGACCTCGCCATTCGGTTTCGGTCGCTCCAGCGGCTTTCCGCTCGGCGCGAAGGCACCCGGCGGAATATGGTAACCGCAAGGAAAGTCGATCTGGCTCAGACCCCAGATTTCCTCCGAGGCCGGCGCCGTACCGAGCAACACCCAATGCTGGTTTTCCGGCGTGCGAATCATTTCTGGAACGGTCCTCTCAGGTCGGTGATATAGTTCCGCAGCACGCCGACCGTTTCGTACTCGATTTCAAAGTAGTCTTCGGTGC
>NZ_JBKAHK010000129.1:0-516 GCF_046298265.1 Gillisia xinjiangensis | reverse complement strand
TGATACTGCCACCACCGATGAAGACACTGCAGTAACAGTTTCCGTTCTGACCAACGATACTGACCTGGATGGTGATACCCTTACGGTAACCGAAACCACTGCACCTTCTAATGGAAGTGTTGTGATCAATACAGACTACACGATCACCTATACTCCGGATGCCAACTTCAACGGTACAGATACTTTCACCTATACCATCACTGATGGCAATGGTGGAACAGATACCGCTACGGTAACGGTAACGGTCAACCCAATCAACGATGCACCTGTAGCTGTTGATGATACTGCCACCACCGATGAAGACACTGCAGTAACAGTTTCCGTTCTGACCAACGATACTGATGTAGACGGTGATACCCTTACGGTAACCGAAACCACTGCACCTTCTAATGGAAGTGTTGTGATCAATGGTGACGGAACAATTACTTACACTCCGGTAGCCAACTTCAACGGTACAGATACTTTCACCTATACCATCACTGATGGAAATGGTGGAACAGATACCGCTACGGTAAC
>NZ_JBKAHK010000128.1:0-516 GCF_046298265.1 Gillisia xinjiangensis | reverse complement strand
CCGACACGCGGACGCACACCCTTCGAGCTGGACGCCGCACGCCTGGTCGACTTCGACAAAGGCCATTTCAACGGCCGCCGCGCCTTGCTGCAGCACGCCAAGGAGGGCCCGCGCTACAAGCTCGTCGCCCTGGAGGTCGAAGGCAACAAGGCGCCGCACGCCGCCTTCGTCTATCACCGCAAGAAGACCGAGGCCGGCCACATCACCTCGACCCTGTGGTCGCCGACCTGCAAGCGGAACATCGCGCTCGCCATGCTGCAGGCGCCCTACGGCGTCGACATCACCGGCGATCTCTGGGTCGAGATCTATCACGACAAGGAAGGCAAGTGGGAGCGGATCATGGCAAAGGCCTGGCTCACCGAACGGCCGTTCTTCCGCCACCGCCGCCGCTCCCTCACCCCGCCCGCCCGACTCTGACGAGGTTCTGACATGCATGCGAAGGGCCAAGGCCTCCCGCAGATTCCCGAGACGGCGACAACCGGCCTCAGCAACAGCGCGGCGATGATCCGCGCTTAC
>NZ_JBKAHK010000127.1:0-518 GCF_046298265.1 Gillisia xinjiangensis | reverse complement strand
AAGAAGAGGTAAGCGCAATGAATAGTTAACACTTCGGAGACGGTGACGTCGCCAAGTTGCTTGGGCTGGTTACTTGCCTTTGCCGCAACTTTTAATTGCAGACGTAAGCAGGCCGCCGAGGGGCGGGGCCGGGACAGGCCGGCGTCGCCCGCTGTCCCGCGGCCCGAAGACCTACGAACTTTCAAACACCCACGCCTTGGCCGCTTCGACGTCGGAGAAACCCCGAACCCTGCCGTCCGTAATCCTTCCCAGGGCGGAGGAGGCGGAACCGAAGACGTCGTAACCGCGTGGCGCGCCTTGGTACGTGGGCACCACGACGGCTTCCCGCTGCAGGCCGGCGGCGATGGCTCGCGGGAACACCGTTTCGGCCAGCCAGGCCTCGGAATGGAAAAAGGCGCTGTTGAGGAAGCGCAGATCGGCGAGCCAGAAAATGTAGTTCCCGGTCTCGAAGCGTTCGCAGATGAATTCCAGAACCTGGCGAAACTCCGCCTCGGTACCGAATCCGCCGAGCCAGGTAT
>NZ_JBKAHK010000126.1:0-519 GCF_046298265.1 Gillisia xinjiangensis | reverse complement strand
GTCCTCGGTAAGGGTGCCGGCGACGATACTGCGGATGATGGCCCGGCAGAGGGCCGGAATGGCGTCGCTTCGGGGCACGTCCAGGAAGCTCGCCATCACGGCGCGATAGTCGGCTTCCTTGTCGGAATCCTCGATGGCCCCGACGCAGTTCTCGGCGGTGGCTTCGGGCGACAGCGTGCCGCTGCGCAGGCTGCGCACCGCCTCCAGCATCTCTTCCTCCAGAGAGGTCGCCGCCGCCGGGGCAACCATCAGAGATGCGGCCAAGGACGGGCCGATGATCATCGCCACGGCAAAACGCAGCGGCCGCTGCCCCCTCAACGTCATGTGCAGTCTCGCTCCTGCGCCTTAAGGTCGTATGTCAGGCTAGCAGCTTTGCCCTTCACGCGGAATGCGTCCGCGCCGGGAGGCAGGCATTTCCGCAGCAGGCTATGAAGCTCACTTCTTCTTCTTCACCGCTTCGGCGTCAGCACGGATCGCGGCTTCGATCATGCGGCAGGCCTCGTCGGCCTCGGCCCAGCG
>NZ_JBKAHK010000125.1:0-519 GCF_046298265.1 Gillisia xinjiangensis | reverse complement strand
GGCGCGACGGCGGCGCAGAAGGCCGCGCTCATCAAAGGCGTTACCGACCTGCTGGTCCAGGTGCTCGACAAGAACCCGGCGACCACCGTGGTGGTGATCGACGAAGTCGACATGGCGGATTGGGGCATCGGCGGCCTGCCGGTGCAGGAGTTCAGACGGCAGCAGAAGGCGGCCGCAAGCCGTTAGCAGTGGCCCGCCTCGCCCTTCGAGACGCGATCCTGCGGATCGCTCCTCAGGGTGAGGCTCATTTCTAGATCCTCATCCTGAGGAGGCGCGACAGCGCCGTCTCGAAGGATGGGCCACAGGCTCCTAGCCGAGCAGCGCTTTCGCCATCCACTGGTGGAAGCAGTGGGTCGGGCCATCCATCACCGGCGAGAACACGCCCCCCGTGAAGGCCGTCGAGGCGCGTCCCGCCTGCATGCCCTGCACGACGCCGAGGTCCTCCTCGAAGACCGTGCGCCACTGGCGCGCGTTGGTGGCGCGCAGGTCGGCGTAGCCGTCGCCGAGCGCCGCGTCGTC
>NZ_JBKAHK010000124.1:0-519 GCF_046298265.1 Gillisia xinjiangensis | reverse complement strand
GCATAGGCTGGCAGCGAGAAGGACGGCGCTGCTTTCAGGTGGGTGAGCCGGCCGGAATGCAAGTGTTCGCGGACCAGCCGGGCGGGGAAGTAGCCGGAGCCGCCTTGCGCCGTGACATGCTGCAGGCCGAGCCAGCCGATGTTGGCCGTCAGCCCGGGTCCGATGAAGTTGGGAAAGCTGGCACTGTGCCGGGCATAGAACTCCGGCCCCCAGTCGATCAGGACGTATCCTGGCCCCGGCTCCGGTACGGCGGCGGGGTCCGTCGAAACCAGGATCAGCCGTTCCTCCAGCAGCATTTCAACCTTGAGGCCCGGGCGGCTCTGCGGCGTGTACATCACGCCGATGTCGATGCGCCCCTCGACCAGGCCGAGCATCAGGTCCGGCTCAAAGCCAATCTCGGCGCGGACAGACACGTCGGGGGCCGCTTCCCGCATGACCGGCAGCCAGTGCAGCAGCAACTGCTCCCACAGCCCGAAGCGGCCGCCGACCGTCAGCGACGCGCGAAAGCCGCGCGGCACG
>NZ_JBKAHK010000123.1:0-523 GCF_046298265.1 Gillisia xinjiangensis | reverse complement strand
TGATTGCCGCCGTCGGCTCGTCCATCAGCACGATCTTCGGATCCGACAGGCGCGTGCGGGCGATCGCCACCGCTTGGCGCTGGCCGCCCGACATGCGCCGCACCAGGTCGCGCGGCCGGGTTTCCGACTTCAGTTCGGCGAACAGCTCGCCGGCGCGCTGGTACATCGCCTTGTAGTTCAACAGGTGGAAGGGGCCGATGGTCTTCGTCAGTTCGCGCCCCAGGTAGACGTTGGCGGGCGCCGTCAGGTTGTCGCACAGCGCCAGGTCCTGGTAGACGATCTCGATGCCGGCGGCGCGCGCATCGGCCGGCCCGTGGAAGGCGACGCCGCGCCCCTCGATCGCCATCTGGCCGCTGCTCGGCGGGAAGTTGCCGGCGATGATGCGCACCAGGGTGGACTTGCCGGCGCCGTTGTCGCCCATCAGGCCCACCACCTCGCCGGAGTGCAGGGCGAGGGAGATGTCGTTCAGCGCCCGGATGGCGCCGAAGTGCTTCGATACGGCGGACAGCGTCAGGGTGGTCAT
>NZ_JBKAHK010000122.1:0-525 GCF_046298265.1 Gillisia xinjiangensis | reverse complement strand
ACGCTGTCGGCCGGCATCACCTTGTTGCCCGGTGACGTCATCGCCACCGGCACGCCGGCGGGCGTGGGCATCGGCTTCAAGCCGCCGCGCTACATGAGCCACGGCGACAGCGTGCGCTGCGAGATCGGCGGTATCGGCGCGCTGGAGAATCCCATCGTCGACCGTGCCCGCAAGGCCGACGCGGCGGATTAAGCCTCGCGCTTTCGGCCGGGGCAGACCCCGCGGCTTAACGGACGCTTTTCGCCAGTCCCCGGGGCCCGCCGCGGCCCCGGGGATTTTTGTTGTTGGGGCGGGTCGCGCAGCAGCAGGATGCCGAGCGCCTGATCGCCGGCCCCCGGCGGCCCGCCCTTCTGCAGCTCCAACAGATCCCGCGCCAAACCCTGGGCCGGTCGGCCCGGCGGCGTCCCCGGCGCCGTGCCGGCGATCCGGATACGTTTGAGAAATTCTCTAATCATGGGTTAGGATTGGCTGCATGAAGGGCGACTTTCAAACGCGAAGATCGCGAGAGCTCTTGAGAATTTCTCA
>NZ_JBKAHK010000121.1:0-526 GCF_046298265.1 Gillisia xinjiangensis | reverse complement strand
CGTCAGCGCCGAGGGGCGGCTGCTGGGGACGCTGACGGATGGTGACGTGCGCCGCAGCCTTCTCGTTGGTGGCAGTCTCGACACCCGCGCGGTCGATGCCATGAACAAGGACCCCGTGTGGGTCGACGTCGGCACGCCGGACAGTATCATCATTGACCGCATGCGGCGCGCGAACATCCAATCCGTTCCGGTGGTCGATGCCGAGGGGCGGTATGTCGACCTCGTCCATGTGACCGACTTGGGCGGCGATGCCGCAGAGATGCACGGGGCGAGCGGCTTTGCCGCCGCCGTCATTATGGCCGGTGGAGAAGGCAGGCGGCTGCGTCCGCTGACCGACACTATCCCGAAGCCCATGGTGGAGATCGACGGCATCCCGTTGCTCGAGCGCCTGGTGCGGCGCCTGGCCTCCGCCGGAGTAGAGCGGGTTTATATTTCCGTCAACTATCTCAGCCACTTGATCGAGGGCCATCTGCGCGATGGCTCGCATCTCGGCACGCACATAGTATACTTGCGCGAAACCGACAAA
>NZ_JBKAHK010000120.1:0-526 GCF_046298265.1 Gillisia xinjiangensis | reverse complement strand
TGGGGTGCTCACGCCCGGTGGTGGGCTCCGTCATAGCCTCCCTTCCTCAGAACGTCGGCGGCCCCTGGAAAGCCATTGCACCTGGCGAGACGGTCGAGGTACCCCACCGGGCTTTCGCCTGGCTTGGGGAGTGGCTCCACCAGGAGCATCGAGCGTCCCCTTCGGCTATCGGGCGACATCGGCCGGCCTCCAGTAGCCGCACCAGTCGCTCGCGCGCGTAAGTGGCCAGATCGCCCGTATAGCAAGTTCGTCATGCTCTTCACCGATGGCGTGCGTGCGCGGCGCAACTGCTCGGCAAAGTCCGGCTGCGGGATTGTTCTGATCCCAATACCGACAGCTCTCACAGGTTCCGCCAGATATGTGACGCTCGCACTTGCTCAATGTAATCCGTCCGCTTCCGGCTGCTGGTAGGTCCGCCGAGGTGCGGGAACAGCTTTTGCCGGCGGCTCCCGCGGCGGAAGAACTAGAACATTCTATGTTAACGAAAGGTAAATTTTCGTGTAAATCTTCTGGCAATTGCCAGATA
>NZ_JBKAHK010000119.1:0-528 GCF_046298265.1 Gillisia xinjiangensis | reverse complement strand
GACCTTGGAGCGCGCCGGCTTCGCGCTTGGGCGCCTGAAGACCGGAACGCCGCCGCGCCTGGACGGCCGCACCATCGAGTATGGCGGATTGCAGGCGCAACCCGGCGATATGCCGCCGGAGCCCTTCTCCAGCCTGACGGCGATCACCCAGCCGCAGATTGCCTGCCACATCACCCATACGACGGCGGCGGGCCACGCGCTGATCCGAGAGAACCTCCATCGGGCGCCGCTTTATTCCGGCCAGATCGAATCGACGGGGCCGCGTTACTGCCCCTCGATCGAGGACAAGGTGGTGCGCTTCGCCGAGCGCGGGCAGCACCAGATTTTTCTGGAGCCCGAAGGCCTAGACGATCCGACCGTCTATCCGAACGGCATCTCCACCTCGCTGCCAGAGGATGTACAGGCTGCCTTGCTGAAGACCATTCCTGGCCTGGAACAGGCGCGGATGCTGCAGCCGGGCTACGCCATCGAGTACGATTACGTCGATCCGCGCGAGCTCACTGTGGGCCTGGAAACGCGCCGCATGCC
>NZ_JBKAHK010000118.1:0-529 GCF_046298265.1 Gillisia xinjiangensis | reverse complement strand
GCCCGGTATGCGGGTCGAGCGCCACCAGGCCGCCGTTCACGTCGGGGGTCTGGCGCAGCGCGTAGCTGTCCGCCGCCGCCGCCTGGTCGCCTTCTTCGCTATCAGCCTGGAGGGCTTCGACCAGCACGACGTCGCCGGCCTGCAGCACCTCGCCCGGCTTTTTCGGCTCGTTGCCGATGCGCTGGCCTTCGATCCACTTGCGCGCCCACTTCAGCGCGTCCATCGGGATGTGGCCGGCGTTGCCGTCGGACAGCATGATCTCCGCCTGCTTGGCGTCGGTCGACACCACGGCGGCGAGCTGCCAGCTGCCGTCGATGCCGACCGGCCGCTCGATCTCCTGCAGGCGCGACATCAGGTCGACGCCCTCGCCGATGGCGATCTGCTGCAGCGGGCCGCGCCAGCCGTGGCGGCGGTCGTAGTCGATCAGGCCCTCGCGCAGCACACGGTTGGCGATGTCCTGCAGGTGCGGGTCGAGGGTCGTGCGCACCGAGAGGCCGCCGGTGTAGAGGCTTTCATCGCCGTAGAGCCG
>NZ_JBKAHK010000117.1:0-530 GCF_046298265.1 Gillisia xinjiangensis | reverse complement strand
CTGCCAGTCCAGCACCCGCTGGATCTCGTCGCGGCCGGAAAATTCGACGTAGGTCACGGCAATGCCGCCGGTGTTGCCGAGCAGCGCGGCGATCACCTCGGGGTCGGAGAAAGCCGCGCGGTAGCCGTCCTTCACCAGGGCGTATTCGCCGTCGTCCATGCTCTTGGAGACGTCGTTCAGCAGCACCAGGGCCAGATCGACCGCCGCGGCGGGACGGGGCAGCGCGGCGACGGCGGCGAAGCCGGCAGCCAGAGCCAAGGATTTCCAGCGCATGAGGCATTCTCCGCAATCGTGGTTGCCTGACGATCAGGGCAAGTAGGTGACATCTTAGCCGAAGTGCGCGGACTCACACGACAGCCCTGCGCGGGCTGGGTTTTTCCTAGCCGGATGGCCGACCGCCTTGCGGGGCGGGTGGGCGGCTGTGCGGCGGTATCCAGAGGAAAGGCTGGCGACCGGCACAGTTCATTCTGCTCAAGTTTGATCGGCTTGATCGCGAGTCTCTAAAGTGGAAATTCCTATTTCCCTCCGCA
>NZ_JBKAHK010000116.1:0-531 GCF_046298265.1 Gillisia xinjiangensis | reverse complement strand
GACTCGTTCTGCGATGCGCTGAAAGCCAAGGGCGTCGACCTGGGCGGCGCCGGCACCTCCGTCCGCGCCGTCACCCACCTGGATATTTCGCGAGACGATGTGATGACCGCGGTGGACGCGATCCGCAACGTGCTGCAGGAAGCGAAACGTTAGGCCTTCGCTTCGCTTCCACCGCCCAGCCAGGCGGCACAGTCCTCGCCCAGTTCCGCCCGCGCGCGGTGCTCGTAAGCCTTGCAGGCCGCGGCCGTGAGGACATCGCCCCAGCGGCCGTTGGTGCCTTTGTGCACGAAGGTCTGCGCGCCGCCTTCCCAGAAGGCCCCGCCGAGCGGCACGCTGGCCGAGGCATTCGCCTTCATGTAATCGAACGAACAGTGCTCGACAATGGCGTCCCAGCGCGATTCGTCGACCGCGATATCGAGAAACGCCGCGATCTGCCGGATCCCTCCCGGCATGTCGTTCTTGAGATCGGCAAAATGCAGCAGCAGGACATTCGGCAAGTGGCGGATGGCCCACCACGAGCGCACGTGGTCC
>NZ_JBKAHK010000115.1:0-532 GCF_046298265.1 Gillisia xinjiangensis | reverse complement strand
ACCGTTGAAGTTGGCATCCGGAGTATAGGTGATCGTGTAGTCTGTATTGATCACAACACTTCCATTAGTAGGTGCAGTGGTCTGGGTTACCGTAAGGGTATCACCGTCTACATCAGTATCGTTGGCAAGTACATTTATGTTTACAGCAGTGTCTTCATCGGTGGTAGCCACATCATCAACTGCTACAGGCGCATCGTTGATTGGGTTTACCGTTACCGTTACCGTAGCGGTATCTGTTCCACCATTGCCATCAGAGATGGTATAGATGAAAGTATCTGTACCGTTGAAGTTTTCATTCGGAGTGTAAGTAATTGTTCCATCACCATTGATCACAACACTTCCGTTAGTAGGTGCAGTGGTTTCGGTTACCGTAAGGGTATCACCGTCTACATCAGTATCGTTGGCAAGTACATTTATGTTTACAGCAGTGTCTTCATCGGTGGTGGCCGAATCATCAACGGCTACCGGAGCATCGTTGATTGGGTTTACCGTTACCGTTACCGTAGCGGTATCTGTTCCACCATTTCCATCA
>NZ_JBKAHK010000114.1:0-532 GCF_046298265.1 Gillisia xinjiangensis | reverse complement strand
CTGCAGGATCTGCAGGTCGATTCGGTCCAATTTGACCCGGCGCATAGGCCCCTCGGTAAGGATATCCCTGAAATGCCCCCGTTGCGGCGGACACTGAGTAACAATATTACCCGAGGGCCCCGGCTGGCAAGCCCAAGACAACCCGGACCGGCTGTGTGAAACCGCTTTGTTTCGCCACCCGCCGGGGCGAAAAGCCGGCGGAGCGCCTCGGTTTCGGCCTTGCACCGGCTGCGGCGTGGGGCGCATAGTCGCGTCCGCAATGAACCCTGCCGACGTTCCTTCCCCGACTGATTTCTCCTCCACGACCGACGCCGATGCCCTGGCCGGGCTCTCCTGCTGGGTGGTCACCGATGGCAAGGCGGGCATGGAGATCCAGTGCAAGGGGCTTGCCGAGACCCTGGGATTCATGCCGGAAATCAAGCGCATCTCCGTCACGAAGCCGTGGCGCTGGCTGCCGGCGGCGCTCATTCGCGATCCCCTGGCAACTCTCGGTCCCAAGGGCGACCGCCTGGCGCCGCCCTGGCCCGACCTG
>NZ_JBKAHK010000113.1:0-535 GCF_046298265.1 Gillisia xinjiangensis | reverse complement strand
GCTTGAGGGACAGCATGATGCTATTGGTCATCAAGCGGGTAAGCTTGCTGAGGTTCTCATTAGAGCTTTGCAGCATTTATTGACTGGGACTCACACTGCATTAAGCGCGAACCTCGGGAATTTCAAAGCCGAGTGCGAGAATATCGAAAAGACGTCAAAGGCAGCGGGTCCCGAGGGTTTGCGGATATTGATGCCTCGCGCTCTTCTGTTCTTGTACACACTGAGAAACAAGAGAGACTTTGGGCATGTTGGTGGTGAGGTTGATGCAAACGAAATTGACGCGCTGACAGCGGTGCGACTGGCCGATTGGTGCATTTGCGAGTTGATCAGAGTTTCTCAGAATATTGCGCTCGAGGATGCGCAGCTTTTGTGCGATGCAATTTCTGAACGGAGATTGCCAGCAGTTTGGAATGTCTTGGGGCGAAAGCGTATCCTCAACACTGCACTAACGTACCGCGATCAGGTTCTCTTGCTTCTTTATTCAGAGGTCGAGAAGGCGGTCCCTACAGAAGACTTGTTTGCTTGGACAGAGCAT
>NZ_JBKAHK010000112.1:0-536 GCF_046298265.1 Gillisia xinjiangensis | reverse complement strand
CCCCGCTGCTATCGTTCCGGTTGGATTTTATCGGCCGGTTGCCGCCGGCGCAGGAAGGTTTGGGAGAGCGAATGGCCGTCCTCGAGAACGCAGAAGCCGTCGTCCCCAAATTGCCGATCTGGCAAACGACCAAGGCTGCCTATCGCGACACCTTCGGCAACCTGGGCGTTGTTGCCACAGCTGCCGCGGTGCCATTCGGCCTTTCCGTACTGGTCGATATCGCGCTGCCAGAAGACGCCGCCGGTGCCGCCCTCGCGGTCATCCGACTTTTCCTGACCACCGCCGTCGTTGCGCTCTTCGAGATCGCCTGGCTCCGCCGGCTGCTGTTGGAGGAATCTACCGCGCGGCCGGGATTGGTGCCCCCCATCGGTCGGCGCTTCCGTGTCTTTGTCGGCTACAGCTTGCTGCTCACCGTGTTGTACGTCCCCGCGATCTTCTTCCAAGTCGTGCTGGTGGAGACAGCGCAAGCTTCGCCGGTGACCTTCGGCATCTTCATTTTCATCCTCTACGTCACCGCCAGTTACCTGATCGCCCGC
>NZ_JBKAHK010000111.1:0-537 GCF_046298265.1 Gillisia xinjiangensis | reverse complement strand
GGGTCTTGACAGATTGTATCCAATATTCGCAAACTTTTGCGGTGCAACATCAACGTCTAGCGGAGTTAGACAATGAAATCCGTAATCAGGGGGGCGATGGGCGCGGCGGCTTTTGCGGCTGCCCTCGCCACCGGCCCCATGGCCCAAGCGGCCGATACCATCAAGGTTGGCGTGCTGCATTCTCTGTCCGGCACGATGGCCATTTCCGAGACGACTCTGAAGGACACCGTCCTGATGATGGTCGACGATCTCAACAAGAAGGGCGGTCTGCTCGGCAAGCAGGTCGAGGCTGTGGTTGTCGATCCGGCTTCCGACTGGCCGCTGTTCGCCGAGAAGGCGCGCGAACTGATCGAGAAGGAAAAGGTCGACGTGGTCTTCGGCTGCTGGACCTCGGTCAGCCGCAAGTCGGTACTGCCGGTCTTCGAGGAGCTGAACGGGCTGCTGTTCTATCCGGTGCAGTACGAAGGCGAGGAGAGCTCGCGCAACGTCTTCTACACCGGCGCGGCGCCGAACCAGCAGGCGATCCCGGCGGTCGAG
>NZ_JBKAHK010000110.1:0-538 GCF_046298265.1 Gillisia xinjiangensis | reverse complement strand
CTGCAACCGGCGTCCGGGGGGACGCCACTTGGAGACGGTGCCCCCCTTGGTGCCCCTGCGCTGTAATGCTGTTTGACCCCGCCCAGTTCACCACCCACCAGCCCCTCGCCCGCGGCTCCGCGCTGCGCCGCTGGCTGGCGCGGCTCTGCCTTTGCGTCTGTCTTGTCGTGGGTGCCGGTGCCGCCCTGCTGCTGTTTGCGCCCCTGCTGTGATTTTTCTTCGCTCCTGACACACAGGTGACAGGAGCCAGCGGGACGCCCCGGCCCTCCCCCCTGGCAACGGCGGGGGTGAAGCGCATATAAAGGGGCATGTCGAACCCGGCCACCGCCCCCTTTCCGGTCAAACCGGTCAACGTGCCCCTGGGCACGCCCTTCCGCATCGACTCCGATTACAGGCCGGCGGGCGACCAGCCGCAGGCGATCGCCGAGCTGACCGCGGGACTGAAGCAGGGCGAACGCGACCAGGTGCTGCTGGGCGTGACCGGCTCCGGCAAGACCTTCACCGCCGCCCAGGTCATCACCGAGGTCCAGCGCCCTGC
>NZ_JBKAHK010000109.1:0-538 GCF_046298265.1 Gillisia xinjiangensis | reverse complement strand
CAGGACGGTCGGTGCTGTGGGACTACGCGGCGGATCTCATCGAGGCGGGCCCACTATTGGGCAGCGGTTTCGACGCTTTCTGGAACGGCGGCGACGCCTCCGCGGCGGGCTACGTCCAGGCGTTGCTGCAGCAGAACGTGAAAAACTTCCACAACAGCTATCTCGACATCTGGGTCCAGCTTGGTGTGGCCGGCCTGGCGATCACCGCGGTGTTCCTTTTAACCTTCGCCTGGCGCGCCTTCGCCCTGCTGCAGCACCACCGCGGCGCCCTGGCAACGCTGCCGCTGTTCTTCCTGGCTTTCGTGGTGACCTATTCGCTCAGTGAATACGCGCTCTTCCGGCAGCACTCCCTGATCCAGCTGCTGCTGGGCGCGCTCTACGTCTCGACCGTCCTGGCCCTGCCCGATCCCAGCCGCCTCCCGGCCCGGCGCCAGGCCTCGCCGGCGAGCTGGGCCGAGACATAGGTAAAGACATGCCAGCCCTTGAAGCTCGCGCCCAGGGCGCTGAGCCAAGCCCGGCGCTTCACCGCGTCGATGAC
>NZ_JBKAHK010000108.1:0-538 GCF_046298265.1 Gillisia xinjiangensis | reverse complement strand
CTGCTCGAGATTTCAACCTCGAGCCCGCCGGTGAAGCCGGCCTTTGCCTTCGTGCGCCAGCCGGCCTGGGACACCGCCGACCCGGAAATGCAGGCGGGCTTCGCGGAGCTGGCCGAGGCGCTGGGCGAGGATTGCGACGAGGTCGACCTGCCGGGCCACTTCGGCGAGGCGATGAAGCTGTGCGAGCTGGTCCAGATGACCGAACTGGCGAAGTCGTATCATCACTACGCGCGGCGCGGACGCGACCAGTTGAGCCCGACGATGCAGCAGACGATGGACGAGGGCGGGCGCGTCCTGGCGCACGACTACCTGGTCGCGCGCGACTGGCCACGTCTGCTGAACGATGCCCTGGAGGCCGTATTCGACCGCTACGATGCCATCCTCACGCCGGCCGCACCGGGCCCGGCGCCGGCAGGGCTCGAGTGGACCGGCAGTGCCGCCTTCAATGGCATCTGGACCTTCTGCGGTACGCCGGCGGTGACCCTGCCGCTGCTGCAGTCCGACAGCGGGCTGCCGATGGGGGTCCAGCTGGTGGGGC
>NZ_JBKAHK010000107.1:0-539 GCF_046298265.1 Gillisia xinjiangensis | reverse complement strand
AAAGGAGTTCTACTGGCATAGCGATTTCGAGACCTGGCACGTCGAGGACGGCATGCCGCGCATGCGCGCGCTCAGCATCTCGATCACGCTGACCGAGAACTACGCCTTCAACGGCCCCCTCATGGTAGTCCCGGGCTCGCACCGTTGGTTCGTCTCCTGCATCGGCGAAACGCCCGAAGATCACTATAAGACCTCGCTGAAGCGCCAGGACTACGGCGTTCCCGATGACGAGTCTCTAAGACGGCTGATCGCAGACGGCGGCGTGTTCAGCACCACCGGAAAAGCGGGCTCGGTGATTCTGTTCGACTGCAACATCATGCACGGCTCCAACAGCAACATCACGCCGTTCCCGCGCTCCAACGCTTTCTTCGCGTTCAACGCCATCAGCAATGCCGTGGGCGCACCTTTCGGCGGCTCGCAGCGGCGGCCGGACTTCCTCTGCGAGCGGCAACCCTATCCTGTCCGGCCGACGCGGCGGGCAGCGTGACACGGCGTAAGGTCGGACAAAGCGCCGGCAAGATGAAACATAAAAAGAGGAC
>NZ_JBKAHK010000106.1:0-541 GCF_046298265.1 Gillisia xinjiangensis | reverse complement strand
TCAAGCTGTACCTGACGAAGCTCAACAACGAAGAATTGGATACGCAGGAAAGCGCACGCAGCGTGGAGATCCTGAACTTCACCACCAACCTGGAACACATCGGCGACATCATCGACAAGAACCTGATGGAGCTGGCCAGCAAGAAGATCAAGAACCACACCGCCTTCTCCAGCGACGGCATGGCCGAACTGGAGAGTTTCCACGCGCGCATCGTCGCCAACCTGGACCTGGCGATGAACGTCTTTGCCTCCGGTGACATAGAGCTGGCACGCCAGCTGCTGCGCCAGAAAACGCAGGTGCGCGAGCTGGAACGCCGGTACATCGAGAACCACTACGAGCGCATCAGTGCGCGCCGGCCGGAATCGATCACCTCGTCGTCGCTGCATCTTGACGTGCTGCGCGACCTGAAACGCATCAACAGCCACTTGACCTCCGCCGCTTACTCTATCTTGGAGCGAGCCGGCGAACTGTCGGAAAGCCGGCTGGTCGAACACATCAAGATCACCAAGGGACAGAGCGTTGCGAGCCCCGACCTTTCATA
>NZ_JBKAHK010000105.1:0-543 GCF_046298265.1 Gillisia xinjiangensis | reverse complement strand
CACTGGCCCGGTAAACTCGTCCTTGATCGGAGGCGATCCGATCGAGGCTTTGACCACAGTAGCGGGCGACATCTACAATCTGCCGCTCTGGATTGCGGATGGCCTAGCGGAGAAGCTAGCAAGCGGGAACGTGCCCGCGGGCGATAACATCGCAGAGGAAATCCTTAGCGCCTATTTCCGATGTATCGATGCGCGCTATCGCTCTACTTGGAGCGACTCCTCCATACAGGTGCCGGCCTTGCGGCTACTTCTGAAGGAAGCAAAGGTCGACGATCATGTTCCTGCTTTCGAGCAGGCATTCATGCAGGTCGTCGCGCAAGATTTTGCCGCCGCAGTGGCTGAAGACTTGTTTGAGACGCTGGATCTTGGTTCCAAGGATATGCTGAAGACTCCGGAATCAGACAGCACTCATTCCGAATGGCAGACTTGGGCCAATGCACTGCTGGCGCTGGCGACTGCACTCACCACAGATAGCGGCGCTGAGGCCCTTCTCCTTGCGCTCGGTGATCGAATGACGGGCCTCCCGGATAGTGCGCGCTGGCT
>NZ_JBKAHK010000104.1:0-543 GCF_046298265.1 Gillisia xinjiangensis | reverse complement strand
CTGCTCCACCTGCCACTGGTAGGGATCGCCCTGGTCGACGATCTTTTTCGGCAGGCCGTGGGCAGAGAACAGGACCCGCGCCGGCTTGTCGTGGTCGACTTGGCGCAGCGCCTCGCGCAGCCCCGAGGCCACCGCATCGATGAAGCCGCCCTCTTCCGGATAGCAGCAGAGGCTGCGGCTCGGCGCCGTCACACCCGCCGCTCTTGCCTCGCGATGCCACTCTTTCAGCGAGGAGGCCGACGTGGTGGTGGAAAACTGCGGATAGAGCGGCAGCAGGATCACTTGGTCGGGCCTATAGGCGGCCACTTCCTTCGCCGTCTGCCGCGCCCGCGGATGCCAATAGCGCATCGCGACGAACACCTTGGCATCGCTGATGCCCCTGTCAGCGAGCGCCGCAGTCAGCGCCGCCGCCTGGGCCTCGGTGTTCGGCAGCAGCGGCGACCCGCCACCCATCTCGCGGTAGATCTCCTGGGCGACCGGCGCCCGGCGGGTCGAAATCACTTTAGCCAACAGCCAGCGCAGCGGCAGCGGCAGACGGATGAT
>NZ_JBKAHK010000103.1:0-545 GCF_046298265.1 Gillisia xinjiangensis | reverse complement strand
CCTGCGTCCACGACATTTCCAACCGGCTGTCGCAGCTGCGTTCCTCCTACAGACTGATCGGCGGGACAAAGGCCCTAGAGGAGTTGGACGAACTGCGCAGCGTTCTCGACGACATCACCGTCGATCAGGTGATCAACAAGGGGATGCACGAGTTCATCGACTGGATCCAGATAAAGCTGATTCGCATCCATGGAGAACTGGGCGCTGCCTACTTCGGCTACTCATCCCTGACCGATGTCGCCGAGAGCGCCGAGTAATCTCCTTCCGCCCTTGCCGGCCCCTCGCGGCAGCCGGCCAAGGCGTCAACCTAAGGACTGGACGCCGACGGCCGGGCCGCGCAGATTATTGGCATGAGGGCAGTGCGACCCACCGACCGGATTTTGGCCACGGAGGCCCAGGCAATTGGGCCACTGCAGAACTACTATGTCCTGGAGCCCAACCTCTGCCCCTATCTGCCGGGAAGGACGGAGCGCAAGCTGCTGACCGAGATCGGCGGCGCCGACGCGCAGGAGCGATACGACCTCCTCACCCTGGCAGGCTTTCGC
>NZ_JBKAHK010000102.1:0-547 GCF_046298265.1 Gillisia xinjiangensis | reverse complement strand
CGACACGCTGGGACGGCGTACTGCGGAGCTCCACGCTGCCTTCGCTTTCCCGACGGATATTCCGGCCTTTGCGACCAAGCCGTTGCGGGCAGCAGACCTCAAGGCGTGGTCGAAGGCGGTTGCCGGAGAAATCAAGCAGCAGATCTCCATGCTGAGGACTCTGAAGAAACTGACGCCTGAGGCCGAGCAGGTGCGCGAAGCGGTTCTCGAGGCGCGGGATGAGCTTCTTTCCCAGGCGAAAGCGGTGGCGGAGTTGACGCCCGACGGCGGCATCTCCCGCATCCACGGCGACTACCACCTGGGCCAGGTGCTCATCAACAAGGACGACGTGTCGATCATCGATTTCGAAGGGGAGCCGCAACGCTCCCTGGACGAACGCCGCGAGAAGACCTCGCCGCTGCGCGACGTCGCCGGCATGCTGCGCTCCTTCGACTATCTGGCCTGGGCGGCCCTCGACCGGCGCCAGGCGGTGGCGGGCGAAATCGCCGAGGACGAGCGGCTGCGTGCCTTTGCCTGGCGCGACCAGGCCAGCGAGGCCTTCCTGGCG
>NZ_JBKAHK010000101.1:0-550 GCF_046298265.1 Gillisia xinjiangensis | reverse complement strand
CCGGCGGGAAGTCGAGGAAGAGGATCTCGGCCACGGGCAGCACGCGCGGGCCCTCCGGCGTCTCCAGAACCGAGAGGTTGAACTCGCGGCCTTCGACGAAGGCCTCGGCGAAGAAGCGGCCGCCGAAGCGCTGTTCGCGGGCCAGGATCTCCTGGTGTGCCTGGGCGGCGGGCACCACGGAGCCGGCATCGATGCCCAGCGAGGCGTGCTCGGTCAGTGATTTCACGATCACGCGGCTGCCGCGCGGAAAGCCGCTGCCGTCCATCGACCATTCCGGCGTCGGCAGGCCGGCGCTCGCCAGCAGGCGTTTGGCGGCGGTTTTGGTGAGCGTCAGGTGGTGCGCCTCGGTGCCGGCGCCGCTGTAGGCGAGGCCGAGATGGTCGAACATCGCCGGCGCCAAGTGGGCCAGGGCGCTGTCGCCATCAAGAGCCTCAACCAGGTTGAACACCATGAGGGGGCGCTTGGCGGCGAGGCGGCCGATCATCCCGAGATCCAGCCCCAGCTTCACCACCTCGCTGCGGTAGCCGAGCCGCCGCAAGCAAGCGGCGAC
>NZ_JBKAHK010000100.1:0-550 GCF_046298265.1 Gillisia xinjiangensis | reverse complement strand
ACCCTGGATGAGGGGCAAATGCCCCGCCTGACGAACTACGAAGAATGGCTCGGGCCCGTCGAGATTTCCGCCGTTGCGGTGCCACACGGTTGCGTGGACGGATTCCTCTATGCCTACTGGCTGCGGCCTGCGGCTTATCTCGATCCCAAAGTCCGCGCGGCCATGTCTTCCTTCTGGGCGCTGGGCGACGTGAGCGAGGCCCTGGAAAGACTGTCCGGCGACCTGAACTCCGGCGCCTGGGCCGCGCGCTACGGCCACCTGCTGGATCTCGATGCCTACGACGCCGGCTACCGCCTCGTCACCACGAAATAGGTCCTTGCCGGACCGGAGACGCGGCCACGCCGCCACGCTGAAGCGTGGCGGCGTAATACTGCGCGCTTGCCGTTATGGCTGTGTCACGCGGTCAAGGAAGGCAAGCATCCGCTCCGCGATGAAGGGTCCCTCCTCCTCCAGGGCGAAATGGCCGGTGTCGAGCAGGTGGAACTCGAGATCCTTCAGGTCGCGCTTGTAGGGCTCGGCGCCCAGGGCCGGAAAGATCGGGTCGTTCTTG
>NZ_JBKAHK010000099.1:0-551 GCF_046298265.1 Gillisia xinjiangensis | reverse complement strand
AAGCCACAGGAACAATCCAGGATGATGATACGGCAGCGGTACAAAGTGTAACGGATGCGACAGAAATAGAAGGCACAGACTTGACCCATACGGTAACGATGACCACGGCTTCGGCTACGGATGAGACCTATGCGTTTAGCGTAACGGATGTGACTGCAACAACTGATGTAGATTATACCGGCACCCCATTGTTCAGCAATGACGTGACTTATGATCCGATCACGATGACCATCACCGTACCTGCAGGGGTAACAGAATTTACGGTTACCTTCCCAGGATTAACAGACTTGTTGGATGAAAACGATGAGACTTATACGTTAAGTGTAGGTGGAATCGAAGCCACAGGAACAATCCAGGATGATGATACAGCAGCGGTAGCAAGTGTAACACCAGCGACAGCAACAGAAGGATCTGATTTAGTTCATACGGTAACGATGACCACGGCTTCGGCTACGGATGAGACCTATGCGTTTAGCGTAACGGATGTTACTGCAACAACTGATGTAGATTATACCGGCACCCCATTGTTCAGCAATGACGTGACTTATGAT
>NZ_JBKAHK010000098.1:0-552 GCF_046298265.1 Gillisia xinjiangensis | reverse complement strand
GTTTGTTCATCATTCCGGCGGTCGCGAGTTCCAGGATCTCCCTCTCCCGTGGGGTCAGGCTCTGCAGCCGTCGGCGCAGGTCGGCGAGGCCGGCATCCGCTTCGCGGCGCTGCAGATCCCGTTCAATAGCCGCGGTGACGGCGTCCAGCATTTCCTGCTCCCGGAAAGGCTTGGCCAGGAAGTCGACGGCCCCGGCTTTCATTGCCTGGACCGACATCTGTATGTCGCCATGACCGGTCATGAAGACGATGGGAATGCTGATCTGGCCGTCATTGAGCTGCTTTTGAAGATCCAGGCCGCTGGTGATTGGCAGCCTGATGTCGAGAACCAGGCAGTTCGCATCCTCGGGGACCCCCTCGGCCAGAAGGTCGTGCGGCGCCGCATAGGCCGTCACCCGGTAACCGACGGAGCGGAACAGGCTGCTGAGGGCATTGCGCACGGGGGCCTCGTCTTCCACGACGACGACCAGGGGAGCCTCTGAGGCGGTCGCCGGCCCGTTTTTTTGGGCAATACTCAACCTACTGCCCCCCTGCTCTCGGGAGGGTTACCCGG
>NZ_JBKAHK010000097.1:0-552 GCF_046298265.1 Gillisia xinjiangensis | reverse complement strand
GGGATCGACCACGAAACGCTTCCTCAGCGCGCCGCGGCCCAGCAGCATGCGAAAACCCATCTCGTCGCGATTCGTCAGCGTCATCTCGATGGGCCAGACCGCTTCGCCCAGCTTCACGGCCGTCTCGATGACATAGCGGCGCTCACGCTCCCCGTTCGAGGAGGTCACGATACGCTCGTCGATAACCGGCGCCTCGCAGCGCACCTCCAGCTGGCGGCGACGCTGAACCGGATGCAACAGGAAACGAACGTATTTCTTGCCATTTCGCTCAAAAGGCCAAATTTCGAAGGCGTGGATCGCCGAAGTGCGCGCGCCGGTATCGATCTTCACCTTGATTCTGTCAACACCCAGTTCCGGCAAGCCGACCCATTCGCGCCAGCCGACGACGGGGCGCTCGCGCTTGACCTTTTTCATCGGCGCAGACCGCCCCGATTCGCCGGCAGGAGAACAGGGATTTCCCCTGGCTTGGCTGCCCCGTCCCCCTTCAGCCGACCCCGCAATGGCCTTGCTCCCCTGCTCTATCCCTTACGACCGGACGCCGCCTGCCGTGCA
>NZ_JBKAHK010000096.1:0-553 GCF_046298265.1 Gillisia xinjiangensis | reverse complement strand
TTTGCGACTATCGTCAAAGCTCTAACCGATGCGTCGGCACCGCCGATATCTCTTCTGTCGCTTCGACAGAAAATCGACGAGATCGCTTCTCAATTTCGTATGGGTGATCTCATGCTCCACCAAGAGGTCTCAGAAGTTCCGGACGCGGAACTCGCATCTGATAACCACATCTTCGTCAAACAGATGAAGTGCGTTGGTCTCTCTGACCCCGTCGTCGAATTGGGAAAGCGCGACTATTACCGAGCCTCAGCGCAACGAACTGCGTGGGCACGAGAGAATGTCCTTCTTGACGGTGAATCGAGCCGCTATGACGAAGCGCTTATCGAACGCTGGCAGAGTGAATCATTGGCTCAGCAAGATACTGCTGACTTGTCATCAGACGACCTAAAAAAAGTTTTTGGGCGCACCTTATATCATTGGGCCAACCGGAGCGAGCTACCTTTTCGAAATAGACATGAGCGTTGGCTTTGTACCGGTTCGTATGAGATTCTTGCAGACAGTGTGAGGGTGGGTTGGCATCCCGACTATCAGGCCTTGTTCTCTGAGAAGAAAT
>NZ_JBKAHK010000095.1:0-559 GCF_046298265.1 Gillisia xinjiangensis | reverse complement strand
GCAGCCCTCAGCACACCCCCTTCAAGCCCTAAGGAGTCCGCCCGATGAAGCGCCTTCACGTCCATCTCAGCGTCGACGATCTCGCCACCTCGGTTGACTTCTATACCAACCTGTTCGGCGGCGCCCCCGCTGTCCTGAAGCACGACTACGCCAAGTGGATGCTGGACGACCCGCGGGTGAACTTCGCCATGTCCCAGCGCGCCCGCCAAGCAGGCCTCGATCACCTGGGCATCCAGGTCGAAGACGAGGCCGAACTGCGCGAGGTCGCCGGGCGGCTCGCCGCCTCCGGTGCGCGCCTGGTAGAGCAGAAGGACACGACCTGCTGCTACGCCCGCTCCCACAAGGCCTGGGTGAATGATCCCCAGGGAATCGCCTGGGAGACTTTCCACAGTCACGGCGAAGCGGTCGTCTACGGCGAAGACCTGCCGGCTGTCGCTTGCTGCAGCGACCAGTCCTGCGGCACGCCGCCGGCCGCCGGCCGCGAGACCGCCTGCTGCGTCTGAGCGAAGAATTGCTGCGCAGCATGAAATTCCATGCTGCGCAGCAATTGCGTTAATTC
>NZ_JBKAHK010000094.1:0-560 GCF_046298265.1 Gillisia xinjiangensis | reverse complement strand
GCCTGCACGCCGCCGGCGAGATCGACTACGACGAATTCATCGGCATGGTCGCGGCTTCCGCTCCCAGCCCCGGTCACTGCAACACCATGGGCACGGCGTCGTCGATGAACTCGCTGGCCGAGGCGCTGGGCATGATGCTGCCGGGCGCCGCCGCCATCCCGGCGCCCTACCGCGAGCGCGGCCAGAGGGCATACGAGACCGGCCGGCGCATCGTCGACATGGTGTGGGAGGAACTCACCCCGTCCAAGATCATGACGCGGGCCGCCTTCGAGAACGCGATCGTGGTGAACTCCGCCATCGGCGGCTCGACCAACTGTCCGGTCCACATCAACGCCATCGCGCGCCACATGGACGTCGAGCTCTCGATCGAGGACTGGCAGACCTTCGGCCACGACATTCCGCTGCTGGTCAATTGCCAGCCCGCGGGCAAGTACCTCGGCGAGGGCTACCACCGTGCCGGCGGCCTGCCGGCGGTGATGGGCGAACTGATCCGCGCCGGCAAGATCAATACCGACGCCATGACCGTCGCCGGCAAGACCATGGGCGCGCTGCACAGCGAG
>NZ_JBKAHK010000093.1:0-562 GCF_046298265.1 Gillisia xinjiangensis | reverse complement strand
AAGAGTCTCTCCCGGCCAAATTTGGGGCGCCGCGCGGGGTGGCGGCGGCCCGGCCGGCGGCCTAAACTCCCGCCCTTCGATGCGATTCCAATCCGTAAAGTCAGGGGACCAAAGATGGATGTACGGGCAGCGGTGGCGATTGCGGCGGGCAAGCCGCTGGAGGTGACGACGGTGCAGCTGGAGGGCCCGAAGGAAGGCGAGGTGCTGGTTGAGGTGAAGGCGACGGGGATCTGCCACACCGATGCCTTCACGCTGTCGGGCGACGACCCGGAGGGTCTGTTTCCGGCGATCCTGGGTCACGAGGGTGCCGGGGTGGTGGTCGAGGTTGGTGCGGGGGTGAAGTCCCTGAAGAAGGGCGACCACGTGATCCCGCTCTACACGCCCGAGTGCCGCCAGTGCGAGTACTGCCTCAACCCCAAGACCAACCTCTGCCAGGCGATCCGCACGACCCAGGGCAAGGGCCTGATGCCCGACGGCACCAGCCGCTTCTCGCTGGATGGCAAGCCGGTGCTGCACTACATGGGCTGCTCGACCTTCGCCAACTTCACGGTGGCCCCGGAGA
>NZ_JBKAHK010000092.1:0-564 GCF_046298265.1 Gillisia xinjiangensis | reverse complement strand
GATGAGAACGCCGATTCCCTCCTCCTTCAGGCGGCGCACCGTGCGCATGACATCCTGCACGATCTTGGGCGCCAGCCCCTGGCTCGGCTCATCAAACAATACCAGTCCGGGGGCGCCCAGCAGCGCACGCGAGATCGCCACCATCTGCATCTCGCCGCCGGAAAGGTTTTCGCATTCCCGCCCCATGAGATGTTCCAACGCCGAAAAGATTTCGAACATTTCTTCGGTGGTCCAGGATCGGTAAGCCGTCTTCTTCACAGCGATCTGGAGGTTGCGCGCTACCGTGAGGCTGGGGAAGATCCGCCGGTCATCGGGCACCCAGCCGATTCCCAGCCGCGCGATGCGGTGGGTAGCCTGACCAGTAATGTCGGCGCCGTCGAACTCGATGGTGCCACGGCGCGGCGGGGTAAGGCCGAGGATCGAACGGATCGTCGTGGTCTTGCCGGCGCCGTTCGGCCCCAGCAGGCAGACCACTTCGCCGCGGCCGATCTGCAGCGAGGGGCCGAACAGGGCCTGCGTTTCGCCGTAGAAGGTTTCGATGCGATTGAGCGCCAGCATCACACA
>NZ_JBKAHK010000091.1:0-565 GCF_046298265.1 Gillisia xinjiangensis | reverse complement strand
TTCCTTGTCGCCGACGTGGCGCGCGCCGTGCCGGGCGGGACCGATACGGCGTCATCCGTGGGCATGAGTTTCCGTTCCGCGCTGACTGGCGACACCGCGCTGCTGCGCTACGGGGCGGCGTATTTTCCGTACCTCGAAACGAATCTGCCCCTGCGCATTTCGGATCCGCGGGTGCGGCTCTCCGGATTCGATATCGTGACGGTGGCGCACGATGGCAGCGAGTCCGTGACGCCGGTGTCGGGCGTCGCCGGACGCAGCCTCCACGATGCGGAGCTGCGTCTGAGGACGAAGGAGCCCGAGGTGTATCGGGCGGTGCAGACCTTCGTGCGGGATGCCCGGGCCAGCGTGCCGCCGTCCGGCGCCGTGGCCGGGCTTTATGCTCGTGTCGATGCGACGCAGGGCGTGTGGAAGGCGCCGGCGGGACAGGCGCTGCTCAACATCGTTCAGCCCGCCGTCCCGGTGAACGACAGCTTTCAAGAGGCACTGAACCTTGACCCCGTAACCGGCAAGTCGGTGAACGCCATCCGCGCCTTCACGGGTCGCGGCACTCTGGTCTGGGGCGCGC
>NZ_JBKAHK010000090.1:0-570 GCF_046298265.1 Gillisia xinjiangensis | reverse complement strand
CCGATCTGGTTGGCCAGCTCGCGAAAGCCGGTGTAGACGAGGAACAGGATCGCCAGCCACATCTGGATTGCCGCGAAGCGCCCCCAGGTGAAATGCGCCGCTTCCTCCGCGACGCCGGTGGCGAAGCCGTATTCATTGGTCGCCGCCGACAGCAGCGCTTCGGCAATGCGGATCAGCGTGGTGATGGCGATATAGAGCGCCGCTTTCCACAGCGTGTTGTAGATCAGCGGCTTGTGGGGATAGCGGTTGAAGAAGGGCAGCTTGTCGGCGATCAGCACCGCCTTGCCGACAATCAGCGCGCCGACCGTCGCGGCGCCGTGGGAGACGATGCTGAATCCCCGCGCCGGATCCATGAAGGTGATCGTCAGCACGAGCACATTGAAGCAGACAAAGAAGAAGATCGTCGGCACCAGCATCAGGCGACCTTCGTGCAGGATCACCGCGCCAATGTGTTTCATTCCCTTGTCTCCCCGAACGGGCCTCCCCAAAGCTGTGCTCCCTGCCAGGCGACCCATCCATGCAGGGTTACGGGCGTGCCGCGCGCAATCCGGTCTCCCTACCCCCGCACCC
>NZ_JBKAHK010000089.1:0-574 GCF_046298265.1 Gillisia xinjiangensis | reverse complement strand
CCGATCATCCAGTCGTAGCCGAAGGGGTCGCGCAGGGTGCCGGAACGCTCGCCATAGAAATGGTCCTGTGGTGCGCGCAGCAGGCGGGCACCGGCTGCGACCGCCTTGTCGATCATCGCATCGGCGTCATCGACATGCAGATGAATGACGAAGCTGCTGGGCGCTTCGGGATCAGGGGCATGGATATCGAACTCCGGGAACTCATCAGACAGCATCAGGGTCGTGCCGCCAAGTTCAAGCTCCACATGGCCGATGCGCCCGCTTGGCTCGACGAGGCGGAACTTCTCCGTCGCGCCGAACACCCGCTTGTAGAAATCGACTGCCTTGTCGGCCGACTTCGCACGCAGATAGACGAAAAGCTCGTGCACGCTCATGGGGAAACTCCTTCGGTCTTCTCTGGCGCTCAGTCTCACCCTTCTCTTCGCCCGGGTCTTGAACGAAATCGACCCCGGGGAGTGCTGGGGCTACAGCGTGACGTGGCGGGCATTGGCGGGCGCACGCCGCCGGTAGTCGCCCGGCGAGAGGCCGGCGAAGGCCCGGAAGTCGCGGGTGAAGTGGGCCTGGTCGGCATATC
>NZ_JBKAHK010000088.1:0-574 GCF_046298265.1 Gillisia xinjiangensis | reverse complement strand
AGGCCCGATCTCGACGATACGCCCCAGGTACATCACCGCGACCCTGTGACTGATATGATGTACCAGGTTGAGATCGTGCGAAATGAACAGATAGCCGATACCCGTGCGCTGCTGAATGTCACGCAGCAGGTTCGTGATCTGCGCCTGCACCGAAACGTCCAGCGCCGAAACCGCTTCATCACAGACGATGAGCTTCGGTTCCGCCGCCAGCGCCCGGGCGATGGCGATTCGCTGGCGCTGTCCGCCGGAGAACTCGTGGGGATAGCGCTCGGCGGCGTCCTCCGGCAAACCGACCAGGGCCAGCAGCGTGCGGGCCCGCGCAGCGGTTTCGCGCCGCGTCACCAGGCAGTGCAGCACCGCCGGTTCGGCGACGATGGCACCCACCGTCATCTGCGGATTCAGCGACCCGAAAGGGTCCTGGAAGACGATCTGCATCTGCCGCGCGCGGGCGCGGCCCGCCGCGACGGGTCGTCCCCCGAAAGCGATACTGCCGCTGCTGGGTTGCAGCAGACCGACGATCATGCGCCCCACCGTCGACTTGCCGCAGCCGCTCTCGCCCACCAGCGACAGCGTC
>NZ_JBKAHK010000087.1:0-577 GCF_046298265.1 Gillisia xinjiangensis | reverse complement strand
GCTGCCGGTCAGCAACTATACGGCGACCCTCAGGGTGCGCGACAGCGACAAGGGTTGCTCGGTGGAGTGGTCGAGCGAATTCGAAGCCAAGGGGGCGCCGGAAGGCGACGCGGTGGCCGCGATCAGCGGCATCTACGAGGCCGGCTTCGAGAACCTGAAAAAGATGTTCGGCGGCTGAGGGCCTGGAGCGGATCGGGGCCGACTTGAATCGCCAAAGGCGATCCCCCAAGGCTCACCGGGACCCCGTGAACCCGATCTACTGACCCGCTTTCAGGCCCGGCCAGTTGGCGTCGGCCTTGCCGATGTTGCCGGGGATATCCTCGGACCACTGGCGTTGCACCGATCTGGAGTAGTTGAGGTAGAGCTTGCCGTCCTCGATGTGCCAGGCCTCGGCCACTGTCGGCGCGGTGTAGCCCTGGGAGACCGCCCAGGCGCAGTAGCCGCCGTACTGCGGGGCGTAGCGCGCCGGGTCGGCGGCGAAAGCATCGCGGTTGGCGGCGCTGGCGAAGCGCCAGGTGGCGCCGGCGTGAACAAAGGTAAAGTCGGGGCTGCCGGCGACCGGCTTGCCCTCGGTGAA
>NZ_JBKAHK010000086.1:0-577 GCF_046298265.1 Gillisia xinjiangensis | reverse complement strand
AGGCTTCGCGTGCCAGGAGGTAGGCCGCCACATCGGCGCCCCGGAAACGGTAGATTGCTTGCTTCGGGTCGCCGACCAGGAAGAGCGCGCCGGGCCGGATCCGGAAATCCTGCCAGTTGTCTCCAGACGCCCCCTCTGGCGGCTCACCACAAAGGCGCCAGAAGATTTCGATCTGGTGGGGGTCCGTATCCTGGAACTCGTCGACGAGAACATGGGCGAAGCGGGCTGCAAGTGCCTGGCGGACCGGCTCGTTGCCTCGCAGCAGGTCACGCGCCGCAAAGATCAGGTCATCGAAGTCGAGGAGCGCCGCCGAGCGCTTGTAATCCCGGAAGCGATCGACAACCGGCGCCAACAGGTCGGTGAGATCTGCCAGAACGGGCGTGGCGATGGCCTGCTTCATCTCGTCCCAGGCTGTACAGCAAGCGGTGTAGTGCTCGTTGGCCGCATCATTCAGGCGGCCACCATCGGCCTTCGAGAGGCCCGCCTGTTTGGCCGCCGCCTCCCACTTGCCCTTCTTCTGAAGTTTCCGGAAGCTTCCAGCCTGGGTGCATAGATCCGGATGGGGGTTTGCCAGCAG
>NZ_JBKAHK010000085.1:0-577 GCF_046298265.1 Gillisia xinjiangensis | reverse complement strand
ACTGGACATCACCGCGGGGATCATTCTTTGCTTTCTGCGCCATCTCTCCGCCGCGCACGCCATGGCGACGCTGGAAGAGGCGCTGCCCTACCGCGACCGCATCGTCGGTGTCGGCCTCGATTCCTCCGAGCAGGGCCATCCGCCGGCGAAGTTTCAGGCGGTCTTCGATCGCGTGCGGGCGGAGGGCTTCCACGCCGTGGCCCATGCCGGCGAGGAAGGGCCGCCGGCCTACATCTGGTCGGCGCTGGATGACCTGAAGGTAGAGCGCATCGACCACGGCGTGCGCGCCCTGGAGGACCCGGACCTGATGCTGGAGTTGGCGCGCCGCCGCACGCCGCTCACCGTCTGCCCGCTTTCCAACATCCGGCTCTGCGTCTTCGACGACATGACCGCGCATCCCCTGAAGATGATGCTGGATCGCGGCCTCATGGTGACGGTGAACTCCGACGATCCGGCCTACTTCGGCGGCTACATGAACGACAATTACGCCGCCGTGCGTCAGGCCCTCGGTCTCACCAACGAAGAACTCGCCCTCATCGCCCGCAATTCCTTCGAGGCGTCGTTTCTCGACAACGCC
>NZ_JBKAHK010000084.1:0-581 GCF_046298265.1 Gillisia xinjiangensis | reverse complement strand
CACTGAGAGATACCGCGTCGAGCGCCTTCACCGTGCCGTTGCGAGTGCGGAAGTCGACCGAAAGGCCGTCGACCGAAAGGATGGGATGGGCGGTCATGCCGACTCCTCAGGTGCGTCGCAGCGGAACGACCAGATCACGCAGCCCGTCGCCAAGCAGATTGAAACAGAACACCGCGAGCATCAGCGCCCCGCCAGGAAAGAGCGCCAGCCACCACTCGCCGGAGATCACGTAGGTAGCGCCTTCGGCGACCATAATGCCCCACTCCGCGTCCGGCGGCCGCACACCGAGACCGATGAAGGAAAGCCCGGCTGCGTTGAGGATTGCCCAGCCCATGTTGAGAGAGATCTGAACCATCATCGGCGGCAGGATGTTGGGAAAGATCTGCGTTGCCAGGATGCGCAGGTCGGAATTGCCGCAGAGGCGCGCGGCCTGGACAAATCCGGCGTTTCGCCGCAAGGAGGTTTCTGATCGGGCGACGCGGGCATAGAAGGGCAGGTTGATGACCGCGGTTGCGTAGATGATGTTTTCGACCGAGTTTCCCAGTGCGGCGACCACACCCATGGCGAGGACAAAGAGAGGG
>NZ_JBKAHK010000083.1:0-581 GCF_046298265.1 Gillisia xinjiangensis | reverse complement strand
AGAAGTTTTTCTTCCAGCCCGGCAACTCCGGCTGGCCGGTGTTCGAGACGGCCTATTGCCGCCTCGGCGTCTACATCTGCTACGACCGACACTTTCCCGAGGGCTGGCGCGCGCTGGCCTTGAACGGCGCCGAGTATATCGTCAATCCCTCGGCCACGGTGGCGGGCCTCAGCCAGTATCTCTGGAAGCTGGAGCAGCCGGCCTCGGCGGTGGCGAACGGCTGTTACATCGGGGCGGTGAACCGGGTCGGCACGGAGGCGCCGTGGAACATCGGCAAGTTCTACGGCTCCAGCTATGTGGTGAGTCCGCGCGGCGAGTTCCTGGTCGAGGCCAGCGCGGACAAGGACGAGTTGGTGACCGCCGACATGGACATGGACAAGGTGCGCGAGGTCCGCAATCTCTGGCAGTTCTTCCGTGACCGCCGGCCTGAGACCTATGGGCCGTTGACCGCGATTTAGGGGAGCCGGTGCACGGCAGCTTGCATTCCCGGATCTTTGGTCTAAGTGAAGATCGAATTAATTCAAGAAGATCGAGGGAGCGTACAAAGATGCGTGCAGCAATTCTGGCCGCCGGTTTCGTGC
>NZ_JBKAHK010000082.1:0-582 GCF_046298265.1 Gillisia xinjiangensis | reverse complement strand
AAGAATATTTTTCTTTTTGCCTGCTATACTGGTATGTCCTACATAGATGTAAAACACCTTACCAAAGATAATTTAATCAAAGGGGTGAATGGAAAGGACTGGATCTATAGCAGACGAGAGAAAAGCCAGGAACCAATTAAGGTTCCACTACTGGAAAAAGCTCGCGGTATTTTATATGCGTATGAAAATCCAATTTCAGAATTCCTTTTACCGGTTTATAGCAACCAAAAAACTAATAGCTATTTAAAAGAAATCGCAGACCTGTGTAAGATCCCAAAAAAACTCAGTTTTCACGTTGCCAGGCACACCTTTGCTACAACCGTCACCCTATCCAATGGAGTGCCTATAGAAACTGTTTCGAAGCTCCTGGGGCATTCTAAATTGTCTACCACACAAATCTACGCCAGAGTATTAGATCAAAAGATTGGAGACGATATGGACCTTCTTCAGGACAAACTCTTTTTAAGCAGAAGTGATGAATTGATGAGCGATTAATGAGTACGATGTAGCCAGTGGTTTCGGGGCTTTTCAGGCGACCGATGACGATTTCCGGATGTATGGAGAAATAACCATAGTTTTTTT
>NZ_JBKAHK010000081.1:0-582 GCF_046298265.1 Gillisia xinjiangensis | reverse complement strand
GTCGTTGCCGAAGCCGTCGATCATCCAGGCGACCATGTTGTGAATGGAAATGTAGGCGGCGGTCGAGGGACAGGCCGCCGCCAGTTCCTCGAAGATCACCGCCGCATCGAAGCGCGTGAGGCCGCTGCCGCCGGAGGACTCGCGCACGTAGATACCGGCCAGGCCGAGAGCCGCCGCCTTGCGCAGCGTCGCGACCGGAAACTCGGTCGCCTCGTCCCAGGCCGCGGCGTGCGGCGCGATCTCGTCGCCGGCGAATTGCCGCGCCATGTCCTGGAAGGCGCGCTGCTCGTCGTTCAGGTGAAAACTCATCAGGAGGACGCCCGCGCGAGCCGTTCTCTCGACGGCCCTGGATTGGTGATCCGACAATGAGCGGCGATGATAGTTGGCCCCCCCTTCCTGTCAATCGCAGCCTAACGATCGCCACCTGCCGATCACTGCCCGACCGCCGCAGGAAGTGCCCTACTCGGTAAACCGCAGGCCGCCGAGGACCATGTTGAGCCCCTCGTCCGGCGGCCCGAGCGGCAGCAGCAATCCGTGCAGACGCTTGCGGCTGTCGGAGGTGACCGAGCGATAGCTGAGGTC
>NZ_JBKAHK010000080.1:0-586 GCF_046298265.1 Gillisia xinjiangensis | reverse complement strand
TGGCACCGCCAAGGCGCACAGCTACAACACGGCCGAGGACGGCGCCCAGGCGGGCGACGACGACCTCGAGACCGGCAACGGCAACGACACCATTTCCGGCGACAGCCAGGCGCGCGCGTCGGGCTATTCCGAAGCGACCGCGACCAACCTGGCGACCGGCGGAGCCTCCGCGGGCAACGACTACATCGTCGCCGGCGGTGGCGAGAACAAGGTGGCTGGTGACGCCCAGGCCCTCTCGTGGGGCGACGACGCGGTCGCCAAGGGCTGGAATGACGCCAAGAAGGGCGACGGCAGCCGCGCCGGCAACGACACCATCCACGCCGGCAGCGCCGACGACACCGTCTCCGGCGGCTCCCAGGCGATCGGCCACAAGTCGGCCTTCGCCGAGCAGCAGAACCACGCCGGCGAGTGGGATAACGACGACGACAACAAGGCGGGCAACGACTGGATCGATGCCTACCAGGGCGACAACAAGGTCGCCGGCGACGCCCAGGCCATCGGCACGGGCAACGACTCCTGGGCGACGGCCAAGTCGCACAACCATGCTCAGGGCAAGGATGACGAGAAGGCCAACAACGCGGCCGGC
>NZ_JBKAHK010000079.1:0-590 GCF_046298265.1 Gillisia xinjiangensis | reverse complement strand
AGATCGGCGGTGCGGCGCTGCTAGGCTGGACCATATGGCAGGGCAGCAAGCTTGCCCTCGACCACTACGCGGTGGAAGAGGCGGAGGAAGCCAACGAGGACCCGATGGGCAAGCCGGGGTCACGCATCGCCACCGTGCTGCCCGTGATCCGGGCCTTCCTCTTCGTCGCCATCATCACGATGTCTGTGCTGATGGCGCTCGCCGCCCTGGGGGTCAACATCGGACCGCTGCTGGCCGGCGCCGGCGTCATCGGGCTCGCGGTGGGCTTTGGCGCCCAGACGTTGGTCAAGGACATCATCACCGGACTCTTCTATCTGGTCGAAGATGCCTTCCGAAAGGGCGAATACATCCAAAGCGCCGCCGGCAAGGGTGTGGTCGAGAAGATCTCGCTGCGCTCGGTGCAGCTGCGTCACCATAACGGACCGCTGCACACGATCCCCTTCGGTTCGATGGGCAACATCACCAATCACAGCCGCGATTGGGTGCGTATAAAAATCAAGATCCACGTTCCCTTCAACACCGACCTCAACAAGATGCGCAAAGCGATCAAGAAGGTGGGTGAGGCGATGCAGGAGGATCCGGAACTCGGT
>NZ_JBKAHK010000078.1:0-594 GCF_046298265.1 Gillisia xinjiangensis | reverse complement strand
ATCGACCCCTCATCGAAGCCCTGCGCCGCCTGGATCACGTCGGCCAGTTCGGTGCGTGCAGCGGGCGTCAGCTCGGCCCGGTCGAAGTCGAAGTAGACCGTGAAAGGACCGGGTGCAGCCATCGGGGCAGGCGCCGGCGGCGGGGGCGGCGGCACGGCGGCAACCGGCCGTGGCTCCAGCGCCTCCATGGCCGCGATGAACCGCTCCTGGCAGGCCGCGATGTCGTCGGGCTGGAAGTTCTCCTCCTGCTCCTGCATCCAGCAGTCGAAGGCGACCTGCGCCTCGGCCGCCGCGGAGGGATTGTTCTGGGCCGCGCCGCCGGCCAGCGCCGTCCCCAACCCCCCCCGCGCGCCGGTCAAGGTGCCGATCCTGTCGGCCGGCAGATCGCGTTCGGAGATTGCCTCCGGCGCCACGCTCTCGCCCCGGGCCGCGGCCATCGAGCGTTCGGCGAACTTGTCGGAGTCGATGTAGTCGCCCTCGTTGAACTCGGACCGCGACAATTCCAAATAGCCGGACTGCAGAGCGCGGTCGTGAGCGTTGCCCTGGGGCGCGGTCATTTCCGCCTCTCCAAAGCCGAAGCCGGCGCAGCCGGAC
>NZ_JBKAHK010000077.1:0-595 GCF_046298265.1 Gillisia xinjiangensis | reverse complement strand
GCCCTTGTGCTGTACCAGGCGGTACTGCTGCAGGGCGATGGGCGGGATCACCCGCCATTCGAGGTCGCTCAGCAACAGGTGGCGGTGCTGCGGCGACTGCATGAAGATCGAGACCGTCTGGCCGAAGATCTGCGAGGCTCGCGCAAAGGCCATGCGCAGCAGCTGGTCGGAGCTCGGCCGCGCCTTGCTGCCTTCGGGCCGTCCCGCCGCTGCCGATTTCGCCTGCCCCCCAATTCGCCAGCCTCCATCCCGCATCTCGTCGGACAGCATGGCTTCGTTTTCGGCCGCGGTGGTGGGCCCAGAGGCCTTGGTCATGTCCAGTCTACCCTTTCCAGTACGAAATGACCGATACCAGCGGGTAATGCGGCGCGCCGCCAGGCTGTCCGCACCTGTAGGTCGCTGAAAACCTGTGGTTGTCGCTGAGCTTTTGTGCGCTGCGCCAGGAACGCCTCCTGTGTTCCGATGCGGCGCGACGGGCGCAGACCTCGCCGCCGGCGCGCAAAGCACGCCGCCGAAATGTCATTAACAGTTTGTTTTAGATGACGATTTGAGCGGATACCACGACACTGTTCCAGATCTACTGCCGTCCGGGATT
>NZ_JBKAHK010000076.1:0-596 GCF_046298265.1 Gillisia xinjiangensis | reverse complement strand
CCTCGTTGGTGGCATGCACCGCCAGCTCGGCCTCGATGCCGGTTTCCGCGGTGAAGCGCTCCAGCATGTCGGCCGGCATGTAGCCGTCCCAGTTGGAGATCACGATCTTGCCCGCCGCCCAGGCCGCCCCCGGGGCCGTGCCGGCCAGCGTCAGGACCGCCGCGCCGGTCAGCAGCGCGGAAGCCAACTTATTGAATTTTCCCATGTTTCCCTGTCTCCCATTCCCCGTAGCGTCGCTGATTTCCCTGCTGCCGGCGCGGTCGGCCGGTGATTCCGGCTCTGGCTGGCCGCGCGGGCCACGGCGCTTATGCTGTACTGATTTTGAAAAAAGTACAACAGACAACCGCAAGGCGGCCGGGTGGGAATCACCCCAAGGCTGGCGGCGGGAACCGGGCTACGGCCGAAGCAAGGCCGGGATCGCCCGCACCGCCGCCCCGTAGCCCTCGGCCCCCAGGCCGGCGATGACCGCCGTGGCGACCAGCGAGACGTAGGAGTGGTGGTAATGGGCTTCCCGCTTGTGGATGTTCGAGATGTGGACCTCGACGATGGGGCCGGGAAACATCTTCAGCGCGTCGAGCAGCGCGATGGAGGTAAAG
>NZ_JBKAHK010000075.1:0-597 GCF_046298265.1 Gillisia xinjiangensis | reverse complement strand
GGAGGCCAGCGGCGCCCGCGCCGCCAAGCGGGCCGCCCAGGCCGGCGCCTGGATGTGGGCGGAGATCGCCGACGGCCTCATGCGCCGCTTCAAGGCCCACCCGGAGGTCGCCCGCGAGTTGGAAGGCCTCGAGCGCCAGGTGAAGGCCGGCAAGACCACCCCCACCGTCGCCGCCCGCCGCCTGGTCGGCCTGTTCAGCCGGGATTAACGCGATTCTAGGGTAAATGTTGAGGAGAGGCCCCTCGCCCTCCCACTTCGCGGACCCTCCCTCTCCCCACGGGGAGCGGGCAGGGGTGAGGGGGGCCTTTTTGGCCCGGGATTCGGCTTGACGGGGCCCCGCTGCTGCCTTAGAAACCAGCCCGCACCGGGTGGCTCCGTCCGCCCGGTATCCCATTTTAATGACCCAGGCGCCTCCATCCGAGGCTTCCTCCGGCGCCGGGCCCAAGAGCTAGGATTTGCGATCATGGCACGACGTTGCGACTTCACCGGCAAGGCCGTTCAGACCGGCAACAACGTGAGCCACGCCAACAACAAGACCCGGCGCCGCTTCCTGCCGAACCTGCAGGACGTCAGCCTGATGAGCGACGCGCTGGGCAC
>NZ_JBKAHK010000074.1:0-598 GCF_046298265.1 Gillisia xinjiangensis | reverse complement strand
CTGCCGAATGACCAGGATATCGTATCGGTCTTCGTGCACGAGCCTGGCCGGAAACTGCTGGTGGCGTCATCGGAGGGCCGTGGCTTCGTGGTGCCGGAGGACGAAGTCATCGCCCAGACAAAGAACGGCAAGCAGGTGCTGAATCCGGGTGAAGGCGTCGAAGCGGCCGTTTGCCGCCCGGTCGAGGGCGACCATGTGGCGGTCATCGGCGACAACCGGAAGCTGTTGCTTTTCTCGATCGATGAGATGCCGGAAATGACCCGTGGTAGGGGGGTCATTCTGCAGAAGTACAAGGATGGCGGTTTGTCGGATGCCAAGACTTTCAACCGGAAGGAAGGATTGAGCTGGGCTGCTGGCGCCGGTCGGACGCGGATCGAAACCGAACTCAGGGACTGGCTCGGCAAGCGGGCGCAGGCAGGCCGTTTGCCCCCGAATGGTTTCCCGCGGTCCAACAAATTCGGTTGATTTGGGGGATTTCTGCATTGTCGTCTGTCTCGCCGCAGCCTATAAGCCCCGACAACAACGAGAACCAATAAGCTTTGAACAGGAACCGCCGGAGGCCGGCCGACAGCCGGCGTATCCAGGCAAGAGGACAGGT
>NZ_JBKAHK010000073.1:0-601 GCF_046298265.1 Gillisia xinjiangensis | reverse complement strand
ATGCTTCAAACTGTTGTACCTGCGCGCTGAAAAGGGCGGCATCGCACTCGTCAATGGAGTGCCCAACGATCTTCCGCTGATCAATGTTGACGTCAAGCGGCTGAAGCAGATTATCATCAATCTCGTCGGAAATGCGGTGAAGTTCGCTCCGCGCGACTCGCAGGTGTGGGTGACGGCCTGCACCGAAGGCGAGGCCGTCGTGATCAAGGTTTGCGACCAGGGCATCGGTATGGACCCGAAGGACCTGGAGCATGCACTGGAGCCCTTCTCGCAGATCGATTCCGGGCTTTCCAGGAACCACGAGGGAGCGGGCCTTGGCCTGGCAATCGTGAAGTATTTCGTCGAATTGCATGGCGGCACCCTGGCGTTCGATACCGCGCCGGGCCGCGGCACCACCGTGATCGTCACGCTGCCGCAGACCGCGACGGCGGGAAGTGAGAACGAAGGGCCGACGGGATGAGCACGAGGCCGGTCATCCTGGCCGAAGACAATGAAAAGTTGCGGCATCTCTACTGCGATGTGCTGGAGGCTGCCGGCTTCAATGTCATGGCAGTGGACAGCGGTGAGAAGGCAATCTCACTGCTTCACAAAGTGCAGAACC
>NZ_JBKAHK010000072.1:0-601 GCF_046298265.1 Gillisia xinjiangensis | reverse complement strand
CCGGAGGCCCCCGATTACCGTCTCTCGCGAAGTACTCGATTTCGTTGTCCCGGCGCGCGCGCCACGCACAGCCAATCCGAAGCGCCGCAAGCAACTGGTCGACCGCCGCATGGACGACCTGCGCCGAATTTTCCTGGCCGGCCTCGATCACCAGATCGGCCTGGCCCACGACCCGGACTATCGCTATCCAAGCCATGTCTTGGTCGAGGAAAACGGCGAGACCGTAAAGCAGATCACCTACAAGCACCCCGAGCCCTGGTGGTTCGAGGAGAACGGCGCCCTGTTCGTACGGCTGAACTTCGGCGAGCGCACCATGCAGATCCCCGGCAAGAATCCGGTGATCCGCGTCGGCAAGAAGAGCGACCTGCTCTCCACCCTGGAAGCGCTGCACATCCTGGTCGACAACCGGGAAATGGACGACGTCATAGAGAAGATGGTGGTGGTCAGCCGCTAAGGGGGCGCCCGAGTGCGGCCCCCTTCAGTGCTGCTCACGGTCTATGGCGCCGACGTCGAGCACCGGCGCGGCGTCGATCGTCTCGGCATCCAGCAGCGCGGCGACGCGCTCCAGTCCGGCGACCAGCATGGCCTGCTCCCACGAGGC
>NZ_JBKAHK010000071.1:0-603 GCF_046298265.1 Gillisia xinjiangensis | reverse complement strand
ACCTTATTGTTTTCCCGTTCTATGGCACCATAAAAATCATCAATCCAATAATTTTTGTAGCTGCCTTCAAAATAAAGAAAATCTCGATCATGAGCCAAATAATTAGCCATTGCTTCAGGGTTAACAATATACCTTTTAATGTAAGCTTTCTTTATTTTTCCTGAACCTGTTTTATGCACAATAAGGTTATAAAATTCATTTTCCGGCTGCCCATCCAGTAGAATTGTAAGAGTATAGTTTATTTTCCCGGCCTTTCCTTTTACTTCCATGATTTTGTCGAGCTGTATATGGCTTTTCTTGTAGGATATTTTACTGTTACCTATACCTTCAGTTCCTACTTTTGATTTTAAGCTGTTTAATATTTCCGGAATTTCCCTGGCATCGATAAGGCGAATATTGGAAATATTTTCCTGAGTTTGTACTTCAACAGTTTCGTTGTCTATTTCAAAATTATTTTGATCTGGTTCACAAGAAGAAAGAATAATACAAATGGAAAGCAATAAGTAGTTTTTTTTATTTTAAGAATTTAAGGTTACTAAAACCTGTACTTAAGGTAGGGGCGAAAAATACATTTTTGCTAATATACATTATTTTATTTAAGAA
>NZ_JBKAHK010000070.1:0-606 GCF_046298265.1 Gillisia xinjiangensis | reverse complement strand
GGCATTTCCCGGCTATCGCAAAGGCAATCCGGCCGCAGGGGCGGATCGCGCTGATCGACGACCCCGAAATCTTCGACATCGTCCCGCTGAAGCGCAAGAGCGTATCCGTGCACTGGGAGCTGATGTTCACGCGCTCGCTCTACCAGACGCCGGACATGGGCGAACAGCATCGGATCCTGAAGTCCGTTGCGGAGCTGGTCGACGCCGGGCTGGTGAGGACCACCATGACCGAGGATCTGGGGCCGATCACCGCGGCCTCTCTGCTTGAGGCGCATCGTCACCTCGAAAGCGGCCGCGGCATGGGCAAGACGGTTCTGAGCGGCTTCTCCGGCGACCAGAGCTGAAGAGAGCCGCCGAGGCCCCAGAAAAGCGAGGAGTCTTTCAATGAATATGCCGCTTCGGGTCGGCCACATAGACCTGTCGTTTCACGATGCAAGCGCGATCGAGGTCGAGAACGTCTTGCGGCGTCATGGCCACGCCGTCGAGCGCTCGGCCGCTCCCCATGAAGAAATGTTCCGGCGCCTCGGCCGTGGCGACGTTGATGTGCTCGTCTCGGCATGGCTGCCGTCAAGTCATGGCGGCTACCTGGCGCCGATGGAGCATGAC
>NZ_JBKAHK010000069.1:0-613 GCF_046298265.1 Gillisia xinjiangensis | reverse complement strand
CGGTCCCGGCGACGTCCAGTGGATGACGGCCGCGGGCGGCATCATTCATGAGGAATACCACTCGCCCGGTTTTGCCAAGACGGGCGGACCCTTCCGCATGGTGCAGCTCTGGGTGAATCTGCCGGCGAAGGACAAGATGGCGCCCGGCGGTTATCAGGCCATCTCCAAGGCCGACATCCCCGTCGTCTCGCTGCCCGGCGGTGCGGGCAAGGCGCGCGTCATTGCCGGTGAGCATCGCGGCGCGAAAGGACCGGCGAAGACCTTCACACCGATCAACGTGTGGGATCTCAGCCTGAAGGCCGATAGGGACCTGACTCTCGACCTGCCGGCGGGTCATACCGCCATGATCGTGGTGTTGACCGGACACGTGACGATCGAAGGCAGTCTCGAGGCCGGAGAGGCTGAAATGGTGTTGCTTGATCGCGAGGGAAGCGACGTCAAGGTCCATACCGATGGGGAAGCCAAGCTGCTGATCCTGACGGGCGAGCCGATTGACGAACCGATCGTAGGCTACGGGCCGTTCGTGATGAACAGCGAGGCGGAAATCCACCAGGCCGCCGAGGATTTCAACAACGGGCGTTTCGTCACCGCCACAGCATGAACGAGAGGCCGG
>NZ_JBKAHK010000068.1:0-613 GCF_046298265.1 Gillisia xinjiangensis | reverse complement strand
TCTTTCAGCCCTTCTTTGACGAGGCCGAGCAGAACCTGGGAGCGTCCGTAGTCGCGACGCGCTTTGATATCATCCGGTTCCAATTCCAAGGCGCGTTTGAATGCCTCGGCGGCACCCGACATGTCACTTTTCCAGAACCGTGCCTTGCCGACCGCACACACGCCCGTCGCTGTTGTCAGCTGACTGGTGTCCACCAGCGCCAGCTTTTCGACCTTCTCGGACACGGCCGCAGAGGATTCCTGCTTCGGTGATTCCGGCAGGAGTTCGTCGAGCAGTGCATTCATTGTCTTCAGAAGGCCAAGTTCGCGATGGGCGCTGCGCCGGAAGAAGAGCGCGACGAAGGTCCGGGTATAGATGTAGGCGAAGAGGAAGCCGGTCACCGTGCCGGCCACCAATATGGCCGCGGTGAGGGCGACGGGCTCAGTATCATTTCTGCCGATGCTGAGGGCGGGCGCCAAGACCGTTGCCACCTTCATGATATTCGTGCCGATGTCGGGCAGCTGAGTGAGGCCGACCCCGACAAGGATCTTGGTTAGCCAGTCGGATATCTGCTCAAGATTGGTGTTGACGCCCAGGAAATTGTCCGTGCCGTTGTCTGTATCACCTGCTCCTT
>NZ_JBKAHK010000067.1:0-362 GCF_046298265.1 Gillisia xinjiangensis | reverse complement strand
ACGGCCCCCACCGCGAGGGGGGCAGCGACGGCGACGATCAGGGTGACGAGGTCCTTAGGGCCCGTCTCCAAAAGAAGAACAGAACGCGAATCCGAGGCTAGCACAGGAACCGGGCGCGGCCCAGCCGTGCCGGCAACGCGCCCGCTGAATCGCTTGACCCCGGCGGGATGAGGCCATACCTAAGTTGGCCGTTGGGGTGTTGCTTGCCGGCACGGAACCGATCGTGCCGGAAAGCTGCCCTTGTCACCGATCTCCTTGCCGACTTGGTGGGCCATGGCTCTGCTACCGATCATCACCGCTCCCGATCCGCCCCTGAAGAAGGTTTGCGCGCCTGTCGATGCCGTCGACGACGAGCTCCGGCA
>NZ_JBKAHK010000066.1:0-615 GCF_046298265.1 Gillisia xinjiangensis | reverse complement strand
CTCCGGAACGATGGAGAAGCGCGCGGGATCCACCGACTGCTCGCCGACCTTCACGCCGTCGATGTACTTGCGCAGGGTCAGCGAGCCGCCCTGGTCCTCGAAGGTGAAGGCGACGCGGTGCCAGGCATCGAGGGTCAGGTTGCCCTGATAGTTGCCGGAGATGCCGATGCCGCCGCTGGCGTTGCGGAAGGCTTCGCCGTCGTCGGTGTTGGCGATATTCGTCTGCAGGAAGGCGGCATAGCTGCCTTCCTGATTCGGGAAATAGACATCGAAGACAAGGCTGTATTGCGTGAATGCGCCGCCGCCGTCAGGCGCGAAGTCCGGCTTCACCAGATAGCCCTGCGTATCGGTCGAGCGGGGGAAGCCGACCACCGTGGCCGTCCCGCCGGGCAGATCGGCAATGCCGAAGTCCGCCGGGCTGCCGACGGCGATGAGCTCTTCCAGCGGGGTCTCGTCGTTCTGGTTGGCATCGCTCCAGCCGGCGAAGTCGCCGTCGTTGAAGGTATCCACCAGCAGGGTCTTGTCTGTCGTGACCACCACCCTCACCGCGTCGCTGTTCTTCACGCCGTTCACGTCGGTGGTGACCAGCGTCAGGTCGTGGCGTCCGCTCGGCAG
>NZ_JBKAHK010000065.1:0-361 GCF_046298265.1 Gillisia xinjiangensis | reverse complement strand
CGCTGTCCATCACGTCCTGTGTGGTGGCGCCCCAGTGCACATAGGCGGCTTCCTCGCCGCCCACCGCCTTGCCCAGGCAGGCGACCAGCGCCGGCACCGGGATGCCGTCACGCGCGGTGCCCTCCGCGAGGCTGGCGGGATCGATCTCCAGGCTGCCGGCGACTTCCGAGATGCGTTCGGCGGCGGCTGCGGGAATGACGCCGACGCGCCCTTCGGCGCGTGCCAGTGCCGCCTCGAAGTCCAGCATGGCGCGCAGCTGCGCGCGGTCGTCCAGCAGGCCCGCCAGCTCGGCATCGGAGAGCAGGGGGCCCAGGAAGGCGCTGTCGAAGGGGAGGATACTCATGAAAGGTCCATCACACGT
>NZ_JBKAHK010000064.1:0-618 GCF_046298265.1 Gillisia xinjiangensis | reverse complement strand
GCCGTCTGCCGGTTTTACGGTGATGGCACCGGGCAGATCATGGCCGAGCACCCAGATCAGAAAAAACTCCCGCTCGGCGCTCACCCCGGCGCGGTTGGCTAGGTACTCGCGCATATGACCTTCGGGCAGAAGGTTTGAAAAAAAGGGCATCAGCCTGGTTTGGGTGGACCTGAATTCGGTGATGAGATTCCCGAGCGCATCTTTGAATCCAGCTCCGAGCACGGGCCGTGCTTCATCCGCTATATAGGCGTCATTGAACGCAAAAATCGTGCGATCGCCGCCAACCCGCGTCAATGTGCCGATCGGTTCGCCGTATAGCAGGACATTGAGGACGAATACATCAGCCATCGTCGTCCTCATCCAGGCTATAGGCGGATTTCACGTACTCGGTCTGGGGCTCATGGACAGGCGCATGCGCCAGTGCATTGCGCAAACTCTGAAGCTGCGACAGAGAGTCGCGAATGGCCTTTAAATCGCTGTGGCGCGCCAGATACTTTTTGTAGACCTTGTATGCCTGTTGGATTGATTCCAGATCGGACTTTGCCAGTGGAAAGTGACGAAGCTCGCGAAGCTGACGCTGAAGCTGCGCCACTTCCTTCGGCGCTTTCGCGGCATTGG
>NZ_JBKAHK010000063.1:0-619 GCF_046298265.1 Gillisia xinjiangensis | reverse complement strand
GGCACCTTGGCCGGCTGGATGCCCGCCGGCATGCCCCGCGGGCGCACGAAGGTATGAAAATGGCCGTGCTCGCCCTGGAAGCGCTGATCGGAAGCGTGGGCATGGTAGTAGAACTGGCCGTGGGTTTCATGGTCGTAGACGTCGCCCGGCGGATAGTGGTCCCACTCGTAAAACGTGCCGTTGTGCTTCAGCAACTCGCCGACGATGTTGTCGCCGGTTTTGGCGAGAACACGGTGGACATCCATGACCTCGGCACCCGCCTCGGCCATGTCCTCCAACTGCGCAGTCGGCAGATCTTCCAGCGGAAAATCGGCGTCGAGCGCAGCCTCCTGAATTTTCACGTCACTTCGCATAGCATCGCCAACCCAAACAGCGGCCGGGCCGCCAGCAGTAACCTAGGCAGCGAGCCCCGCTGCCGCCAGCCGGATTCCATCACGTCGCCGTGAGGGCCGCCACGGCCCGTCATTCTAAGACTAGCCGAAAGTCGATGAGAATATGTTTAAGCGTCGCCTGCCGGCCACCTGACGCCCGCACAACCACACGCATCCCGGGCGCTGTCCTTGGCCTGGCGTGACGCTGCCCCCCCCGCTAAGGGCGGATCACCAGGACCGAGCAGTTG
>NZ_JBKAHK010000062.1:0-620 GCF_046298265.1 Gillisia xinjiangensis | reverse complement strand
GACCAACTCCCGAACAGCAAAGCCGTAGCGGCCGCGGGACTGGAGGCGGTCGACGAACTCAGCTGCCGAGCCCGAGCGATATGGGGCACGTACTGTTGCCAAATCGATCCCTTATTCTCACGTTTTTCATCAGATAAACATAGTGATTTAGCAACAACCGTCAAGTCCGGCTTAAAGCCATGGGATCGCGGAGGGGACGGCTTGAAGGCTCCACTGAGCGGGATTCGACCATGCGCGCCGGTCGGCGGCCGATTCAAATTGGCCCGATCTGGGAGGGAACAAGCCAGTGCTGCTTTCCAACGTAAGATGGCGTAACCGGCGGATGGGGGAAGCTAGAAGGCGGGGTTGGGCGAGGGTTACTTGTCCGTTTGCCATAAAAACGAATGCGCGCTGCCCCCTGATCTCGCCTGCCAAGGCAAGTTGCCAATCACATTTTGTAACCTGACGACGGACCCCGTTGGGGATTGGGGCGGCGATCTACTCGCGAAAGGCGACGCATACCCCCATTTTGTATTGCGAATCCCGGGGAAAACACACGTACCGGTGGCGCACTCAAATTTCTTTGCTAAGATCGCTCTTGAGTTGAAGTAAGCAAAAAAGATAAACGTACAATAGTATGC
>NZ_JBKAHK010000061.1:0-620 GCF_046298265.1 Gillisia xinjiangensis | reverse complement strand
GGGCCGAAAGCGCAAAGACCGGCGTCGATGGCCGCTGCGGCGATGGCCGTCTGGCCCTGTTGGCCTCGATCGTCCGGACGGCGGGTGGCGGCGGAAGTTTTTGGCCGTTTCGTCCATAAAAATAATCAACATAGTTAAGAAGTTTTTCAGTGGATCCCCATAATTTGCATTCGACCGAGTTGGTACCCGCTGATCTATCGCGGGTCCGCGGTCGAGTGCCTGCGTCCCGATCTCAGGGGGGAAGGCAGGGTGTGGCTTGTCGCCGCCTCGCTGCTGAACCCGTTCTTATCGAGAGGGGGTATTCGCGTTTTGCGGGAAAACCTTCATCGAGATACACGGCATTTAACGCAATGTTTAGGCAAAAGGTTTATTTTTCCGGACTGCTGCCGATGGAAGAAGTCTATGCGCCGCTTCATGCGCTCGTCCCGGCCGCCGCTCGAATCTCAGGGCATCCGTAGGAGGGCCGAACTTTGATTATTCCGCTGCGCAAGAAATCCGGCAACGTAATGTCGTTCAGCCGCGACGAACTGGTCCAGATGGTCGACAACATGCCGGTTCCGGTGATGACCATGGACCTCAAGAACTTCACCATCACCTACGCCAACAAGGCGTCGCTGGAC
>NZ_JBKAHK010000060.1:0-622 GCF_046298265.1 Gillisia xinjiangensis | reverse complement strand
GTATCCTGGTGGTCGGCGAGTCCGCGGCTCCCGGCTCCGTGCTTCGGCATATTCTGCTGACGGAGGGCTACAGCGAAACTCAATGCGTCCCCAGCGCGCGCGAGGCGTTCGGCATGCTGGCCGAAACCACACCCGACCTCGTTATCGTCGACGTTGCAGGACACGATGCCGACGGTTTTGATCTGCTAAGGACTCTCAGCAGGCGGGCGCAGGAGCAGATCCTGCCGGTGCTTGTTGCCTGCGATGGCGCAGAATTGATGACCCGGCTGCAGGTCTTGGAAGCCAGTACACTGGTAATCATCGGCAAGCCGCTGGAGCGGTTCTTGGTAGCGTTTAAAGTGCGCAATCTCCTGCACACGCGGCGGCTCTTCGAGGAACTCAGGCAATCCAAGCTTGCCGTCGAGCGACAGTTCCTGGAACGCACGACGAAGCTGAACCATGCCCTCGATCTGCTGACGAAAGCGGAAAGGGAACTGGCAAAGCGACTTGCAGAATCGCAGAACGAAAGCCGCGGGAAGTCGGCGTTCGTGGCGGATATCGGCCACGAGCTGCGCACGCCCCTGAATGCCATCCTCGGCTTCTCCGAGGTGATTCGCGACCAGCGGTTCGGGTCCGTCGGGAA
>NZ_JBKAHK010000059.1:0-623 GCF_046298265.1 Gillisia xinjiangensis | reverse complement strand
GTCGAGGGCGTCCTCGAGCTGCTTTTCAAGCGGCTTGCTGCCGAGCGAGATCTCCAGCAACTGGTTGAGGGTCTGCAGGTGCTCGCGGCTTTGCTCGTGCTGGCGCTCAAGCACCGCCGCGCGGCTATGCAGCCGGCCGGCGATCGTCAGCAGCAAACCGACCGCCGCCGCCATGGCGAGGAACTGCGAGATCAGGAAGCCGACGGGGGCAAACCACTCGACCGGGCGCAGCCAGGGATACTCGATCTTGTGCAGTCCCCAGAGGATCAGAATGAGTCCGACAAAGCGGCCGGCGGCGACTGCAGCTTCGGGCCGGGCGCGCAGCATGCAGACGCCGGCCGCGATCAAGGCGCCGCCGGACACCGCATAGAGCGGGACCGCGCGCAGCAGGAAGTCGTCGACGATGAAGGTACTGAATCCGGACCACAGGAAAACCGCGACCACCACCTGCGTGAGAAGCAGCCGCGGGGTGCTATGACCCAGGAAGGACAGGGTGCCGCACAGCAGCATGAGCGCCGAGACGCCCTGCATGGCCTCCGCGAGGAACACAGCGAACTGGGGATGCAGCGGCTCGCCGACCAGGTAGAGGCCGAGGCGCAACACCCATAGGGCATAGCCGGCGG
>NZ_JBKAHK010000058.1:0-623 GCF_046298265.1 Gillisia xinjiangensis | reverse complement strand
CAATGTCCTGGACATGGCGATCGGTATCGTCATCGGCGCCGCCTTCGGCAAGATTGTGACTTCATTCGTATCCGACATCCTGATGCCGCCCATCGGTCTGCTGCTCGGGGGGGTCGATTTTTCCAACATTTTCATCGTGCTCGGCGGCGGCGACTACGACTCGCTGGAAGCTGCCAAGGAAGCCGGTGGGGGGACCTGGAACATCGGCCGCTTCATCAACACCGTGATCGACTTCCTGATCATCGCCTTCGCCATCTTCCTGGTGGTCAAGGCGGTGAACAACATGAAGCGCAAGGAAGAGGTCGTGCCGCCGCCGGATCCCACGGAGAAGCCCTGCCCCTTCTGCGTCACGCCGATTCCCATCAAGGCGACGCGCTGCCCCCACTGTACCTCGCAGCTTGAACCGGCCTGACGACGATGGAAGGATGCCGCCTCGCTGGCATCCTTCCCTCTCTTCCGGAACCAGAAACCTATCGATGACGCAGGATATCCGCACCCTCATCACCCCTGAGGGCCTCGCCCGTTTTGAGCAAGAACTGAAGAAGCTGCAGGAAGAGCGCCACGAGGTCTGCGCCATCGTGTCCTGGGCCGCCGGCAACGGCGACCGCAGCGAGAACGGCGAC
>NZ_JBKAHK010000057.1:0-627 GCF_046298265.1 Gillisia xinjiangensis | reverse complement strand
GACCACCTGCGCCACCAGGTCTTTCTCGGGTCGGAGGCGTTCGTCACGGCGATGCGCGAGCGGGCCAAGGCGGAGGCCGCCGGGCGCGGCAACCTGGCCGAGATCCCGAAAGCCCAGTGGCAGGCGCCGCCGCCACCGCTCGAAACCTTCGCTGCCGAAGCGGCCAGCCGCGACGAGGCGATGGCCCGGGCCTACTTGAGCGGCGCCTATAGCCAGGTCAGCATTGCCCGGCATTTTGCGGTACACTACAGCACCGTCAGCCGCGCGGTACGCCGTTTCGAAAAGACCCTTGAACCGGCGGGCTGAAACGTCATCTTGGATGGCGAGGCGCGGCCGGCAGAAGAGCCGGAGAAGGGCGGGTAAAAGAGGAGGAGCGCGGTGCCCCTGTTGCGTAGACTGTTGATCGGTGCCGCCCGGCGCATCGCCGCCAACCCGGAAGTCCAGGCGCGCGCCGCCGATTCCTACGAGACGGCGGTGAAGCCGCGCCTGCAAGCGGCCGGCGATGAGCTGCGCGACCTTGCCCGTGAGAGCGATCCGCTGCGCGATCCCGCCGTCTTTGCCCGCCGCCTGGGCGCGCGCATCCGCGTCGTCAACAAGCGCGTCTGATCCGGACCTCCGCGGGGCGTC
>NZ_JBKAHK010000056.1:0-628 GCF_046298265.1 Gillisia xinjiangensis | reverse complement strand
TCCCCGCCTCATCCATTGCGCCGAGGCGGCCAGGGCCCAGTTCGGCAAGACCCGTCTCCTTGAGGTACTCTACGTGATCGTCGTTAATCGCGTTCAGCGCGATCAACTCGTCGGTGGTATAGGTCTCTTCCGTGGCGATAAATTGCAGATCCTGGTCTCGCAACGCGATGACCGATGGCTCTGCGGCGGCGGCGCGGGAGACAATGGCGGGTGCGGATAGTCCGGCACCGACACCCAATGCAGTCGCGCCAGTTAGAAAGTTGCGGCGTCCCATCACCAGGTTCTTTTGGGGTTTTTCGATCTGTTTCATGTCAGCTTATGCTCCGATGTTTGCGTTGGGCCGTTGGGCGCCGCGTCCGCTTGGCAAAGACTTCCATAAGGGAATGTTGGGTGTCGTTGCTGATCGGGGGCGGATCAATGGGCCAAGCGTTGGCCCTCAACGATCGCTCAGAACTTGTAGGAAACGGCCAGCCCGCCAAAGAGAACGTTGTTGTCCTTGCTGATCGGGCTGTCCGCCGCGTCACCGACCAATCGAGTGTATTCGATCATCGTGCGAACCTCCCAGCTCTCGAAGACGGGATATACGAAGCCGAGCTCCGCACCGACTGCTTTAAAGCCCGATTTCGCG
>NZ_JBKAHK010000055.1:0-635 GCF_046298265.1 Gillisia xinjiangensis | reverse complement strand
GCTGCCCAGGCGCGCTTTCACATGGCGGCCTTCATCGCCGCCCACGGTTTCTAAAGAAGAGTGGGGCGATCATCCCGCTTTCTGTTTGTGGAGTTGTCATGAAGCCGACAGTCCTGTTGATCGATCACCCGGTGAGCAAGCGCGACGACCGCGCCTCGGCGCAGCTTGTCGAGATGGGCTACCGGATCGAGTGGTGCTCACCGGGCCGCGGCGACACCCTGCCGCCGCCGGTCGACAACGACTACGCGGCGGTGGTGGTCTACGGTGGCGCCGAGAGCGTGAACGACGCCGCCTCCGCGCCCTACATCCGCGACGAGATCGACTGGATCGGGCGCTGGGTCGACAGCGGCCGGCCCTATCTCGGCATCTGCCTTGGCAGCCAGCTGCTGGCCAGCGCGTTGGGCGGGCGGGTCGGCCGCCACCAGGACGGGCTGCACGAGATCGGCTACGTGAAGATTGATCCGACGCCCGCTGCCAACGGCTTTCTCGACCAGTCGCTGCACGTCTACCACTGGCACAATGAAGGCTTCGAGGTGCCGGCGTCGGCCGAACTGCTGGCCTCCGGCCCGGTGTTTCCCAATCAGGCCTTCCGCTACGGCGACAAGGCCTACGGCATCCAGTTCCATCCCGAGGTC
>NZ_JBKAHK010000054.1:0-636 GCF_046298265.1 Gillisia xinjiangensis | reverse complement strand
TTGACGCGGTCGTGCGCCGGTCTCTGAAGCGCCAGAGCGTAACGCGTTCGCTCTTTGGGCAGCGCAGGATTGCCCAATGCGCGCCGGATCTGTCCGGCGAAACGCAGGAGATTGGCGGGAGAACGGGGCCGCACGTACAAGGACTCGCAGAACCCGCCGTCGGGACACTGTTCCGAAAGCAGGGTGGCGGCAGTCTTGCGCAGGAGAGACGCTGTCTCGGCGTTGGGAATGCTCCCGTTGGGCGTCAGCACGAAAACGGCGTCGTAATCGTAGCAGCCGCCGCCACCCGGGTACGGGGCGAAATGGCCTTGCGGGTCGGCCAACGCGCTCACAGCATCCACGGCGCCACGCTCGCGCGGATTCTCCACCGCCAGATATTCCAACACCTCGTACTGATGGTAGCCATTCTGGAAGTGCAGGTGAGTCGGCCCGGCGTCCGATCCCCAAAAACCCCAGCGGTTCATCGACCGGAAGTGCAGATCCACCCACTGCTTCAGCAAGTGGTCAACGTCGCGCCCCAGGCGATCACGGGCATGGCAGAGGAAGATCGCCAGGAACAATGCCTGATTGCCGCTCTGTGCCTTGCCGCCGAGGGCACCGACCGCGTGCAGGGCCTGTTCCATATCGGCGGGCAGT
>NZ_JBKAHK010000053.1:0-637 GCF_046298265.1 Gillisia xinjiangensis | reverse complement strand
CCCCGCTGGTCGAAGGCTTTGCGCACCGCCTGGCCGTAGTCCGTATCTAGCGCCGCCACGGTCAGGCCGATGGTGTCGATGATGGTGTTCTCGGCCTCGCGCCGTGCCGCTTCGGGAATATCCGTCGCCGTCAGTCCCTCGATCCAGGTGGCGAGGGATTCCGAAACGCTCGGGACGGTAGAGTTTGCGGCCATGACTGATCCTTCGGACTGGTATTCGACTAGTGGCGGAAGCGGGCGAGGCCGGCGAGGTCGGGCTGTTCGCCGAGGTCCTGGCAGAAACTGAGCAGCGCCTCGGCTTGCGGCCGGCTCCAGCCGCCGTGAGCGGCATTGGCGAAAAACTTGGCGACGATGTCGGCGTCGCTCAGCGGCTCGTGCATGCCACCGCGCATATGCGGCTGGCGCCGCTCGACCACCTGGCCATTCTTCAGCGTTACCCTGATGTGGCCGCTATAGTTGCGCGGGTATTCGTTGTCGGGGTCGATGATGTAGGAAATCCTGCGGGCCAGGGCCAGGACGCGCACATCCTTGGCCTTTTCATCGGTGAACTGGGCGAGGCCGGCATCGCCCTCGTAGAAGGCGACGGCCATGCAGAAGGGCATGGAGAACTTTGCGGCGTAGCCCGATGGCGGCTGGTG
>NZ_JBKAHK010000052.1:0-648 GCF_046298265.1 Gillisia xinjiangensis | reverse complement strand
GCGCGTCAGCTCGGCGGCAATCGGCTGTGCCGCGCCCGCCGCGGCTGAAACCGGCGACAGCTTTTCCGCCGCCGCCGCCTCGCGGCGCGGTGACCAGTACTGCTCCGGGATGCTGCCGGAAAGACGGATCGTCTCCCACCCGGCACGCCCGCGGCGCAGCTCCAGGTTCACCTGCTCCAGGCGCTGCTCCTCGCCGAAATAAAGCAAGCGCAGGTTCGGCGCCAGCACCTCCAGCGGCTCGAAGCTGCGCGGCTCCGGCACGTCGGCGTTCTCGCCGCCAACGGTCTCCGCGACGGTCTCTTGCTCATCGCCGGAGGCGTCCGCCTCATTATCATCGCCGGAAAGGAAGGGCTCCGCGTCGAGTGTGCCCTGGCCGATGCTGACGACGATGCCCGCATCGTTCAGAGTGACGGCGACGTCCTGCAGGTTGCTGCGCCCGAAAGAAACGTGTTCCAGGGCGATCTCGCCCAGCCCCTCACCGCCGGCACCGGGCATCGCGCTGCCGCGCAGCGCCAGATCGCCGGCCTGCATGACGATGTCGCGGTAGGCGAGCGGCCCTTCGTTGTCCAGTTCGACCGTGAGGCTGAGGCTGCCTTGGGTGCCGGCCTCCTTGCGCCAATGCATCTCCGGCAGGGAAACCGTCGTCTG
>NZ_JBKAHK010000051.1:0-655 GCF_046298265.1 Gillisia xinjiangensis | reverse complement strand
GATAGCGAACAGAATTGTGCCAGCAGTTTTCCCTTGTCGGACGCTAGGGCTTTGGACTGCGTGAGATCTGGCACTATTTGAATATAAGGTTATCGGCTTCCCTGATCGCCTCTTCCGTACTTGCCTCTGGTCCGACGTTCAGGCGGCAGATCGCGCCTTGAGCCGCAGCCGGTTAAGGCGGCGACGGCGATTGCGAGGGAGCCGGAAAGGAAATGCCGGAGGATAGAGCGTCGAGGGAGCAACGACGGCGAGCTCTGAGCTCCTTCTTAGGGGAGAATCATGGTCAGCTGTTCCTTTCAGGTGTCCACAGAGAGATGTACGGCTTGGGAGCGTCAGCAGTCGGGGACCGCCGATCCTCTTCAATCAATTGCTCAGGCTGCGGCCTCGCATCGCGTGAAGTCCGCGGCATGAAGCGTCACGAAATCGTGCAGGCTAGTGGGTGTGCGGCCGGTGAGCCTGATGTAGTCGTCGGTCATACGGTCATAACGACCTTGTTGGTGCAGTTCAGCCATCGTCGTGAGGTGGTTGAGGAGGTGCGCGGGTACGCCTGCTTGCCACAGCTTCGATCTCCACGCGTCGACGTGCAGGTCGCGATAGCGGATCGTACGGCCGAGCGCCGCGCAGAACACCTGCGCGCAGTGATCCAGGCCAGCGG
>NZ_JBKAHK010000050.1:0-656 GCF_046298265.1 Gillisia xinjiangensis | reverse complement strand
GCATCTACCTGGAAGAATACGACGCGGCACACCAGCAGAGCCGCATGCGCCTGATGGGTGAGACCTTGAAGGCCCAATGGTCTGGAAGCGTGGTCGGACTGGTGACCGACGACTACGTTACCGGCAGCATCAATGCCTTGTGGAAGCAATCCGACCAACTGGTCTATTTTGAAAAGCGAGCGGCGATCCTGATCTATAGCCTGAAATACATTGACCGTTCACACTGCACTCTGATCGACCTGGCTTTACCGATGGACGATGCCGAAGGAAAGATGTTCGCCATCGGCCATGCCTCGCAGCACCGCTAAGCCCGCAGCCTGGGCGCTCCGGCACTGCCGGCCCTTGTTACCAGGACATCCGATCCCAGATGGTCAGTAGGCAGGCACGGTCAGCCGCCCAACCTGACCGGCGCTCTGGCGCAATACGCAGACGGCAACTCCAGGATCGTCAACGCACCAGGAACGTCAACGCAAGGGACAAGCACCATGAATGCCACCACCAAAACCCTGGAAAAGATCGAGGCCGATGTCGCCTATGGCGAAAAGGCGCTGAACGACCTCAGTGAGATGGTGATCGCTCAAGGCCGCGAGATCGACAAGCTGAAGGCGGAAGTCGCGGTACTCGGCCGCCAGATCTCGCAGATCGCCGAGGGTGAA
>NZ_JBKAHK010000049.1:0-656 GCF_046298265.1 Gillisia xinjiangensis | reverse complement strand
TCGACCGAGGTTACCAAAGACGCAGTTCTCAACAATGTTCGATTTTGGATGGTAGTTATTGTTACTCATATGCGGAACGAGTTTGTCGTATCCGATGTCCCAAAAACAAAACATATTTTGGTTTCGAATGTACTGCTGGAATGCGCCAAGGACGTATTCACGAGTCTGCCAATCGTACTTCCCGCAGTTGACGATTGCCTTCAGTAGCTGTGACAAGACCAGCATCTGACGGCTGTTGAACATGGTCCACCAATGCGTGAAGCCATGATTTGGGATTCCGCCGTTATTCAACGAGGTCATAAATCCATACGGCACTTCGCTCTTCGGCCAGAAGTCTCGTAGGTCCTGTTCCTTTCGTGCCTCCCACTCGGCTTCTGCAGCAGATTCTTGGCGCGCAAGACTTTCATCAAACGCAGCAAAAAAACGTCCGCCATAGGAATAGCCACCGCTCTTTCGAGCCGGCGAGAAGCCTTGAATGGCGTAGCCAGCGCAAGGGCCGGTCTTTTTGGTCGGTCGAATTGCAGTCAGAACATCTTGCTGCGTACCGCAGGCTCCACAGGTGAAGGTAGAGCGCTTGGGAACTGTTCCGCCCTCCTTGCCGGTCGGAAAGATCACTTTGGATTCTGGGCAAGTGACCATCTCGGGAAGCTTACCGC
>NZ_JBKAHK010000048.1:0-684 GCF_046298265.1 Gillisia xinjiangensis | reverse complement strand
GCTGTTGTGCAGGGCTTGATTTCCAGAATTTGGAGCTTGTCGCCGCGCCAGACAAAGTTGTCAGCCGTATAGTGTCGCTGCTTGCCATCCAACTCATATCGAAGTGTCATGGGCTGCACGCAGTAGCGCATGACCGTGGGATCGCATTCGAGAAGGATCATGGCCCGCTTCTCGAGATGCGATTCGCAGCCCATCAGGCGCTCGTTCTTCGGAGAAAAGAGCTTGCCCGCTGCATGCTCTGCGTTGCTCTTCTGAGTGTTCCGAACTGGCCTGCCTAGGTCCAGTTCTATGGGGATCTCGTCCGTGCTTCCGGGAGCGGTAGACAAGCCATCGACCCAGACCGGACGAAGAATCTGAGCGATTTGTCGGTCCGCACAGGAAACAAGGCGAATAGTGGAGTTCGCGGCGATCAAGCGCTTCTCAATCGAAGCTTCCATTTCACTTGTTCCGATCATTTGGCTCTCCTAGCGATGGGATCGGTAGACGACGGCCTTAAGGGCGAATTGGGCTCAAGAGCTTCACGGTGGCCGAAAATAGGAAATCGTTCCTTCTGATGTGGGATTCTCTGTCGAGGACCTTGCTCCCTGCGAAAACGCAGGAGCTGGCGTGCCTGGCCCTGGCGATGACACGGATACCGCTGAAGTGAATGGGCTCCGGCAGGCAGCAACGTTCGGGAGTGAAAGG
>NZ_JBKAHK010000047.1:0-693 GCF_046298265.1 Gillisia xinjiangensis | reverse complement strand
TGGCAGCCTTCAAGGTCCGGGCTTCCGGCCGGGGACTTCCCCTCAACACCGGGCCTCCCGGCGCCACCTGCTGCCGGCAGTATAGCAGCCCGGCATCGAAGCTGCAGGGGGCCGGTCGCTCTTCCGGCCCAGCGGCTCTGTGCCAAGTGGAAGAGGCTCCTCCGCACGACTGCATCCGGCCGCCTCCCGGAGCTTCGTGCCTTCGCCGTTGGGCACCGTCGGAACGCTTGACGGCGCCGCGGCAGGCCGGGCCGGCATCAGGAAGGGCCCTGCCCGGCCAAGGCCTCGGGGCAACCGCATTCGACACAAATGCCTCTGGACTGTGCCCAAACGCTGTGACACATTGCCTTTTGGCGTCTGCCAAAATGGCTGCGAAATCTGATAGTTATGCTTAGTCCTGGTTCGCATCCAGGTCGCCCAGCCACTCCCCCGAAACCGGTCGCTTAAGAGCCCGTAGCGCGAAGCAGCGATCACGGAGGCGTTGACGGCCGCTTTCCCTCGAGCAGGGTCCGCAGGGTACCTATGGCGATAATCGAGCAAAGTTTGAGCGCTCCCCGAAAAGGGATCGGAAAGGGTCGGGTGCGGTCCCGGCAGGACCTATCGGGGACGGCCATGGCACCGGTAGGGGGAATTGTCTTCTGCCCACCGCGCGATTACACCGCTCCAAGCTCTGAACCGACCTGTTACCGAGAC
>NZ_JBKAHK010000046.1:0-694 GCF_046298265.1 Gillisia xinjiangensis | reverse complement strand
ATCGTTGGTCAGAACGGAAACTGTTACTGCAGTGTCTTCATCGGTGGTGGCAGTATCATCAACAGCTACAGGTGCATCGTTGATTGGGTTTACCGTTACCGTTACCGTAGCGGTATCTGTTCCACCATTGCCATCAGTGATGGTATAGATGAAGCTATCTGTTCCGTTAAAGTTTTCATTCGGAGTGTAAGTAATTGTTCCATCACCATTGATCACAACACTTCCATTAGAAGGTGCAGTGGTTTCGGTTACCGTAAGGGTATCACCATCCAGGTCAGTATCGTTGGTCAGAACGGAAACTGTTACTGCAGTGTCTTCATCGGTGGTAGCCACATCATCAACTGCTACAGGCGCATCGTTGATTGGGTTTACCGTTACCGTTACCGTAGCGGTATCTGTTCCACCATTGCCATCAGAGATGGTATAGATGAAAGTATCTGTACCGTTGAAGTTTTCATTCGGAGTGTAAGTAATTGTTCCATCACCATTGATCACAACACTTCCGTTAGTAGGTGCAGTGGTTTCGGTTACCGTAAGGGTATCACCGTCTACATCAGTATCGTTGGCAAGTACATTTATGTTTACAGCAGTGTCTTCATCGGTGGTGGCCGAATCATCAACGGCTACCGGAGCATCGTTGATTGGGTTTACCGTTACCGTTACCGTAGCGGTATCTGTTCCACCATTTCCATCA
>NZ_JBKAHK010000045.1:0-698 GCF_046298265.1 Gillisia xinjiangensis | reverse complement strand
TTTATATTGATTTTTTGCCCGATACTTTCTTTTGGGCAAAAATCAATGTATCCAAAAGATACCATTTATGTGAAATATCAAGAAATTAAGGATACAGAATGGAACGCTAAATTTGAAAGAAGATATAATCAAAAATTAGGTGTTTATTTTAATATTGAAACCAGAAAAGGCAATATGACTTTGTTTTATCCATATACAGAAAAAGCAGATACACTCTGTATAAAAGATTTAAAAGATTATCATTTTTCTGATTTAGAGGAAATCAACGAGAAAAGACGCCGATGGATTTTTGACAACAAAAGACCTCCGGCCACTAGAAATGGTGTTTTCCAAACCTATGTAATTGAGGTGATTTCAGATAAAAAATTTGTGAAATATCCGGTTACTTGGAGGAATGAGAGGATTTAAAGAAGGTGAATTCCCAGCCCAGCATTTCCAGGAAACCAATTCTAAAATAGAAGAGTGTACCGGGGCAGGAGGGGAAATAGGGGTGAATTTATAGATTCTGCAATAGACAAAATTCCCGAATGCATCAGTTTATCAACTGAACAAACTAATTCTTTATATGGCTCCCTATTTGCCAATAAACTCAGAAATTATTTAACTGATGAAGAAAACAATTGCATTCCTGAAGCAAAAGATTTTGGAGAATTAGCTGTTGAAACCAGGATGGCCAAAGGGGAGGTGGATTTTGAGGA
>NZ_JBKAHK010000044.1:0-701 GCF_046298265.1 Gillisia xinjiangensis | reverse complement strand
GTAGCTGCCCGGAAGGGGCGTGTCATCGAGGCCGTCGACCCCGTTGAAGTTCAACGTGATGTTCTCCAGCACGAACGCCGCGTTCGCCGGAGCTGCCATGAGCCCGATCGAGCAGGCGATGGCCGCAGCTCCCAAATACTTTTTAAACATTCTGCTCTCCTTAAAACGCCACCCCGGCCTTGGGTCGGGGGATGTGGATGCAACAGCTTTCACTTCTGTGCCCTATAGAAGCAAGCATCGTGCCAGAACTTTATATCATTGAAAAATAACGATATTTTCTTCAATAAGAAGGACGGGCGAGCAGAGATGTAAGCATCTCTTTACAGGAGGTTAACGGCCTCGGCGCGGGGCCGTCCTTACTGCTTCAAGGACGCCAGCAGGGCCTCGGCGGCACCTCGGTCGCTGAACCGCCGGTCGGCATCGAGGACAGCCTGAAGCGTGGCGATCGCGCTCTTGACGTCGCCCTTGGCGGCAAGAGCCTGGGCGAGGTGGAAGCCGATGGAGCCGCTCTGCGGTGCCGCTTCGTGAGCACCCTGGAGGACGCTGACCGCTTCCTCCGTCTTGCCGGCACGCAGCAAGGCGACGCCCAGGGTGTCGGCCAGGGCCGGGGCGTCGGGCTCCAGGGAGACGGCCCTGCGGGCGTTGGCGTCCGCGTCCGTAACGGAGTCGCGCTCCAGTTGTACCATGGCGAGGTTGTTCAG
>NZ_JBKAHK010000043.1:0-709 GCF_046298265.1 Gillisia xinjiangensis | reverse complement strand
CACCGTATGAGTCAGATCCGTACCCTCGATTTCAGTCGCATCCGATACACTTTGTACCGCTGCAGTATCATCATCGGTGATCGTACCGGTAGCTGTTTGTCCGCCTACACTTAAGGTATAAGTCTCGTCATTCTCATCGATCAGGTCTCCCAAGCCTGGGAAGGTAACCGTAAATTCTGTTACGCCCGCTGGTACAGTGATTAAGCCGGTGCCACTATCATAGGTCACGCCATTGCTGAAGACCGGAGTTGCAGTATAGTCGGTGCCTGCTGATGCAGTCACATCCGTTACACTGAACGCATAGGTTTCATCCGTAGCCGAAGCCGTGGTCATCGTCACCGTATGAGTCAGATCCGTACCCTCGATTTCAGTCGCATCCGATACACTTTGTACCGCTGCAGTATCATCATCGGTGATCGTACCGGTAGCTGTTTGTCCGCCTATACTTAAGGTATAAGTCTCGTCATTCTCATCGATCAGGTCTCCCAAGCCTGGGAAGGTAACCGTAAATTCTGTTACGCCCGCTGGTACAGTGATTAAGCCGGTGCCACTATCATAGGTCACGCCATTGCTGAACAATGGGGTGCCGGTATAATCTACATCAGTTGTTGCAGTCACATCCGTTACGCTAAACGCATAGGTTTCATCCGTAGCCGAAGCCGTGGTCATCGTCACCGTATGAGTCAGATCCGTACCCTCGATTTCAGTC
>NZ_JBKAHK010000042.1:0-712 GCF_046298265.1 Gillisia xinjiangensis | reverse complement strand
GTATAGTATTGCCTCTCTATTGAATTCTGGTCCAATACCCGTATGGCGTGAATTCCTGTAGGCAGAGTGCCAGTAAATTCGTAATTTCCTTTTACAATCACAGTAATCTGATCTTTTGCAGGATTTGGATAGGCTACAATGGTTTCTGAAGCATCATTATCTTCTTCAGGGGAAGTACTTAAAGGGGTAGGACCGCCACTACAATCCATAGGGATAGTTTTTGTATACCAGTTGGAATAACCACAGGCATTAATAGCCCGCACCTTAACAGTAAATTCATAATTACCGTCATCGGGATCTACAAATATAGAGCCTTCTTCGCCTATATATGTTGTTCCTGTACCTGGAGCTACTATTTGGGCGCCATATACTTGCCATTCATATTGCTCTGCACCCAGCGCTGTTTTAACAAATATCTCGCCCATGGTACATCCAAATGATACATGGCTCAGTTTAGTCACTTCATTAGGGTTTCCTACCCAGACATCTTTAGTAAGGGTTTTAGAACCACAACTCGGGGAACTTATGATTGCTGATAGGGTAACACTACCTTTACTTGAACTACTAACCGGAGTTACGGTTACATTACTACTTCCATTATTAGAGATGTTCACCAGATTAGTAGGGTTGGCGCTCCATTGTACATTTACACCGGTTTGAATACTGTATTGGCCGGGAGAACATAAACTTGCGCTTCCGGAGATTTCAACAG
>NZ_JBKAHK010000041.1:0-715 GCF_046298265.1 Gillisia xinjiangensis | reverse complement strand
CCGGTCCCTTACGATCACGCAATCGGCTCATCGAGCCAAATGGTTGAATAGTATTTCTTACTAACACTTTTAAGGTTCGAACGCCGCCACGATCACTATTTCCTTTTCTTCCCAACCTGCCCTACTGGATCCTGCGCAGGCAGGCAAGCCGTTCCCAAACGTGGGAATTCCGCCCTCGTGATAGAGATACAAACGGGATTTTAACCAAATCGAAAGCGCTAGATTCCTATCCTTCTTGAGCAGGTCGACAGGCCGCATTCGACCAGGGAGCCGCTTACCCCGATGAACACGTCAGCCAGTCAGCAACCACGCATGCAGGAGCAGGCACTGCTCAACCACGTGAAGCGGCTGGAACGCGCCGGCAGCGACCACTATGCCGTCCAGGTTCATCTTTCCAAGCTGCTCACCTTCCAGCGCCTGCCCGAGTGCTTCGAAGTAGTGCGCACCATGCTGGCCCGCGATGCCAAGAAGTGCGACGCCAGTCTCTTTGCGACATCCACAAACGATCTCTTCGTGGTTTATTCCCGCGAGGCGCTGACCCACATCGATGAAGCGCTGGCGCGGATATGTCATGTGCTGGGGATCGACCCGTTCTTCGCCGATGGCGATAGCGCGACTCAAGATTTCTGCAGCTATTTCGATCTCGACAGCCAATTCACCGAGTTGACCGAGCGCGCTGAATCCCTGATCCAGTCACGCGCCGAACAGGAGCGCC
>NZ_JBKAHK010000040.1:0-722 GCF_046298265.1 Gillisia xinjiangensis | reverse complement strand
CCAGCATCTCGCCGATGCAGCGGTGCGGACCGGTACCGAACACCGGATGCAGGCGCGGGTGATCGCTGCGGCGGATGTCGAAGCGGTCGGGATCGGCGTAGAGGTCAGGTTCACGCAGTGCAGACAGCAGGCTGACGCGCAGCACCACCCCCGCCGGCAGCGTCACATCGCCGATCGCAACCGGTGCCGTGGTGACACGGGCGATCGAACCCACCGAGGGTTCGTAGCGCAGCGCCTCGGCGACGGCACCGGGAATGAGACGGGGATCGGCCTTTACCGCCGCCCAGGCCGCGGGATGCTCCGCCAACAGGGGGACGAGCGCGGCGAAACCGACGCGGGTGGTGTCGATGCCGCCGACGATGAGGCCCAGCACCTGGTGGACCAGGCTCGTAAAGGAAATCGTTGGGTGCGTCTGCCAATCGGCGACCAGCGTCGACAACAGGTCGCCGTGCGGCATTCCCAGCCGCATCAGCAGATGGTTCTCGACATAGGCGAAGAGGCGGATCGCCGCGCTCTCGATCTCGGTATGGTCCGCCTGCGGATAGACCGGCGAAACCGCCCGCGCGATGGTCTGCACGTGGCGTGTGAAGTAAGGCACTTCGAAGCGCGGCAGCCCGAGAATTGCAGCGATCATTTCGCCCGGCAGGCGCGCGGCCATGCACGCGACGAAGTCGATGGTCTCGTCGCGCGGCAGTTCGGCGACGATGGCATCGGCGTCGACG
>NZ_JBKAHK010000039.1:0-722 GCF_046298265.1 Gillisia xinjiangensis | reverse complement strand
AGCAAATACTTTTCTGTAGCTCCGTAATTTTTGAGTGTTCCTGGTTTAAGTACATCTCCCATGGTGGTTTTATGATGCTCCAACACATCTTTCAGGGATTTAAATGTAGCATCCGCCCCAAGAAATCTGGATTTTATAGCAGTAGCGGTAATTATACCATCTTCTTTGAGCAAATCTTCGTAACACTGCAATAATTTGGAATATTTAGCATCCAGATAATTATTCAAAACCGTGGCTTCAATATTTCTTCCTTTTATTCTGTGAGCCCTATCATCCCATGATTCCGGGTGACATTGCCTTCTTAAACTGATCTCTGCCCTACGGCCATTGATGGTCACCCTTGCATAAATTGGTGCAAGAGTGTGTTTTGTCTTGGCTAGATTAAGCCAAAACAGAATGCGAAAAGTGGGTTTTGTTTTCATTGCCTTTCATTTAGGTAACCGATTTAACATAATTGTCGAAAGTCAAATCACTCTAAAGCCAGCAAGGCTAATGGAAGGTAAGAAAAAAAAGATAACCGGATAGGTAACCGATTAGGTAACTTGAAGGATGATATTAAACATAAAAAAATGATTCCCAGTTTCTATTAACGTACTGAAAATCATTAATTTAGGTATTATTTGATGTCATTTGACATCTAAAAAGTCGGGGTGGCAGGATTCGAACCTGCGGCCTCCTGCTCCCAAAGCAGGCGCGATAACCGGGCTACGCTACACCCCGAG
>NZ_JBKAHK010000038.1:0-727 GCF_046298265.1 Gillisia xinjiangensis | reverse complement strand
CTCGGTAGGAACTCCGCATAAACCTCGCCTCGTCCGGGATCAAAATTTTCCTGAAACATGTCGACTTCCTCACGGAGGAGACGCTCTCCGTTCAGGTATAGCGACCCCGCCTGCATCTGCACTCTGTCGCCAGGCAGGCCGGCCAGGCGTTTCACGTAAGGCGTCTCGTCCGGGGAGGAGATGAAAACGACGAGATCGCCGCGCTGCGGCTGATCCAGGATGTAGGGCAGCTTGGTGACGATGAAATAGTCGCCCAGCCGCAGGCTGGGTTCCATGCTGGCCGACGGCAAGTTGTAGGGTTCCCAAACCAGCCCCCGCACGGCCAGCGGCAGGACGATGCCCAGCGCGGCAACGACATACCAGCGGGCGAACCACGCCATGGGCACCGCGCCGTCGCACAGCCGGGCGATGCGGTGGCAGTCTAAGGCGCCCCACAGGCGATAGGCGATCAACAGCACCAGGATAACGGTTTCCGCCTTCACCGGCAGCAGCCCCAGGTGCGCCAGGACAGGCGGCAAGCCGTAAACTGACAGGCCCAGCGCCAAGTATTGGATGGCCTTTCTGCCCTTGCCCAAGTAGAGCATGCCGATGAACGGGCCCAGCAGCAGCCCGACCAGCCCGGCAAACCAGGGACGCCTGTGCACGAAAGCGGAAAACATACTCCCCCCAACCGGATCGACAGCAACTCCGATCCGACCCTAACACTCCTCCCTCGCGCAAATCGATA
>NZ_JBKAHK010000037.1:0-737 GCF_046298265.1 Gillisia xinjiangensis | reverse complement strand
TCCTTTTCGCAAGGCGGTGGGGAGAGCTCATACCTCTTGACGCCTTCCAACCACATTTGCATAGGCGTTCTTCCCCGCAATCCACGATGCTGAGTGTGATGGTAGATCTGTACGATCCATCGCGTGAGCGCTTCACGAACATCGTCCAGTGTCATGCAGGCTTCTTTTTCAGGATCGCGCAGCTGCCATTGGTGCTTATTGAACCTCATGCCGCCAGGGAGTAGGTCCGTGAGCTGATGTAGAATTGTGAGGAATGCGCGCTCCACGACGCCCTTGTGTTCCGGCTTGTCTTTGTTTGTTGTCTCGTGATTGACGCGAAGAGCGCCGCATGCATTCGTGAACCGGGCATTCATTAGTGCGGTTGTGCTGTCGCTGATGATCGTCTCGAACTTGCCTTCGGCCGGCCAGGCCCCGGCTAAATCCGGATAGAGCTTTTCGAGGTATGTTTTAGGGCTCATTGCATTGCGTAAGGCCTGGCAGTATCCCGCCCAGCTTTCGTCTTCGAATCCGAGATGGAATCCCAAAATGAGCCGGGAATAGACGTCGATCACCAACGTCAACGTCAATCTTTTGTGGAGACGCCCATTCTCGTCGACAACAAGAACCTGGAATGGCGTAGCATCTGTCATGACCAGTTCAAGAGGACGTTTGGCCGTGATCCCCTTTTCTTTAATCTGCAGCCATCTATGGGCCGCCTTTTCGCCATATCGGTAGGAAAGAATCTGGTAGATGTCGAA
>NZ_JBKAHK010000036.1:0-742 GCF_046298265.1 Gillisia xinjiangensis | reverse complement strand
GGCTGGTATCTATCTGGCGGTCTTGCTGGTCCAGGGGATCACCAAGTATGCCCTGCACATGTACCAGGGCTGGCTCAGCGAGGGCGCCGTGCGCTACAACCGCGCGCACCTCACGCACCTCTACGAGCGGCACAACGGCGACGGTGCGGCGCAGCACAGCGGCGAGGCCGTCTCCATCATCGGCGCCGAGATCGACCGCCTCGGCGGTTTCGTCGGCGAGGGCCTGTCGCAGCCGGTTATCAACGGCGGCATGCTGCTGGCGATGGGCGGATACATGCTCTATGTCGAGCCGCTGGTGGCGGCGATCAGCCTGATCTTCATCGTGCCGCAGATCATCCTCATGCCCCTGCTGCAGGCACGCATCAACCGCCTGATGGAGCGGCGCGTCGGTATGCTGCGCAGCCTCGGCGACCAGGTGACGGAGCTGCCGGGCGGCGACGACGATTTCAGCCACAGCGGCCTGCCGCTCTCCCTCGACCGTATCTACGACAACCGCATGCGCATCTTTCTCTGGAAGTTCGGCCAGAAGGCGCTGATGAACCTGCTGAGCGCCGTCGCGCCGCTCAGCGTGCTGCTGGTCGGCGGCCTCATGGTGATCGAGGGCGAGACCACCATCGGCGTCGTGGTCGCCTTCATCTCCGGCTTCGAACGCCTTTCGAATCCGCTGCGCGAGCTCATCGCGTTCTATCGGGTTGCCGCCCAGGCCAACGAGCAGCACAAGATGATCGCACAGTGGATGTGA
>NZ_JBKAHK010000035.1:0-755 GCF_046298265.1 Gillisia xinjiangensis | reverse complement strand
GCATCGTTGATTGGGTTTACCGTTACCGTTACCGTAGCGGTATCTGTTCCACCATTGCCATCAGTGATGGTATAGATGAAGCTATCTGTTCCGTTAAAGTTTTCATTCGGAGTGTAAGTAATTGTTCCATCACCATTGATCACAACACTTCCATTAGAAGGTGCAGTGGTCTGGGTTACCGTAAGGGTATCACCGTCTACATCAGTATCGTTGGTCAGAACGGAAACTGTTACTGCAGTGTCTTCATCGGTGGTGGCCGAATCATCAACGGCTACCGGAGCATCGTTGATTGGGTTTACCGTTACCGTTACCGTAGCGGTATCTGTTCCACCATTTCCATCAGTGATGGTATAGGTGAAAGTATCTGTACCGTTGAAGTTGGCATCCGGAGTATAGGTGATCGTGTAGTCTGTATTGATCACAACACTTCCGTTAGTAGGTGCAGTGGTTTGGGTTACCGTAAGGGTATCACCGTCTACATCAGTATCGTTGGTCAGAACGGAAACTGTTACTGCAGTGTCTTCATCGGTGGTGGCAGTATCATCAACAGCTACAGGTGCATCGTTGATTGGGTTTACCGTTACCGTTACCGTAGCGGTATCTGTTCCACCATTGCCATCAGTGATGGTATAGATGAAGCTATCTGTTCCGTTAAAGTTTTCATTCGGAGTGTAAGTAATTGTTCCATCACCATTGATCACAACACTTCCATTAGAAGGTGCAGTGGTCTGGGTTACCGTAAGGGTATCACCGTC
>NZ_JBKAHK010000034.1:0-768 GCF_046298265.1 Gillisia xinjiangensis | reverse complement strand
GCCCGACTCGCTGACCGTCGACAAGCTGATCAAGGACAAGATCGCCGACGCCGACTGGGAGGCGCACCTCGGCCATTCCGACTCGCTGTTCGTCAATGCCTCGACCTGGGCCCTCATGCTCACCGGCCGGGTAGTGAAGCTGCGCCGCGACGACGTGCGCGACCTCACCGGTACCCTGCGCAATATGGTGCAGAAGTCGGGCGAGCCGGTGATCCGCCGCGCGGTGACCCAGGCCATGCGCATCCTCGGGCGTCAGTTCGTCATGGGCCGCACCATCGAGGAGGCGCTGGAGCGCGCCAAGGCCAACGAGAAGAAAGGCTATCGCTACTCCTACGACATGCTGGGCGAGGCCGCCCACACCATGGCCGACGCCAGGCGCTACTTCGAATCCTACCGCAAGGCCATCGCCGCCATCGGCAAGGTGGCGGCGGGAAGAGGACCCATCGATGCCCCGGGCATCTCGATCAAGCTCTCGGCGCTGCACCCGCGCTATCTCTTCGCTCAGCGCGAGCGGGTGATGGCCGAACTGGTGCCGCAGCTGAAGGCGCTGGCGCTGGAGGCCAAGGCGGCGGACATCGGCCTCACGGTGGATGCGGAGGAGGCCGACCGCCTCGATCTATCAATCGACGTCATCGAGGCTGTGTCCGGCGATCCGGACCTCGCCGGCTGGAACGGCTTCGGCCTCGCGGTGCAGGCCTACCAGAAGCGCGCGCTGCCGCTGCTCGACTGGCTGGCGGACATGGCCAAACGCCACAAGCGCCGCCTCAT
>NZ_JBKAHK010000033.1:0-823 GCF_046298265.1 Gillisia xinjiangensis | reverse complement strand
CACCAGCTCGATCTGCGGGAAGGCCAGATAGAGGCTGAGCGCCCAGGGCTTCAGGCTCTGCAGGCCCTCGGCCGCAACCCCCAGCGGCGCGACGGCATCGACGGTGCGCTGGAACAGCGCCGGGCCAAGGATGTCCTCCAGCCGGCGATCCGGGGGCAGCCGCATCGCGCGCGCCATCTTGTCGTTGCCCTGCTGACTGTCGATCAACTCGAAGGCGGCAACGCGGGACTGGTTGAAGGCCTGGTCAATCTGAGGCGGCAGCTTGCGCAGGCGCGCGTCGGTCGAGTGGATGGTGCCGAGCACATAGCTGACCGGCCCGCCGCCCTCGCGCTGCACCTGCCACAACAGGCCCTGGCTGTAGGGCAGGTCCTGGGCGCCGGCGCTCCCGACGGCAGGCGTGAGCCACAACAGCGCGGCGGCCAGCGCCGGCATCACCGCCGCCTTCAAGGGCGCCTTCAAGGGCGCCGTGCGGAAAAGGAACCTATGCAGTGATTTCAGCATCGCTTGCCTGATCCCTATTTTATTCATTCCCTGCGCAGGGGGCCCGAGAACTCTCACGGCCGGATCTTGTAGCCCGCCGCGAAGAGCCGCCAGGCAACCAGCGCCAGCGCCAGATTCAGGACCATAAGGATCATCGCGCCCAGCGCCAGCGAGGTCTCCGCCTGGCCGATAAACCCGGCGCGGAAGCCGTCGACGGCGTAGAAGATTGGATTGTAATAGATCCAGTCCCGCCAGCCGTCCGGCAGCCGCGCCACCGTGAAGAAGGTACCCGAGAGCAGGCCCAGCGGCACGATGAGGAAGCCCTCGACCGCACTGTAATGGT
>NZ_JBKAHK010000032.1:0-828 GCF_046298265.1 Gillisia xinjiangensis | reverse complement strand
ATCGTTGGTCAGAACGGAAACTGTTACTGCAGTGTCTTCATCGGTGGTGGCAGTATCATCAACAGCTACAGGCGCATCGTTGATTGGGTTTACCGTTACCGTTACCGTAGCGGTATCTGTTCCACCATTTCCATCAGTGATGGTATAGGTGAAAGTATCTGTACCGTTGAAGTTGGCATCCGGAGTATAGGTGATCGTGTAGTCTGTATTGATCACAACACTTCCATTAGAAGGTGCAGTGGTTTCGGTTACCGTAAGGGTATCACCGTCCAGGTCAGTATCGTTGGTCAGAACGGAAACTGTTACTGCAGTGTCTTCATCGGTGGTGGCAGTATCATCAACTGCTACAGGCGCATCGTTGATTGGGTTGACCGTTACCGTTACCGTAGCGGTATCTGTTCCACCATTGCCATCAGAGATGGTATAGATGAAAGTATCTGTTCCGTTAAAGTTTTCATTCGGAGTGTAAGTAATTGTTCCATCACCATTGATCACAACACTTCCATTAGAAGGTGCAGTGGTTTCGGTTACCGTAAGGGTATCACCATCCAGGTCAGTATCGTTGGTCAGAACGGAAACTGTTACTGCAGTGTCTTCATCGGTGGTAGCAGTATCATCAACTGCTACAGGCGCATCGTTGATTGGGTTGACCGTTACCGTTACCGTAGCGGTATCTGTTCCACCATTGCCATCAGAGATGGTATAGATGAAGCTATCTGTTCCGTTGAAGTTGGCATCCGGAGTATAGGTGATCGTGTAGTCTGTATTGATCACAACACTTCCGTTAGTAGGTGCAGTGGTTTCGGTTACCGTAAGGGTATCACCGTC
>NZ_JBKAHK010000031.1:0-841 GCF_046298265.1 Gillisia xinjiangensis | reverse complement strand
AGCGGAGCGCCTGCCGGGGATCGCTTACAGTCGATTTTCCCGCACGCTCACCGAGACCCCGAGGATGAAATCCACCTGACGGCCGTCGCGCGACAGCGGGCAGTCGATCGATTCGAACTCGATCCAACGGCGGTGGTTCAGGTGTTCCATATTGCCGGTGCAGCGGCGACACTGCCTCTCATCGGCAATGCTCTGGTAGTACTCGGCGAGCGCGTGCCCGTACTCTCCCACGCCTGCGGCCTCGGTAATAATACGGCCGGTATTGTTCACCCCGAAAAGCTCAATCACCCGCTCGCCTTCCAGCTTCATCAGGAACTGCCCATCGGCCAGCACCTCGACCAGGAAAAGGTCGGGGACGATGGGTGTATGCTCGGTGATGTCGAACTCGCGTCGGAGTGGCAGGCGCCCTTCCGCTGCATGAGAATGCCACCACCGATAGAGGCCCGCGACCTTGGATGAGAGGAACGCAGTCGCATCCGTCACCGTCTCCTCGTTCACGCCGTAAATCCGGGTGATGGCCAAGTTGCGCAACACACTCAACCCCTTCGCCAATAGCAGCTCCCCGAGAGCTGAGACCGTGGGGAGCGACAGACATAGGTCAAAAGCGCGCCCACAGGCAGCCCCACCTACTCTTGGGCACAGAAATGCAAGAGATACCCTAGCCGCCCTTCCCCGATCTACCAATGGCGTTTTGACTGTATTCATCCACCCCTTGCGTGTAGAGAGGCGCAACGTCGTTCAATCACTGATTGGTTGGCTGATGCAGATGGCGATGCGTCTGGCTGTTGCTTGCCACTGGGAAACGGCAGGCAACAATGCTTACGAGCATCTTCCCGACCTA
>NZ_JBKAHK010000030.1:0-887 GCF_046298265.1 Gillisia xinjiangensis | reverse complement strand
AAGCCACAGGAACAATCCAGGATGATGATACGGCAGCGGTACAAAGTGTAACGGATGCGACAGAAATAGAAGGCACAGACTTGACCCATACGGTAACGATGACCACGGCTTCGGCTACGGATGAGACCTATGCGTTTAGCGTAACGGATGTGACTGCAACAACTGATGTAGATTATACCGGCACCCCATTGTTCAGCAATGACGTGACTTATGATCCGATCACGATGACCATCACCGTACCTGCAGGGGTAACAGAATTTACGGTTACCTTCCCAGGATTAACAGACTTGTTGGATGAAAACGATGAGACTTATACGTTAAGTGTAGGTGGAATCGAAGCCACAGGAACGATTACGGATGATGATACGGCGGCGGTAGAGGCGATCACGGATGCGACAGAAATAGAAGGCACAGACTTGACCCATACGGTAACGATGACCACGGCTTCGGCTACGGATGAGACCTATGCGTTTAGCGTAACGGATGTTACTGCAACAACTGATGTAGATTATACCGGCACCCCATTGTTCAGCAATGACGTGACTTATGATCCGATCACGATGACCATCACCGTACCTGCAGGGGTAACAGAATTTACGGTTACCTTCCCAGGATTAACAGACTTGTTGGATGAAAACGATGAGACTTATACGTTAAGTGTAGGTGGAATCGAAGCCACAGGAACAATCCAGGATGATGATACGGCAGCGGTACAAAGTGTAACGGATGCGACAGCAACAGAAGGATCTGATTTAGTTCATACGGTAACGATGACCACGGCTTCGGCTACGGATGAGACCTATGCGTTTAGCGTAACGGATGTGACTGCAACAACTGATGTAGATTATACCGGCACCCCATTGTTCAGCAATGACGTGACTTATGAT
>NZ_JBKAHK010000029.1:0-907 GCF_046298265.1 Gillisia xinjiangensis | reverse complement strand
AGATAGTCTGTACTGCGGACGGGATTTGGGACCTCCCGGTCGATGCGGAAGCTCGCCCAGCGCCCGGCGCGTTTCGGCGTCTGGAGGTAGCCCGGCATGGCGTGCCAGGCGACCCATCGCGGCACACGGCGCAGTGCATCGTATTCGGTGACATAGGCGCGCCGGACGAGAATTTCCCCATTGGATGGCCGTCCCCCGAACAGGTGCTCCGCTAGGAGCACGGCGCGCCTGTATTCACTGAGGGGCGGACAGTCCTGCCCCCACGCGCTGGCCGCCCAGCCCAGGCAGATGACGAGCGCCACGTAAACCGCGATGGCCCAGCGAGAGGTCATGCTCATCCGGCGGCTCTCCCGGCTCTCGAGGGGGGAACGTGTTGCTCCGTCTTGCCCAGGTATGGCGCGCGCTTTACCACCTCCCGATGGTGGGTCCCTTCCCGCGCCGCTGGTCCAATCACAGGGAGCCGACAAACCGGCAGCAGCCCCATCGCGGCTTGCCTGATCAGCGCCGAACCGTTCCGGAATCGGCTCTGCAAGGCGCCCTCGAGGGGCAACGAATTCGCCCGTCAGGATCGTCTGGGGGCCACGCGTTCGCCGTTACCCAATATTAAGAATAAGACCATACGCTACTATCTGTAGTTGAATATCCCTTGTCCACAGCTTCCCGGGCACTGGCATGCGAAGGGCATTCCGTGTCGACGAGAAAGGAAGCTGAGCTCTTCGATGCCTTGATCCCAGGAGTCGGCCTATGCGTGTAGCTTCCCTGACAGCCGCAGCGGCCTTGGTCGGAGGAACAGGGGGGTACTTCCTGTTCGATCTCCTGGCCCCTTACTTGGGCCCGGTCGAGGCCGCCCCGACCGCCGTGGCTAGCCCCGAGATCATTGTCGGCCAGGCCTCTGTCGTCGATGGAG
>NZ_JBKAHK010000028.1:0-963 GCF_046298265.1 Gillisia xinjiangensis | reverse complement strand
AGTATACGAAGGTGCCGATGCCAACGACGACAGGCTCTTCGTCCATGAAATCGAAGAGCAGTGTCCAGTTCGTAGGGCTCCCCTCAAGGTCCAGATGGTAATAAGCGGGAGAATGCGCCGCGGCCGACGACAAGCTCACGCCCACCAGCTTGAACGATTTCCACAGACCGAACTCGCTTTCGAAGTCCCGGAATATTTGACCTGCCCGAGCGGAGGGAAAGGTCACGTCGGCCAAGGCATCAGGACCACTTGCCGAGGAAAGTCTTTCCCATACCCGAACTGCTGCCAGAAATACACCCGGGCTGATATCATTCGTGATGACATAGCGCGGGTCGTCCTGACGCGGACAATCTCCCTCAGCAACCATCATCGACACGCTGCGGTCGCCTAGATATGGCTTGTCCGCTGGGGGCGTATGCGTCCAGTTGCCATCTTCGTGGAACAACCGGCGCATTGTGACCTGACAAACACCGAAGGGGTGGTGCAGAGGCACGGATACGAAATCATAGGTCCTGGTTTCCGGATCACCCCAGACCGAGCAGGACTTGATCGCACCAGGGGAGACCTTCTCCAACAACTCTCGAACTTCCGGCGGTGCAGTCTCGGAATCCGGAAAGTAATATCCGCAGGAATAACCCGCCACGATCTCCGCCTGCACCGGTGTTGTGGCTGCCACCAGCAGGAACGCCAAAATGATGAAGCCTCTCATCCCCCGCCCCCCTTCCGCAGGTCGCGCAGCGCCGCGCGGGCCAGCGGCTCCGCCTCGGCCCAGCCCATGCCGGGCTTCAGGCGCGGGTCGTAGAGTAGGCGCAGAATGAGGCGATCCTGCGGCGTGAGGGCGACGTACTTGCCCGCATCGCCGAACACCGACTCGGCACTCGGATCGAGATCGTGCAGGAGACCCAGCGCCTGTGTCGTCTGCTGCACCAGGCAGCCCTCGACGGTGCGGTCGCCGCGGTCGGT
>NZ_JBKAHK010000027.1:0-966 GCF_046298265.1 Gillisia xinjiangensis | reverse complement strand
GGTATCTTTTGGATACATTGATTTTTGCCCAAAAGAAAGTATCGGGCAAAAAATCAATATAAAGCTTAAAATTTTAATTGCAGCCATTGGGAAAAGAGTTTTTAATATTGGTAATTTGATCTTTTATAGCTTGTTGTTCTTGAGGTGTTTTTAGTTGCCAAGCCACAATATCTGCAGTATTTAGACCAATCCAGGATAGAGCTTCTTTTTGTGCGGGTGTAAGACTTGGATCATAATCAGTCAAAGCTTGTGTTATAATATCTCGATAATGTTGCGCCAATTGTTGATGCTGATAATCATTAGGATTGCTGCCTTCAGGTATTCCATAATTATATCTGGTAAAATAATCAAATATTCCAAAATATTTGTTTTCCAAGCTATTTAAAAAATCGTTATAAAATTGTTCACTTGTCCAAGATGTCCAGTTTAAATTGTTACCACTTATTTCCGCTGCTCTTACGGCATCCAGCATTTTCCTGTACATTTCTGCGTGTAAAACCTCGTGTACCAGGGAAACCGCTTTAAACACATCTGGCTTGTTCAAAACGTTGCCACTAGTAGAAGGGTCTGTATTAAAATCTATGTTTATCATATTGGAATTTAATGGCGGGTTGGTTATCGCCATAGCATTATGATATTTTGAATCCCTATTAGAGGCAAAATTAGGATCTGCACCAAATGTTAAATTCGCCACGGACATATCGCTGTTAAAATTTTTTAGGTAGCCATCAAACGTTGGTGCTTTACCCATCGCCGTGTAAACTCCATAAAGGCAGTCATTGTCAATAAAGGATTTATCCAATATCACCTGCTCCTCAAAATCCACATCCCCTTTGGCCATAAAGGCTCGTAGGGATTGCAACCCAAACATTGTTGCTTCAGCGATTGTGTTAATATTTAAATAAAGATAAAGGTTATTTACCTTTTGTATTTCTATACTGGTTAAATCCCCATTGAGCCACATAG
>NZ_JBKAHK010000026.1:0-988 GCF_046298265.1 Gillisia xinjiangensis | reverse complement strand
GTATCATCATCGGTGATCGTACCGGTAGCTGTTTGTCCGCCTACACTTAAGGTATAAGTCTCGTCATTCTCATCGATCAGGTCTCCCAAGCCTGGGAAGGTAACCGTAAATTCTGTTACGCCCGCTGGTACAGTGATTAAGCCGGTGCCACTATCATAGGTCACGCCATTGCTGAAGACCGGAGTTGCAGTATAGTCGGTGCCTGCTGATGCAGTCACATCCGTTACACTGAACGCATAGGTTTCGTCCGTAGCCGAAGCCGTGGTCATCGTCACCGTATGAGTCAGATCCGTACCCTCGATTTCAGTCGCATCCGTTACACTTTGTACCGCTGCCGTATCATCATCCTGGATTGTTCCTGTGGCTTCGATTCCACCTACACTTAACGTATAAGTCTCATCGTTTTCATCCAACAAGTCTGTTAATCCTGGGAAGGTAACCGTAAATTCTGTTACCCCTGCAGGTACGGTGATGGTCATCGTGATCGGATCATAAGTCACGCCATTGCTGAAGACCGGAGTTGCAGTATAGTCGGTGCCTGCTGATGCAGTCACATCCGTTACGCTGAACGCATAGGTCTCATCCGTAGCCGAAGCCGTGGTCATCGTCACCGTATGAGTCAGATCCGTACCCTCGATTTCAGTCGCATCCGATACACTTTGTACCGCTGCAGTATCATCATCGGTGATCGTACCGGTAGCTGTTTGTCCGCCTATACTTAAGGTATAAGTCTCGTCATTCTCATCGATCAGGTCTCCCAAGCCTGGGAAGGTAACCGTAAATTCTGTTACGCCCGCTGGTACAGTGATTAAGCCGGTGCCACTATCATAGGTCACGCCATTGCTGAACAATGGGGTGCCGGTATAATCTACATCAGTTGTTGCAGTCACATCCGTTACGCTAAACGCATAGGTTTCATCCGTAGCCGAAGCCGTGGTCATCGTCACCGTATGAGTCAGATCCGTACCCTCGATTTCAGTCGCATCCG
>NZ_JBKAHK010000025.1:0-1023 GCF_046298265.1 Gillisia xinjiangensis | reverse complement strand
ACCGGCGCAGCTGGTGAGTACCTGAATACAGCTACCATCACCGATAGCGACCAGTACGATCCTAATACAGACAACAATACAGATACTGAGGCTGTAACGCCACTAGTTAATGCCTCATGGACAGTTACTAAGTCAGATAATCCTGCCGGCCAGACTTACGCAGCAGTAGGAGATGTGATTACCTACGAAATATTGGTAGACAACACCGGTAACGTAGCCATCCGTTCAGTAGTAGTAACTGATCCACAGGCCACAACAGGACCGACTTATGCAAGTGGTGACACGAACTTAGACGAAATCCTTGATGTAAGCGAAACCTGGATTTACAGTGCCACTTATACGGTAACCCAGTCAGACTTAGACTTAGGTTACTTTACCAATACGGCTAGTGCCAACGGTACTTACAATGACAATACAGGAACAGCTACTCCGATGACTCCTGCCACAGGCAGCGATACAGTAGAGGCACTGCAAACCATTTTTGTAAATAATGTAACTGTAACTGAAGGAGACGCTTTAGTTTTTGAAATTACTTTATCTGGAAATAGCACGACTGATGTGACTTTTATTCCTAGCTTTACGAATGTGACGACTTCGAATGATGATTACACTCAAACACCTATACAGTACAGTGTTGATGGTGGAGTAACATATCAGACTTGGATAAGTGGCAATATTACAATCCCTTCAGGAACAACTGAAGTATTGTTTGTTGTACCAAGTAATCAGGATATTGTTGATGAAAACGATGAAGCATTCACTTTAACTGTAACAGTTGCAAGTGGTAATACCGCTAATGAAAGTGCTAGTGCCACAGGAACGATTACGGATGATGATACGGCGGCGGTAGAGGCGATCACGGATGCGACAGAAATAGAAGGCACAGACTTGACCCATACGGTAACGATGACCACGGCTTCGGCTACGGATGAGACCTATGCGTTTAGCGTAACGGATGTGACTGCAACAACTGATGTAGATTATACCGGCACCCCATTGTTCAGCAATGACGTGACTTATGAT
>NZ_JBKAHK010000024.1:0-1044 GCF_046298265.1 Gillisia xinjiangensis | reverse complement strand
CGGTACACGCAGGCCCACCGCGTTCAGCACTTCGCCGACATCGTTGACGATAGCTGCCGCTGGCGACATCAGAATCGACTGCCGCGTGTCATCGAATATGTAGGCAAGACGATCACGGTTGAACTCTAACTGCGGCAGAATAGGTCCCTTTCCATAGCCGCGATAGAGCCGCATCGCGGCATCCTTTGCCTGATAGAGCTCGGAGTCCTTTACTTGCTCAAAGTACTCTCGCACGCGCCCTGCGAGATCGTCATACTGGCGCTCCCAGGTCTGTAGATGCTCGCGCATTTCATCTACATTCGGGCCGAGATTATTCAGTAATTCTCTCTTAAAGAACTCCTTTGGGTCATTGAGAAGTTCTCTATCGAGAGCACCGAAGATCTGCCCGCAAGTCGACCGTATCGCCGAATCAGCCGCCGCCCCGAGATCCCCGGCGCCCTGCTCAATGCTTTGCCGGATGGGATCGAGAGCACTCTCAACCGCGCTCTCGACGCTCTGAGGAAAGTTCGCCGGAACAGCGATCCTTTCGATCTCGAGGAAGGCCTGGAAGCGCAATGCGTCTGGCCAGGCGTTTAGCTCTGCTAATATCGAGGCCGCCGCCGCCTTTACACCGCCTATTGCGGAGCTGGCGATTTTCTGCGCATTGGCAACTGCTTCGTCTAGGATCGCGAACGATTCTCGGATACTTGCCCGCGCGTCTTCGAGCTTCTTCTTGGCGTCCGAGACATCTGTCTCAAATTTCGAGAGAGCAGCATCAACTTTAGTAAGGGTGGTTACTAGTGTCTTGGAAAGCGCCGCAATTTGCGGGTCAATTTCCTCTACGACTTTAGCAAAGCGGCCCTTTGCATGCCTTCCCAATGCGCGCCGCGCCTGTTCGCTAGCAACGCGCAGCTTGGGTTCGAGCACATCTAGACGGCGCCGCAGCTGGCGGGCGAGCACCTTTGCTTGTTCACCATCTTCCTGAATTTCTTTGATGAGAGTCTCAATGTCATCGTCGAGGACAGAAAGGCTGGCACGAGTACCGCCAACTGCGCTTTCTACGGC
>NZ_JBKAHK010000023.1:0-1280 GCF_046298265.1 Gillisia xinjiangensis | reverse complement strand
GGGAACGGGGGTTCCACTCCTCGGGTTGGCGACGGTGTCTGAAGGGCCGGTTTTCCACTGCCTAAGGCGTTGAAAGTTCGGTCCCAACTCAGTATATTGTTTGCCCCTATTTCTGCTTCTTCGTGAGTGGTGAGGCGGGCAAATCGCTCGGCGGCATTCGCTTGCGCGGATCCAGCACGGGCCGGCTGTTTGACATTGTAGATTTGGAAGGGATACGCGGGCGGCGGGTCTGTGTCTTGTTGGCATTGACTCTGGGTTTTGGTGTTTGGCACTGGGACCTTTCGGTTGACCGCGTATTAGACGGATCTGGTTTTGACCCTGGTTTTGCTTTCGGCTTTGGCTGGGGGTAATGGCTGGGTGAGGGACTGGATTTCGCGCGTTTTTGATTTGAGAGGATCCCGTTGATTGATCTGGTCCGGCTTTGCCGGGGCAGATGAGGTCAACCTAAGAGTTTGATCCTGGCTCAGAACGAACGCTGGCGGCAGGCCTAACACATGCAAGTCGAAGGAGAAGCACCTTTCGGGGTGTGGACACTGGCGCACGGGTGAGTAACGCGTGGGAATCTACCCCGGGGTGGGGAATAACCGCTGGAAACGGCGGCTAATACCGCATACGCCCCAAGCCTTTGGCTTGGGGGAAAGCTTTAGCGCCCTGGGATGAGCCCGCGTTAGATTAGCTAGTTGGTGGGGTAACGGCCTACCAAGGCGACGATCTATAGCTGGTCTGAGAGGATGATCAGCCACACTGGGACTGAGACACGGCCCAGACTCCTACGGGAGGCAGCAGTGGGGAATATTGGACAATGGGGGCAACCCTGATCCAGCCATGCCGCGTGCGTGAAGAAGGCCTTAGGGTTGTAAAGCGCTTTCACTGGTGAAGATGATGACGGTAGCCAGAGAAGAAGCCCCGGCTAACTCCGTGCCAGCAGCCGCGGTAATACGGAGGGGGCAAGCGTTGTTCGGAATTACTGGGCGTAAAGGGCGCGTAGGCGGAACGTCAAGTTAGGGGTGAAAGGCCTGGGCTCAACCTAGGAACGGCCTCTAAAACTGACGATCTAGAGTCCGGAAGAGGATGGCGGAATTCCCAGTGTAGAGGTGAAATTCGTAGATATTGGGAAGAACACCGGTGGCGAAGGCGGCCATCTGGTCCGGTACTGACGCTGAGGCGCGAAAGCGTGGGGAGCAAACAGGATTAGATACCCTGGTAGTCCTCGCTGTAAACGATGTGTGCTAGCCGTTGGGGCACTTAGTGTCTCGGTGGCGCAGCTAACGCGTTAAGCA
>NZ_JBKAHK010000022.1:0-1358 GCF_046298265.1 Gillisia xinjiangensis | reverse complement strand
AAAAGATTTTGGAGAATTAGCTGTTGAAACCAGGATGGCCAAAGGGGAGGTGGATTTTGAGGAACAAGTAATCAATAATTTGACTGAAGATGCTAAGTGTATATATAAAAACCTCAACGAAAAGGGGAATGATTTTGTGAAGAACATGTTGAATAAATTTGATGGAGAATCTAAATTAAGTTTAGAGTTAACCTCAAAAGATAAAGTTTATTATACAGATAAAAATGGAGTTACCCGAGAAGTAGCTGGAAAAACTAGAAGCCCTGTAAATAATTCAATATTGATTTCTATAAACAGCTCAATGGCTAATGGAACTTCATCTTTAGGTTTAGCAAGAGATCTGTTACATGAAATTATACATGCTGATATGTTTCGTAAATTGGAAAATACTAATTCAACTGGTACTATAGAAGATGTTGATTTCAATGATACCTATAACAAATATAAAGCGGAACATTTTAATGCTTCACCCGATCATGAAACTATGGCGGATTTATATATTGATGCTATGTCCACAACATTAAAAGAATTTCACAAAACAGTTCTTATTAATGACTATAACAAATATGTTCAACATTATGGAGAAGAACCGCCGAAGGAATTCTATGAGACTTTTGCTTGGGATGGACTGCGTAATCAGGGTGTACGAGCTTGGGATGAATTAGATGAGGAGGAAAGGTCAATAATTGAAGATTTACAATTAAGGGTAGGAGATTTAACAAAAGATTGTCCAAATGAATAATAGATTTTTATTTTTTATAATCTTAAGTTGTTTTTATAATATGGGAACAGCGCAGGAATACCAAAATCAAGTAAGAGATTCCTTATTTTTTTATTTGGATGATGATATTTTAATTCAAAACATATATGAAAAAGAATATTTTTACTTGAAAACAAATTCTACTTCAACATTCGCTTTTCTTAAAATAAATAAAGATGTAAATATTGATCTTGATAAAAAGAGAATTAAAAATTTCAAAGAATTTCTTTTACAAAAATTCGGTAAAAATTCTAAGGTTATTTCTGATGAATTAATTTATGATTTAAGAAAATTTAAAATTTTCTTGACCGATTGCAAAAACAAAAAAGGAATAATTGAAGTTTTCCCAGTAATAATAGAAGATTGATAATTTTATGATCATGTCTCAACTAAGGGGACATTGTAAAATATTTGATGATAAGAAAAAACCAGTTGAAGATGCTTTAAAAGAATTGAAGAAATCTTACGAAGCTCAGGAAATTGATACTATTTAACCGGCATTAGACAAGATCAATGAAGCATGGAAAACAGCTTATGAAGAGATGTACAAAGCACAAGCCGAACAAGGTGGTGCTGCCGGAGGACCGGAAGCCGGACC
>NZ_JBKAHK010000021.1:0-1550 GCF_046298265.1 Gillisia xinjiangensis | reverse complement strand
GCCTACAGGAATTCACGCCATACGGGTATTGGACCAGAATTCAATAGAGAGGCAATACTATACGTTTAAGCAAAACAGGACTGTACAAACAGTTGATATTTCATACCTCACATCTGGCTTAAACTTTTTATTGATTTATACAGATACCGGGGTAGTAACTAAAAAAATTCTAGTGAGGTAAGGATAAGATAAACTCAGTAGCCTTCTTCTTTATTGGTTCACCTACGGTACAAATAGTAGGTATTGGTTCATTTTAATTCCACTGTATCCAAAGGCCTAAAAAAGTATTTATCATCGTTAGCCAAAAATACTGGAATATGTTTAGTAATATTAAAAAAGGGGGAATAGCAAGAGGGTAACGGGCAGAGCCACGTTACTTTTATATATTCCCCTGATTTACAGATATATAATAATTTATTGAAAACAACTTTTTAGTAATTTTGCGTCAAAACCTCTGCAAACCCTTATAAACAGGCATTTTTTTGCGTCAAAATTTACTAAAAATCATAATTCTAACCAGTCGTTACCACATTCTTTTCCATTCAGCAAAGGCTCCATTTCAGGAAAAGCGGTGCGCTTAAAAGGCCTTGGACACGAGCCAAAGAAGATCATAGTATATTGCGAGGGAAGAATTGGACAATTTTATTGGCTCACGTCCGCTGTTCGGAACCAGGAACAAATTATGGTTTTCATAAGGAACATTTTCCGAAATTCAGTATTTGCACCTGACTTCAGATGCCTTACCTTTTGATGTCGAAGGAACAGGATTCGAAATTAGCGGCCTGCATAAAGCCGCTATGCTACTCTCCGCTTTTTATAAGGCCTTTCCTAATTTCAAATCCTGAAATGTGAACCACATCAAAAGGTAATGCATACGGCTCTGAAAGAAGTAAATGAAAACAAAGGCAGTAGCTTTTCATTTATATACTTTTACAAATCCAATTGGAATCCTTACAAGAAATCAAAGGAAAATGCTCCGGGTAAAAAAAGTAAATTTATATTAGACAGTGGGGTCGATTTCATTTGATTTATAAGGTTTTAATTAGAGAACTCTTAGAAGAAAATAAGTTTTAAGATATAACAGTAGATCCTTCTCTGATTACCTAACAAAAAATGGAAGCAAGATGTCATTGTAATGACCATCTTGCTATGCGCCCGGGAGGTTGCAAAGTGAAATCAGTTTAATAATTGGTTTAAAAGTGGATTTTGATATTGCAAACATTTTCAGGAAAATCAAGATCAGAAGGGTTCTGGAGGAGGCCATATTATTGTTAAAGCCGGATTAAGTACTAAATGATTATTCAACCTAATAGCAAGTTTTTTTCTTTTTTGGTTGGCCCTTTTTATATCAAACCCGATCAATTCAATTCAAATTTCAGCATCGTTTTATTTTTGATGAGCAAATGATGAAACCGAAAACCCTTGGTACCACCGGTCTATAGTACTATCTCTCATCATTCATCAAAAAAAAAGAAATAATATAGAACAAAAAAACTATGGTTATTTCTCCATACATCCGGAAATCGTCATCGGTCGCCTGAAAAGCCCCG
>NZ_JBKAHK010000020.1:0-1724 GCF_046298265.1 Gillisia xinjiangensis | reverse complement strand
CTATGTGGCTCAATGGGGATTTAACCAGTATAGAAATACAAAAGGTAAATAACCTTTATCTTTTTTTCATTGAGGATAAAACCACTGAAGCAACATTCTTTGGATTGGAAGCCATTCGTGCCTTTATGGCTGTTGGGGAGGTGGATTTTGAGAATGAAATTATAAAAGATCCTAGCTTTATCGGAACAAAAGCGGAATGTGTTTTAGATGAGCTTATCAGTTCAGGTAATAATCTATTTAAGCAAGTTTCAGAAGCTTTTACTAATAATAGAAGTAAATACAAGATTAAATTTACCACTTATAATGATCCATATGATCCTGCAAACGCCAGGACCCCACTTCCTGATCCGCAGGGAATTATAGAAATACGATTTAATTTAGCAAGAACCGGTTTGTTTACTAATTCAAATTCAATAGATTTAGCTAGGGATATTTTGCATGAAACTATTCATGCCGAATTACATAGAATAAAACTGTCCAATAATGCCGGACCAAACCCTTTACCTACTGCACAGTTTAATTGGTACGTCGATATTTGGGAATATTACGATAATCCTTTAAACACTGAAGGTCCCGCTACTACCGCTGAACATTATTACATGTCCAATTTTTTTATAAATCCAATTGCTCAGGGGCTTAAGGAATTTGACAATAATTTACATCTAGTATCTAATTATATATATTTTGCATGGGAGGGTTTAGAAAATTATGGAAAAGAAGCTGAATATATATCGCAATCGGAATTAGATGAACTTGCTATTCTATCCAATGTAGTTCTTAATGATGGATATACTAGCCCCTGCGATAATTAAATAAAGAGAAATAGATGAAGAAGTATGTATATTTAGCAGGTATAGTTTTTATTATTCTAAGTTGTAAGAATAAAACAGAAGAGGAAAAGCGAGATGTCGTATACTATCCCTCCAAATTATACTTTAATAGCTCCAATTTGAAAAGAGTGACCCTGCAGTCGAGTGATAATTTTATAGATATTATAAAGGATGTGAATAGAATACATCGAAATGATTCTCTGCCGTATATAGAAGTTGAAGAAGGGAATAGAATTGTCAAAATTATTCTTATGCGTAGTGATGGGGGATTGAAAATTAGGAAAAATTTTCTAACTATGACAAAAGACTCTGTCTACACCCTTACTCGTGATTATCCTCTCAATCGGTTAAACGAGGTATTGAGGATACAGTATGAAAATAAGGGTCGCGTAGCTACTCTTGCAGAGAGAGCGGGGTTGGTTATCGTGGAGATAGAATTGGATCACTACGATTCTGGGGAAAGACTAATAGAATCTTTAAAAATGCTAATTACTAATTTTGATAGTTTAAACGCTCAACATAAAGATTCATTAGAATTAAGGATAGCTTTAAGTGTTCCTTTGATACCCCTACCTCTGCCTCCTCCTTCTGAAAATTGAGTTAGTCATATTTACCTGTGCATACAATTAAAGAGAAAAACGTTGAAGATGTAGATTTCGAAGAAGTGAGGTAAGCGACTCACCCCTCCTAAACCCTCCCCCTAATAGGGGAGGACTTTAAAAAGTAAAAGCGCAATCTCCCGATAGCTATCAGGATTGGTTGCGCTTTTTTGTTGAAATTTTGCAGAAATATGGCGAAAACCTTACTTTTTGTATGGGAAACCATACATTCTTCTTAAATAAAATAATGTATATTAGCAAAAATGTATTTTTCGCCCCTACCTTAAGTACAGGT
>NZ_JBKAHK010000019.1:0-2008 GCF_046298265.1 Gillisia xinjiangensis | reverse complement strand
GATATTAGGAGATAGATTTTTTTCATGGTTTTAGATTTATTTTGTTCCTAAGTAGATATATCCCTGGATTGGTTCTATAGCGCCATTGTTTACTGTAAGTATATAGAAATAGGTTCCCGATGGCAATTGATTTGAACCGGTGAAGGATTTGTTCGAGAATCCGTCCCATTCGTTCCTGTAATTTGGATTAGAGTAAATTTCAGAACCCCAACGGTTAAAAATTTGTACGCCAAAGGTAAAACCACATAATGGATCAACATTTATTTCAAAGAAGTCGTTATGTCCATCTCCGTTAGGAGTTACTGCTTTTGAAACCCCGGATTTAATACCTTCAATATCACAGGCTTCGGCCTCTACCACACATAAATCATTTATACTAACCTGCACACTTGTAGTTGAAGGACAACTTCCACCTAGTATATAGTTGAAAGTGTAGGTTCCAACAGCCATTAATTCAGGATCTATAAAGCTTCCTGAAAGAGCACCGGTTTGATCTGTATCTTCCCAGGTACCACTTTCATCATTATCTCCAATTAACAATTCGAATAAGTCGAAAGGATCATCTTCAATACAAAGATCTTTAGTAGTTGTCTGGATTGTTTCTGCTGCAGGTTCCGCCAAAGTAATCTGAACAACATCAGATATTTCTCCGCTGCCATTTTGAGCAGTTACACTATAGGTTCCTGGTTCAAGATCGATGAAAACTCCGCTTTCCTGGTAATCGGTTCCGTTTATACTATATGTTAATCCTTCTTCAGTTTGTACTGTAATAGTACCAGTTGGATTAGCACAAGTTGGTTGGACCACCTCTGCTACTACAGGCGGATCGGGCTGATCATCTACTTGGTTTACAGTTATTGTTACTGTAGCGGTATCTGTTCCACCATTTCCATCAGTGATAGTATAGGTAATGCTATCTGTTCCGTTAAAGTTTTCATTCGGAGTATAAGTAATGGTTCCATCTTCGTTGATCACTACGGAGCCATTGTCAGGATTTGTTGTGCTCACTACAGTTAGATCATCACCATCTACATCAGTATCATTGTTTAGTACTGAAATAGTTACTGAATTGTCTTCATCTGTTGAAGCTACATCATCAACAGCTACCGGAGCATCGTTGATTGGGTTTACAGTTATTGTTACTGTAGCGGTATCTGTTCCACCATTTCCATCAGTGATAGTATAGGTAATGCTATCTGTTCCGTTAAAGTTTTCATTCGGAGTATAAGTAATGGTTCCATCTTCGTTGATCACTACGGAGCCATTGTCAGGATTTGTTGTGCTCACTACAGTTAGATCATCACCATCTACATCAGTATCATTGTTTAGTACTGAAATAGTTACTGAATTGTCTTCATCTGTTGTAGCCACATCATCAACAGCTACCGGAGCATCGTTGATTGGAGTTACCGTTACGGTTACCGTTCCTGTATTTCCTTCCTCATTGGTATAGGTGAAGGAATCTTCTCCGTTAAAGTTTAAGTCAGGAGTGTAGGTAAGGGTTCCGTCGGTCTCTATTGTCACTGTTCCGTTTGCACCTTGAGTAACTGAAGCTACCGGGGATTTAACATCCACATCGGTATCATTTGCAATCACATCGATATTCACAGCTACATCTTCATCAGTAGTTGCCGAATCATCCACAACCGTGGTCACATCATCTACTGGAGTTACCGTTACGGTTACCGTTCCTGTATTTCCTTCCTCATTGGTATAGGTGAAGGAATCTTCTCCGTTAAAGTTTAAGTCAGGAGTGTAGGTAAGGGTTCCGTCGGTCTCTATTGTCACTGTTCCGTTTGCACCTTGAGTAACTGAAGCTACCGGGGATTTAACATCCACATCGGTATCATTTGCAATCACATCGATATTCACAGCTACATCTTCATCAGTAGTTGCCGAATCATCCACAACCGTGGTCACATCATCTACTGGAGTTACCGTTACGGTTACCGTAGCGGTATCTGTTCCACCATTTCCATCAGTGATGGTATAGGTGAAAGTATCTGTA
>NZ_JBKAHK010000018.1:0-2215 GCF_046298265.1 Gillisia xinjiangensis | reverse complement strand
ATTTTCATAAAACAAATATAATTGCAACATTCTTGCTCTCTCATTTGGATTTTCATTAGGATCCTTCTTTAATTTTAACATACAATTTAAATTCTCTTCCAAAATTAAAATAATCCAAAGATTATCAATGGCAGAGATAAATCTATGGATAATTGATATAGAGGAGTATCATCTCACGCCTCAGTTTCTTTTAAACTTACACATATGATTTATAAACGAACAAACCCTTTAATTACTCATTATTAGTCTATTACGTGTTCATTTCGCCAATAAACCCTATATTTAATAAAGCAGTCATTCAATTCTTCTATTAAATAAGTGACGAACTTACCATTCTTGTCATGTGGCGCGATTATTTTTCCATATTTTCTCTTTAAAACAGGTAGGTTTTTTCTATACCATAGTCTGCCTAAACTATCTATATCCTTTACTTCTGTGAACTGGTAGTCCTTCAAGTATTTTATAGCTAAAGTGTCAGAATCTCCTTTTTTGGGATAAATAAGCCCATTGCCTTCATATAAATTGAAGTTTATACCATGCTTATTTTTAAACTTTTTACCTCTGTAATGAGGTACTGAGCCATCATTAGGTTTATATTCAAGATAAATAGTATCCTTAGGGATGACAATTTCTTGAGTAAAGCCTTTAATTCCTATAAGTAAAAACAAAGCATTAATTAGTACAATTGTGTGTTTCATTAGTAATGGCATTAGTAATTATTGAATTTATTTGAGATTGGTTTACAGAAGGGTCATCCCAAGCTACAGTTCCCTTTAAGCCCATCCAAGATATGGCATTGTAAAATTCAGGAGAATGTTGATTATTATCAAAATCCTTTAATGCGGCGATCATCATATTACGGTAATGAGAGGCCATTTGTTGATGTTGCTCTTCCGTAGGTCCTTCTATTGGTATTAATTGACCATTTTCTTTATAAAATTTATATCTCATGAAATAATCATGAATCCCCTCATAATTATCCCTTAAACTATAAATGAAATTTTCCCATTGTTCGCCTGTATAATTGTTATAGTTAACATGAGGTAATTGAGCACATTCTAGGAGCTTTCTATACATCTCTGCATGTACCATTTCATGAATTAACTCTTGGGCTAAAATTATTGTTGGGAAATTTTGTGCAGAAGAAGTTAAAGTAACATCTGTATTAAACACAATATTTATGTTAAATCCGGGTACGTTGCTTCCATTAGCTCCATTGACTGGTGGGAATGTTGCTGCGCCAGCTGTTGTTTGATTTGGAAAACTGGAGGCAAAATTGCTATCAGCACTAAAATTAAGATGGCCAACTGCATTATCTGGCAAGAAATTTTTTAAATAGCCCGCTATTGTATTAGTTCCTGTTTTAAATTTATCGTATACGCATTTTAATCTTTGGTGGTTTTCGAAACTAGAATCTAGAATTATCTTATCCTCAAAATCCACCTCCCCAACAGCCATAAAGGCACGAATGGCTTCCAATCCAAAGAATGTTGCTTCAGTGGTTTTATCCTCAATGAAAAAAAGATAAAGGTTATTTACCTTTTGTATTTCTATACTGGTTAAATCCCCATTGAGCCACATAGTTTCCGGAGAACCTTTTGTCAAACCAAGTCTTTGTACAATGCTTATTTTTACCGAAGAATCTACCACTCCAACCTCCCCATCATCCACTGGACAATCTCCTGCAGCTTTTGTCACACTTTGGGAATTTTTTTGCACAGGAAGAGCACAATCCCGTAACTCTACCGTATCATTTCCATCAACATTACGTATAATCACCCACTTATTACAATCAACACCGCCACTTGATGATGAAGTTTCTGTTGAAATGCTCAACGAAGTAGTAGGGCCATAGACTTGTGCCGTCAAAGGTGTAGCTCCCCCATTATTATAAAAAATTTCACCACTGGTAAGGCTATTAACTGTAGCAGTTTCTGTTCTGCCTGTCGAAACGTCTCTAACATCAACTTGCAAATCGTAACCGCCTGTCCCACCATAATGGTTCCAGGAACCGGAAGGCCTTGTATAACCGGTCTGCCCGCTACCGGTCCAGGTAACACTATTATTTTGATCTATCAGGTCAGGATTATAGCTTCCTCCAGATCCACCAATGCTTCCCCCGTCATCACAGGTAGAGCTCGTTTTGAAACTGACCTTATTGTTTTCCCGTTCTATGGCACCATAAAAATCATCAATCCAATAATTTTTGTAGCTG
>NZ_JBKAHK010000017.1:0-2843 GCF_046298265.1 Gillisia xinjiangensis | reverse complement strand
TTAATTCATCTTTATAACACTAAAAATAGATCTTCTGTTAAGTTGGTGTTCCTCTTTGGAACATCTTTCACATTTTATCTCAGGTTGGGATTCCCCGAAACCTTTATAATCATTAATTCGCTCTGGTGCGATTCCCTGAGAGATCAAATAATCATAGGTGGCTTTTGCGCGCCGCTTTGCCAATGCCTCGTTATATTGATTGGATCCTCTAACATCTGTATGGGATCCTATTTCAATAACAAGTTCCGGATATTTGTTTTTCATAAGATCCACAAGTTTATCAAGTTCTGTTGCTGCATCAGCACGGATATTGGACTTGTCGAAATCAAAATAAATATTTTTTATTTCAGCAAGATAATCCACATCCTGAATAGGATCTAATAGAATATTGTAAATCAATTCTTCCTTATCTAAAGTATTAAATGAATTTACGGTCCCGGTGCTAACTTCATATTCTATTTTCCTTGCCTCAATTGGATATTCAGAATCGCGGTTAATTTCTGTTTCATAATTTCCATCTTCATCGGTTTCCAAAAAGGCGATTTGCTCATTATTTTCATTAAGAAGACTTATAGTTGTTTGTGGAATTGGCTTCAGGTTTACCTTATCGGTTACCTGTCCTTTCAATATTAAAGGTTTTAATAAATTGAATCCATAGATATCGTCACTTGTGCCATTTCGGTTGGAAGCAAAATATCCGGTGTTTGTTCCGTTTTTCAGAAAAAAAGCAAAATCATCCAAATTACTGTTTACTGGAGCACCCAGATTCTCAACTTCAATATTCATTTTGGCCAGATCTGACTTGAAAATATCCATTAACCCAAGACCTAAATGACCATTTGAAGAGAAATACAAAACATTATACTCTGTAACAAAAGGAAAAGATTCATCCAAACTGGTATTTATTACAGCACCCATATTTTTTGGCACTCCATACATATTATCCCCAAGGATCTCCGCTTTATAAATATCGGTTCCTCCAAGACCTCCGGGCATATCTGAAGTAAAATACAGGGTTTTTTCATCTGGTGACAAGTCTGGGTGACCAACTGAATAGAAATCACTGTTAAATGGAAGTTCTACAACATTTGTCCAGGTTCCATTTGAATTGGTGGCCCGATAAATTTTAAGATTATTGGTTTTTTCGCTGTCCCTTTTTCCTTTTTTATTGTTGAGAAAATTATTTCGGGTGAAGTACATATACTTTCCATCTTTTGTTATGCTGATGGGGCCATCGTGTAAAACTGTATTCACATCACCAGGTACCGGAGTAATATTTTCTCCTTTCAACTGGTAAACATCCAGAAATGGCTCTCCATTCCAGGAATAAACTTTACTTTTTCTGGACATCCCCTCATCCCGGGCGGAAACAAAATATAGGATGTCATCTTTTTCGAAAGCACCAAAATCACTGTATTCTGAATTGAAGTCTACCGTTTCAAGGGTATAATCATCGGTGATTTTAAAATCTTCGATGTTTTTTGAGAGCATTGCATCCACATCCTCTGAAGCCATACCGGAGTCACGGTATTTCTTTAACCATTCCCTGGATTCATCATAGCGTTTAACCCCTCTCAGGGCTTGTGCGTATTTGAAATAATATTCAGGTTTGACATTTTCAGAATTAATCGCATCCCCATAGTAGAATACTGCGTTTTCGGGACTGCGTAATTTCATATAACTATCACCCAGTTTCAGGCTGTTATAATTGGTGTTGTACTCATTCTCAATGAGATCTTTATAAACATCCACAGCTTCAAAATAAGCCATGTCATTATACAATCTATCGGCTTTTTTCTGTTTTCCGGATTGTGCTGAAACCGCGAAACTGTTTCCGATAAAAAGCAGAAGTATTAAGTAGTAGGATTTCTTCATAATAGCTTATTTTACGTTAGAAAAATCTTGGAGATTTATATTTGGTGTTTTGAAAGCGCAGCTCATAGATAAGGATGACCTCGTGTGAACCGGAGGTATAGGGTCTAAGATCGGAAATTGAATATTCATACCCATATCCTATCCGCAGGGGCTCGAAGATTTGAAAATCAATAAAAGCCCCTATGGCATCATCTATTCTGTAAGTTGCACCTAAATAGAGTTTTTCATCATAAATAAATGTACTTGACATATCAAAGGATAAAGGAGCTCCGCTGGTAACCTTGGCAAGTGCTGTTGGTCTTAATTTCCAGGTATCGCTGAGATCAAATACATACCCCCCGGTCATATAATAATGTACCTGCTCTAAGGCTACATATTCGCTGAAATCATTATTGTCATTATTTATCAATTTGGGAGCAGATAATCCTACATACCATTTTTGGGAAGAAAGAAAAAGTCCCGCTCCAAAATTCGGAGTCCATTTATTGAATTGTTCCCTGAAAAATGGATCCTGAAGAACAGAAGGTTCGCTAAAAAGATCCTCATCAAGATCATAATAACTAAACCCACCCTTTAATCCGAAAGACAAGGTAACATCCTGACTTACATTTATGGTATATGAAAAATCACCATATAAATATGTGTAGTTTTCATAACCTGTTTTATCGTTTATTACAGATAAACCTAAACCAATTTGCTCATTCCTTATGGGAGAGTGAATCGATAGGGTTTGAGTACGGGGCGCCCCGCTAATTCCCGCCCATTGATTCCTGTTGAGTGCCGTTAAAGAGAAGGCGTCCCTGCTTCCTGCATATGCAGGATTTATAGAAATCGTATTGTACATATATTGCGTGAACTGCGGAAGTTGCTGGGCCTGAGTGGTCCACAATCCCACAAAAAGTACCGATATTAGGAGATAGATTTTTTTCATGGTTTTAGATTTATTTTGTTCCTAAGTAGATATATCC
>NZ_JBKAHK010000016.1:0-3005 GCF_046298265.1 Gillisia xinjiangensis | reverse complement strand
ACCGTTGAAGTTTTCATTCGGAGTGTAAGTAATTGTTCCATCACCATTGATCACAACACTTCCATTAGAAGGTGCAGTGGTTTCGGTTACCGTAAGGGTATCACCGTCTACATCAGTATCGTTGGTCAGAACGGAAACTGTTACTGCAGTGTCTTCATCGGTGGTGGCAGTATCATCAACGGCTACCGGAGCATCGTTGATTGGGTTTACCGTTACCGTTACCGTAGCGGTATCTGTTCCACCATTTCCATCAGTGATGGTATAGGTGAAAGTATCTGTACCGTTGAAGTTGGCATCCGGAGTATAGGTGATCGTGTAGTCTGTATTGATCACAACACTTCCGTTAGTAGGTGCAGTGGTCTGGGTTACCGTAAGGGTATCACCGTCTACATCAGTATCGTTGGCAAGTACATTTATGTTTACAGCAGTGTCTTCATCGGTGGTGGCAGTATCATCAACGGCTACTGGTGCATCGTTAACGGGTGTTACATTTATGGTAATGGTATTGGTGGTAGGAGCAGAACTTAAGGTTCCATCGCTTACATTGAAATCGAAGGATGCATATGGAGTTGCGTTATCATTCAGTTCTGGCAAGAACTGTAAGTTCCCTGCATCAAGGTCTGCCTTAGAAACAGCAGTATTCACTGCCAGTTCCTCTCCAGAATCGTAACTGTCATTATCATTCGCATCTAGATACAAGATACCAGCAACCGGTAAAGCAGTCACACTGACACTAGAGAGAACATCCCCATCAGCATCGGTATATCCAAAATCTGAAGTAGCGATAGTCAAGACAGTATCTTCGGCTGTAGTCAAAGTATTATCTGCTGCACAAGGTTTTGCATATACTATTACCTCGTCAGTATCTGCAAAACAACCTGGAAAGGCGGAAGCATCTAATTGGTAGGTTCCCGGTTTTACAATTACCGCATCCTGGCCTACATAGGTTGTTAGACCGTTAGAAAATTCACCATTAGTAGTGGTCCAAATATAGGTAGCACCTGCTACCGGATTTAGAGGTGACAAAGTTAATGTTGACGCTGTACAGGAAGAAATAGCTCCCGGCTGGGCAATTTCACCACTAACAACGGGCGTACCTAAAAAGCTGTAAGGACCAACAAAATCTTTTATTTGTGAAGAAACGGAACTCCCCGTTCTTGTTTTAGCTATTATTTTAATATAGGGTGCATCACATGGATTATTTCCAGCGGAGGCCGGATCGATCTTTAAATTTGTTAAATTAACCCCCACTTCCATTAAGGCACCTGATGAATATTTAGTACCAGGACCATTCTTACCTTCAGTTCCCCAGAAAGGAGCTTTATTTTCTAATAAATTCGCTTTTGCAAAATATTCATTAGTGGGCACAACTATGGATGCATATCCAAAACCTGTAGAATTACTTTCGTACGCACCTTTAATGAATTTAGGTCCTACCCAGGTTGCAGCATTGGGATGTGTAGAAATCCATGCTCCAGCGATAAATTCATATTTTGGAAATGTATCATACTCAGCTTTATTAACCCACAGGGCCACTTCCAGTGATTGGTGATCAGAGCCATTAAAGCCAAACATCACATTTAAATCTCCTGATGCCTCAATTATTCCTTGTTGCGCAGGAGCCGTCTCAGATCTAAATTTCCATTGTGTATGACCCTGATCAAGTCCCTCTGAAACAAATCTGGTGCCGGTGCCATTTACATAAATATTTTTACTGAATAGTTCAAAATCGACATAATGTGCTCCACTGGGATCGACTATAGATATCCCTAAGTTTAACCACATATTATTTAGAGTACTTGTTGGAAGCCCCCCAGAACCCGGAATATAGATGGTTTCCCCTTCCCTTCTAACATGGGCATACATGTCCACAATGTCATAGGTACCAGTCAAGTTGCTTTCTGTTACACTCCAATTATTTGGATTTTCTGCGCCCTTTGCACTTTCACCAAACATTGTTTTGTCCCTTTTCAAAGTACCACCAATATAATCCCTTGCATATATCGCATCATAGAGTATGGAGTTATTCTGTACATCGTACTGGCCGAAAGTAGGCCCAGAAGTGAAAGTAATGTTCTTTCCTGCCCCCAACTCTGATTTCCAAAAATTCTTGTTAGAATCATCTATCATTGGAAAACCATTATTTGCATTATTTGTTAATGCAAACCAATCGTCAATAGGAAGTGTAGTCCTATCTGTTTCAATATCTGCATCAATCCCAAAACGAGCTGGAGTGCCAGGTTTAGAAGGCGCCAATGTTGCCTGTGCATATAAACCAGTAGATCCCAAGAGCAATAATGCTATCAGGATAAATTGTAGATTATAGGGTTTAAGTAATTTTGGTATCATAGGCTTTACCTTTATTATTAATTCGTATTATTAAAACCTGATTTTTCAATCAATTGTTTAATATCTTATTGTAACCAGATGATTAATAGGGTTAACATCATCTAAATAGTTTTTAATATGTTCAAACAATTCTAATTAATACGGAAGATTTTTGAGGAGAATCTAGGTCAAATCGATTTGGGACCAATTTGGAGTTGTATTAATATATTGTAAAGATTATTATAAATGACAGGTAAAAAAAGGAATCGATACTTTTTTAGATGAAATGCCGATTTAATGGTATGAAATACAAGTCTTCGTCACGAAAAGTGGGGGTTTTCCCCTATTAAAAGGATAATATTTTTATTGTTTTGTGAGATTAATTGAAAAAATCAATAAGGGAAATCCAGTAATTTTTCGCCTAATACTCAGAAGCTTAAAAAAGCTTTCTATCGAAAAAATAAATATCCATACCAAGAGAAATAAATTGAATGCAGCATTCCTTTATTAAATTATATCAAAAAAACTACTCCCGAATTTAAGGTCGGGAGTAGTTTTTTTTTGATTTTTACCGTTCAGAAATAGGCAGGTTTTCCCTGATTAAATGAGGATCGTTAATTCATCTTTATAACACTAAAAATAGATCTTCTGTTAAGTTGGTGTTCCTCTTTGGAACA
>NZ_JBKAHK010000015.1:0-4740 GCF_046298265.1 Gillisia xinjiangensis | reverse complement strand
ATAACCGCCTGTACCACCATAATGGTTCCAGGAACCGGAAGGCCTTGTATAACCGGTCTGCCCACTATCTGTCCATGAAAAGCTATTATTTTGATCTATTTGTATCTGGTATAAAGTTAAATCGATAATTCTTATACTGCATTGGTAAGGGCCAGAATATTCTTTATAATAGGTATTTTATTTTTTAAAAATTCGGTTTAAAATAGTCACCACGTCGTCACTATATTAAAAAAAACAACTTTTCTATAACAATTAATAATATATGAGGTTTCTAGGTATAACTCCTGCAATATTTGGAAATATATAATGATCAATAATTTGATTAAAAGTTTTTATAACTTATTCATATGTCAAGTGGGTTTCATGGAACTTATACCTATTACAACCTAATTTCTCGATAAAAAAAACTTTTTGCCCATATCCTAAAATAATATTGAGCTTCGATATATCTTCTGCGGTATTTAACTCATATTTATTCAAATCTCCCGTAACTATAAAGTTATTTTCCCCAGTAAAGCCGAAATAAAATCCTGTTTCACCACCACCATGTTCTCTTAAATATTTTAACCTTTTTTCTCTGGCTTCTTTTGTCCTATAAAGATCGAATAAAATTCCAAAACTTGATATTTTTGAATTATTTTTCCGTATTATTTTTGATTCTGCCTCATAAATAATATAAATAGTATCCTTTTTTATTTTTTGGGAATAACAAAGTAAACCTGAAAAAAGCAGTATTAATAAAATCTTTAATTTCATTTTATTGACAATTTGGGTTACTTGCAATAAAATTTTCATAAGCAGAATTCAACAGCAATCGATTTGCTAATGGTTCTTTTTCCCATGCAACGGTCGGATTTGGAGGGAGCCCTGTAATTGCATTTAATTCTGCGCCACCTTTCAATCCAACCCAAGCGAGTGCTTCGTATTGTAAATCGGTTAATGAATCATCATAATCCCTTAGGGTTTGTTTGATAATTTCAATATAATGTTCTGCCATTAGTTGGTGTTGTGGGGCTCCAGCTGGTTGGTCTAGAGGCCATTCAAGCCAATATCTTGTATAATATTCTTCCAAACCTTCAAAATCGTTTTTTAATGATTTAATAAATGCCTCTGTCCATGGTACTTCCGGTTGGCGGGCAATGCTCAGTAATTTTCTATACATTTCGGCATGGATCATTTCATGTATCATCGTACGGGCCACATCTATATTGGGCCGATTTAATAGATTAGGATTGAAAGTTATTTTTATAAGATAATTATTGGGTTCATCTGTTACTGCAGTTGCGTTGGGATAAACAGGATGAACTCCAGTAGTTAACCTCAAATTGGCAACAGGATTTGTGAAATTATTATCAAAATTTTGCAGATATTCTTTAAATTTAGTCGCTTTGCCCATCGCTGTGTAAACTCCATAAAGACAGTTATTATCAATAAACGATTTATTTAGAATCACCTCCTCCTCAAAATCCACTTCCCCACCAGTCATTTTTGCATCTACTGCCTCATGTGAAAAGTCTTCTGCTTTTTCGCTGTAAACATTTGAAACACCATAGGTATATACCTGCATCATAAACTCCTGGTTTTCCTCCTTTTTTAACCAATCTAACTGGGAGACATTAAAATTGTATTCATAATCTAATTTATATAATGCGTATTCGTATAAATTTATGCCATACGGACCTGACTCAAAACAGTCTGAAGAAGACTTAGTATCAGGCTGACATACTATTTCCCCACTGTTCTAGAATGCAGCGTCAAAATAGGTGTTTAAAATAGTTTATGCCTCTTTTATTTCTCTAGAAGCCGTGTCTTTACCCTGGGATTTACAATTTATAAAACATCCCAGCATCATCAATAATATAAGTGATTTAGTTTTCATTAATTACAGTTATTAGTTCCTTGAGCTTGTCCTGTAGCCGGGTGCGAATCCTTCTGCTATAATTGCGCCTATCATCTCCGGTTGGGTTATAATATTTAAGTTGTTTAAAGCAGGTCTCTACAATGTAGGAATATTAAAAATCTTTAAAATTTCCAATAATTCATTGGCTACTTCTACTTTTTATTTTTTATCTTCTTTTCTGGGAAAAAATTGATAACTGGCATTTAAACTACTCGTACAGTCAGGCCAAATTATATTCTTAGGGTATAGCTCCTTCGTTTCTGAAATCAACTTGATACACAACTATTTTCCCATTACCTATTTCCTCTATAATGTAAGGATTAAATACTCCATTCCTGTCAATTACCCATACACCTCCAAAATATTTTTTTAAAAAATTTTCATTATCCTTCCTCCATTTCTTTTCTTTTTCTTTTAGTTCACTCTCCTCCGTTAGGGAATAATTTTTAACGTCACAAATAGATAAAGTATCCCTTGTATGGTACTTTTTGTGAGTAAAATAAAATCTATATAGATTAAAATTTAATTTATCGCCATCTATAAATTTTTTCCCCAAAGCCTTAGAATAAGTGCCATCATTTTTCTGGAACAATAAATAAATCTTCTCGCTAGGGATTTCCTGTGCTGTGGTTGGTGCCAAACAAAAACATAGAATCCCAAACAGCCAAATTTTAATTACATGTGTTCGTATCATTATTTTGGAAATTAATTATAGTGTTGTGAATATTCATCCTTTCTTGCACAGCAGTAAGGTTTGGGTCTTCATCTATATGCTCCCAGGCTCCCGTGGATTTCTCATAAAGACCTGTTGTAGGATTGAAATTTCCTGTTCCCATTAACCCGTACCAGGATAAAGCTTCATAAAAACTTGGTGTATGCTGGTAATTGTCATATTCTGAAATCGCAGAGATAATTGTGTTTCTATAGTTTTCAGCCATCTGTTGATGTTGGGGGGAACTAGGCTCTTGACCAGGAGGGACGTCCCATTCATATCTAGTATAGTAATCCCAAATTCCAAAAAAATTAAATTTTAAATCTGCATTAAAATCTTCAAAGGAATAGGGATCTTGGATATACCACTGCGTGAAGTTTAAATCTGGTTGCTGCGCTACCGCCAACATCTTTCTATACATCTCTGCATGTATTATTTCATGCATAAACGATGTTGCAATAATTAATTTAGGTTTGCCATGAATTGAGCTTGATAAATTGGGATCTCCATTAAAATCAATTTTTATCAAATAATTTTCAGGAGAATTGGTAATAGCAATTCCACCCCAAAATCTAGGATCATAATTACTGCTAAAATTCACATCATACCCAAACTTCAAATTCGCCACAGACATATCAGCATCAAAATTTTGAAGATATTCATTAAATTTAGTTGCTTTGCCCATAGCTGTGTAAACTCCATAAAGACAATCATTATCAATAAACGGTTTATCCAAAATCACCTGCTCCTCAAAATCCACATCCCCTTTGGCCATAAAGGCTCGTAGGGATTGCAACCCAAACATTGTTGCTTCAGCGATTGTGTTAATATTTAAAAAAAGGTAAAGGTTATTTAATTGCTCATTATTAGTCTATTACGTGTTCATTTCGCCAATAAACCCTATATTTAATTAAGCAGTCATTCGATTCTTCTATTAAATAAGTGACGAACTTACCATTCTTGTCATGTGGCGCAATTATTTTTCCATATTTTCTCTTTAAAACAGGTAAGTTTTTTTTATACCATAGTCTTCCTAAGCTATCTATATCATTTACTTCCGTGAACTGATAGTTTTTTAAGTTTTTAATATCTAAAGTGTCAGAATCTCCATTCTTAGGATAAATAAAAATTGCTTCTCCACATAAATTAAATTGTATGACATTTTCTTTTCTCCATTTTAATTTGCTTAAAATATCCGAATGTTGGCAATTATTGACATAATAAGAATAATTTAAATATACTGTATCCTTAGGGATTACAATTTCTTGTGTGAAGCCTTTTAATACTATAAGCAAAAACAAAGCATTAATTAGTACAATTGTGAGTTTCATTAGTAATGGCATTGGTTATTATTGAATTTATTTGAGATTGGCTTATAGAAGGGTCATCCCAAGCTACAGTCCCTTTTAGACCAATCCAAGCTATGGCATTGTAAAATTCAGGAGAATGTTGATTATTATCAAAATCCTTTAATGCGGCGATCATCATATTACGGTAATGAGAGGCCATTTGTTGATGTTGCTCTTCCGTAGGCCCTTCAATGGGTATTAACTGACCGTTTTCTTTATAAAATTTATATCTCATGTAATAATCATGAAGACCCTCATAATTATGCCTTAAACTATATAAGAAATTTTCCCATTGTTCACCTGTATAATTGTTATAGTTAACATGAGGTAATTGAGCACATTCTAATAGCTTTCTATACATCTCTGCATGTACCATTTCATGAATTAACTCCTGGGCTAAAATTATTGATGGAAAATTTTGTGCAGAAGAGGTTAAAGTAGGATCTGTATTAAATACAATATTTATGTTATATCCCGGCACGTTGCTTCCATTTGCTCCATTTATCGGCGGCTCTGTTACTGCACCAGCTCCCCAGTTTTCGGTTGGTTGATTCACTTTAAAATTACTGTCAACACTAAAATTAAGATGGCCAACTGCATTATCTGGCAAGAAATTGTTTAAATAACCCGCTATAGTATTAGTTCCTGTTTTAAATTTATCGTATACGCATTTTAATCTTTGGTGGTTTTCGAAACTAGAATCTAGAATTATCTTATCCTCAAAATCCACCTCCCCTTTGGCCATCCTGGTTTCAACAGCTAATTCTCCAAAATCTTTT
>NZ_JBKAHK010000014.1:0-4781 GCF_046298265.1 Gillisia xinjiangensis | reverse complement strand
GCCTACAGGAATTCACGCCATACGGGTATTGGACCAGAATTCAATAGAGAGGCAATACTATACTTTTAAGCAAAACTGGACTGTACAAACAATAGATATTCCATACCTCACATCCGGCTTAAACTTTTTATTGATATATACAGATATCGGGGTAATTACTAAAAAAATTCTAGTGAGGTAAGTACAGGTAAACTCTGTATCCCTGCTTCTTTGTTGGCCCTCTTACTGTACAAACGGTTGAAGGTGAGGAACAATAAAAACCATTACGCCATGAAAAGCCAAATTTAGCTCGCAGCAACTAAAACCACATGGGAAGAGCTTGATACGCTATCAAGACACCAAACAAATTACAATAAAATTGCTGTGTAACATCAGTTATTAAATAAAACACATATGAAAACATATTTATTCCTGCTTTCTGTTCTAATCCTCAATGTTAGTTGTGAAAGCGAAGGTCAAAGTCTTGAAAAAGTAAATATTATAGCCCAAGGGGATTGCATAATCGGCAACGTTGAAGGGCTTGTTATGGAATTTTGCATATTCGATATTGAGGGAAATTCGAGGACAGTGTTTAATGAAAATGAAAATTTTATTATAAGTTTGGTCTTAAAAAATCTTTCTCAAGAAACTATGGTAATCGATCAAAACCTAATTGATGCCAATTTTTTTAGAGTTATAAATGTAGTGGACAATGAAGATTTTGGTACGCCCTACACTGCAGTTTGGTGCCAATACAGCCTAGCTCCTAGAGAGTTGCAATTAGAACCTGGCACATCATTGACACTTAATAGTCCTTGGGTATTAGATTTTGAAAAAGAAGTTTTTCCCACTGCTCCACTTTGCAAGAGCGAAAATAATGAGTTTCTTAACAAGGGGGTTTATTCCACTGGATTTGATACCGCTTTTACTATAAAAAAAGGGGAACGAACAATTCAACTCAGTGGACAATCTGAAATATCAATTCTATTCACCATAAATTAATGGACTAAAATGAAAAAATCATTATTCTATTTGACTTTTACGGTCTTACTGATTTCTTCTACTTTCGCACATAGTCAAATCAAGACTGAATATTTTACAAATCAAAAAGAATTTGAAAGGGTTTTGAGATTGCCAAAAGATTTCAAACCCATAGAAACAAGGACCCTACCAAATTTTGATCTTACCAAACTAATTAACGAAGATAAAAGGAATTCCAATGGAAACAGACCTTTTCGTTTCGGCAAAGGCTTTAATTTAAATCTAGAAGTACATAATGGAGACTGGAAGGAGGTAAACGATGGACGCATATGGTCAATAGAATTTTTTTCCAAAGGTGCAAAATCCATTAATTTTGTATTCGAAAAATTACAACTTATAGAGGGAGCTGAACTTTATGCCTTTAATGATACTGGCACTGTAGTCTATGGCCCTGTCACTCATTTGGATAATAAAGAAACAGGAGTTTTTTTAACAGATTTAGTCCAAGGGGAGCGTGTAACCATTTACATACATGAACCCAATTTGGATAATAAAAGTTCAAGTTTGATAATAAAGAAGGTTGTCCATGGATATAAAGGAATAGGAAAAATGACCAACGGAAATCCAGGAGCCTCTGAAAATTGCAATATTAATATAGAGTGCTTTCCCGCTTGGGACTTGCATTCGGATGCGGTGGGTTTGGTATTGCTATCCAATGGTGAGGAATGGTGTAGCGGCTCTCTAGTAATGTCGGCCGATCAAAGTTTTCAACCTTTTTTTTTTAAGTGCCTTCCATTGTATCGATACAGACTCTAATGGAGCAATAGGGGTAGCAGAAAGGGATAATGCAGAGGATTGGATGTTTAAATTCCAGTTTAAATATTCTAATTGCAGTGGCACCACTCCAGGTTTGAGTTATGCTTATAATGGTTCAACATTCAGGGCAGGATGGTTTAATACTGATTTTCTGCTTATGGAACTTAATAACTCTCCAATAGGGAATAATCAAATTTCTTGGGCTGGATGGGATAGAAGTGCTAATATACCTGATAGTGGGGCAGGAATCCATCATCCAGCAGGGGATGTAATGAAGATTTCTCTTGATAACAACCAATTTCAAACTTCTAGCTGGAATGGTGTGAACAATCATTGGCTTCTTTCTTATGATGATGGTGTCGTACAACATGGTTCTTCAGGCTCTCCAATTTTCAATCAAAATAATAGAATTGTTGGGCAATTACACGGAAACCAAAACTATAATGAAACTCAAACATATTGCAATCAGCCTAGCGCCGAATATGGAATGTTGAGTGTTTCGTGGGCGGGAGGTGGTACAAATGAAACACGGTTAAGCAATTGGCTCGATCCGTGCAATTCTGGGAATATCACCACAAATACAAGTCGACCTCCCAGCATTGTCGGTCCCGATTTGGTCTGCTCTTCAGGAACCTCATTCTCGTTTAACAATCTACCCACCGGGGCAAACATAACTTGGACTAACAGCACCATACTTTCCCGTATTTCCGCACAAGATTCCAATCCAGGTATTTTTTCAGCGAACGGCCAGGGAAAGGGTTGGCTAGAAGCGGAGATTGCTCTACCCAATGGGTGTGGTAACAATATAATTGTTAGAAAAGATGTGTGGACAGGAAGCCCAAATGAAGTGACTAAACTGAGCCATGTATCATTTGGATGTACCATGGGTGAGATAATTGCTAAACCAGCGCTGGGTGCGGAGCAATATGAATGGCAGGTGTTTAATGCCATCATAGTAAATCCGTATTCGGGAACCTCTTATACCGGAGAAGAGGGATCCATCTTCGTAGATCCCTCGGATAACGTCAACAGTTTTACCATTAAGATACGGGCGTTGAACAGTTGTGGTACTTCGGACTGGTATACAAAAACTATCCCTATGGATTGTAGTGGCGGCCCTACCCCTTTAAGTACAGCTCCTGAAGTAGAGAATGATGCTACAGAAACAATTGTAGCCTATCCAAATCCTGCGAATGACCAGATTACTGTTATTGTAAGGGGAGATTACGAATATACTGGCACTCGGCCTACAGGAATTCACGCCATACGGGTATTGGACCAGAATTCAATAGAGAGGCAATACTATACTTTTAAGCAAAACAAGACTGTTCAAACAATAGATATTTCATACCTCTCACCAGGCTTAAACTTTTTATTGATATATACAGATATTGGGATAGTTACTAAAAAAATTCTAGTGAGGTAAGAATCAAATAAACTCAGCGGCCTTTCTTCTTTATTTGCCCACCTACGGTACTAATAGTAGATATTGGTTCATTCTAATGCCACTTATCTAAAGGTCTAAAAAAGTATTTATCATGGTTAGCCTAAGATAATGGAATATATATAGTAATATTAAGAAAGGTGGAATTAGCAAGAGGGTAACACGCGGAGCGATGTTACAAATTCATTCCCCCTTGATTTTCAGTATTTTACAAAAAATGCACTTATTAGAATTTAGTAAATTTCCCTGAAATACTTTGGGAAGCCCTGTAAACAGACAAATTTTTACGTGAAATTTTAGTAAAATGTTATTTTATGGGATCAAAAAAGAAGATGAAAAATCATTTTAATCCAAGTCTGTAGATCAAATTTTTGATTAAATAATCGATCTTCATTTCAAGTTTTTATTTTTCCTTAATCTTTAATACCCTTCCCTTTTTGATATTAAAGGAACAGGATTTAAAATTAGCAGGCCCATAAACCGTTCAGCTACGCTTTCCTATTTATAGCCCTTTCCTAATTTCAAATCCTGAAATATATCTATATCAAAAAGGTAATGTGAAGGCTCTGAAAGAAGTAAATGAAACAAAGCTAAATACTATTTCATTTTGATTTTGACTCTTAATCCAACAAAAAAAAAGGTAAATGCTCGGGATAAAAAAAGTAAATGTTTTGGTAGACCGTGAGGTCTATTTTATTTGGTTTATAAGGTTTTTATTAAGTACTCTTTGAGGAAGTAAGTTTAAAGATCAAAAAATAGATCCTTCTTAAAATACAAAATAAAGAAAGGGATGCAAGATGTGTCATTGTAATGACAATCTTGCTTTGCGCCCGGAGGTTGCAAAGGAAAATCAAAGGGGGCACAGAAACCAAACTTCATTTTCAATTATTTGCTGGGAAAGTGCCCTAATTTTGTAAGCGTTTTTTATGATGCAGAAATCGTAAGGGCACTACTTCACGATTGTTTTTTTTAGTTTCTAATTTAAATTTTAAGTTACCTTCTTACTTACGGCCGTCCTTGCTGGTTTAAACAGGGAAGTAAGTGCCTTTTTTGATCTTACCTAACTTACATAAGCAGGTAGGTTAGGTAAGACTGTTTTTTTCGTTCTTACCTTTTCTATTTTCCTAACCCCAGGGACTTAAGGGGTTAATAGGTAAGTAGGTAAGAACATTTTTATTATTTTTTTTGAGGTATCAGGCCAGTTCTCCAAGAACCAGGAGCTCATGTATTATAAACACCAATACATTCCTGTTTAAAATTTCAATGACCCGGAATACAAAGGAAGCTACCATATTTTATAATTCCTAAAAGCAAGTTTTTTTCTTTTTTGGTTGGCCCTTTTTATTTCAATCTTAATCAAATCAATTCAAATTTCAGCATCGTTTTATTTTTGATGAGGAAACGATGAGCAAACGATGAGGCCGAGAACCCTTGGTATCACTGGTCTATATTACTATCTCTCATCATTCATCAAAAAAAAAGAAATAATATAGAACAAAAAAAAACTATGGTTATTTCTCCATACATCCGGAAATCGTCATCGGTCGCCTGAAAAGCCCCG
>NZ_JBKAHK010000013.1:0-14788 GCF_046298265.1 Gillisia xinjiangensis | reverse complement strand
CTGCTGTGGCGTTACTAACTGGTCATCTGTATTGTTGCCCGTATCAGGATCGTACTGGTCGCTATCGGTGATGGTAGCTGTATTCAGGTACTCACCAGCTGCGCCGGTCGGTGCCAATACAGTCGCCTGGAAGGTCAGTTCCAATGGCGTTGCTGTTGTAACACTCAATCCGCTCCAGGTAATGGTGCTGCCTGTTAAGGTGCCGCCACCACTGATATTGGTGATCGTGCCGTAACCTGCCGGTACAACATCTTCTACCGATACGCCCGTGGCGTTATCAGTTCCAAGGTTGGTTACCGTAAGGGTGAAGGTCACCACGTCGCCCACATTCGGGGTGGCGTCGTCAACCGTCTTGGCTATCGCAAGATCCGCCTGCTGTGGCACAACCGTAGCGTCATCCGAATTATTTCCTGACACTAAATCCACCTGTTCTCCTGGAACTTTGGAAGCAGTGTTGGTATAGAATATTCCAGGGCCAGGCTCATTCACAGTGGCTATAATGGAAAGCGTGGCTGTACCGTTTAATGGCATATCGCCAATAGTCCATTGATATGGTGATGTATTATTATAAGTTCCTGTTGCAGTATTATGGCCTACATAAGTATAACCATTCGGTAATTGATCCACAACCACCACATCTCTGGCCGGAGCTGGTCCATAATTGGTTACAACAATGGTAAAGGTTACCTGTGAACCCACCAATGGTGTTGAATTATTAACTGTTTTGACAACCCCTATATCTGCAGCACCGGCTTCTGCCGTTGCCTGATCCTGATTACTGGTTACCGTTAAACCGGCATAAGTGGTACTGGCGGTAGCCGTATTGGTCACGCTGCCTGCAGTCAGGTCACCAGAAGTAACGGTATAGCTTGCCGTGCAGGTTATGGTAGCTCCAACAGCTAGCGGACCATTGGCACAATTGGTTAACAGGCCAATTTTATCATCATTGATGGTAAACGGACCAGGAAGGGTAACGCCACCCGTATTGGTGATGACAAATGAATAATTTATCAGTTCCCCGACAGCATTGTAAGGACTGCCGGATGTAATTTGCTTATCAAGGCTAATAGCAGGCGTAAGGAAATTCACTGTCTCTGTATCGGAGCCTGTCGCTATGCCGCCAAGCGGGCCGGTACCTGATGCAGTGGCGATATTGACTTGCGAAGCAGTGAAGCCCGGCGTAACATCAAACGAAATAAATACATAGTACGGATCGGTCACTTCCGGATCAAAATACTGGTCAACATCCAAAATATTAGAGGTGGCAGTACCATTCCATAAAGGATTCACAGCGAGCGACAGTCCCTCGGATGCAGCAAAATTGGTTGGGTTAAATGCGGCAAACTGAGTTACTATATCGTCGTAAATTTTTAAATCATACAGATTTACATCCCCTGTATTTTCAATAAGCAATTTAAAGGTAACGCGATTGGTTCCATCGCCATTATCAACAACGCTTTCAACGGTTTTTGTAAGTTGAATAGCTGGATTTTCGAATAAAGTAACCGCTACATCATCCAAGTCAATAAGAAAACGTCCAGCCGGACTGTTAGCCAAGGATGCCACTTCATTTATATAGGGACCACCGGGGTTGGTACCTGAAATGGCTGTTACAGTTACCTGAATTTGTATCACTGCAAACTCGCCAAACAGCAAGGTGCCGTTTCCATCAAGCAATTCGGGATTGGTACCACCATTGTAATTCGTGTTTCGAACTAGTGCAGTACTAGGTTGTGTGGAGATGGTAGTAGAATTAACCACGTAACCCGATGCATCGGCAAATGCCGTTGCAAGGTCATCGTTAAGTTGCAGGTTATAGAGTGGCACATCACCCATATTTTCTACCTTTATCTGGTAGGTAAGGGTGTAATTGTCTCCACTTTTTGAAACGCTGCCCACGATTGTCTTGGTGACTGCTATTGCTGGGTTTTCGCTAAAGCTTACCGGCGTCGGCTGGCTGAAGTTTCCAGGGTTATTGCCCCCGCCCGGATCAGGGTTAATACCGTTTTGAGAAACATCGGTTACAGAAGTTTCGCCTGGTCCTATGGCTGTACCGGTAGCGGAGTTGTTGTAAATACCCAACTTGGTACCCGGGGTAACGCGTACCACCAAGGTAATGGTTTGGGTTGTGTTATAGGCTACTGTACTTGAAGCAGCAAGTAAGAGGTTATTGGTGGTGTTAAAATCACCTACCGTATTGGCAGCGAGGGTTCCGGATGCGCTGATGCTCTTAACTGTGTAGCTAGTAGCGCCTGTAAATGTGGTGGTGAGATTGTCGGTTACCTGCACATTGTTCAATGGCACATCGCCATAGTTCTTTACATAAATGGTGTAAGTTACATCATAGGTGCCATCATTGTTATTCATTGTTGATGAAACCGCTTTAGCAAGCCCCATCTTAGGATTTTCGGCAAAGGTTACCGGTGTGGGGTCACTGTTGTTGCCGGTACCATCATTTTCAGGATCTACATCTATTCCATTGTGTGAGATATCGTTTACGGTTGTACCAAAGGCACTGGTACCGGCTGAAGTGGCACTGTTATTATAAACGACTGGAGGCGGCGGATTGGCAAAGCCCGTAGGTGCCACATCCACTGAAAGCGTAATTATTTTTGTTTCTCCTACTGCCAGGGTATTTCCGGTTTCTGAGAGCAGGTTGTTAATGCCAGTACCGGTGTATAGATCATTTACAGTAAAGCCTGTGCTGTTGATACTTTTAACTACAACAGGTGCTCCACTGAAAGTGGTGGTCAGATTATCGGTTACCTGTACATTATATAAGATGACATCGCCGGTATTTTTTACATTGAACTCATAATTGACTGTGTAGGTTCCATCATTATTGTTGATTGGAGTACCCACCAGCCTTTTGGCAAGTCCTATTTCAGGATTTTCGGGGAAGGTTGCTGGTGTAACAACATTGTTATTTCCCGGATTACCATCATTGTCGGGATCAGGATTAAGACCATTTTGCGATACATCTGTGGTTGAAGTTCCTCCAGGTCCTGTGGCGGTTCCTGAAGCCTGATTGGCGAACGGACCGGCCGTGGTTGGTGTTACATTCAAACTGATGACAATGGTACGTATCTCATTGATAGCCATTGCTGTGCTGGCCGAAAGCAGGTTTTGATCTGAACTTCCGTTGAAGCTGCCATTTACAGTGAATCCAGCGCTGGCAGATAAGGCTGTAACAGAGTAGGTTCCTGCACCAAATGCAGCATCCAAATTGTCAGTCACCTGTACGTTATTCAATGGCACATCGCCATAGTTACGCACTGTGAGGGTAAAGCTGAGATTATAACTTCCATCGGGCAGAATGCTTGGCCCAGCAGTAAGTGCTTTGGCAACACCGATGATTGGATTTTCAATAAATGTAACGGCTTCTGTATCGGTATCTGATACTGTTAAACCATTGGCATCTTGAGCACTGGCATCAACGGTATTGGTGTAAGGGTTGTTGAATGTGCCAGGAGTGACCGTAAGAGTGATATTGATAAGTCCTTGCTCTCCAGGGACGAGTGTTTGTCCAGTTGACAGCAGGTTGGTATTGGGCGCAATACCTGTGTAACTTCCATTTAACGTAAATTTAGCACTGCTGATACTCACACCGCTAAAAGTGGAATAAGTTGCTGCAAGGTCTTCCACCACCTGCACACTTTGCAGGGCAGTATTTCCGGTATTTTGCATTGCAACCTGGTAGGTAAGGGTGTATGTACCGTTGCCGTTATTGGTAGGACCGCCAAGCAGGGTTTTGGTTACATCCAAACAAAGATTTCTGACGGTGAAAGATGCAGTCTGCTCGCAACCATTAGCATCAGTTACGACCACTGTGTAAACACCAGGTGACAAAGAAGAAATATCCTCCGTCGTGGCGCCGTTCGACCAGGCATAGGTATATCCGGGTGTTCCTCCGGAAACGCTCAGGTTAATGGCGCCCGAATTAACAATATTGCACGAAGCGTTGGTAACGTCACCGCTAATCACGAGTGCCGGCGGCTGGGTTACTGTCGCCGAAGCCGTGGTTGTACAACCATTAGCATCGGTAATGGTAACATTATAGGTGCCGGGCCCAATATTAATAAGGTTCTGGGCGGCCGAACCATTGTTCCACAAATAAGTGTAAGGTGCTGTGCCACCAGTGACGGTAAGGTCAATGCTGCCGTTGTTGGCGCCGAAACACAAGATGTCTGTGGCTACTGCACTGGCATTAAGCGCCGCTGCTGGCTGATTGACTGTTATACTTTGTATTACATCAGGGTTAGTGCCATCGCTTACTGTAACCTGATACTCGCCGGCGGGAAGATCTGTAAGGTCTTGATTGTTTTCCTGTCCTGCGGGAACCGGGCCACCTGAAAGCGCTACCCAGATGTATGTGTAGGTTCCTAAACCTCCAATAACCTCAAGGCTAATGGTGCCGGTGCTTTGGCCAAAACAAAGCACATCGGTTTTGGTGAGGGAGCTGATTTCCAATGGGCCTCCAATACGTTGTACCGTGTAGGATTGTATCAGGGTACAACCATTGGCATCGGTGATGGCAACCACATAGGTACCACCCACCAGTACCGAAATATCTTCGGTACTAGCCGTAAATCCGTTTGGACCCGTCCAGGCGTAGGTATAGCCGGGGCTGCCTCCTGAAACGGTTATATCAATAGAGCCATTGGACGCACCAAAAGGGTCTTCATTCACGATAGTTGCAGCTGTAACTGCAATACTACTTACCGGCTCTGTAATGGTGGCAGAGGCTGTTTTCACGCATCCTTTGCTGTCGGTTACTGTTACATTGTAAGTACCTGGTGTCAGCCCTTCCGGATTCTGAACACTGGCAGTATAACCTGGATCACCAACCTTGGTCCAGGCAAAAGTGAAAGGCCCAATCCCTTGCGTAACTTGTAAAAATATCGACCCGTCTGCGGCATCCCGGCAAAGGATGTCATTGGGGGTGATGTCGAGAATTACCTCATTAACAAATATCTCACGGCATTGCTCTGTTCCGGGTCCACAATCGTTGGTGGGCTCCACGCAAACATTGTATTTGCCAATGTCCACACTCGACCAATTTACATCTATGGTTGGCAGGGTGGTTTCAACAATTACCAGTGGGGTGGTTTGAATAATGGTTCCTGACGAGGGGATTGCTCCAAAAGGTAACGTCCAGGAATATCCGGTAGCTCCTGGGATTGCATCAACACTGACGGTGCTAATTTCTTCGCGGCAAACGAAAATACCATCACAATTGGTGGCAGCTATCAATGTTATTGAGCTTGCCGAAATTTGGCATCCATTGGCATCGGTAACGGTTACAGAATAAGTCCCGGGGTCAAGACCTGAGCGGTCTTGAGGGTTATTGGCTCCAGAAAGGTCAGACCAGTTATAAGTATAGGGAGCAGTACCCCCTTCGACAGTCAAGTCTATGCTGCCACCTGCAAAGCAGGAAGGTTGGGTCCCAACCGCATTGGCTGTAAGCGCAGGAGGTTGAGTGATAGTCTGATTGCCCAATACAACAACGCAGGTAGTGACAGCCGCATCGCGGATGCGCACGGTGTAAGTATTTGGTGCAAGGTTGCTAAAAGTGTAGGAACCGCCTGAGGTTATTGGTGACCAAGAGATATTGTCTATGGAAACCTGGTAAGTACCACCGCCTCCACTTGGGAAGCTTACTTTTATTGTGCCATCATTGTCTTCAAAACACGAGATATTAGTTTTAGCAACTGATGCATTCAGCACCGCGGGTTGGATGATGGTTTGATTGCCCAGCGACACCACGCAGCTTGGAAAAGCCGCATCTCTAATTTGAACCGAATAGGTATTGGGGCTGAGGTTTGTAAAAGTGTAGGGCGTGCCTGTAGAAACGGCAAACCAATTGGTGCCGTTGATGGAAACCTGATAGGTCCCGTTGCCACCTAAAGGGTTGTTTACGGTAATGGCACCGTTGTTGGCACCAAAGCAATTTATATCTGTTTTGCTTACCGTAGCCGAAAGTGCTGGGGGATTGGTGATTGTTCGGTTACCAAGGCTGATCTCACAAAAAGGATTGGCCGCATCACGCATCTGTACATTATATGTTCCAGCTCCCAGACCTGCAAAGCTGCCGCTGGATTGCCATGTTCCGCTATTTAAACGGTATTGATAGGTACCGGCTCCACCTGATGGATTGCTTACTACTATGCTACCATCGATAAGTCCGTTGCAACTGATGTTAGAAACTGTAACTGTGGCACTTAATGGGCTAACGCAACCGTATGTAATGATAATACGTCCATTCGCACCAGTGCTTCTGTTTTGCGAACCACCAGTCCCTGGTCTATATGCACCACCACCACCACCACCTGGAACAACCCCGTTAATGCCTGATCCAAGTGCAATTGCTCCATTACCACCATTACCTCCATTTTGACCTAAGGTCGCTATACCTCCATTACTAAACGAGCCATTAATACCAGTAGATGCATTACCTGCCGAAGATCCAGCGCCCCCACCGTAGCCACCAGTTCCAGAAGTTCCGTTAGCTCCATTTCCTCCGGAGTAGACTACACTTCCAATACTCGAGGCAGCTGCACCTCCAGAGGCACCGGTTTGACTATCATTTGCCACAGCTGAACTATTACCTCCAACCGCTAAAATGGTGGTACTATTTATAAACCAAGAACTTCCTCCCGCTGCGATTGTCGAACTACCTGCCCCCACTGTAATGGTATAGGTTTGCCCAGGCACAACGGAAATCAAGCTGCGAGCATAAGCACCACCGCCCGCTCCACCGGCACCTCCATCAAATGCAGCAGTTGCTACACCGCCTCCACTACCACCTCCACCCCAGGCTTCCACCTGCACGGTGGTAACGCCTGCAGGTACTGTCCAGGTTGTAGTTGTGTTGTAGGTAGTGCTGGTTACTTGAGCTGTTGCCAGTTGAGCAGAAATAAAGCTCCACACTAATGCCAATGTCAGCAAGAGCAACTTTTTGCTTTTGGATGGTTTAGTTAAAAACAGACATAGGTTTATGTGTGAATTTATCATTTTTATGCTATTAAGGTTGAAGCCAGTCATTAAAATGTATTTTTTAGTCAATTTTAATGTTTGTTGTAGGTGGCGGTACATTATCAACAACAACTTGGATACAAACAGGAGCACTCAGGCAATCGTATTTTTTGCCTTGCACACAAATTTGTCCTCCTGCTGTGGTAGTCCAGGTAATTGTGATTGAATTGGTTCCTTGTCCGCTATTTATTGTAGCGTTGGAAGGAACGGTCCACTCATAGCTGTCATAATTCGCATTTATAGGTACGGTATAGATGACCTGGTCACCCACACAGGGTATGGCAGTATCTGGAGTTATGCTTCCTGGTGTGACCGGAATACAATCCGAATCATCGCAGTTATTCAGCCCATCGCCGTCGTTGTCGATGCCGTCATTACAAATTTCTTTTTGGTAGATAAACACCGTAACATTTATAAAGCATCCGTTTGCATCGGTTACCTTTACTGTGTATTCGCCATAACTTAGGTTGGTAACTTGCACTTCAGTTGCATTTGGTTGAAAAACAAAAGTGGGGTCACCGGTTTTCGACCACAAATAAGTATAACCGGGCGTTCCGCCGGAAGCCGTAACGGTTGCAGCGCCATTGCCGGCGTTGCCGGGGTCATCGGTTTTAGCAATAGTTGCTGTAATTTGTGTGGGTTGGGTAACCACGAAAGTTTCTTCGGTAACACAATTATCGGAGTCGGTAACATATATAGTATAACTGCCAGCCCCAATGTTGAGCAGGTTTTGGCTGGTATTGCCGGTGTTCCATAGATAGGTAAGCGGAGAGTTTCCTCCTGAAACAGTCAAATTGATGGCGCCGGTATTATCGCCGAAGCAAGCAACATTGGTAATGGTTTCATCGATAACCACCGGAATACGAGCCGGAATACTAACAGGGCCGGTAGTTTCAATACAGGCATACACCCCTTTAACATCCACACGGTAATTTCCGGTAGTGAGGCCGGTAAAGGTGTGGGATGAAGCTGAAATATCAGCCGTAAAGCTGCTTTGAAACACATTATCTTTATACAAAGAAAATGTATAAGGTTTTGTTGCGCCACTGGCGGATACCGTTAATGTACCATCGTTAACATTGCAAGGCACGGTGTAGCTATAGGTAGGTGGCCCGTCGAAGAATGGTTTTGTAGTGTCATATCCCACCACTGTCTCAACCGATTGTACCGGGCAATTGGTGGGTAAGGTTACTGTAAGTTTATAAGTACCAGGCTGGTTAACGGTTATTTCTCCGGTACCCTGTCCAGAAATGATGTTGCCATCAATTGTTTCCCAAAAATAACTGACATCCTCACGCATTGGTACTGCTGTAACGGTGGCTGTTTCGTTTTCACAAGAAATTGACGATGGCTCACTATGAACTGAAACCGTAGGCTGCCCCCAGGAGTAAGGACCTGAAAAGTCTTTTAACTGGGCGGTAAATGATGCTGATGCACGAGTTTTTACTATGAATGTATTTAGCGGAAAATAACAAGGATCTACGCCAGATAGTGATGAGTGATCCATACCCATTGCCGTAAGATTAATCCCTACTTCAGCTAGGGAATATGGAATGTACTTATCACTCCAGGTATTGGTTTTAGTTCCTCTGGTTCCCCAGGGTGGTGCCAATGGCGTTTGTAAATCACTGTTTATATAGCCGCATATCTGTACTGGTTGAGATACTAAAGGAATTATACCTGCATATCCATATGGTGACCCATTAAAGGCGCCATCAAAGGTACCTGCCCATTGAAAAGTAGGAGTAAAGCCCCCTGTTTCTCCAAAAAGCCTTACCCAATCGGCACGACTAACCCATAAACGTGTTTCAACAGTTGTTGTTTGACCTGATAAAGCTACACTAAAAATAAAATCGCCAATTTTGGTGATACTTCCATCAATAGCAAAATTATAGGCCGTATGTCCCAATTGTGGCCCGCCAGAGGTGAAACCACTGCCTGGTGTGTATTGCACATTATCCACATAAAACTCAAAATCCATATAGGCTGTACCGCCTGGTTCGGCCATATTAAAAAGCCCGACAAACCATAAATTACCATTGATATCAAGTCCATCGCGAAACATATGCCCACCTGCATCAATAATGTCATTTTTACCCAAAACATTCATTTCTCCCGGATCCCATATTGCAGGGTCTTCACCGTTTTTACTGGCCGTTAGAAATGTAGTGGCATCCTGAAATCCCGTTCCTCCAAAATAATCACGGGCAAAAACACCATCAATTAAAATTTGATTGTCAACTATACTTACAAGGTCATACTTCTGACGCCTTTCATAGAGAGGATTTGTATCAGGCAATTTCAGCAACGTTTCAATTGTTAAAGGATTTGATTCGTCAATAATACCCCTTCCTGCAGCCCCTAAAAACCAGTCATTACTGCGTGGGCTTATTGGCTCAGTTCCTGCGCCATACTCAACGACTCCAGAATACAGACCGGCGTCAATGCCAAAACCGGCAACCACACAACCACTGCTGCTAACCTGCTGGGCATTGGACCTTGAAAAAATAAAACCGAATAATATCAGGAAAACAAAGATCACTTTTGGTCTATTATTTGTTTTTCTCATGATTGATATAATAATTAAATAAATATTTTTAAATTGTCATGGGTTGTAAATTCACTGCATCCTTTATTTGGGATACCAAGGATGGCTCCTCCATTACTTTTATAACTATTCCGTTCCAATAGATGGCCGTGCGTTGCACATACCGAGTAGGTAGGAGGCATTACAAAAATATCATCGCAGCAATCAAGTTGCGCAGGTGTTTTCCAGAATGTACTTGCTTCGCCGAATGCCGATGCAGGAATACCCGCATAGCTAAAAAAAGATACTGCAATCTTACCATTCTGTAAATCCATGGTCCACTTAGGGGTATTCAAAAAAGTCGGGTAAACAGGAACCGTAACAGGAGTAGTTGTAGTTATTCCAACAACACCAAGTGACTGCCAGGACGAGATTGCTGTATTAACAGCATTTGTACGATATTCTGCACCTATAATGAATGGTCCGCCTTTATAGTCCACACCATTATAGGTAAAACCGACACCATCCTGAGATTTACCGGTTTTTATTACCCATTCATTAGGCACTTTATAATTCTTTAACAGATCGTAGATTAAGCCATAAGGTTTAAGTCCATTTCTACCGGTTAGGGGTGTGACTCCCATATTAACAATATAGGAGCCAGTTGCAAAGGTTTCCGTTTGCGTTTGAGCTTGCAATGAAAACATTCCATATAGGATAAAAAAACCCAATTAAATTGAGGTCATTTTTCCTGACTTAACAAATAAAGATGCCAATATTTTCATAAGGGTAATTATAGATTATCTCAATTACAAAAGGAAAAATCTTACTTATTGGCTTTCAATAATAAAGACTAAATCCTCGACCTAGAAGTATAACTTCGTAAAACTACCCGGAGATGATTAGAAAAGCTATTCACTTTTTTGACAAAAAAGCCCTGAAATTCCCTCTTTTGGGGATTAAGGTTTATTATAAAGGGAATAGTAATTATTAAAATCATTAAGCAATAGTAAAGTTCTAGATATAAAATTTTTACTTTTGGTGTAACAAATATATTATAATAATCATTAATATTAATCATAAATTTTAACAATTATTAATCATAAATTTTAACAATTATTAATCATAAATAATAAATTAAATCTATGGCCAATAATATAAAAAAACTGGATAGTCAACAGTCTTGAAAGAAACCTTACTTAAACAAAATAAAATCTTTAATATTTTCAAAACTTTTATTAAATTTCATTAGTGTCAGGTAAAAATATGCATTTAGATTTTGCGCTCCTACTCAAGTAGCACGTTGGCACTAAAAGAATGAAAGCAGTATATCTGGAAATTTAATAGTGAGATAGTCTCATTTTTGGGTAGAAATTTCCAATATTCACAAAAAGTGCAGTTTCAACTTTAATAAAAATGTTTACCGGACAACAATGTTTTTATAGTAATAGAAATCAATTAAACATATATAAGTTCAAAATTAAAGTAACCGAAAAGATTACCTCAATTATTTAATTCGTTGGAACCCTTGTATTAATAAAACTTGCAATTTAGGTTTGAATCTGGCGAGAGAGCTCGGAACCGTGCTCACTTGCTTCGTTGAATGTCCTGCGCCAATTAAACTCGCCCGTTTGCACCGTTTTTATCCAGGAGAGGAACATATTTGGCACCATTTTCTTCAAAGTAATGACTGGATACTAGGACTAAAAAGCTGACTTAAGACATCTAAAAACAATACTAATCTTATTTTCAAATCAAAACGTAGTGCTCCTCAACTAGCACTATTGTAAAGGATGAGATGTTAACTCAGATCTATAGAGGTATTGAAAAGAAAAAATAGCTTTGTTTTTGAGTTAAAATAAAGTTAAAGGTCTCAAATTCGGATACACTAGAATTTTGACCCTTCTGAAGAGCCAGGAATAATAGGGTTTTGCCAAATTTGGATAGTTCCTCTTTATCGTAAACTCCTCTCGTCAAATTGATTTTGCACACCTATTAAAGAATTGGCTAAACGGATTTTGCAATATAATCTATCTTTAAAATTATGTAGTAAATCAAATAACATGTATTTTTATAGTAATAGAAATCAATTAAGCATATATAAGTTCAAAATTAAAGTAACCTAAAAGGTTACCTCAATGATTTATATCGTTGTAATCCCTCTATTCCTAAGGCGCGCAAATTAGGTTTGAATCCAGCCGAGGTCACAGTAGAATAGAAAATCCGCAGCGAAAGCTGCGGATTTTTTTAATTATAAAATACCCTCAAGCTTGCTTGAATGGGTGTTTTATAATTAAAAAAATCATCAAACCGCAAGGTTTGATACGGTTTACATTCTCAAAATGGAGCTTTGTCTGGAAAGACGAAGTCAATCCGTTTCCTATATGTTGTCCATAAAGGCATCTTGAACCTTCCAACTTTCCAACTTTCCAACTTTTTAACCTTGAATCCGGAACTTTGAACCTTTCAAACTTTCCAACTTTCAAACTTTGAGTTTTTTAACCTTAAATCCGGAACATTGAATTTTTCAACCCGTGTAATCCGCTTTTTTAGTAATCCGCGCAATCCGTGTTTTCCCAAACCATTAACCTTTCGAACGTTGAACATTAAACTTCCTATTTTTTCACTCAAAACCCAGTTCTCATTTCTCAATACTAATTCCGTATATTTACATTATAAATCAAACAGTTATGGTAACCATTAAAATAGACGAACGCACGAAGGCGGGAAAAGTCTTATTAAAACTTATAGAACTTTATTCGGAAAGTCAAAAAGGTATTGAGATTGTGGAACCGGTTACAAAAGCGAAGCAAAAAGAGAAAATTCCCAATGCACTGACTTTGAAAACTATTGAGGAAACAAACCAAGGCATAGGTTTAACCAAGACCAAAAGCCACGAAGATTTAATGGAAAAATTGTTTTCTTAAATGGATTATGCGGTCCAATTTACCGGTCAATTCAAAAAGGACGCTAAGCGTTGTAAAAAAAGGAACTATGAAATCCCTTTACTGGAATCGGCAATTAGATCGTTACGGGAAAAAGGAAAGGTACCTGCACTATTAAATCCCATAAATTAAGCGGCAACTACAAGGGCCGTTGGGAATGTCATATCAAACCGGACTGGCTCTTGATCTGGAAACAGGATGATACCAAAAAGGAAATTTACCTTGAACGTACCGGCACCCATAGTGATTTGTTTAAATAAACGTATATCGTTCCTCTTTCACTTCCAAGGCATCAGGTATAGGAATAAATTCAAGATTCAAGATTCAAAATTTCACTCCCGACATCCGGCTCAGATTTCACTGTTCGGCATTCATTTCTAAAAAATATGTTCTGACCCCCCAAGAAATCGGGAGCAAAAATAGGGTTCAGGATTCCGGATTCCGGATTCCGGATTCAGAATTCATTCCAACACCATCCCGATGCCCCGAAACAAATGTGGCTCCGCTTTTTTAGTAATCCGTGCAATCCGTGTTTTTCCAACTTTCCAACTTTTGAACTTCGAACTTTCAACTTTTTAACCTTGAATCCGGAACTTTGAACTTTTCAATCCGTGCAACCTGCCCGGCTTTTTTTTGACGGGTCCGCGTTTCCTGCGCAATCCGTTTTTTAAAACGATTTTGCTTGCTCTGTTAAGCAATTATTTAATATTTTTGCTTACTATAGACAGCAATAATGAATAATTTACAGGAAAAATTCTACCGTAAAATCCAGGAAACATCGCTCACTTTTGTGCGGAGCGAAATCACCTCTATTGAATGGAATGCCCGACTAATTGGGTTGAAAGGTGCAAGGGGGGTGGGCAAGACCACCCTAATATTACAGTATATCAAGAAAAATTTGCCACTGAATGAAGAGACGCTCTATGTAAGTTTGGATAATATTTGGTTTGCGGAAAATAAATTAACCGATTTGACGGATAGCTTTGTCAAACAAGGAGGGAAGTATCTTTTTTTGGATGAGGTCCATAAATATGCCAATTGGGCGCAGGAATTAAAAAATATTTACGATGATTATCCAAACCTAAAGATCGTTTTTACGGGTTCATCCCTACTGGAAATCTTAAATTCCCGGGCCGATTTAAGTCGAAGGGCGGTGGTGTATACTATGCAGGGCTTATCCTACCGGGAATATCTGAATTTAATATTAAACGAAAAATTACCGATATTTTCTCTTGATGACATTGTATCAAATCACCTTACAATAGCTCAATCCCTGAATTCCAGAATTAAACCCTTGCAGCATTTTGATGCCTACTTAGAAAGTGGTTATTATCCATTTTTTCAGGAAGAATCAAGTCTGTATTATCAACGATTGGAGGAAGTAATTAATTTGATATTGGAAATCGAATTACCGTTGTTAAGAAAAGTGGATATCGCTTATGTGATCAAGCTCAAGCAACTTTTGCATATTATTTCAGGATCGGTTCCATTTAGGCCAAACATAAGCAAACTTAGTGAGCGCATTGGGATCAACCGAAATACCTTAATTAGTTATTTATTCTTCCTACAGGAGGCTCATATTATTAAAAATATTTACAGGGATGCCAAAGGAATAACCCAACTTCAGAAACCGGATAAAATATTCCTGGAAAACACCAATTTACAATACGCATTTTCACCAGACAATACCAATAGGGGAAATATTCGTGAAACTTTTTTTGTAAACCAGGTGTCTTTTAAGCATCTTACAGAATATACAGACCACGGAGATTTTCGTGTAGCCCGCACCTATACCTTCGAAATTGGTGGAGGCAGTAAAACCGGGAAACAAATCGAACATTTGAAAAATAGCTATGTGGTAGCCGATACTATTGAATATGGCTCCGGTAATAAAATCCCGCTTTGGTTATTTGGGTTTTTATATTAAAAAGGCCCCCTAACTCCCGAAGGGGGAACTTTCAAACTCTTAACTTTGAATTTTGAATTTTTTTAACCCCGAGGGGGGAGTAAATGGTAAACTTTTCAACTTTGAATTTTGAATCCGGAACTTTGAACCTTTGCAACTTTCAAACCTTCCAACTTTCCAACTTTCAACTTTTTAACCTTGAATCCGGCCCCGATGGGTCGGGGTTGAATTTTTAAATCCGTGTAATCCGCTTTTTGAGTAATCTGTGCAATCCGTGTTTTTCCAACTTTCCAACTTTCAACTTTTTAACCCTGAATCCGGCCCCGATGGGTCGGGGTTGAATTTTTAAATCCGTGTAATCCGCTTTTTGAGTAA
>NZ_JBKAHK010000012.1:0-36810 GCF_046298265.1 Gillisia xinjiangensis | reverse complement strand
ATTTTTAAATCCGTGTAATCCGCTTTTTGAGTAATCTGTGCAATCCGTGTTTTCCCAACTTTCCAACTTTTTAACCTTGAATCCGGCCCCGATGGGTCGGGGTTGAATTTTTAAATCCGTGTAATCCGCTTTTTTAGTAATCTGTGCAATCCGTGTTTTCCCAACTTTCAAACTTTTGAACCTTAAACTTTGAACATTTTTACCTTGAACTTTTTAACTCTTTCCAAACCCTTGATTGTTAATATTTTAACTTACCCAATTACGGTTTCCCGTAAAATCACCATAAAAACAACGGTTTGACCCAAAAATCAGGATAATTTAACAAGAATCATTTGTGTTAAACAAATGTGAAATAGTAACTTTGCCGACTCAATGTATGGAAGATGAATTTCCCTGCATTAATTATCCCCCTCCGAAGCCCTGTTAATGGGACTCAGAGCGGCGAAGCCATGAAAAGCAAGGCCCCCTATCCCCCGAAGGAGGAATAAAAGGCTGGAACTTTGAACTTTAAAACTTTAAAACTTTCGAACTTTCAAACTTTGAACTTAACCTATAAAATGCCCCCTTTACTTCACGTTGACTCCTTTCACGGAGCGTATATTTCCTAAAAAACTGATTGATAGTTGTCTGAAATTCAATTTTTGGACGGGTGGAACTATGTTTTGAAACGTGATAGCCCCTAATCCCCGAAGGGGGAACTTTTAACTTTTTAACTTTGAATTTTGAACCCGGAGCTTTCAAACTTTTCAACTTTCCAACTTTAAAACCAACACCGAGTCCCTACGCTCACACAATTATAAATACAAAATGAACAAAGAAACAAGAATTGCCGTAATTGGTCTTGGGTATGTAGGATTGCCCCTTGCCAGGCTTTTTGCCACAAAGTTCCCTGTTATAGGATTTGATATAAATGCCGCCAGGGTAGAAGAACTCAGTAACGGCCACGACAGCACACTGGAAGTGGAAGATGAAGTTCTGCAAAGCGTATTGCTAAAAACATATCCCGTTCCTGCAAAGCAGCTTAATGGAGAAAGAGTTTTAGAATTCGCCGGCCACAATGAAACCGAAAACTCTCACGATGTCAGTTCGAGCCCTTCGACTACGCTCAGGACAAGCTCCGTCGAGAACGGGTTGTATGTCACCATCAACCTCGGCGACATCATGGACTGCAACCACTACATCATCACCGTTCCCACCCCAATTGATAAAAACAACCGACCCGATCTCACCCCGCTTTACAAATCCAGTGAGAGTGTGGGGAAAGTGTTGAAAAAAGGAGATATCGTGATCTACGAATCTACTGTATATCCGGGAGTGACCGAAGACGAATGCGTGCCTGTGCTGGAACGCAGCAGCGGACTCAAATTTAACGAAGACTTTTTTGTGGGCTATTCCCCGGAGCGTATCAACCCGGGAGACAAGGAACACACCGTAGAAAAAATATTAAAGGTGACTGCCGGTTCCACGCCAGAAATTGGCAAACGGGTGGATGCACTTTACAAAGCAGTGATAACTGCTGGAACGCACCTGGCACCCACCATCAAGGTTGCCGAAGCTGCCAAGGTAATAGAGAATTCACAGCGCGACATTAACATTGCCTTTGTGAACGAGCTGGCCAAGATCTTCAATTTAATGAAGATAGATACCCAGGATGTTTTGGAAGCCGCCGGCACCAAATGGAACTTTTTGAAATTTCAGCCCGGGTTGGTGGGCGGACATTGCATAGGGGTAGACCCATATTACCTGGCGCAAAAAGCACAGGAATTGGGCTATCACCCGGAGATCATCCTTGCCGGAAGGCGTATGAACGACTCTATGGGAAAATACGTGGCTTCTGAAGTTGTAAAACTCATGTTGCAACATGACCTGAAAGTGAAAGGCGCGAACATTTTGGTACTTGGCATCACCTTTAAGGAAAATTGCCCCGATGTACGCAATACCAAAGTGGCCGATGTTGTAAAAGAACTGCAGCAGTACGGCATCAACATTACCATTTACGATCCCCTGGCCAATCCTGAAGAAGTACAACACGAATACGGGCTGCAAACCACCAACCAACTACCCCGACAAAAGTTTGATACCATAGTTCTGGCCGTGGCGCATAAAGAGTTTTTAGAGATGGGTTTGGATGGGTTGAAGAATGAAGGTGCCATTGTTTATGATGTAAAAGGGATTTTGAATGAAAAGGCAGATTCTAAATTGTAAGTTTTTTGTTTATAGTTTTTGTTCTTTAACAACTATGGAAACCAAAAGAAAAATTAAACAACAAATCAATATTTCTATTGTTGCTGGATTGAAGTTAGCAGTGAATTGGTATGGGGTAAATTTATAAAACAGGTAAATTTAATAATTATTGAGTTTAATGGAAAATAGTATTTTAAAAGTTCAGAAAAGTAAATTAGAAGGTCAGGTAAGAGTAAGTGGTGCTAAGAACAATGCCCTTAAACTTTTAACTGCATCAGTTTTGACAGAGGATAAGGTCGAGTTATATAATTGCCCAAATGGATTGCTGGATATGCAAGTACATATTGGAATGTTAAATAGGATGGGTAAAACCTGTATTGAAGAAGGTAGCTTCTTGCAAATAACTGAAAATAATTTATCTCCCAATCTTACCTGGGACGAACGTTCAATTCGGAATTCTTTATTGATTCTTGGATGTTTGACAACTCGTTTTGGGGAAGGCCGAGTCCCACTTCCAGGAGGCTGTAAATTAGGCGATAGAAAATATGATATTCATATCATGGTTCTTGAAAAACTTGGCGCAAAAGTTTGGGAGGAAGATGATTACCTATGCACTAAAACAGAAGGAAGATTAAAAGGTTGTGAAATTTATTTACCTATTAGATCTACCGGAGCTACCGAAAATGCTATATTTTGTGCCACATTAGCAACTGGAATAACAACTGTTTGGAATCCACATATACGTCCTGAAATAATAGATCTAATAAAAATGCTCAATAAAATGGGTGCGAAAATTAAGGTGTATGGGCAGAAATGTATTGTTATTGAAGGTGTAGAAAGGTTAAATGGGGTAAAGCATCGCGCAATACCTGATAACATGGAAGCACTTACATGGGCTATCGGTGCAACTATTACCGGTGGAGATGTAGAGATTCTGGATTTTCCGTTTGAACATTTAGAAGTTCCTTTGATCTTTCTCAGAGAAAGTGGAATGAAGTATTATAAAGGTGAAAATTCTTTGATTGTACGTGGCGGAACACCCTTCCCTGTAGAAATTAGTACCGGTCCCTATCCAGGAATTAATTCAGATATGCAGCCTTTGTTTGCCATTTACGGAGCTTGTTCTCGTGGTGAATCTAATATCGTAGATTTAAGATTTCCTGGACGTTATGCATACGCTGAAGAATTTTCCAAAATGGGTGTTAATTATTCTGTTGAAGGGGATTTGCTAAAAATCCAGGGGGGGAATAAGTTGAAAGGAACCAATGTGACAGCATCTGATTTACGTGCAGGAATGGCATTGCTTCTTGCTGGTATGGTTGCAGAAGGTGAAACAACTATTCATAATAAATGGCAGATTGAAAGAGGGTATGAAAATTTGATTGATAAGCTAAATCAGCTAAATGTAAATTCTAAATGACAATCAAAGAGTTGTTAACCGAAATTTTGGGTGATTTAGGTAATCACAAAAATTTTTTTCGAACTTTTTTTTATAAGTATTCCTTTAATCCTTCCTTTAGATTATTACTAAACTATAGAATTGGTAAATATTTCAATTCTTCTAAATACAAGATATTTAAATTAATTGCTATTAGATATAGTATAGTACAATTGAAAAAGCGTAATTGTCAAATTTCCTATAATACTCAAATAGGGAGGAATGTTAAATTTGCACATCCTTTGGGTATAGTAATTGGTTCCGGAGTGGTTATAAAAGATAATGTAAAAATATGGCAACAAGTAACTTTTGGAAGCCATGGCAAAGCGGATATGGATAAATTATATCCAGTAATTGAAAAAAATGTAAAAATATATTCAGGCGCTAAAATTATTGGAAAAGTTCGAATAGGAGAAAATGCAATTATAGGGGCAAATGCTGTTGTGTTAATAGATGTTCCGGATAATTCTATCGCTGTCGGTATCCCTGCTAAAATAATAAATAAAAGTTAAGTGAACTTTATCAAGGATTTTATTAGTGTTGGCTTAAGTCGCGGTGGAGTAATAATTTTTAGTTTAGCTCAAAGTATAATAATTGCCCGATGGTTAGGTCCGGAACTTAATGGTGTAATTGCAGCTCTCTTGGTTTTTCCTTCATTATTTATGAGTCTTGGTTCTTTAGGAGTTAGCCAGTCGACAGCTTATTTTATTGGCAAAGGTAAATTTACAGAAAGAGAGATAAAAACAGCAGTTAGTCAAATCTGGGTATTCACTAGTATATTGAGTATAATTATTTGTTTTATGCTTATAAGATATTTTTCAAATTCTGGGGAAAATTTAACCTTAGTTTTTCTAGCATTGGCGCCTATTCCTTTTGCATTATTTAACACCTATAATTCAGGAATATTTTTAGGAAAAAATGAAATTCAGAAATACAATAAAATAAATTGGCTACCACCACTTTTTATTCTTGCCGGAACTATTTTACTTGTAATTGTTATTGATTTTTCAATAACAGGAGCAATGGGTGCAATGGTTATTGGCCCAGCCATTATGAGTTTTTTAATGCTTTTTAAGAATAAGTTTATAAATGCTTTTTCTACACAAATTGATCTTAAAGTAATAAAAGCTTTGCTTTCTTTAGGAGGGGTATATGCAATTGCATTAATAATAATTAATTTGAATTATAAATTAGATGTAATATTAATTGATAAATTATCCACCAGTTACCAAACTGGGATATACAGCAAAGGTGCGGGTTTCATTCAATATCTCTGGCAAATCCCTATGTTACTGAGCACGATTGTTTTCGCCCGAAGTGTAACTTCTAAAAATTCTTACAATTTTTCAGTGAAGGTTTGTCAATTACTAAGAGTTTCTATTTCATTAATAGGTTTAGCAAGTATTATATTGGCCTTTATAGCTCCTTTTGTTATTACCTTACTTTATGGCTCTGCTTTTATCGATAGTGCTTCAGTATTATTGTATCTCATACCGGGGGTACTTCTGTTAACCGTTTTTAAAGTATTAAATATGGATTTAGCCGGAAGGGGAAAACCTTGGATATCTTTGAAAGCTATGGCACCTGCCTTGTTAGTAAATATTATTTGCAATTTCTTATGGATTCCTAAATTTGGGGCTAATGGAGCAGCACTGGCTTCAACAATTAGCTATTCTGTGGCTGCGATTCTTTTTGTTATTATTTATTCCAGGGAAGTTTCAATGCCTATAAGGGAAATTTTTAATTATAAAAAAAGCGATTTTAAATTTATTGAAATCATGTTTCATAACGTGATCATCAAATTAAAAAATTAAATGAAAATTGAAAATGACTTTAATTTAAGAGCATATAATAGTTATAAACTCGATTGTATATGTAGAAGAGCATATTTCCCTGAGAATGAAAATGATCTAATTCAAATTTTTTCAAATACAAATACTGAAAAAATCATTTTGGGTAATGGAAACAATACAATCCTGAGCAAAGAATATTATCATCAAGATTTCGTAATTTTTAATGGATGTTTAAATGAGATAATTTTTAATGGAACAGAAATTATTTCAGAGGGCGGAGCTACGCTTTTGCAAATGAGTGAATTGGCATTGGAACATTCACTTAAGGGGCTTGAGATGTTTTATGATATACCCAGTTCGGTTGGCGGAGCCGTTGTGATGAATGCAGGTTCTAATGGGGAAGAAATAGGTGCTTTGATTAAAAAAGTAAGATACCTAGATTTGGCGGACTTACAGATAAAAGAGAAATCCAAAAAAGAACTTAATTTCACCTACAGAAATAGTTGTTTTCAAAAAAATAAGGATAAAATTGTTTTAAAGGTTTGGTTTGAACTTGAAAAAGGTGAAAAACAAAATATAAAAGCAAAAATGGAGGAAAATAGGAATAGACGCTGGTCTAAACAACCAAGGGATTATCCTAATTGCGGTAGCGTTTTTAAACGGCCGGAAGGTAGATTCGTTGGTCCTATGTTAGATGAATTAGGTTTAAAAGGATATACTGTTGGAGGCGCCCAAATTTCAACAAAGCATAGTGGGTTTATTGTGAACATCGGTAGTGCTAAAGGAAAAGATATTCTCCGACTAATTACTGAAGTGCAAATAAAAGTACGGGAGAGATTTGATGTTGAGCTTGAAGTTGAACAACGTATTATATGAGAATATTATTTTTAATTACTACAATTGGTCATGGCAAAGGAGGACACTTCCATAGTTTAAACACTATAGCCAATGAACTTGGTAAATGTCATGACGTAAAGATCCTAAATATTGGTATAAAACAATCTTCCGTTTTTGAAGAAGGTAACTACTCTATTCAGTTTTTAAAATATAACGGGTTCAATTTTTTAAGTGTACTAACTAGGCTTAAAGTTTTTAGTCTTCAATTTGATCCGGATGCTATTCATTCCTTTGATGTGGAGTCCTTTGCTTTTGGTAGATTAATTTCCAAAAAAATGAATTTTCCTACCATCCTTAATAAATGTGGAGGTCCTAATCCAAAAAAATATTATCCCAAGGCAGATAAACAAGTATTATTCAGCTTAGAAAATTATACCTATTACCAAAATAATAAAAGATATAGAAAATCAAAGCTAGCCTTTATTCCGAATAGAGTAAAGGAAGTGAAAATTGATAAAAATAGAGTTAACCTTTTCTATGAGAAGTATGGTAGAGCGGAATTCTCCATTTTACGAATTTCACGGATAGGTAAACATTATCATTCCTCAATACTCCAAAGCATTAATTTATTAGAAAATATGCTGGAACAAGGGAAAAATGCTCGTTTAATATTAATTGGCACAATTCAAAGTGAGCAAATTTATAAGGAGATTCAAAAATATATTCAAATTAAAAATTTAAAGCCCTACGTGATTATTGAAACTAATGACATTTTTACTAATAAGGCTAGTGAATTGTTAGAATTGGGTGAAATAATTGTAGGAACGGGAAGGAATTTCATGGAAGCCGCTAGCCTAAATAAAATACTACTTGTGCCTCAAAAGGACGACCGTTTTCCATTATTAGTAATAGGGGATAATTTTCAGGAAATTTTTAAAACCAACTTTTCCCCAAGGACAGTCGTAACGAACTTCGATTCAGGGAAAAATTTAAAAAATATACTAAGCCTTACAAACAAAAACGAAAAGAAAAATTCACAATTATGGTTTAAAAAATATTTCGATGTTGAAACTGGTGTAAAACTATATTTGGATTTATATAATCATGATTTACCGGCAAAAAATAACTCACTAAATATTATAGATTCTACTCTAAATAGTATCTATTCAATTAAAAGCTTACTTAGGAAATAAATATGATAAAAGATACATATCATAAATCAAGAGCTTTATTTAATATTATTAATAAAGACATTAAAGATGGCTTTCCAATATCAATTTTAGACAAAATAGCTTTGTGGCGAAAGGGATTTTTAGCGGAAAAATATTCTTTATACGAATTATATAAAAATGATTCCGGCAATTATTTGTCAGATTACCAAACATCCATGGCCAGATGGATAAATGAACCCTTTAATGAAATTCTTACCAATAAATTTATTTTTTCCGAAGTTGTGGGCAATTATTTTAAGGTGCCAAAAACATATGGAATTTTTATCCAAGGAATTTTTTATCCCAGCCCTAATGAAAGCAGCATCAAAGGTTTATTTGAGAGATTAGATTCCTTTGTTGTTAAACCTACTAACGGAGGTGGAGGTAAGGGAGTTTATATAATTAAAAAATCTAATTCATCTTTTATACTAAATGATAAAACTAAATATACGGAGGAGGAACTAGAAATTTTCTTTAGCAGTCTTGATAATTTTATTTTAACCGAATTCATAGAACAAAGTGATTTTGCCCTATCTCTTAACCCTACTTCAGTTAACACGATGAGAATTTTGACTCTCATTGACCCTATAACAAAAGAGCCTTTTATCGCCCGGGCAGTGCAAAGGATTGGAACTTCTGCATCTGCACCACAAGATAATTTCACAAAAGGGGGGGTAAGTGCATTAATAAATTTAAAAACAGGAGTTTTAAGTGATGCTACTGCACATCCAAAATCAGCAAAGCATATACGTCTTTCCCATCATCCAGATTCAAATATTAAAATAGAAGGTATTACAATACCCAATTGGGATCAAATTAGGATTGAAATTTTAACCGCCGCAAAACAATTGCCTATGCTTAAATGTGTAGGATGGGATTTTGTTTTAAGTAAAAATGGTTTAATGGCGATTGAAGGAAATCATCATCCTGATCCTGATGTTTTACAGGCTCATGGTCCTTTGTTAACCGATGATAGAATTAGGGCCTTTTATAAATATTATAATATAATTAAATAATGTGCGGATTTGTTGGTTACATTAATTTTGACTCTAAACCGTTGAATTATGATGTATTAAAGAAAATGACTGACATACAGTCTCATAGGGGACCAGATGATCAGGGATTACTGGGTTTTTCGCTTTTTAAGGACCAAACAGCAAGTCCAATTAGGGGAGAGAAGGTTATATATGAAAAATTCCAGGGAGGAATAGGTTTTAATAGGTTATCTATACTTGATTTATCACAAAATGGACATCAACCCATGATTTCAAATTGTGGTAATGTTATTATCGCCTACAATGGTGAAACCTATAACGCTTTTAAATATGCAAAGGAATTAAAAGAAAGAGGTTATAAATTTAGAAGTACGACAGACACCGAAGTGCTTTTAAATCTATATATGGAGTATGGAATAGAAGGGATGCTAAAACGGCTTAATGGAATGTTTGCCTTTGCAATAATTGATTTAAAAAAGAAAAAATGTTTTGTAGCGAGGGATCATTTTGGAATTAAACCCATTTATGTGTATAGGAACCGGCAAACTATAATGTTTTCTTCAGAAGTTAAATCCTTCACTGCTCATCCAGAATTTGAAGCGCAAATCAATTCAGATAACCTGGATGAATATATAATGTTCAGGTATTGTGCCCATGACAGATCGCTGTTTTCAAATGTGAATCAAATACCTCCATCTCACTATTATGAGATAACTGAGCAGGAAGTGAAAATAAAAGAATATTGGACTTTACTTCCTGAAGAAACTGAACCTAAAAGTTTTGATGAATCATTAAATATTCTTGACAGCACACTAAAAGCAAGTATAAAATCTCAGTTAATAAGCGATGTTAAGGTGGGATGTCAATTATCAGGTGGAATAGATTCATCATTAGTTACAACTTATGCCAGGGAATTCTTCAAAGCAAACATGGATACCTTTTCGATCGTATTTGACGATGAAAAATATTCAGAGGAAGAATGGATAAATTATGTAACAAATTACACACAATCAGATTCCCATCGCTATCAACATTCTAATCATTATGTTTATGAAAATTTGTTCAATGCAACGTGGCATTTAGATCAACCTATTAGTATTCCAAATGCATTCGGAATAAAACGGATGGCCGAAAGAGCTAAAGAAAATGTAACTGTACTTTTAAGTGGGGAAGGAGCAGATGAGCTTTTTGGTGGATATTCCCGTTTTCATGATCTTTCTTGCAGGGTTAATAACAACATGGATTTTTATTCTAAGATTCCTTTAGTTGGAAACCGACTTAAGAAAAAATATGGGTTAGAAACCTCTTTGGAAGATTTTTTTATTCTTAGTAGCTCAGCGCTCACCTTGGATTCTTTAAAACTTTATAATAAGAATTCAAATATTGAAAATGTAATGCAGAATAGACGGCAAATTTTCCCTAAAGGAGGTGATATTTTAAAGAACGCTAGTATTTATGATATGCGAACTTATATGGTTGATTTACTTAACCGACAGGATAAAATGACAATGGCTCATTCAGTAGAAAACAGGGTTCCTTTTTTAGATAGGGATCTGGTAGAATTGGTAATGTCGTTACCAACCAATTTCCTTGTACCAAAAACAAACTCCTTGAAGGACTTCGGTAATTCTAACAAATTCACCAAGCATATTTTAAAAAAACTGGCTGTTCAGAAGTATAATGAAAAGTTTGTTTATAGAAACAAAAGTGGTTTTCCGCTTCCCATGCTGAATTTGTTTCTTGAAACACCTATGAAAGAAATGATTGAAGATCTTTTATTACCTGGGATAAAAAAAAGGGACCTTTTTAATTACCCTGAAATTTTAAAAATTTGGAATAAAAATCCCAGGCATTTTACAAGTGCAGATCTCAAAAACCTTTGGATGTTCTTCTCTTTTGAAGTTTGGGCGCAGCTATTTATAGATCAAAATTAAAATGGTTAAGATAGTTATTGGTGGCGATATATGCCCCACAATTAGAGATAGAGCAGCCTTCATTAAGGGGGACACGATTGGATTATGGGGTGATTTGTTACCGGTTTTTAAATCTGCCGATTTTGTTGTTGCAAATTTGGAAACTCCTCTTGCCACTAAGGAATCGCCAATAAACAAAAGTGGTGCTTTATTTTTAAATCCACCTGAAATTCTGAATGCTATTAAGGAGGCCGGAATAAATTTCCTTAATTTATCCAATAATCATATTTTAGATCATGGTCAGGAGGGTTTAACTTCTACAATCAGATCTTTAAATGAAGCAAACTTAATTTTTAGCGGAGCAGGTGAAAACTTAGAAGAAGCCTCCAGACCATATTCAACGGATATTCAAGACAAAAGAATATCTGTAATAAGTTATGCAGAACATGAATTTTCTATTGCTGAAAATGGGAAAGGTGGTGCAAATCCTTTAAACTTAATGGATTTTATCACTAGGATTCAAAAACTAAAAAAGACCTCAGATTTTATAATCCTTCTATATCACGGGGGGAAAGAGAATTACATGCTTCCTACTCCTAACCAGCAAGAGTTATGTCGTTTCTTTATTGATCAAGGCGTAGATACAGTAATTTGCCAGCATTCTCATGTTGCTGGTTGTTATGAAAATTATAGTAAAGGAAAAATATTTTATGGACAAGGTAATTTTATTTTTGACCCGTACCCTTTAAAAAAAGAATGGCTTTATAGTGGATTCTTAATCGAAATGGATTTATTTCCTAATAATGATGTTAAGTATAATCTTATACCTTACGTGCATAAAAGTTTACAGAATAATGAGATAGGTATAAGAAAAATGAATCAAACTGAAGCTTTAGATTTTTTTAAAAAAATTGAAGAAAAAAATTCAAAAATTGTGGAACCAGAATATGTGATTCAACAATGGAACGACCTTTCCCTTCAGCTTCAACCTATCTATCTGAGTGTCTTGAATGGAAATGGTAGTCTCTTGAGAAAATTTAATGAATACTTTCCCTGGCTGAATTGGATCTATTCCGGAAAAAGAAAAAATACTTTACAAAATATTATTAATTGCGAAACGCATAGGGAAATGGTAATAACAATTTTAAAAAATAAAGTTTGATAGATAAATTCATACTGTCTCTTAAAAAAATTATATTTTATTATTTTGATTTTTTCAAAATAAGGGAAAAAAATGCTATAAGTAAGGTAAAGAATATAACTAAGGATGTCCAGAGAGAATATCCTGCATCAAAATATAAAATTGGTATAGTGAAAGAGAAGTGGCATTTACACAGTCACTATGTTAAAGGGTGTCAGGAATTAGGCATTTCTTATATAGTAATCGACTTCTTTCAATTTGATTGGTGGGAACAATTGAAGAGTGCAGAAGTTGATTTTTTAATGGTAAGACCTTCAGTACAATATACTCCCTGGAAAGACATGTTTGATAATAGGTTGCGAATAATTAGTAATACTAATATCAAAATTTTTCCTAATGTAAATGCTCTTTGGATATGGGAAAGCAAACTTAGGACACTTGAATGGCTTAAAATAAACAATATTTCTCATGTTTCATCTTTCGTTTTTTATGATAACCGGCAAGTACTACAATTCGGAGAAAAAATTGAGTATCCAATAGTTTACAAATCCAGCAGTGGATCAGGAGCTTCGGGAGTGAAAATCCTAAAGAATTTCAAGGATTTAAAAAATATTTCCACCAAAGTTTTTGAAAAGGGTATAAGAACATATAGAAAACATAAACTAGATAAGGAACATGGTTTCATAATTCTGCAAATGTATCTCAAAAATGTAAAGGAATGGAGGATCATTAGGATTGGAGAATTTTATTTCGGCTATGAAAAAATTAAAAAGGGTCAATTCCATAGTGGATCACAGGAATTTGGTTATGGAATGCCGCCCGAAGAGGTTTTGGACTTAGTAAGGAGTATTACAGAAGAATATGATTTTAATTTTGTAGATGTAGATATTTTTGTTTCAGAAGATGGGAATCTTTTTGTAAATGAAATTCAACCATATTTTGGGCAAAAAGATGATAGAGAATTACTGGTAATTGATAATATCCCAGGAAGATTATATTTTAGTGAAAAAGAAAATAAGTGGGTTTTTGAAAAAGGAGAATTTTGTAGAAACAACATGTGCAATTTGAGAATTACGGAAACACTAAAAATGTTTTTATGAAGTTACTCATTTTTCTTTTAAAATTTGGTTTACCACTTTTAGTTGTAACCGATCTAAGTTCACAGCTTTATAGTAGTCCCTTGCTTCTAAATCTCTCAAGAGGCCTAAGGATTTTAATCTTAATATTATTTATAATCGAAAATTTTCGAAATTTTAATATTATAAGAAAATTTAAATTTTTCAATTACTTTTTACTCTTCAACTTTATCCTTTTTCTCTTTTTGTTTACTGATCGGGATTTCTTTGAAGGCTTTTGGATATACTCCAAAATACTTTTTTGGACATTGGGATTAAATGTGTTATTTGCATATGCTTTTAAGGGAATTTTTCTGTTTGAGGATTTTCTTAATGTTATTAAACGAATTGCCATTGCAGCTTTTTTCTTTACAATTTTATTTGTGATTACTGGTTTTATTAAGGATGATTACAATATTGCTGCATATTTGGTTTTATTTATTTACCCAATAATACTTTATTCAACTAAGGGCTTTAACTATAATCTTTTTTATGTCTTGATATCTGCGCTAGCTATTTTAATAACTTTGAAGCGCGGTGCTATTCTTGCATTTAGTATCGCTAATGTGCTATATTATTTTAACACATTATATTATGATTTTAGGGTTAAAAAATTGATGCGGGGAGTATTTATTCTTTTATCCTTATGCGTAATAGGATTTTTTATTTATGAACAACAAAAGGAAGTTATAGGAAATAGATTTAGTGAAGAGCAGTTTGATCCAGATAATGAAAAAGCAGGATCTGGAAGGGTAGGAATGTACACTAGGCTATATGAAACCTGGTATGAATCTGATAATTGGATTTTTGGTTTTGGAAATCAAGAGGATTCTCGTAGAACTCAATTTAGAAGAACTCACGCTCATAGCGATATCTTTGGCTTTTTGTATAATTATGGATTAGTTGGTATAGGTCTGCTTATTATAATGTACATAAAGCTGATTTTCTTTTTTAAAAATCTAAAAAATCTTGGACTCAACCATACATATATAGGTGCGTCATTAATAACTATTCTTATTTTGGTGAATTTCTATTCCGGATTACTACGATCAACCGAGGCTTTTTATTTATTTGCAATATTACCCTATTTACAAATCAAGAAATTTGAAAAAACGAATTCTAATTATTTCTAATCCACTGAACCACGAGGGAGGTGTTGTTAACTACTATAATTTATTTTTTAAATATTTTAAATCAGAAGCTTTTCAGTTAAAACACAAATCAATTGGTTCTCGAGCTTACCTTTTCTATTACCCTGTTTTAAAAAGATTTCTATATCCTTTTTATTTAATATATGACATTTTCACTTTCATTCTATTGCTTTTATTTGACAGGAAGATTGTTATTGTGCAGGTAAGTCCCTCCTTAATTCCGGTTCCATTGATTAGAGATGGAATTTTAATTTTAATTGCTAAAATATTAGGTAAAAGAACTATTGTGTTTTATAGAGGTTGGAAATTACCAATCCTCCAAAAGATTAGTTCTAATATTTTTTTGAAATTTGCATTTAATTTTATTTTCCAAAATGGTACATGCCAGTTTGTACTTGCATCTGCCTTTAAAAATGACCTCTTGGATTTATATCCTTTAGGTAAGTCCAATATAAAAGTAACTAAGACCGCAATTGAAAAAAAGGGTATAATCGCTAGAGAGTCTCCTGCTAATTCAGGGCCTATCAAAGTTCTTTTTTTGGCAAGGATTCAGAATCTTAAAGGTATAGAAGAGCTTATTGATGCTATTTGTGTTTTGAATATTACTAAAAGGCTGAAATATTTTCAGTTTACCATAGCAGGTCACGAGGATAGAGTTGGTTATATAGAGAAATTAAAGGAAAAATTAAAACGAGATGGGGTGCCTGATGAAAAGGTGCTGTTTCCAGGTAGAGTTACTGGAAATAAAAAATTTAATATGTATGCCACCCACGATATATATATATTACCATCATATACTGAGGGATGTCCTAATAGTGTTTTGGAAGCTCTAGCATCAGGTTTATTCTGCATCACAACTCCTGTAGGAGCTTTACGTGACTTAATTACACCGGAAAATGGTTTACTTATAGAAGTGAAAAGTATAAATGCGATTACGGATTCTTTACTTTATACCTTGTCCATAAATGGATTTAATAAAAACAGATTGTTAAGAGGTAAAAAGTATACTGATATGTTCGATATAAGTAAAATAACCCAAGACTTTGATTACACCTACCATGAGATTAGCACAAAAAGGTAAAACATATCTTATTGGACCTACTGAATCTATCCTAACTAAAAGAGGGAATAGATTCCCCAATATTGCTCAGTTTCTCACAGATGAAGGAGAGGAAGTTATTTACTTTACTTCAAATTTTTATCATGCAGAAAAAAGATTCTTTAAATTAGAGGAAATTGATTTTGAAAAGGAACAAATTGAATATAAGTTAAAAGTACTAAAGGTTCTGGGCTATTATAATAACGTTTCTATCCGTAGGGTTTTAAATAATCTTTTCTTTTCTATTTACGTGTTTTCTCTTCTTCTGTTCAAGGTAAAAAGGAATGATAAAATTTTGTTGCCTTCCCGACCTGTTGAACTCATTTATTTTATTTCCCTTTTAAAAAAAATAAAAGGTGTCAGGATCATTTTGGATATTCAGGACATATGGCCAGATGCTCTTGATATAAAGAATAAAAGAAAAAAACGAATTTTTGAAATTTATTGTCATGCTTTTCTTTCTCCTTCCTTAAAAAATTATGATAAAGCATTTTATACGGCTCCCACTTTTAAAAAATGGCTAAAACGCTATTCTATTAATACCCCCTCGGTTTTAATTCCTCTCGGCTGGGAAGATGCAAGATGGGAAGATATTACTAAAGCAGAACTAGTCAATAACTTTTATAAAATTAAACTTGTATGTGTTGCCCAACTGCAACATCAAATAAATGTATTACCAATTTTGGAAGTTTTGCGAAATAATAAAAATTATCATTTTACAATTATAGGTGAAGATGGTAAGGGAGCACGATATGAAGAAGTCACCTCATTTATAAAGAAAAACGAAATTGATAATGTTGAAATAATAGGAAAGGTAGATAGGGATAAAATGAAATCATATTTGGAAGATAAGGATATTGGCATATTGCCAATGATTACCCCTTCAATACCTAATAAAATTTTCGATTATTTAGCCTCCTACTTGCCTATAATTGTATTGGGAGATAATGATAGTTCTGAATTTGTTCTGGAAAACCAAATAGGATGGTCATGTGGTTTCAATAGTAAGGAACTTTCTATAAAATTACTAGATATTTCAGAAGAAGAAATTCGCATTAAACGAAAAACAGTGGAAACTATTCGAGAAAAATATTCACGGAACCACTTACATCAATTAATAAAAGAACATTTATAATATGCAGCAACTTACGCAAAAACTTGGATCCGGTGCTATGGTCATTCAGGAGGTACCTTATCCTCAATTAGGGAAAGGAATGCTAATAGTTAAAAACCATTACTCAATAATAAGTGCTGGGACTGAGGGTTCTACTGTGCAGGCAGCTCGCAAAAGCCTTATAGGAAAAGCAAAAGAAAGACCGCAACAGGTGAAACAGGTGCTGGATGTACTTAAAAAACAAGGGCCCGTGCAAACTTATAGGGCGGTGACTAAAAAACTTGATGCCTATTCTCCGCTTGGGTATAGTTCTGCCGGAGAAGTGATAGAAGTGGGAGAAGGAGCTACAGATTTTGAAGTGGGAGACAAAGTTGCTTGTGCAGGTGTAGGTTATGCCAATCACGCAGAAATTATAGCAGTACCGGTAAATTTATGTGTTAAACTTCCCGAGGGTTTAGATCTAAAGAATGCCGCATACAATACACTTGGTTCAATTTCAATGCAGGGCGTTCGCCAGGCAGATCTGCGACTTGGCGAAAATTGCGTTGTCATAGGACTTGGTTTATTAGGCCAAATCGCGTGTTTGATCCTGAAAGCCTCGGGAGTAAATGTAATAGGTATAGATATTTCTGATACTGCTGTTAATCTTGCCGTGGAGAATAAAGCTGTTGATTTTGGTTTTCAAAGAAATTTAAGTGGGTTAGAAGATAAAATATTAAATGCAACAAACGGAATTGGAGCAGATGCAGTACTTATTGCAGCTGCAACCTCCAGCCTTGATCCTATAAATTTTGCAGGTTCAATAGCACGAAAAAAAGGAAAAGTGGTTGTTCTTGGAGCAGTCCCTACAGGTTTCGATAGAGATCCTCACTGGTACAGAAAAGAGCTGGAATTAAAAATGGCCTGTTCTTATGGTCCCGGTAGGTATGACCTTAATTATGAAGAAAAAGGGATAGATTATCCTATTGCTTATGTTCGATGGACGGAAAAGCGAAATATGGAAGCATTTCAACAATTGCTCAGTACCGGAAGGATCAACATAGATTATTTGACCACACATCAATTTAGTTTTAACGATGCTCCAAGAGCCTTTGATCTCGTTGTAAATAAAACGGAACCCTTTATTGGTATTGCTCTTAAATACGACACGAAAAAAGCACAAAATCAGGAGCCGATCCTCACCAATGCAAGTTCCGCAGCTGGGGAATTAAATATTTCCTTTATTGGGGCTGGAAGCTATGCACAGGGGAATTTATTACCAAGCATTCCGGGAGATGAAAAAATTCAAAGAATTGGAGTATTAACAAATAATGGTACCACCTCAAAGAGGGTAGCTGAAAAATTTAGATTTCAGTTTTGTGCTTCCAGGGAAGAAGATATTCTCAATGAAAACACGAATACCTTATTTATAGCCACTAGGCACGATTCTCATGCACCTTATGTTTTAAAAGGCTTAAAAGCCGGTATGAATATTTTTGTTGAAAAACCGCTATGTCTTTCCTTAGAAGAATTGGAAGAAATCAGGCAATTGAAAAACAATTCAAATAAAGCCATAATGATCGGATTTAACCGCCGATTTGCCCCTTTTAGCAAAATTGTAAAAAGCAAGTTGGGTAGCGGTCCAATGACAATGATCTATCGGGTTAATGCGGGTGTAATCCCAAAGGACAGTTGGATGCAGGATATGGAAATTGGTGGTGGTAGAATACTTGGAGAGGTTTGCCACTTTATAGACTATCTAACCTTTATAAATGGAAGTAAACCAGTCAAATTATCGGCGAATGCACTTCCAGATCCTGATTCTTTAAATGATACCGTTAACATTCTAATCCAGTTTGAAAATGGTTCGTCCGGAATTGTTTCATATTTTGCTAATGGATCAAAAGAATTATCCAAGGAATATGTTGAAATATTTTCTTCTGGAACAACAGCGATCATTAATGATTTCAAAGAATTAAAAATTTATGGGAAGGGAAAACCATTTAAGAAGAAATTATTTAACCAGGATAAGGGTCAGAAAGAAATGGTTGAATCATTTATAGATCAATTATTAAAAGATGGTAATGCACCTATAGCATTTGATCAAACTTATGCTGTAACCAAAGCCAGTTTTAAAGTTTTGGAATCTATTCAAAATGGAGGAGCACAGGTTGAAGTATAGAGCAGTAAATTCCTTTCAAAATCTCAAATTTTATTGTGAAGCCGAGAATTTTAAAGGTTGGGATCCCTATGATGGTTTGAATTCAAAGATTTTTAAGGCTACTCCATTAAAAAATTGGGATCTTGCACGTTTGGCCTGGATCCAGGGTTTTAAAAGAAGCCCAATAAATTTCCGAAGCATCTTAATGGTTCCAAAAGAAACTAATGCCAAAGGAATTGGGTTGTTTTTGAGTGGCTATTGCAATCTTTATAAAATTGCAGAAAAAGGAAATACAACATTTGGCACTAAAGAGAATATTTTAGAGAAAATCAATTTCCTTTCGAATTTGCTTCTCGATCTTCAAAACAAAGATTATTCCGGTGCCTGTTGGGGCTATAATTTTGACTGGCAGGCGAGAAGGCTGTTTTTATTTCCGAAAAACACGCCTACGGTTGTTGCTACTACATTTTGCGCTTCAGCTTTATTTGAAGCCTATGAGATCACAAAAAATGAAATTTATCTGCAAACAGCATTATCATCTGCTAATTTTGTTATGAAAGATCTTAACAGGACCGCACATAATAATGGATTTTTGTTTTCTTACTGTCCGCTGAAAGGGAACAATACGGTCTATAATGCCTCCCTGCTTGGAGCTAAGCTACTTAGTTTGTGTTATTATTATTCTGGAAAAGATGAATATAGAAATACAGCACGAGAAGCCGTTTTAGCAGCCTGTGAAGGGCAAAATAAAGATGGTTCCTGGGTATATGGTTTGTTACCGGTTCAGTCTTGGATTGATAGTTTCCATACCGGGTATAACCTTGATGCTATTCAGGTTTACCAGGATAAAACAGGAGATGCTTCGTTTCAGCAAAAAATGGTAAAAGGTTTTGAATTCTACATCACCAACTTTTTTGAAGCAGATGGCACCCCAAAATATTACCACAATAAAACCTATCCTATAGACATTCATTGTCCGGGGCAGTTGTTGGTAACCCTAAAAAGCCTTCACAGGTTTGAGGAAAATCGGGAATTGGCGGAAAAGGTACTTGCCTGGAGTGTAAAAAACATGCAGGATAGAAAAGGCTATTTTTATTATCAGGTTAAAAAGGGAATAAGTTCTAAGATCTCATATATGAGGTGGAGTAATGCGTTTATGTTTTATGGGATGAGTTGTTTTTTAGGGAATCAAGAATAAAAAACCAATGGACTATAAACTTTTAAACGGGGTACAAACTTTTGCGCCTAAGTCCCGTGAGGATTTAATATCCTTTGCATTAAAAGGTCAAAAAATTTTGGTAGCGGTTAACGCAGAGAAAATTCTTCACGCAACCGATGTCTCACGTGGTATTATCAATAGAAATTTAGGGTATCCGGATGGTATTGGGGCAGTAATGGCATTGAAACAAAAAGGGATTAAAAGCGTAGTCAAAATTCCCGGTTGTGAATTGTGGTTGGATATTATAAAAGCCTATCACAATGATAAATCTTTTTATCTGGTAGGAGGGAAACAAGAAATTGTAGAAGGAACTGTTAGTAAACTTAAGTTCGCCTACCCCAAGATCAATATCGTGAATTTCAGGAACGGATACCTTAAAACCGAGCAGGAAAAGCTGAATTTGATAGATGATATTGCTCGAAGAAAACCAGATGTGGTTTTTGTCGCGATGGGTTCACCAAAGCAGGAACTGCTAATGGAAGAAATGCGGCAAAAACATCCCGCTCTTTACCAGGGCTTGGGTGGTAGCTTCGATGTCTACACCGGAAATGTGGACAGGGCCCCAAAATGGTGGGTAGATAACAACCTGGAATGGGCATATAGACTGGTGAAACAACCTTCGCGCATTACAAGACAAATTCATTTGGTGAAATTTGTTTATTTATTGAAGATGAATAAATTGTAAAAACCCCCTAACCCCCTAAGGGGTAATTCAAAATATAGATCAAACATTCGTTTCCACTCTTTTTAGAGAGAATGAAAAAATAGATATTAATAACTATGTTGAAAATTACAATTATAGCTGGTGCTCGGCCAAATTTCATGAAGATTGCGCCAATTATCAAAGCCATTCAAAAGGCTAAAGAACAGGGAAAAGACATAGATTTCAGATTGGTGCATACCGGTCAGCATTACGATAAGAAAATGTCGGGTTCCTTTTTTGAACAATTGGGTATTCCCGAGCCAAATGCAAATTTGGAAGCAGGTGGTGGCACCCAGGCAGAACAAACCGCCAATATCATGATCAGGTTTGAAAGGGAATTGACGGAAAATCCTGCAGATGTGGTTTTGGTGGTGGGAGATGTAACTTCAACAATGGCATGTAGCATTACGGCCAAAAAACTAAATACCCAGGTAATTCACGTAGAAGCTGGAATTCGTTCCGGAGACCTTAGTATGCCAGAGGAAATAAATCGGATGGTAACCGATGCGATTACCGATCATTTTTTTACCACTTCAGAAATTGCCAATGAAAACCTGAGAAAAGCGGGAGTTGAAGAAAACAGGATTCACTTTGTTGGAAATACAATGATAGACACTCTGATTTCAAATATTGATAATTTTATAGATCCAAATATTGAAGTCGGTGGCGAAAAATTAAAGGAAGAAGGCTTTTTTGTGCTTACCCTGCACCGTCCTGCAAATGTGGATGAAGAAGGGAAGCTCAAGGAAATGATGCAGGCTATTATGGATGGCACCGCAAAGCTTCCGGTTATCTTTCCGGTGCATCCGCGAACTGCAAAAATATTGGAAAATATGGGCATTGTCCATGAGAATTTGCATTATGTGGAACCTTTATCTTATCTGGAGTTCAATTACCTGGTGAAAAATTCCATTGCAGTGATCACCGATAGCGGCGGGATAACCGAAGAAACCACCGTAATGGGCATTCCCTGCTTAACTTTGCGCGACAACACCGAGCGTCCTGAAACCATCACTTTGGGAACCAACGAACTTGTGGGCACAGATCCTGAAAATCTGAAACCATACCTAGAAAAACTTATGTCCGGAAATTGGAAAAAAGGAGGGCAGATCCCGCTTTGGGATGGGAAAACCGCCGGAAGGATAATTGAGGTTTTGATTAAGGTTTATGGAGAAAAAGTTAGAAAAGAAAAATTAGAAGTGCAAAGTTAGAAAAAAGTTCAAGAACCAAAATGATGAAGCCGCTGCGTGAGATCCAGTACCCGAATCATAGAACACAAAATTAATACAAACTGAATCTCACCTTCAACACCCATTACCATTAAGAATTATTCAAAATTCCTTATTCCAAATTTTGAATTTTAAATCCTTATTCCAACACCCATCGCCCTACCGATTGGTATTAATTACTAATCAATAATTTATATCTCATGAATCTACTCAATCACGAGGTGATCCTCGGTCTTTTCCGTGATAATTATTTACTGTTTGTGCTGTGCCTATTTTCTGGCGCATTTGCCATGACTTTCTACCTTATTCCCAAGGTATTGTGGGTGAGTAAGGAGAAAAACCTAATGGCTGAGGTGGTGGGTCGTAGTGCTCATTCTACGGAAACGCCGTCCTTTGGCGGTGTAGCCTTTTACATGACCCTTATTATGGTGCTCGCTCTTATACAAAGTCTGAGGCTGAACTATGTGGGAAGTCATCTCATTGGGGCTATCACCATTTTATTTATGGTGGGCTTAAAGGACGATCTGGTAATCTCTAGTGCCCGAGTAAAGTTATTTGGGCAGATAGCCGCGGCCTGTTTTCTTGTGTTATCACCGGAAATGCACCTTACCAATTTGCATGGTTTCTGGGGAATCTATGAAATTCCAGAGATCCTGGGTCTTTTTTTGACAACCTTTTTGGTTATAGCACTTATCAATGCCTATAATTTAATCGATGGGATCGACGGCCTGGCTGCGCTTGTGGGGATCGTAATTTCCACGACTTATGCCGTCATCTTTTTTATCAGCGAAGAGCCTTATTTTGTCCTGATAAGCGTGTGCCTTGGAGGAATCTTAAGCGCTTTTTTGAGGTTCAATTATTCCCAGGGGCGCCGGAAAATTTTCATGGGAGACTCCGGCTCGCTTATCGTAGGCCTCATACTCGCCTTTTTAAGCATCAAACTCTTGGTAATGGCACCCTATCTTCCTATGATCCAAAAAGGCTTTAGCGCCTCAAACCGCCTTTTGTTTGTCGCCTGCATTTTGTTTATCCCTGTTTTTGATACCCTGAGGGTAATCCTTCTCCGACTTTTAAAAGGCGACAGCCCTTTTTCTGCCGATAAGGAGCATACGCATCATATCTTGCTGGACCTGGGCCTTTCTCATAAAAAAACGGGATTTTTCCTAACCTCTTTAAACATCCTGGTAATAAGCATTTTCTGGTATTTTTCAAATAAACTTTCTAATGTAGGTCTCACCTTTTTGGTGCTCGCCTTGTATTGCGTGATGTTTCTAATATTCTATGTACTTAAGAAAAAAAGCATCCTTAGAATGGATATGATAGATGCCGAAGCGAGAAGTTCAGAAGCGGAAAAGAATAGCGCTCCCTTGATCAAACATAATGGAGTGGAAAAAGGAATAAAGGTTGGAAGACCTGAAAAAATTCAACCCCGACCCATGGGTGCAAAATTCAAGGTTAGGGAGTGAAAAAATTCAAGGTTCAAGGTTCGAAAGTTCGAAAGTTGAACGGTCAACGTCAAAAATATTTTTGAAAAGCATTTAAACCAAACAAAAACATTCGTGATTCGTGACTACTTTCTTGTCCTTTTATTTGGAACAAACCCAGTGTTTTTCCTAAACCAAAACTCTGGTTAACCTGCCCGGCTTTTTTTGAGGGGTCCTTTTTGATCCGAGCATCTTTTGTTTTACCCTCCGAGGGCTTTGCGTAAACCTCTGCTTCCTTTCCGGTAAAAGAATATTAAAATTAAACTAAAAAACCATATCCCGAAGTATCGGGAATGAATTATAAATACAAAACCCTATATTCGCAAATATTTTGAAACAAATGACATCCCCACACTTTCTAAAACTTCCTTTCCTGGCAATCCTCAGTCTTATATTTTTGAATTCCTGTGTATCCGGAAAAAAGATCACCTATTTCCAGAATATGGAGCAGTTAGAACAGCTTGCTGAAGCCTCAAAAACGGGCCTTAGCATTAAACCCAATGACCTGATAACAATTTCTGTTTCAGCATATAATATGGAAGCTGCAATGCCCTTTAACCTGCTTGTGACGGGAAGGTCAGCGGGCGGGGGAGATGCGGGTTTAAGCGCAGGAGGTACTCAGCAACTGCAGCCATTTTTGGTGGATAGTGACGGAAATATAGAGTTTCCGCAACTGGGAACCATGAAAGTTGCCGGGATGAACCGTCAGGAACTCTCGGGGAAATTGAAAACCCTTATCTCCCAATATGTAAAGGAACCCATCGTAAATGTACGCATCGTGAATTTCCAGGTGAGTGTGCTGGGAGAGGTGAACTTCCCCGGAACTTTCAGTGTTCCCGACGAGTATTTAAGTCTGCCAAAGGCCCTTGGCCTGGCAGGGGATATGAGTATTTACGGACAGCGGGAAAACGTGCTGGTGGTGCGGGAAGAAAACGGGCAAAAGAGCTATGCCTACCTGGACCTCACCGATGCCAATGTGATGAATTCTTCTTATTATTATTTAAAACAAAACGACATGGTGTATGTTGAGCCTAACAAATCCCAAAAGCAGCGGTCAGGAATTAATCCGAATACAGGTATTTATTTTTCAATTGCTTCCGTTTTAATCTCATTAGCCATTTTGATCACCCGATAATATGTCACAGCAACCCAACAATCAGCAACAACACCAGCCTCAACAGCAATTTCAGCAGGAAGATGACATCAACCTGAGGGATGAATTCGGAAAATATTTCCGGTACTGGCCCTGGTTCGTAGCCAGCGTACTTTTGTGTGTGCTAATCGCCTTTTTATATTTACGCTACACCACCCAGGTATATCAGTCTACCGCGACCATCATTATAAAAGATGAGAAAAAAGGCGGATCTATCCCCGGCCTGGAAGCCTTTGAAGGTCTTGGACTTTTAGGCGGCATGGGCGGCAACAGCCTGGAGAATGAAATGGGGATTTTGCGCTCCAAACGCCTTATTACCGATGTAGCGAAACAACTTCAACTAAATGTTCGTTTTTTTATAGAAGGAAATGTGCAGACTACCGAGCTTTATTCAAACAATCCTATTGATATCCAGATCCTGAAACAGGATGAGGAAGCCCTGGCGGAAGGACGAGCCTTTAATATTTACGACAAGGGTGAAAAAGGAATTCTCATTGTGGATGAGCTTAGCGGGAAAGAAATTACAGCCGGTTACGGAAACCCGGTAGATCTTGATTTTGGTACCATCGTGATCAATAAGAGCCTTACTTCCGGTTTTAAGGAATTTTCTGAAAAAGGGGAGCCTTTAACCGTAATCTTTTCAACTATAGAAGCAGCAGGTGCAGGGTATCGCGAAAAAATTCAGCTGAATTTAACCGATAAAAATTCTAGTTTGATCGAACTTAATCTGAATGACCCTGTGAAAGAAAAGGCCAGGGATATACTGGACCAATTGATATTGGAATACAACCGGCAGGCCATTGAGGACAAAAACCTGGTGGCCACAAATACCGCGAGGTTTATTGAAGACCGGCTTGCCATCATCACAGGGGAACTGGATTCGGTAGAAACCGGAAAAGAAGATTTTAAAGAAGAAAACCAACTTACCGATATCCAGGCAGAATCTGAGATGTTTGTGGAAAATGCCAGTGAATTTAATAAAAAGCGCCAGGAAGTAGCTACCCAGCTGGAACTTAGCACCGCGATGCTGGAGTATATCAACACCGATTCCTCTTCCGACTTATTACCCGCGAATCTTGGAATTGCAGAGTCTGGCGTAAACCAAACGATCTCCGAATATAACAGTCTGGTGCTGGAGCGCAACAGGATCTTAAGAGGTTCTACAGAAAAAAACCCGGTGGTAATGGATCTCAATACCCAACTGGAACAAATACGGGTAAACGTGGTTCGCAGTTTACAGCGCATGCGTTCCAATCTATTGATCTCCCAAAAAGAACTAAACCGCCAGGCAGCCGAAATGGGCTCCCGGATCGCTTCAGTTCCCGGAAAGGAAAAACAGTTTCGCGGCATTGAGCGCCAGCAAAGCATCAAGGAAGCCTTATACCTGTTTCTGCTTCAGAAACGCGAGGAAACCAGTTTATCCCTCGCCGTGACCGCGCCAAAGGCGAAGATCGTGGATAACGCATATACCTTAAAAACCCCTGTGGCTCCCAAAGGCAAAATTATTTTGCTGGCAGCCTTGATCCTTGGAGTGTTGGTGCCGTTTCTTATTATTTACCTGAAAAATCTTTTCAATAATAAAGTAAATGAACGGGCAGATATTGAGAAGATAACCAAAGAGATTCCTATTGTGGGTGAAGTTCCCAGGGTAGCCAAAAAGGAAGATGAGCTTATAAAAAAGAACGATCGTTCTGTACTTGCAGAATCCTTCAGGATAACGCATACCAATCTGCAATATTTAATGATCAATGCTGCAGAGAAAGAAGGAGGAAACAGCATTTTCGTGACCTCTACAGTAAAAGGGGAAGGAAAGACCTTTGTCTCGTTTAACCTGGCCCTAACCCTTGCCAATTCTGATAAAAAAGTGCTCCTTGTAGGTGCCGATCTTAGGAACCCACAGTTACAGCGTTATTTCCCCGATGCCAGACAGCAGCGTGGGGTAAGTGATTATCTTATAAGCACTACCGTGATGCTAAAGGACCTGATAACTCCATCCGGACTTCATTCGAACCTGGATCTGTTAGCCTCGGGAACTATTCCTCCAAACCCATCAGAATTATGGAGACAGAAGAAAACCGCAGGCCTTTTTGAAGAGCTGGAAAACTTGTATGATTATGTTATTTATGATACCGCACCTGCTATGCTGGTAACCGATACCTTCCTTATCAACAAATATTCAGATGTTACCTTGTATGTGATACGGGCAGGTTATACCGAGAAAAAACTCATCAATTTTGCCGTAGATGCCAAAAGGGATGGCAAGCTGCACGATGTAAGTTTTGTGCTGAATGATGTAAAAGCCGCTAACTATGGATATGGCAATAAATATGGCTATGCCTATGGGGAAGATGAATCCGGATTTTGGGATAAGTTAAAGGGAAAAGCTGCTATTTGGTAGCCTCCCAATCCCCGAAGGGGAAGTTTTTATTCGCCCTTGTTTGAACCTGGCGCCCCTGAATGTATGCCTGGATTTAATTTGCCCGCCACCCTTTTAGGGATGGGTATGGCGGGAAACGATACTCCCACACCCCGCACCGTGTACTTTCTAACTTTTTTTCCAACACTGTGATTTTGAACGCAGTGAAGAATTTCAAAGGAATACGAACCATGTTTCCAAAACTTTCAAAATTTGAACTTTTTTTAACCTTGAATTTAGAACCTTTATTATTACCTGTCACAAGAGGTCCTTTCGCAATTCGCCTGTAGCGAATTCCTCAGGAATGAATTGAACTTTCGAACTTTCAAACTTTTTTACAATTAAGAATTTTATGATCCAAAAAGCATTTTTTATACTCTTTGCATTTTTAAGTTTTTCTGCGTACCCGCAATTAGAATTTTCCGGGGAGGTGAATTTGCAGGGAATGTACTCCACCGGGGAGGAGCTGCCGTTCTGGATGTATAAGAATCAGCGGGGACGGATCGCTGAAAACACCAATGCGGCAGGATGGATTACCGGAAAGGCCATCTATGATCTTGGTGCTACCTCCAATTTGGAAGTAGGAGTGGGGATTTTGTACCAGGATGGAATATCAGACCGGGTATTTCTGGATGAGTCGTATTTACAGTTCAGGAACACCTGGCTGGAGGTGATCGCTGGTAGAAAGCAGATGCCGGAACTGTATAACGGGTTGAGTGCAACCAATGAAAATATTGTTTGGTCCTTAAATGCGCGACCGCTGCCGGGGGTGCAGTTCAGGACCAGGGAACCCATCATGCTTTTTCCGGATGCCGGCCTGGGCTTTGAAGCATCCCTCTCTGAATATCTTCTTGAAAAAGACAGGCATGTTAGCTATGCCAGGGTGCATCACAAGAGTCTGCACCTGGTCTACCTGCCAAATGAAGACTGGTGGATACGTGCGGGTATTCAGCATTTTGCCCAATGGGGAGGGAATTCGAAAAGGTTCGGGCAACAACCGGAAGGGATAAAAGATTACTTATTGATGTTTTTTGGAAGGGAAGGCGGAGAAAACGCAAATGCATCAGACCAGGTCAATGTATTGGGAAATCAACTGGGAAGTTATGAACTTAATATTAAAAGATCCTTCAGGGATATGGATGTTGAATTTATCTATAATCATATGTTCGAAGACGGAAGCGGCAGCCGGTATGTTAACTTTCCGGATGGCAGATATGGATTTTCCCTGGATTTTCGCGATGAAGGAAGACTCGTGAATAATATTCTTTATGAATTTTACTATACAAAAAATCAAAGTATCAATAGTACAGGCCCACATCAGAATGATAATTATTTAAATCATGGTATTTATCGAAATGGATGGTCTTATGAGCAGAGAACTTTAGGTGCTCCATTTTTTACTTACGATAAAGAAAGAGATCTAATTGTTAACAATAAATTCATGATGCACCACATTGGAATCTCCGGCAGTATTTCCAATTATTTTGAAAGTTATCCCTATAAGCTCATGCTTAGCGGAGGAAGAAACGATGGCCGTTACGGAGCCTATTTTACTCCCAATGAAGATGTGGCTTATATAAGCTATGAGATGTTAATCCTTCAAAATTTTGTGGATTTAAGCATTCAACTGGGAGCAGAATATCATTCTCTGTATTCGCCTTTATATGGAGCTGGATTACACCTAAGTAAGCAGTTTTAGTCTTGTAAGAAAATTCTTATAAATTAAAATTTGGAAATCAAAATATTTTGTTAAATTAAACCCACCAAAAGGTGGTTTTTTTGATTTAAATCCTGGATAAACAAAAAATAGTTTGGCTTTTCGTGTTAAAAAAGACTGAGGATGATTGATTTAGAAAGATAGAGTAGGTTAAATCCATTGGTTTTTTTCAGGTATTTGACAGGGGAAATAAATTCCATCCTGTTAACAGAGAAAAATTTCCGGATAACTGTAAATTTAACACTTTATCCTTTGGATTAAATCTAAAAATTTTGTTAATTTATAAATCGGTAAAAATAACACGAACGGCTAAATTCCCCTAAAATGACAGCACAGGCATGTAAAACTTCGATTCTTTCTTCTTTTCACAAGATGGATAATGTTCTTTATGAGATCCGTGATCAAAAAGGTATTTTGATAAACACTGGTTATGATGCCTGGAAACAAGATGTGTTAAGGGATCTTTTACAGGCTGGTTTTATCAAGCTGGAGAAGGATCTTTATACCATTACCGCAGAAGGCCGGGAAGTGATTGCTCAGGACAGTATTTTATATTACAACAAAAGGGTCAAAATAAAAAAAGTAACCATTAATGCTGCAAACAAGGAAGAAGAGACCGGGCTGTTCAGTAATTTCTGGATGCTGCTCATTGCCGGGAGTGTGATAAGTATCGCCTTGCTCTGGTTTTTGATGAAATACCAGGTAGCTGAGTTTATGTTGTAGGCTTGCTTTTTATTGGATATGTTACTTGTGCCCCGATGGGGCATTTTTTGTGACCTAAAGTGATGAAGTGAAGGAGTGATGAAGTGAAGGAGTGAAGGAGTGATGAAGTGAAGGAGTGACGCTGTGATGAAGTGACGCTGTGATGAAGTGACGCTGTGATGAAGTGATGAAGTGAAGGAGTGAAGGAGTGACGCTGTGATGCTGTGACGAAGTGATGAAGAGACGAAAAATCTCATTGTCTTGGGGCAGGAGGTTTCAAAGGAGTTTTGACTTTACGACTTTGAGATTTCTCAATCGCCTGATTGCTTCTCCCGATCCAAAAATCGGGATCGCAATGACAGACTCATTTCGAAATGACTTAGGTGTCATTTCGAGCGAGCGGTTTTGAATTTGAACCTTGTTTACTTCCAGGATTATTTTTTAAGCGGAATTTTTGAAGCATACAGAATAAAGCGACGAGAAATCTCATTGTTTTGGAGCAGGAGGTTTCAAAGGAGTTTTGAAATGACTCCGTCAGATTTCTCAATCGCCAGATTGCTTCTCCCGATCCAAAAATCGGGATCGCAATGACAAGCTCATTTCGAAATGAATCCGGGATTATTGCCCAGGGTCTCAAAATCGGTAACCATCAGTACATTAACAATGGTTGCAAAACTTCTTCTAAAAACCAGCCAAGACTCACTATAAACTTCGTATTTTTGAAGTTCTCAAATAACTAAAAAACTCATATCTTTTTCTCCAAACCCTACTGCGGGGAATTTTTAGAAACAGCTTCTGATTAAATCAAAAATCTCGGGGCAAGCCCAAGAGGTATTAATTGGAAATCACTTTTAAAAACTCGAAAAAAGCCTTGGGAAATTAAATCCTCAATGAGGGTTTAAACGAAGCCTAAAATATTTTATATGCAGTGGTACGTTTTATATACAAAATCCAGAACCGAAATAAAAACTGCAGGTCGCCTCAAAAATCTGGGGATCGAAGTTTATTGTCCGGTGATCACAGAAGTCCGCCAGTGGAGCGACCGTAAAAAGAAGGTGACAGTCCCTTTGTTCAAATCCTATGTTTTTGTGAGGATGGAAGCTAAGAACCGGAATCTTGTTTTTGAAGTTCCCGGGGTGGTATCTTATCTTTTCTGGTTGGGGGAACGGGCTGTAGTTAAAGATGAAGAGATCAAAGTGATCCGGCAGTGGCTGGAGAACGATGGAGTGGATGAAGCCAAGATCGATGTTTTAAATGCGGGAGACAGGATCACTATTTCCAAAGGAGCCTTTAAAGATCAGGAGGCCATCATCAAGGAGGTGGGTAAAAAAACAATGCGGCTTATTTTACCAAAACTCAATTGTGTTTTGCAGGTAAAGGCCAGTGAAGTACTAGGGTAGAAGTTTAGGGTCAATGTTCAGCGTTTACCGTTTAAGTTTAACCTTTTGTCCATGCCTATATAGCATTGGGAAAAACGTGGTTCAAAATTCAAAGTTTAGGGTTCCCACCTAATTCCGAAAAGGTACTTTTCAACAGATATTTTCAGACTGCCGTTGTGGCCACTTAAAAAATTCCTTTTTCATTCGATTTTTATTTTGAACTTCAACTTTCAAACCTTCCAACTCTCCAACTTTTTAACCTATGAAAGTGCCTGATTTTGATTAATAGTTAAGAAATCGACTGCAAAATGTGGAAAACCGTAATTTTCCTGGAAAGGGATAGATTACTTTTGATATTGAAGCAGGGAGTCAAATCCCTGAATAAATTGCCCGGATGTTTAAAAAAGTTTTAGTTGCAGATGATATAGACAGTATGAACCATGCTGTGGCAAGTGTGTTGCAGGATTTTAAAATTGAACAGGTTGAATATGCACAGTATTGCGATAGTGCTTATTTAAAGGCAAAAAAGGCAATTCAGGATGGCGAACCCTTCGATCTTTTAATTTGTGATCTTTCTTTTAAAAGCGATCACAGAAAAGTTAGGATCGCTTCCGGAAAAGAGCTTATCGCCATTCTTAAAAAGGAGGATCCTAATTTGAAAGTGATCGTGAATTCTATTGAAGATCATCCGCATACGGTTAAAGCTCTTTGGGAATCAGGCGATATTGAAGCCTATGTGTGCAAAGACCGGCAGGGAATGAAAGAGCTGAAAGATGCAATATCTAATATAGGCCGCGGTAAAATTTACAACTCTCCCAGGATCGAACGGAGTTTGAAACAGGATAACCTGATCATTTTAAACGATTTTGAGATAAAACTCCTGAGGCATATATCTAATGGTTTGACCCATGTTGAAATCGAGGAAAATTTCAAAGCGAATAATATTTCTCCAAGCAGTAAAAGTGCGATTGAAAAACGCTTAAAAGAATTAAGGGAAGATTTTAATGCAAAAACCACCCCGCACCTTATCGGGTTGCTTAAGGATCTAAAACTTATTTAAAAAGATAAATGCCGGTTCTTGACTTCACATTTTGGGTAGGGCCGATATGGAAGACTCAAAGCCGGCATTTTTAATCTTTTATATATTCTCTTTTCTTTTTTTCATATCTCAATACTCAATTCTCATATCTCTTTTTCTTCTTAATGGGTTTTATTGATCAGAAATTATATATTTGGGCAAAATCCTCCAATCTATATTTCCTTATGATTTTGCTCGACGATTTAATTGCCCGGTTTGCTTCTTTTATCTGGGGGCTTCCCCTTTTAATTTTACTCATAGGCGGCGGATTCTACCTGCTTGTACGATCAAGATTTCTTCCTTTCAGATATTTGGTTCACGCGGTTCAGGTGTTGAGGGGGAAGTACGACAATCCGAATGATCCCGGGGAGATAAGTCATTTTCAGGCACTCGCTACAGCATTGGCCGCTACCGTGGGTATGGGGAATATTGCTGGTGTGGCGGTGGCAATAGCTATTGGAGGTCCCGGAGCGATCTTTTGGATGTGGATAAGTGCGATTATTGGGATGGCTACAAAATTCTTCACCTGTAGCCTTGCGGTGATGTATAGAGGTAAGGACAGTGCAGGAGAAATTCAGGGTGGACCCATGTATGTTATTATGGAAGGTCTTGGGAAAAAATGGAAATCCCTGGCGGTATTTTTTAGTGTTGCCGGATTGGTAGGGGCACTGCCGGTCTTTAACGTGAATCAGTTAACCCAGGCGGTGAATTTTATTTTGCTTGCTCCAAACGGCGTGGAAACCGGTTTCACTACAAATCTAATCATAGGACTTATCCTTGTTGGGATCACATCCGTAGTGATTTTTGGTGGACTTCATAGGATAAGTAAAACGGTTTCAAAACTTGTGCCCAGCATGGTTTTGCTTTATTTTGTTTCTGTTTTGATCATTCTTTATGTAAATATTGACCAGGTTCCATATTACTTTAAACTCATTTTTACCGATGCTTTTTCGGCTACATATTTCACAGGAGATTCATTTCTGGGTGGAGTCCTGGGCGGACTTATCATTCTTGGGATTCGCAGGGGAGCCTTCTCCAATGAAGCGGGAATAGGTACAGCGCCAATGGCACACGGTGCTGCAAAAACAAACGAACCTATTCGCGAAGGCCTTGTGGCAATGCTGGGGCCTGCAATCGATACTTTGGTGGTGTGTACTTTAACTGCCCTGGCGATATTGGTTACCGGGGTATGGCAAACCACCAATGTGAACGGGGTGAGCCTTACCGCAGCGGCATTTGACCAGTCTATTCCTGTTTTTGGGAATTATTTATTGATGTTGTGTATTGCGATCTTCAGTATTTCCTCCCTGTTTTCATATTCCTATTACGGGACAAAATGTCTTTCATTTTTAATTGGAGCTGATAAAAAACATTATTACAATTATTTTTATGTGGTAAGTATATTGGTAGGAGCAACTACTTCGCTTAGTATGATGATCAATCTTATCGATGGATTCTTTGCGCTTATGGCTATTCCAACGATGCTGTCTACCTTGATCCTGGCACCAAAAGTTCTTAAAGAAGCGAAAAAGTATTTTGGCAGAATGAAAGTTCAGCGGAAAGAAAAACTGGCTGCTGTAAAAGATTAGAATATTTTCATAGCGGACAAGGCATATTAAGTTAGGGAACTAAAAATTCCACCCGTCTTTTTTCAGCATTGCTTTGAATGGCCAGTTCTATAACTTTTATAACATCCCTTGCCTGTTCCGGTTTTACAAGCAACTCCTCGTTACCTGTGATGGCATTATAAATATTTTGATAAAAAATCCTGTAATCTCCCCGTTCACTTTTCAGGGTACTGGTTTCCTCAATGGTATTTAAAGTGCCCCATATTTTTTCGGATTCCAGTCCCCAGTCGGAGCTGTCATTAGGTTTAAGTCCATTTTTCAGCTGTTCTTCCTGTGGATCAGCTCCATATTTAATAAAACTTCCTTTGCTTCCATGTATACTGAAGGTAGGCCCCTTTTCTTTTACCAGCATTCCGGCATTCAGACTGACTTTAAGATTGGGATAAAAGAGCAAAAGCTCAAAATAATCGGGGACTTTAGCATTTTTTCGCTGGATGCGGATATCGGCAAAAACCTCTTCGGGAAGTCCGAATAACACCAACGCCTGATCGATCAAATGGCTTCCGAGATCGTATAAAATTCCGCTGCCGGGATTTTCCTTTTCTTCCTTCCAGCTATCTTTCACCTCCGTCCTGAACCTGTCAAAATGGGAAGTATAGGATACGATTTCGCCAAGTTTTTTTTGCTTCAGAAGTTTTTGAATGCTTAAAAAATCACTGTCGAATCGCCGGTTATGATGCACGCTTAGGATCTTGTTTTGTGAACTTGCGAGTGCTGTCAATTCATTAGCTTCCCGAACCGATGGTGTAAAAGGCTTTTCAACCACCACATTTTTTCCTGCTTTTAAAGCTTTTTCAGCAAATTCTTTATGAAGATGATTTGGGGTTGTAATAATCACCAGGTCAATTTCATGATCATTTAAGATCTTATCATATTCAGAAATCACCTCGGCTTCCGGGAAATCCTGTTTTGCAGTTTTTATATTTTCAGCACTGGTGGTTAAAATCTTTGTGATCTCTAATCCTTCAATACTGGAGATGATAGGAGCATTGTAAATACTGCCGCCTTTCCCAAAACCAGCCATTGCAACTTTAATCTTTTTCATGAAATGATGGGTTTATCGTTTAACGTTCAATGTTTACCGTTTTCTGTTAACCTTGAACTCTGAACTTTTGGTTGAACTTCCCTGATTACTGTTGACCGGTTTTAGATATTGATTTTCTATGGTACTTATTTTTTGTCTCCCGCTGATTTTCTAAGAGAATAATCTTCTATTTTTTTGCCACGAATACACGAATGTTTTTTTGTCTCCTGGCTCTTGAATCCTGAGTTCCAAGCCAAAAATACAAGAATGATTTTTTGTCCTGTCTCCTGGTTCTTGTCTCTTGAATCTTAGCTTCCAACTTTGTCTTGCATCTTGTTTCTTGGCTCTTTTTTCTTTTCTCTATTCTCTCTTTTCCAACTTTGAACTTTATAACTTTTAAACTTATAACCCGATAAGCGTCTCATTAAACAACTTCAAAATTCGTTTATATTCATCTGTCCAGCTGCTGGGCTCTACGAAGCCGTGATCTTCAACAGGATAAACGGCCATTTCCCAATTATCTTTTTCCAGTTCTATAAGGCGTTGAGCCAGCCGAACCACATCCTGAAAATGCACGTTTACATCCAGCATTCCGTGGGCGATCAATAAATTTCCTTCAAGTCCTTCTGCAAAATAAATAGGGGAGGACTGCTTGTAAGCGATAGGATCTTCAGAAGGCGTATTAAGGATATTCGAGGTATAGCCATGATTGTAATGCGCCCAGTCTGTAACCGACCTTAGTGCCGCGCCAGATTTGAAGGTTTCAGCTTCATTGAAAAGGCCCATTAAAGTGATGAAACCACCATAACTCCCGCCATAAATTCCTATATTTTCAGCATCTACGCCGTGTTCAGCAACAAGATATTCTGCGCCATCCACCTGGTCTGAAAGGTCTTTCCCGCCCATATGACGATAAATTGCAGTTCTCCAATCCCTTCCGTAGCCTGCACTTCCGCGGTAGTCAATATCCAGCACGGTGTACCCAAGATCTGTCAATAAATTATGGAACATATATTCCCGGAAATAACTCGACCACCATTTATGCACATTTTGTAAATATCCGGCTCCGTGGACAAAGATCACCGCAGCCCCGTTATTTGCACTTTCAGAAGGTTTATAGATCCTTGCAGGAACCATCACCCCGTCTTCTGCTTCAAATTTTACGAGTTCCGGCTCCCGCCAGTCGTACGATTTAAAAATTTCAGACTGGCCGGAAGTCAATTGTTTTGCTTCTGAATTTGCCGAGGTTTTTTTTAAATACAGTTCCCAGGGCTTGTTGCTGTAAGAATAAAGTATAGCCAGTTGTTTTTCATCGGGCGAAAGTTGCACGTCATTATTCCCGGTCATTTGAGTGAGTTTTTCCATTTTCCCTCCCATTACAGGCATTTTGTAAAAATGTCTTTCTCCGGGATGAACTTGTGATGTGGTTAAAAACCAATGCTTTTTGTCTTTGGATAAAAACGGATCAAAAACTTCGTAATCCCCTTTGGTAAGCGCTTTTTTGCTTCCGGAATTAACATCCAGTACATAGAGGTGTGAGTATCCGCTTTCTTCAGACTGGAAATAAATATGGCGATTATCCGGCAACCACCCAAGGGTTCCGCCGCCCGAAGACCATCCTATTCCGGGACCGGCAATCCAGGCTTCATCCCGCTGCCGATCAAGGCTTTTTAATGCTCCGGTTTCAAGGTCAAGCAAAGTGATCCAGCGATCTTTATTGTCCTGGGAACGCACATTTACAATCGCCTGTTTTCCATTATCACTAAAATAAGGTCCGGAAGGAATTACTTCTCTTATTTTTTCTTCCCAGGTTCGTTCGGGATATTCTTTGGTGTAATCGGGCAGGTCTGTAATTCCGGGTAAATTTTCGGTATTTGTCATATATACCGTATCCTTTTCCAGGTGATAAATAGCCAATTCCACCTTTACAGGCTGGTCTCCAACCTTTGTTCGCGCAGGAAGATTTACGGTGTACCCGGAAGCATCGGTATAATCTGGCACATTGCTTCTTTTCTCCTCTTCTCTGGTAATAAGGCTGAAAGTAGCATATTTCGCATCTGGAGAAACCTGGAGGTTGGAGATGGAACTTTTTCCGGTATAAAATACAAATTCTTCTCCCTGAGTTGTTTTTTCGTAGGCTTCGCTGGCTTCTTTTTTATCTTTTCGTTCCCGAACAATTTCCAGCAATCCTAAATTTTCCTTTTCAAGCCAATCATCTTTTACAGATGGTTTTTTATCGGTATCCTTTTTTTCTCCAGATTGGATATTTGTTACTTTCTGGATGCTTCCGCCGGAAAGATTATAAAGGAATATATTATCCTCCATAATAAATGAGATCAGGTTTTCATCGTTGAGAAACTGCGGATCCCGGATGCGATCCCCTAATTTCAACAATTGCCGACTCTTATTATCCTTTAAATTATACAACATCAGCGCATCATCCTTGATATAAACTTTTTGAGATCCTGAAGTATTAAGATCGCCCCTGCCTGGCGCATTTTTCTCTTCGGAAAAGGAAACTTTTTCGATCTTGTCCAGATTTGAAAGACTTATTTTATAAAGTGAATCTGAAGGATCTTTCTGAAGATTATAATTGAAATAGATGGTTTTACTGTCTTCGCTCCATTTAATGTTGGAGGGAAAAGTTCCCATCCACGCCGGATCCTGCATTATTTTTTCTACTGAAAGTTGGCTTTCCTGCGTATATCCGGTTTTAAAAATAAGGAAAAGAAATAGCAGGGGGAATAGGTTTTTAATAGTTGATCGCATAGAATTTAAATTGAAGGAATTATGGATTAAACTTGAATTGGCAAGATAATAAAAAGTTCAAGGTTCGGTTCAAAAAATCAAAAATCAAAATTTAAGGTTCAAAGTTTGAAAGTTGGAAAGTTGGGAAAACACGGATTGCACAGATTACTCAAAAAGCGGATTACACGGATTTAAAAAT
>NZ_JBKAHK010000011.1:0-93253 GCF_046298265.1 Gillisia xinjiangensis | reverse complement strand
ATTTTAACCACAGCTTAACACAATGAACACCTGCAGATTAGATTCTGAATTTTTTTTATTACACTGGAAATCCTTCAAAAAAAAAGGATTTTCAGCAAAAAATGCCTTAAGGGGCAAGAAAGTGCTTAAAAAAGCACCAACGCTTTTTTAATTTCAGGCCCAAAACCGGGGTCGAACACCAGGGAGAAAAGAAATCATGACCGAATTATTTTAAGTTAATGACAGTCCATTTGTTGGTAAGATCGGTAAAATTGAAATCCAGGGCACTTGGCTGGGGTTCCAGAATTTTTGACTGGAAAGAACGCTGAAGAATATCCTCTATAAGATAGTCTTCCTGATTGCTCTCAGGATGATATTCTTCCTTGAGTGAAATTTCAAATAAGCTGGCTGTAGTATTATACCAGAAAGCCCGCCATCCGCTCTTCAGGTTTTTTATCAACTCAAAAGTGGTAATTCCGGTTTGCCTATGAACAAGTTTTACCAGGATCTGACCTTCTGTATGAGTGAGTTTTTTAAGTTCTGCGGCGAATTCTTCTTCTATATAATCCTGTACTATCTTGGTGTATCTCTTTTGATCCCTTTTCGTCTTGATTTGATCTAACCTGGAATTGAGCGTAAGCAATCGCTCGGAAGCAAGTTTGGCATAAGGATACACTTTCCTGGTTTTTCGTCTTAAAATTAAATAGCGCCTTCTATCCTCATCGGAGTTAAATTTTAATTTGCTTAAAATAAGCACTTCATCCAAATCAATGGATTCCCGCATTATAGTATCTCCCACGACGATGAAATACTGCTTATCAATAGTATCCTGAACAGGCTCTTTTGTTTGACCGGCTACGTTAAAAAAGATAAGCAACATTATATAAGTGAAATATCGATTCAAAGCAATATGATTTTTTATTTTGTCTATTATAAACTAAAACCATTCCAAATTTACAATTATTGGCCTTGTTCTGCTTTTAATTCTTCTTAAATTCGTGCAAATATTTTTGTCATATTTAATTGTGATTCTTAATAACGAGGCTTACTTTTTTTTATTTCAGAACTAAACCATTTATATCACATTTAAAATTATAGATAAATGAAAGAAATTGAACTACTCGATGAAAAATCGATAACATTTTTAGAGAAATACCTCAACAATGCCTCCCCTACCGGCTATGAATGGGAAGGCCAGAAGATTTGGATGGATTACTTAAAACCCTACGTAGATGAATTTATAACAGATACCTATGGAACTGCAGTTGGAGTTATCAACCCAAAGGCTGAATTTAAGGTAGTTATAGAAGGACATGCCGATGAGATTTCCTGGTATGTGAATTATATTACCGATGATGGATTGATCTATGTAATAAGAAATGGCGGAAGCGATCATCAAATAGCAGCTTCCAAAAGAGTTAACATTCATACAAAAAAAGGGATTGTAAAAGGGGTTTTTGGATGGCCGGCAATTCATACCCGCGATAAAGAAAAGGAACAGGCACCAAAAATGGACAATATTTGTATCGATGTTGGATGCAGCAATAAAGATGAAGTTCTTGAACTTGGGGTTCATGTAGGCTGCGTGATCACGTATCCCGATGAATTTTTTATTCTGAATGGGAATAAATATGTTTGCCGGGGATTAGACAACCGAATGGGTGGTTTTATGATCTCTCAGGTAGCTCGTCTTCTGAAAGAAAATAAGAAGAAACTGCCATTCGGACTCTACATCACAAATTCTGTTCAGGAAGAAATAGGCTTGAGAGGGGCCGAAATGATCACCCAGCGTATTAAACCAAATGTGGCCATTGTGACAGATGTTACTCATGACACCACAACCCCAATGATAGAAAAGAAAACCAATGGGTATGCGAAAATTGGTGAAGGTCCCGTAATTTCCTATGCTCCGGCAATTCAGAATAAATTAAGGGAGTTATTGATAGAAACCGCAGAGAAGAATGAAATTCCATTTCAACGGGCCGCTTCTTCCAGAGCTACCGGAACAGATACGGACGCTTTTGCTTACAGCAACGGCGGAGTAGCATCGGCGCTAATCTCATTACCCCTTAGATATATGCATACCACTGTGGAAATGGTTCATAAAACAGATGTTGAGAATGTTATCCGATTGATTTACGAAAGTTTACTTAATATAAAAGAAGGAGAAACTTTTAGTTACTTCGATTAACACTATAAATCTCCATAAATTTAAAGCTCTTTTCCCTTCTGCGGAAAAGAGCTTTTTGATTTTATAAGGACAACTTTCACAATTTTTTATAGATACATTATTGCTTTTACATTTATCTTTCCCAAAAAAGCGATGACCTTAACTACGGAAGATGTTGATATTATTCTCGAAAACCCCGTAGAAGCCATTGATATAGCCAACCTGGAATATACTTCAGAACATCAGTTATCCATTGAGCGAAAAAAAGTTGGCAGGGGCTATTCCTACAGGGAAAAAGATGAAAAAATATCCGATCCTGAAATCCTTGACCGAATAAAAAAACTGGTTATTCCTCCAGGCTGGAAGAATGTCTTTATTTGCAAAGTGGCTAAAGGTCACCTTCAGGCTATTGGCAGGGACGATAAAAATCGCAAGCAATATATTTATCACCCGTTCTGGTCCAAGATCAGAAATCAAACCAAGTTCTTCAAAATGACATCCTTCGGAAAAACTTTGCCTAAAATAAGGAAACGGGTTGAAGAAGACCTGGACCAGCCAGAAATGAACAGAAAAAAAGTTCACGCCCTTATTATCCGATTGCTGGAAGAAACCCATATTAGAATTGGCAATGCGTATTACGCTAAAACAAATAAAACCTATGGCCTTTCCACGTTGAGGACAAGGCACGTGAAAATAGTGAAGAATAAGATGATGTTTGAGTTTACCGGGAAAAAAGGAAAGGCACATTCCATTTCCCTAAAAAACAAAAAACTGGTGAAACTGGTCAATCAATGCGAGGAGATCCCAGGCTGGGAATTATTCAAATTTTACGATGAAAACGGGGTAAAACAAACCATAGACAGCGGGATGATAAATGAGTATATTCACAAAATTAGTGGAAAACAGTTCTCTGCCAAAGATTTTAGGACCTGGTCTGCCTCTAAAATATTTTTTGAAACCCTTTATAAATTGGGGTATACCCATGATGAAAAGGAGAATAAAAAGAACATTCTCGCTGCCTTTGACGCAGCTGCAAATGGCCTTGGCAACACCCGCAGTGTCTGCAAGGAATATTATGTGCATCCCACAATTGTTGAAAATTATGAGAACGGTGAGATACAGTCTTTTTTTAAGAAGATTAGATCTAACACCGATAAGAATTATGCCTCCCTTTCAGGTTCAGAAAAAGTATTGCTGAAAATGATAGGAGATTATGAGATCAGTATCTAGCCAGGTAGTAATTCTTTCATGCTTAACCTTCAGGTATTCAAAAAAATTAAAATCCCATTCCGTTTACGAAATGGGATTTTTGATAATTAGAACTATTGCTTCTTACATATCTTTCGGATAGACCGTGGTATACCCCGAAGCTTTCACCGGCGGAAGATTAGATCCATATTTAGCGTTTATAGCTTCAAGGAATTTATTGGCAAGATACGCATATCCCCTCGCTGTTGGATGAATCCCATCCAGGGAGAAGGCCCCTCCAAAAACAAGGTTGGCATTCAGTGAATATTCGTCAAAAGTGACTCCGGTAGCTGCCACCTGGTTTAAAATAGCATTAACATCTACAAATGCAAATTGGTGTTCCTCTGCTAATGATTTAATGGTTTGATTAAATAAAGTGGTTGCTGCAAGAACTTCGGCTTGTTCCTCCGGGGTCAATACCCATTTGTCCTCCAGAGGAACAGAAACGCCGTTAATGAACTGAGGATTTCCTTCCACCGCCGTGCCAATAAAGGTAGAAGCGGTAAAAACAATAAGATCCTGGGCAGTTGCATGCCTGTATGATGGGATATCATAGTCGGTAAGATCAGTTAAGCTTTCATCTACAATCACAACCGCATTTTGCCCTGCTGCAAAAGAGATAGTTCTTTTAGCTGCTTCTTCGGTAGTGATAAGGTTATTTTGGGCAGCAAATTGAAGCCCTCCGTTATATGGTGCATAGGCTTGGTTTACCGCTCCTGCCGTAGCGGCATCAAGTGGAACCGGATTATGAGGAACCGTTGTAAAATAAGGAATGGTCAACACATTTGGGATATTTGCAATCACCCCGCCCGCCCCGGTTGCCTTTAATGCGGCTACAATTAAGGAATAAGCACCTTTAAAAACCTCAGGGTCTGTGATGTCATCGTTCCCATAAGTTCCTGGGTTATCGTTTCCCGCCTGGTTAACACCTGTGCCGCCATTTATTGCATATACAAGAACATCATTACTTCCTATCCATAAAGAAAAGAAGGTAGGATCCTGGGCGATTGCATCTTCAAGGATAGAAGCAGTGTTGCTGCTTGCAAACCTTGCAAAATAAGGATTTGCCTGAAATGTTGCCACCCCGGCTACATTCCCATATCCTTCAGCCAATAAATGAAAACTCTTGGCCCCGGGAACACCCATATTATTAAAGGGGCCTGTAAGACGGTTTGTAACCTCGGTAGTTGGGGTGGCATTAAGCCTTGCCGGGGCACTCACATTAAAAAAAAGTCTTGGTGCTTCAATTACAGTACCTCCATACAGAAGGCCTCCTATATTATCTGATGTTAACGGCTGTACAAATTCTCCACCTCCTGCCAGCTTGAATTGCTGTGCAAGGATATTAGGGAGCGAATTTAACTGGCCCGCTTTAAATAATGCTCCATCCGTATACCCTGATGTAAGAGTATTTCCTATGGCTACATAGGTTGAAAAATCGGCCGATCCGGAAGTATATTCAACCGGTTCTACAATTATCCCATTATCATCATCTGAACTACAACTTACCACCGCTCCCGCAAGGAGTAGTAGTAACCATTTATATTTAGTAAATTTCATATGTCTGTTTTTTATATTTTTTAATACCATTAAAATCGATTCCTGCTAAAGATTATTAAAGATCAGGGAAACGTAATATTGTTGTCCAATTAAACCAGTCCCGTAGGCGGTGAAATAATCTTTACCTCCAATATTGGTTGCACCGGCTTTGATCATAGATTTCCAGGATGGGATCTTATAATTCACCTGGGCATCTACCACGGCGATTGATGGTACAAACCCATCGGCAAAAGTTGCCTGCCAGAAATAAGAATCGCTCCAGCGATAATTAATATTAAATCCAATATTTTCGTACACCTCCGAATTTCCGAAAGAAAGTTTCACCTTATGTTTTGGTGTATTAAATGCTGTTCTGAAATCGGGTGCGGTAGACTGGTCAAAATCCTGTTCAGCAAAAGTATAGTTCCCTTCAAGATCATAATTTCCAAAAACTTTAGAGCTCAACCCAATGGAAGCTCCAAAGGATTTAACCTCTGCAGGAGAATTGGTATAGGTTTGATAGGCCTTAAAATCTCCCTGCTGTAATGCAAGAAGGGAAAGGGAATTATCTCCTACTGTTCCATATAAAGGTACCAGAACCGTTTCATTGGAAATGAAATCCTGATATTCATTGAAATATGCGTTAAGATCTACAATCACTCTTCCTGCGCGACCGCGATAACCCACTTCATACGCAGTAACCTGTTCCGGTTTTACTATTTCCACATTTGCTGCAGCAGGTGCACCCCTTTGAACGGAATTAAGAGAAAAAGCATTTTCATAAGCCGCTCTACCTGTAATGGTAGCAGTTGGGCTTCCGGTTACAGTGGATCCCATTCCGCTAAGAGGAAATGTTCTGCTATCTCTGTCAAGATTAGATTCAGCCGATCCTACCAGGATAGCACGCCCTGCATCAAGGCCTATAAAAAGATCCTGGGTGGTAGGGTATCTGAAACCGGTTTGAACCGATGCTCTCAAATTATGACTCCTGGAAGCACCAGCAGTATAAGCAGCCGAGATCCTTGGAGAAAAATTCCCTTCAAAAAGTTCAGATTTGTCATATCGTAAAGAGCCGGTTAGCTTTAATCTTTCTTCTAAAAATTTCTTCTGAATCTGAGTGTATACTCCATATTCCTTATATGAAATAGGACCATCAAAATCTGTAAAGATGGTTCCGAAGGAATTTAAACGGTATTCCCTGAAAGAACCTCCTACCTGGATCTCGGCTATATCGGGCGTTAAATGGGTAAGGTTATAATTGGCATCAACGTGTCTTAACTGTGAGGCATCCTGAAACTGCGATCCTGTTGCAAGATCTGGATCTGTAGTCACCTTGTCAAAGGCAGTCTGGAACTCGGGAGTTCCGGGAAGGAATCTGCCAGTATCCGCCTGTTGTCTTGCAAGGGCATGTGCCTGGTCCGGACCAAGCCCTCCAAGGGTACTCTGGATAAAAGCACCTGCATATTCCCCAAACCATTGCTGGTCAGATTTCCATAATCTGTTGATGTTGATTGCAGTAAAACGGGTATCATAGGAATCTCCTGCATCTTCATCTGTAATATAAGCTCTTATAAAGAAGTTGGCATTTTGAATCTCTAATTTATGTTGTTGTAAAAAGAAATCCTTGATAGAATATCTGTTTGCCCCCTGGTAAATAGTGGTTCCTAAACCTACTTTACCAACATAGCTTATTTCAAAATCATCGGCAAATGGGCGGTAGTGTATAGCTGCATCAAGTTTTATGCTTTCAGCATTATAATCGGTCAATGCGGTTTCGGCATAGCCTGTACGGCTTACGGCAGAGTTAGGCAGCAGGTTCTCCGCTCCTGCAGGTATTCTTTCTAATTGCGCCAAAGTCTGGCCTACCCCGCGTATGTTGGCAGAAACCTCATCACCGTAAATGTTCAATCCGTCATAATTTGGATGAGAACGATCTCTTCCCGGATTTAAAACATCTTCCTCACTTACTGCATACCAGTCGGTTCCCTTTAAATAAGAAAAGTTGACTTTGGCGGCAAATTTATCAGAAAATTTATGGGCTACACGAACCCCAAGATCGTAAAAGGCATTGGTACCGGCGGCATCCTGAGAAGTTAGCCCCTGCTTATAGTATGCGCTTATCCCGGGAAAATCGAACGGATTTTTACTTGTCATAAAGAGTATCCCGTTGAAAGCATTTGCCCCGTATAAGGCAGAGGAAGCACCGGGTAATAATTCAACATTGTGAACATCCAGCTCTGTCATCCCCAATAGGTTCCCCAACACAAAGTTTAGGGCGGGTGAAGAGTTGTCCATACCATCTACCAACTGTACAAAACGAGTGTTTGCAAAGGTGGCAAAACCCCTTGTGTTAACCGACTGGAATGTCAAACTATTTGTATTCACGTCTACTCCTTTCAGGTTTTCCAAACCACCATAAAAAGAAGCCGCCGTAGTATTTTTAATTTGAGCCAGCCCGTATCTTTCCACTGTTACCGGCGATTCAAAGATCCTTTCCGGAGTTCGAGAGGCAGAGATAACGATCTCATCCAGCGAAGTACCTTCTGAAAGCCTTATATCAATAACCTGATTATTGGAAGAAACATCCATAGTTTGGGATTCATAACCAACGCTACTAAATAAGATTTTAAAGGGCGGATTTTGATTTACCGTTAGGGAATATTTACCATCATAGTCGGTAATTGTGCCAGATGAAGTTCCAAGCACCGAAACATTTACTCCTAAAATAGGAACATTATCCGTATCAACAACAACTCCTGAAATGGTAGATTGTGAATAGGATATAATAGAAAAGAGAAAAAACAATAAAGCTACAGGGATTTTCATAATTCGTTTTATTGGTTACACCACACCAATATAACTATTTATAAATAATTAACTTAAATTAACAGTTGTTTTTTACTTCTTCAAAATAATAATTTGTATATCCATTACTAAAAGTGACAAGTCTTAAGGAGCGCAGTCGGGAAATTTTTGTTTGACCCTTCGACTGTGCTCAGGGGGACAAAAACTGTTTTTAGGTTTCTAAACGGATAAGTATAAATAATAATTATAAATTTTTAGAATCCTGTATTATACTATCCACAACTTCCGGATTTAACAATGTAGAGGTATCTCCCAAATTTGAAGTATCATTCGAAGCTATTTTTCTTAGGATTCTTCTCATGATCTTACCGCTTCTCGTTTTTGGAAGGCTGCTCACAAATTGAATTTTATCGGGTTTCGCGATGGGTCCAATAATTTTTGAAACCTCCTTTTTTATTTCCTCTTTTAAATCATCAGAAGGTTCAGTATTATCATATAAGATCACATAGGCATATAATGCATTTCCTTTAACATCGTGGGGATACCCAACCACAGCACTTTCTGCTACTTTGGGATGTTCATTTATAGCATTTTCAATTGGAGCAGTTCCAAGGTTATGGCCAGAAACAATTACAACATCATCTACCCTTCCGGTTATTCTGTAATTACCTGTTGCATCCCTGTATGCACCATCTCCTGTAAAATACATGTTCTTATAAGCAGAAAAATATACCTGCTTAAACCGCTCGTGGTCCCCATAAATTGTTCGCGCCATCGAGGGCCATGGAAACTTAATAGCAAGGTTGCCTTCAGCTTTTTCGTGCACATTGGTAATTTCTTCAGAATTCTCATCCATTAAGGCGGGCTGTACCCCGGGTAAAGGAAGCGTTGCAAAAGTTGGCCTGGTAGGTGTGATTCCGGCAAGTGGAGAGATCATAATAGCACCTGTTTCGGTTTGCCACCAGGTATCTACAATGGGACAATTTCCCTTGCCAATATTATCATTATACCAGTGCCAGGCTTCTTCATTGATAGGTTCTCCCACAGATCCTAAAACTTTTAAGGAGGATAGATCATGTTTTTCAACCAAACTTATAGGGTGCTTTGCAAGCGATCTTATAGCAGTAGGTGCCGTATAAAAATGAGTGACTTTTAATTTTTCGATAATTTCCCAAAACCTGCCAGAATCGGGAAAACTTGGTATTCCCTCAAACATCACCGTAGTTGCGCCTGCAGCCAGGGGTCCATAAATAATATAAGAATGGCCCGTAATCCAGCCAATATCTGCAGTGCACCAGTACACATCAGAAGCATTCGAACCTTCGGCATTGTATTGAAAAACATTAGCAAATGTATAAGAAGTCCCAACCATATATCCACCTGTGGTATGCACCATGCCTTTGGGCCTGCCTGTAGATCCGGAAGTATATAATATAAAGAGAAGGTCTTCTGCATCCATTTCTTGTGCAGGGCAATCCTTTTCGGCTTTTTGAAGTTCATCAAACCAGAATTTGTCACGGCCTTCTTGCATAGGGGTAGTTTCTACAGTTCTCCTGTAAACTATAACCGTTTCTATAGAGGGAGTGTTTTCCAGAGCTTCATCACAAATATCTTTTAGGTTAACAGGTTTCGTGCCTCTATACACCTGATTTGCGGTAATAAGCATTTTACAATTGGAATCATTGATCCTGTTTGCGATTGCTGTACTTGAAAAACCGGCAAATACAATGGAATGTACCGCACCAATTCTGGCACAAGCCAGCATTGCAATTGCCAATTCCGGAATCATTGGCATATACATACAAACCCTGTCCCCTTTTTTTATCCCGTTATTCTTCAAAACATTGGCAAAATGAGAAACCTTTACAAACAATTGCCTGTAGGAAATGTATCTGGATTCTTCATCCGGATCATTAGGCTCCCAAATAATTGCTGTTTTATTCCCAATGGTCTCCAGGTGGCGATCCAGGCAATTTTCAGTAATATTGAGTTTCCCACCCTGAAACCATTTTATTTCAGGCTTGGTAAAATCCCATTCCAGGGTTTTATCCCATTTCTTTTTCCAAAGAAATTCTCCTGCAATTTTATCCCAAAATTCCTCTGGCTTTTCAACACTTTCTTTATACGCTTTCTTATATTCGGCAAAAGTTTTTATTTGTATGTTTTTCATTCTATAAATTTATATAAAGCAAAACCGATTAGCAAAAAAAGCTGATGGTTAAATTCCTTTTTTTTGAACAAAAAACACCTAATTCCAGCCTTGGTATAATTTTCGCCCTGTAACCGTTTAAATTTCCAGTTGATGCACTTATTTCAAATTATTATTTTCCTTATAATTCCCGCAATGCTTTCCTCTCAAAAATACGAACTCGAATGGTCTGAAGAGTTTAACGGATCCCAATTAAATACTGAAATATGGAATTTCGAAAAAGGCCTTGCCAAAAACAACGAAGCGCAGTTTTACACAGGAAGGACCAAAAATGCACGTATTGAAAACGGAAACCTCATTCTTGAAGCTTATAAAGAGGATTATGAAAATGCTGATTATACCTCCGGCAGAATAAACACTTTGCATAAAAAACATTTCAAATATGGCCGGATCGAAGTTCGGGCAAAACTTCCCGAAGGACACGGTACCTGGCCGGCTATATGGATGCTCGGTATAAATCATCATACAGACGGGTTTCCTGCCTGCGGAGAAATAGACATTATGGAGCATGTGGGAAAGGCTCCCGAAGAGGTTAACGGAACGATTCACTATCCGGAAACCGATAATATTAAAATGAATTCGGCATCCCAGGGTTTTTTATTGCCGCCTTCCCAGGATGGGTTTCATACTTATAGTATAGAATGGGACGGTGCTCAAATAAATTTCTTTGTAGACGATATAAAGTATCATCAATTTGAGGTTGATGATGCAAACCGGCAGAAAAGAAAAAACATCTTCAGAAAACCATTTTATTTGGTCCTTAACCTGGCACTGGGAGGAAAATGGGCCGGAGAAATAGATGATACCATTTTCCCGGCCCGCTTTTATGTGGATTATGTGCGCTACTTTAAGCTTAAAAAGTAAAAGTATCTAAGATTGCGATCTCAAATAGTCGATTACATTTTTCTCAATTCGGTCTTCTATATTTTTAACATCGGCTTTAATAAAAGGTGTGCCGGTAATATTTTCATATAATTCAATGTATCGCTCTGAAACAGTTTGAATATAATCATCGCTCATCACAGGTGTTTTTTGACCTTCCAGGCCTTGAAATCCTTGCTCTATAAGCCATTGTCTTACAAACTCCTTGGAAAGCTGTTTTTGGGTTTCTCCCTTTTCCTGACGTTCCTTATAACCTTCGGCATAAAAATACCTTGAAGAATCCGGGGTATGGATTTCATCTATCAGCACAATTTTTCCTTGCGGGGTTTTCCCGAATTCATATTTTGTATCCACCAATATCAATCCTCTTGAGGCTGCGATTTCTGTTCCCCTTTCAAATAGTTTCCTGGTATAATCTTCCAAAATACCATAATCAGATTCAGAAACTATTCCGCGTTCTAAAATATGCTCTCTGGAAATGTCTTCATCATGATCCCCCATTTCAGCCTTGGTCGCAGGAGTGATAATCGGTTCCGGAAATTTATCGTTTTCCTTCATTCCTTCTGGCATACGAACCCCACACAACATCCTTTTTCCCAGTTTATATTCCCTGGCTGCGTGTCCGGACATATATCCACGGATGACCATTTCAACTTTAAAAGGCTCGCATTTTATTCCTACTGCCACATTTGGATCTGGAGCTGCCTTTAGCCAATTGGGGACAATGTCTTTGGTTTCATCCATCATTTTGGTAGCGATCTGGTTAAGGATTTGTCCTTTAAATGGAATTCCCTTTGGCATCACCACATCAAAAGCAGATAACCTGTCGGTTGCGATCATAACCAGCACATCATTTTCCAGCTCATATACCTCTCTTACTTTCCCTTTATAAACCGATTTTTGTCCGGGAAAATTAAAATTGGTATCTGTAATAGTATTCTTCATTTTTATAATATTTTTTTCAGTAATGTCCCACAAAGAATCAAGATCGTTCCGCCTTTGGCGTAACTGCAAGAATCAAGAACAAAGACTTGTTTTAATTTAACTGATAAACATTTAGTTATAATTCAATTTTTTGAGAACAGTATAATTTAATTATATATAAAAGCAGTGTCTGTTTTTATATAACTTCTTGGAATGTCCACTGGAGGGTTAGTTTCAACTTTTACAAAAATGTATACCGGACAACATTTTATTTTTATCAATCCTTCCAATGGATTTAAATCTAAGCTGATTTCTTTTAAGTTTTTGATATTTCAATCTTTTACAACACTTAAATCCTCTAAATAGAAATGGAAATTTGTAATTATTTGGTTTTTTCCGAAGCGATACTTTCTTCACTCTACATGCTCAATTTCCTTATATGCGGAGATTATGCTTTTTACAAGCTTGTGGCGTATCACATCCTTATCATCCAGGTAAACCACGCCAATTCCCTTAACATCTTTAAGAACCAACAAGGCTTCTTTTAAACCGGAAATAACCCGCCTTGGCAAATCTATCTGGCCGGGATCGCCATTAATTATAAATTTGGCACTTTTCCCCATCCGGGTAAGGAACATTTTCATTTGGGAATGCGTGGTATTTTGTCCTTCATCAAGGATCACAAAAGCATTATCTAACGTGCGTCCCCTCATAAAAGCTAAAGGTGCAATTTGTATCACTCCTTTTTCAATATACTGCTCCAGTTTTTCATGCGGGATCATATCCCGTAAAGCATCATATAAAGGCTGCATATATGGATCCAGTTTTTCCTTAAGATCCCCGGGTAAAAATCCCAGATTTTCCCCTGCCTCTACCGCAGGCCTTGTTAGAATAATTCGTTTCACCTGTTTTTCCTTCAATGCTTTTACAGCAAGGGCAACTCCGGTATACGTTTTTCCGGTTCCTGCAGGTCCTATGGCAAATACCATATCGTTTTTGCCCATCAATTCCACCAACTTGCGCTGATTGGCAGTTTGAGCTTTTATAACCTTTCCGCCAACACCATGTACAAGGGTTTCCCCGCTTTGTGCAGAGGTAGAATACTCCTCCTTGCTTTCGCTGCTTAAAACGCGCTCTATCATGTTTTCATCCAGCTTATTGTATTTGGCAAAATGATCCAGAAGCATGGTAAACCGTCGGTCAAATTCTTCCAGCAATTCTTCATCTCCATAGGCCGTAATCCTATTGCCCCGGGCTACTATTTTCAGTTTTGGAAAATACCTCTTAAGAAGTTCTATGTTTTCATTTTGTTGCCCAAAAAATTCTCGCGGGCTAATTTCGGAAAGTTCAATGATGATTTCGTTCAATAGGAGTTTGGTTTAGAATTAATTATTCTTTTCTTAAAGATATTAAATTTGTTTAAACCTGCTACAAATTCTAATTTTGTTATTGACAATTTGATATAAAATTCTATTAAATGTGACAGGAAAGGAGGAAATAAATTTATCTTCGCCTGTAGTACAAACTTACATAAAATAACAACTTACCAACCTTAAAAATTATTAACAATCGCCTATGGCCATCATCACTTTAACGACCGATTTTGGGGAGAAAGATCACTTTGTAGGAGCCGTTAAAGGAACTATTTATTCTGAAATAGAAGATGTAAGGATTGTTGATATTTCGCATTCTGTTTCCCCCTTTCATATTACAGAGGCTTCTTATATAATTAAAAACGCCTATAAATGTTTCCCCAAAGGAAGTATTCATATCATAGGAATTGATTCTGAACTTACTCCTGAAAATAAACATCTTGCAGTTTTTCTGGACGGGCATTATTTTATTTGTGCAAATAATGGAATTCTTTCCTTAATCGCTTCAGAAATAAACCCCGATAAGATCGTAGAAATCAATATTCACAACACCGTTGAAACAAATTTTCCTGTGCTGGATGTATTTGTACGGGTTGCCTGCCACCTTGCCCGTGGCGGAACTTTGGAAGTGGTTGGAAAGAGTATTGAGAACCTCAAATATTTAAAAGAATTAGAACCTTCCCTGAATGTTGATAAAAACCAGATCATTGGCCATGTTCTGTATATTGACAACTACGGGAATGTAGTTACAAATATCTCCCGAAAGCTATTTGACTCTGCAGGAAAAGGGCGATCTTATTCCATTACAGCACGTACTGCCAGATTTACAGAAATTTTTGAAACCTACAGCGATGCTATTAACTTTAAGCTGGAAAAGGAAAAACGGGAAGAAGATGGTAAAAAACTGGCTATTTTCAATTCCGCCGATTATATTGAATTGGCCATTTATAAAAGCAATCCCAGTACGGTAGGAAGCGCTTCCACCTTATTTGGATTGGAATTAAGGGATACCATCACCATAAAATTTGAATAAAATGTTTGTTAGAATAGTAAAAATGGGCTTTAAGCCTGAAAATATAGAAGCCTTTTTAGAAAACTTTGAAGTGAATAAATCAAAGATCAGAAATTTTGAAGGATGCCTGTTCCTTGAACTTTACAGGGATAAAACCAAACCAAATCAGTTTTTTACTTATAGTTACTGGGAGGATGAATCGGCATTGGAAAATTATAGAAATTCTGATCTTTTTAAAGGCTTATGGGCAGATACCAAGATCTTTTTCAACCAGAAACCGGAGGCCTGGAGTGTTGATAAATTGGTGAGTATTGAATGATGAGTAGTGAGTAGGGAGAAAAAAGAAAAGAGAAAAGAGAATAGAAAAGAGAGAAAAAGAGGATTAGGGAGTAAATAGCTTAGGGTTTTAACCTGATCTCCGGGTTGAACTTTGAACTTTGTAACTTTACAACTTTTGAATTTTTGAATTTTTGAATTTTGAATTTTGAATTTTGAATTTTGAATTTTAAATAACTTTTACGTTGACAGCAATTTTAAAAAAAGAAATTCAGTCATTTTTTTCAACCACGATGGGATATCTGGTGGTTGGAATATTCCTGGTGGTGAGCGGGTTGTTTCTGTTTGTTTTCACTGGTCCTTATAATATACTGGATAATGGTTTTGCCGATCTTGGTCCGTTTTTTAACCTGGCTCCCTGGATCTTTATTTTTCTTATTCCCGCGATTTGTATGAAGAGTTTTTCAGAAGAAAACAAACAGGGAACCATGGAATTGTTACTCACAAAACCTATTGGGGAATGGAACCTGGTTTGGGGAAAATTTTTAGGTGCTTTTCTTTTAACCATAATCGCTCTTATCCCCTCGGTTTTATACGTTTTAACCATCTATCAACTAGGGGATCCCATTGGAAACCTTGATATGGGCGCCCTGCTGGGTTCTTATCTTGGATTGATCCTGCTGGCTGCTTCCTATACTGCTATTGGAATATTTTCATCTTCCTTATCTTCCAACCAGATCACCTCTTTTATCATCGCGGTATTTTTATGTTTTCTGGGATTTTTCGCTTTTGAAAGCATTACAGATTATCAGCTTTTTGATTCTTCCTACGGCATAGAATACCTGGGGATGAGCTACCACTATAAAAGTATGAGTCGGGGTGTGATCGACACCCGGGATCTCATTTATTTTTTAAGTTTGATTTGTTTATTCCTGTTGCTGACCTATTACAAGATCGCTCCTCAAAAAAACAAGAACTGATTTGAAACACCTTCTGAAATATAAATACTTTCTATTTCTCATCCTTGCCCTGGTGGTTATAAACCTGATTGCATCACAGTTTCATCATAGGTTTGATTTGACCGGGGATAACCGATATACGCTCTCACCGGCTGCAAAAGAAATCATCGGTAAGGTGGAAGCTCCGCTTATTATCGATGTTTTTATGAAAGGGAGTTTCCCTCCGGAATTCAGAAGACTTCAAAATGAAACCCGGCAATTTCTGGAAGAAGTAGTTTCCTATAATCCCAATATTAAATTCAACTTTATAAATCCCTTGGCTGAAGGCGATGATGCCAATGCTATTGCGGAAGAATTCTATTCCCTTGGAATGACTCCCGCACGCCTAAGCGTTATGGAAAATGGGAAGGCCAGCGAAATGCTTATTTTTCCCTGGGCGTTGGCAAATTTCAACGATGAAACTGTAAAAATCCCTTTGCTGAAGAATAAATTGGGGGCGACAGATGAAGAACGGGTTAACAATTCTGTACAACAGCTGGAGTATTCTTTTGCCGATGCCATAAGTCGGTTGGTTAGAGAACGAAAAAAGAAAATTGCGGTGATGCGTGGGAATGGAGAACTTGCCAATGCAAATCTTGTTGATTTTATTCAAACCATCCAACAGTATTATTTCGTTGCACCTTTTACTTTGGATGCCACTTCTGTGAATCCACAAAAAACACTCAATGATCTTAAGGAGTATGATTTGATCATCGAAGCAAAACCAACCCAGGCTTATTCTGAAGAGGAGAAATTCCTTCTGGATCAATACCTGATGCAAGGCGGAAAAGCGCTGTGGCTTATTGACCATGTAGCGATAGAAACCGACAGCCTTTTCAATGCGAGGGGCAGCGCTTTTGCAATTCCCCGGGATTTGAACCTGGGAGATATGTTCTTTTCTTACGGCATTCGCATGAATCCGGTTTTGGTTAATGATATTTATTCTGCACCTTTAATCCTTGCCACTGGAAGAGGAAATGAAACAAAATTTACTCCTTACCCTTGGTTTTACAGTCCCTTAACTTCCAGCCCTAACTCCCACCCTATCATCAACAATATAGAGGCAGTGAAGTTTGAGTGGGCAAATCCAATCGAGCTTTTAAAAACCAACCTTCGCAAAACGGTATTGTTAACAAGCTCGCCACGCTCCAAACTCGAGGGAACCCCCAGGGAAATAAGCCTTGAGATTCTGGGTTCAAAACCCGATATATCTTCATATACATCCGGGGAACAGCCTTTGGCAGTTTTGCTGGAAGGCACCTTTAAATCGGCTTATAAAAACAGGATAAAACCCTTCGAGATTGAAAAACCTTTAGATAGCAGCGAAACAACTCAAATGATCGTTATTTCAGATGGGGATGTGATAAAAAATCAAGTACAAAAAGGGGAACCTTTAGAACTGGGATTTGAACGTTACACTGGAACCACCTATGGCAATAAAGAGTTTTTACTGAATGCTGTAAACTATCTTTTAGACGATTCCGGATTGATAGACATTCGATCCAAAGAAGTAAACATCGCATTTCTAAATACCGAAAAGGCCATTGCCGAACGTGAAAAATGGCAGCTTATCAATCTTGCTATCCCTGTTTTGATTTTGCTTATGGCCGCCTTCGGTTTTAAGTACTTCAGAAAAAAACGATATCAAAAAAATTAAGTGGTTTCACCTACATATCTTCAGCAAAAATAAATATTAACAATTAATACTTTTTAACAAAGTTTAAATCCCTGTAAATCAGAACCATAGAATAGATTGGAATACTTTTCATGTTAATAAAATATCTATATATGTACTTCTATTTTTGAAGGATTAGGATATATTTGTAAAGATTCAAATTAATCGATACGTCCATGAAATTTATTGTATCCAGTACTTATTTACTAAAACAGCTTCAAATATTAGGAGGGGTTATTAATAATAATAACACCCTGCCAATTTTAGATAATTTTTTATTCGAACTTAAACAGGATGAGCTAAGGGTTTCTGCCTCCGATTTGGAGACTACCATGTCTGCCAAATTAAAAGTAGAATCAGATTCTGAAGGCGCCATCGCCGTTCCTGCGCGTTTGCTTTTGGAAACACTTAAAACCTTTCCGGAGCAACCCTTAACGTTTGTAGTTGAGGATAATCATACTATAGAACTGAGTTCCAATCACGGGAAATATGCCCTGGCCTATGCTAACGGCGATGAATTTCCCAATGCTGTGGAACTCAAAGAAGCCAGCAGCACCATTATCCAGGGAGATGTTTTGGCAACGGCTATAAGCAAGACCATTTTTGCTTCCGGGAATGATGATCTCAGACCTGTGATGAGCGGGGTTTTCTTCCAATTCTCTACAGAAGGTTTAACTTTTGTTGCTACCGATGCGCATAAACTTGTAAAATATACCCGGGAAGATGTTTCTGCTTCCCAGGCTTCAGAGTTTATTATGCCGAAAAAACCTTTGACCTTGCTTAAAGGAATCCTGGCTGGTAGTGAAACCGATGTGCTTATTGAGTACAACGAATCCAACGCTAAATTCACTTTTGAAGATACCACGCTTATCTGTAGATTGATAGACGGGAAATATCCCAATTATGAAGCGGTAATCCCAAAAGAAAATCCGAATAAACTGGTGATAGACCGCAGCCAGTTTTTAAGCTCGGTAAGAAGGGTTTCTATTTTCTCTAATAAAACCACCCATCAGGTGCGATTAAAAATTGCAGGAGCCGAACTAAATATTTCTGCTGAAGATATCGATTACAGCAACAAAGCCGAGGAACGTCTTACCTGTTCTTATCAGGGTGATGATATGCAAATAGGATTTAATTCCCGTTTCCTTACCGAAATGCTGAATAACTTAAATGCAAACGAAGTTCAGCTGGAAATGAGCCTTCCTAACCGTGCAGGTATTTTGACACCTGTAGACGGCCTTGATGAAGGTGAAAAAATCACGATGCTTGTAATGCCCGTGATGCTGAATAACTAAGCCACAGAAATGAAAAAGACCCCCTAGCCCCCGAAGGGGGAATTTTGAAACTGTATATTGTATAATGATTTAAATGACGCCATTCGGGAATCCGGTTGGCGTTTTTTTTTACAACTATCTTTCCGGCTTACAGGTACATTTTTATAACAAAACCTGACTCAGGGATTGGATATCACGGCTTTTTTCCTTCATCCCGCTTCACGGGATGTTGGCAGATTACGCCCTTGCAGGGCTAAGAATTCAAATTCCTTCACAACTTTTGAGAATGACCCCAAATCCGTTTACAAAATTTCTTCAAAACCCTTTTTCTCTACTTGTTTTTTAGTAGAAATTTGATTGGCATGAAACAATTTGGCGTGTTCTATTTTCCAATAAAGTTTCTTGATCTCCTTAGTTAAAATTTGTTCCGGGGAAAGTTCTGGTTTTATTTCAGTATTCTCCGCAAGGGAAGTTATAGGTTCTTCAGCCAGGCTAAAATATAGCAAGCCCCTGTTATATTTTATATTCCATTCCAGTTTATAAAACTTATTTGTGCATTTACTAAACCGGTTTTTCAGAAAAGTATTGGGCTTGCTTTCCTGTATCATTGCTACCAGGAACTTCAAGATAGAAGGTGAGCCTAAAGAAACATCCTTATCCATAACAGAGGTTTCATAAAATTGATTTTCAACCCCTTCAAATAAATTTAAAAAGTTAGGATGAATATACTTGAAATATCCATTCATGTCCGTTATAAAACAAATCCCCAAAACGTTCTTGTTTAAATTTGATAGTGCGCGATCCCTTTGCATTTTTCCATTTTCTTTAGAGTTATCTATCCCGTTCATCCTGTGCCAGGGATAACAAGCATACATCTCGATATTTTCATTTTCTGAAGAAAAATATGTTTTTGTATTTCCAGTATGTTCCATTAGTTACAAGTTTTCATAGCTATTTTTAGCTATTTTTAGCTAAATCTTTTTTAGGTAAAAGATTCAAACCGATTTAATTTTTGACTTATGTTTTTGGCACTTTGAAGAGCCATTAAGAAGTTTGGTATATTATAAAATTCAAAAGATTTATCTATAAAATAATGAGCTCCTAAAAGTTCACTTTTTCTGGCATAATTAAAATCAGTAGTATTGCATAACATAAAAACTGCAACACCAGGATAAGCTCTTTTTATAAACTTCAACAAATCAAACCCATTCTCTTCCTTCAGTTCAATGTCAATAATAACCACATCAGGTCTTTCACTCTTAATTAATGCTTTGGCCTCCCTGATGGAATAGGCATGACCTATCCACTTTAGCTTAACCATATCTTTAAAAATATAATTAAAATAAGAGGTGACTATTTCAGAATCATCCACTGTTACTATTTTCAAAATCATAGGGATCCAATAATTAACATTAACTTCTATCAAGTTTAGAAATAAACAGGGAATTAAAAATAGGTCTAACTGTGAATTTATTGTAACTGTTAAGACTACAATAAATTAGAAATGCGCAATTCAAAGAATCATGAAAAAGAAGAGGGAAATTATTGTGGTACTTTTTAATTAAGAAAATTGAAATTAAATATTCAACATTCAGAAAAATATGATTTCAAAATTTTGAAAAAGATGGGGAATTCAGATAAGGATAACATATGGAAAACATGACTTCTAACTAAAAAAATCCCTTGGGGGAAGGTAATGTGGGGCTTAAATCTATTTTAATTGAAAGAAGCCATGTTTTAACTCCCATATCTAAAAATCAAAAACTCCTTATTGATTTCATACCACTAAATAACGCTTTTAACGCGCCATAAAAAATAGGGCAAATTATGAAATGCTTGTAGTATTTTGACCTACAAGAATTACAACTAAACCGATTTATTCAGAAGCAACTGTAAGAAAAATCCACCGAAAAACACAATGGAGGCTTTGAAGAAATCAATAAACCGGGAATAAACAGGAGGCTAATAAAATAATTCAAAATTTAAGACTCAAGATTCAATTAAACTCCTCATCAAAAAAACTAAAAAAAATCAGTAATATCGGGTAAAGAGGAAAGATCGTTCCGCCTTCGGCGTACTGCAAGAACCAAAAACCAAGACTTGATTTTAATTAGCTGATAAACATTTAGTTATGATTACTATTTTTTTCAGAACACTTTAATTATGGGTATAATTGAGAAATTCAGAAAAGTAAGGTTTGTTATTAAAAACCCATTGGAATGCCCAATGAATTTGTGGTTTCAACTTTCACAAAAATATTTACCGGACACTAATGAAAAAAATAAAAAAAACCTCGAAACCCTTCGGTATTAATCGGCAGAAGAATTCCGGTAAATTAGAAACATCCTATTGCCGATTAAACCACCTTCCCTTGAAAGGGAAGGAACCCTTTGTTTTTTTTATTATTTTAAATAAACTTGAATATTAAAATGATTATGTTTTAGAACAATGTGGATTAATTTATTGATCTCAATTAAGAATTGCTATCAACCTCGTTCCAATTTAACCGCAAAGTACGCCAAGAAAAAAAACAAAGGACGCAAAGAAAAACTGATGATTTAAAATGAACCAAATGGATATTATTAATTGGAAATTATAAAAGGGATTACTTGACAAAAGCACATCTGAAATAGCAATACTATGTGATCTTTGCGGAACCTTTGCGCCCTTTGCGGTTAAAGATAGCACCATTCTATAGTTTCCTAAAACAGAACTTTTTCTTATTATTTTAAACAAACCTAAATTTTAAAAATTTAAAAAGCTACACTCCTTCCCAATACCGATAGAATATCGGGAGGGTGGCCAAAGGCCGGGTGATTTCATCAAACCAACGCATTATCTAATGCATATCTTGTGATCTCGGCATTGTTCCTTAATTTAAGTTTTTCAAGAATTCTGGCCCTGTAGGTACTTATGGTATTAACAGTTAAAGAAATTTCCAGGCCTATTTCTGAAACGGTTTTACCGGAGGCAATAAATTTAAGAACCTGCAATTCCCTGTCAGATAGTTTTGTGTGTAAAGGCTGGTCCAGCGGGTGGGAAAGGTTCTGGGCTAATTTATCTACAATATCCATGGAAATATATTTTCTGCCGCTTAAGATATGGTTTACAGCATTTATCAATTCCTCGGGTGCACTATCCTTATTTAAATATCCGGATGCCCCTGCCTTTAATACCCTAATTGCATATTGATCTTCGGGTTGCACACTTAAAATAAGAATTGGGGTTTGGAGGCCATCCGCCCTTATTTGTTTAAGCGTTTCAAGACCATTTCTTCCAGGCATTGAAATATCCAATAGAATTAAATCCAGGGATTCCTTCCTTGCAATTTGAAGCGCCTCGTTACCGTTCGAGGCCTCAAAATATTTTAAGGACTGAAAGGTTTCATGGAGGATCTCTATCAATCCTTTTCTCAATATAGCGTGATCATCGGCTATTAAAACATTCATGAATTTATTACTTTTTAAAGTTTATAATTTAACAACCAACTTTACCTTGGTACCGCCTTCTTTTCTTTTTTTAATTGAGAATATTCCGTTAATCATCAATGCCCGTTCTTTCATTCCGGTAATGCCTAATGATGTAAGATTGTTTTTTTCAGGTTCCACAAAGCCCTTACCGTCATCCAGTACTTCCAACTCTAAAATACTGTTTTTTTCGGAAAGTTTTATAAGCACTTCTGTTGCATTTGCGTGGCGTGTAACGTTGGTGAGTGCTTCCTGGAAAATTCGATAAACAGCGGTATTGACGGTTTTTTCATAATTATCAGATACGGTGGAAGTTTCCAGGATACAGGAAATTCCGGTTTGTTCCTCAAATTGTACACTCTGCCATTCAATTGCTGCTTCCAGTCCAAGATCATCTAAAACCCCGGGGCGCAAATCAGTCGCGATTTTCCGAACTTTCTTTATGGTTGCATTGACCTTATTTATAAGGCGCTCCATGCGTTTCTGCTCTTCCTGGTCCTTATTTTTAGCTTTGTTCTGCAGCCAGGAAGCATCAAGTTTAATTCCGGTTAATTGTTGGCCAAGTTCGTCGTGAATCTCCCTGGCGATACTAATTCGCTCCTCTTCCTGAACGGTTTGCAGGTGTGCCGACAAGTTTCGAAGACGCTCGCTAACATTTAGAATCTGATTTTCATATTCCTTTTGAGCGGTAATATCCTGAACGGTACCTTCATAATTTATAAAACCTTCTTTCCCTTTTGTGACCAAATTCCCGGTTTCGTGGATCCATTTTATAGTGCCACTTTCAAGTACAATTCTGTATTTTATATCCAAATGCTCTTTCCCCAAATTTGCTTCCTGCACATACTCGTCATAGCCTGGTCTATCCAAAGGATGAATTGTTGCATGGAAATTTTCCGGGCTAATGCCGTACTTTTCTTTTTCCACCTCCCATATCTTATAAACCTCATCTGACCAGAACAATTTCCTCGTCTCTAACTCATACTCCCAATAGCCTAATTTTGAGATTTTTTGAGCTGCCTGAAGTTTTTTATTATATTCCAGAAGCACCTCTTTATTTTTTTTGAATTCTGTAATATCTCTTGCAAAACACGCAACCCCAACAACTGTTTTATTTAAGTAAATAGGGTTAAAATTAACCTCCAGATAATTTTTTTCAGAAGAATCGTGTTTTTGCATTTCGGCTTCAATTATAAACCGCTTTCCTTTCAGGGCCCTTTCATATTGTTTGAGCCAGAAACTTCTTCTTTTCGAATCAAAAAGATCCTCAGGTAAAACATAGTCACCTTTTTTTAAAAAATAGCCTGTATTTTGTTTTATAAAATTCAAAAATGCATTATTTGCGGCAATCAGGGATAAGTCGTTCCTAATGCTCCAAATTAAATCGTCTGTACTATTGATAAGTGCCTCCTTATCCCGTCGCTCAAATTCCCGCTGGGTTTCTTCTTCCTTGCGCCCTGTGATATTTTGCTCAATCGCAATAAATTTTTCCAGCTCGCCCCGGGCATTAAAAACCGGATTTATAGAAATAGAAACCCAATATTTTTCACCATTCCGGGTATAATTTAAAATTTCCTGAGAAAAAGCCTTTCTTTTTTTCATGCCCTTTCTCATAGCCAATATGTGTTCCGGATTGGTCTCTTCACCTTGTAGGAAACTACCAGGTTTTATACCTTTTACCTCTTCCAGCGCGTAACCTGTATGTTTTTCAAATGCTTTATTTACATATTCTATCGCTCCATTGGCATCTGCAATAATCACTTGATCATCTGTTTGGGTGGCTATAAGGGAAAGGTCGCGAATAACATTTTCGGCCTCTTTAACCTTAGTAATATCGGCTACATTTAAAAGGCACTGGTTATCTTTTATAGAAATCCCGGTTAGGTGCGCATATACAGGAATATCATTACTGGGAATAAGGCTTACCTGGCAAAATTCTTTTTTATTGGATGTAAAGACATTCGTAAGAAATTCATTGAATTCTGGCTTGGTATCATCAGAAACAAAAAATCCGAACCGGCTTTTTTTTAATCCAATGCGTTCTTTTCCAAGTAATTGCGAGGCAGCAAAATTCAAATTAACAATATCTCCTTCTCTGGAAAGTGTAAAATAACCCGATGGAGCAAAATCATACAATTCTGCATATTTTTCAGACGCCAGTTCTTTTTCTCGTTCCCTGGCTATCTTAAGTTCCTCGTTCTGTAATTCCAGTTCTATTTGATGTACCTCAATTTCATGGATGAGTTTTAAAATTTCATCCTCAGAAAGTTTGGATTCAGCAACTTTGGTATTATTTTTAAGCAATTCTTCCGCCTTACGGCGCAGTATGGAAACTTCAAAGTCCTTAGCCTTCCGTTTCATTTGTAGCTATTTATTGTATCATTGGTTATATGTAATTCGCACGCCTTCAGTGGCGATGTCTCAAATTTCTGCTGTGGCACTTTTGTAATTCCTTTTTTACAATTGAATATGGTTAATTCTTATCCCTTTTTCAGCAAATGATATTATTGGTTTTTTTTATTTTTCCGAAGTTCATCATTAACTTCTTTTAATTCAATTTCCAGCTTTTTAGCCTTTGTTATATTGGTAAAGGTTATTACCAAACCGTCAATTCTGTCATCGTGGGTCCTGTAGGGCATGATCCTTACATTAAACCATCGTCCATCCTTGGTTTGAATTGGTTTTTCCACGAAAATCAAGGTGTTCAGTACCTTCTGGGTATCACTTTTAATCTCCGGATATTCCAGTTCCGAAACAAGATCGGTGAACGCCCTGCCTATATCGGTTTTACGAATTTTAAACAATGAAGTTACCTCTTTAGTGTACCTACGGATGTTCAAATCCTTGTCCAGGAAAAGAGTAGCGATTTGTGTACTGTTCAAAAGGTTTTTCATATCGCTGTCTGCCTGTACATAGTCCCTCACCTTGCTTCTAAGCTCTATGTTTACGGTTTGCAACTCCTCATTCATACTTTGCATTTCTTCTTTAGAGGTGGTAAGTTCCTCATTTGTAGACTGCAATTCTTCGTTGGTAGACTGCAATTCCTCATTGGTAGACTGCAACTCCTCCTGAGAGATTTGCATTTGTTCCCTGATATTTTTTATTTCTTCATAACTTCGTTGCAGTTCCATTTCAAGCTCACTTTGCTCTTTTCCAGAACTCCCTTTTGTTAGGAATGGCTTTGTATCCTTTATTTCAGTCTCATCGGTAACATCGTTAAAAACCACCATAATCTTATCTTTGATCGTAGCTGGATTATCAAGACGTTGTACCAGCAAATTAACAAAGAGAATTTTGGTGTTGGCTTCAATTCTAATATGGTTTAATTTAACCGGTTCATAATTTTCAGCCGCTTTTCGAAAAGCTGCGGGAAGTTCGAGACGCAGGCCTTCCCGTGCCATAGCGAAAATATTCCAATTTGCTTTTCCTGCCACCGGCTCCAGATAATTCCCTGTACGTCCTGTGATATACAGAATATCTCCTTTTTCATTTACCAATACACTAGCCGGGGCAAAACGCTGGAGCAAAACCTGATCTGCAAGGGTTTGAATATTCTCAATCACCTCCGGGCTTTTCTTTTTTTCTGAAGTCAATATTTTTTTTCTGAAAAATGCACTTGGAAAATTAACCAGTTCCCGGCTTGAATTTGTAGAAGTGCGTTGATATATTTTTAATTTTGAATCCAGTTCTTTGAAACCCTCTGTTTGTTTACCTAAGGTTTCTGAAGACCCCAGGATCATTATTCCATCTTTTTTTAAACTATAATTAAAAAGGACGATGAGTTTTTCCTGTAATTCAGGCTCCATATAGATAAGCATATTCCTGCACAAAAGCAGATCGAGCTTTGTAAAAGGAGGATCTTTTATAACATTTTGAGGTGCAAATACTACCATATCCCTTATTGAGGGATTTATTTGATAACCATCGGATTCCGACTTAAAAAATTTTTTGAGTCGCTCCGGGGAAACATTGGCAGAAATATTAGTGGAGAAAAATCCTTTCCTGGCTTTTTCGATGGCTTCCTGGTCAATATCTGTAGCAAATATTTGGAACGTCAAATTCTTTTGTTTCTTCACCTTTTCAATGGCTTCTGTAAAAATAATGGCCAAAGAATATGCTTCCTCTCCCGTAGAACAGGCAGGAATCCAGGCACGCAAAACCTGATCATAAGAGGCTGCTTTCATCAATTCCGGAAGTACACTTGTCTTAAGTTTTTCCCAAACTGCTTCATCTCTAAAAAAGCTGGTAACCCCTATAAGCAGTTCTTTAAAAAGGATATCAAGCTCTTCCGGATTTTCCTCCAAAAAAAGTATATACGCATCTATACGATCTAAACGATGAATTCCCTTTCGCCGATCTATTCTTCGGAATAAGGTGTTTTTTTTGTACTGGGAAAAATCGTGTCCTGATTGTTTTTGAAGAAGGAATATAATTTTTTCAAGATTTTCTTTATCGAATGTATTAGTTTGAACAAGCTCCTCATCAGTGGGAATACACTTATTAAAATCCAGCAGTTTTTTGGGTAATTCTTCTGCCGATGCCACAATATCTGCCTGAACGGCATTAATTGCACTTCGGGGCATATTGTCGAATTTTGCGGTGTCTGGGTCCTGTACCAATACCAACCCGCTTTTTTCTTTAATAGCTTTAACTCCCAGGCTTCCGTCAGATCCCATTCCTGTAAGGACTACTCCAATACTTTTTTCCCGCCTGTCTTCTGCCAAAGACCTAAAAAAGAAATCAATGGGTAACCGGAGTCCCCTTTTTTCAACAGGATTGGATAAATGCAGGGTATCATCCTCAATAGAAAGGCTCTTATTTGGGGGGATTACATAAATACTGTTAGGTTCCACTTTTAACCAATCTGTTGCCTGGTATACTTTTAAAGGAGTGATTCGTTGAAGCAGCTCCGGCATCATTCCCTGGTGGTCCGGATCAAGATGTTGAATAACAACAAAGGCCATATCGCAGCCTTCCGGCACACTGCTAAAAAACAGCTCAAGAGCCTCAAGTCCTCCTGCAGAAGCACCTATTCCTACAATTGGGAATTTGTTTAACTCCTTTTGTGATGGTTTTGGCGACTTTTTTGGTTCCTTTTTATCCCTGGACCCTTTTGGATCTTTATCTTTATCTTTTTTCATTTCTAAAATAATCTTGCAACAAAATAGCTTAAAGCTGTCGCGGTTGAAGGCTGTCTTCCTCTAAGATACGCACTCATCATAAAACTCTATAGATTTTCAACAATTCTTTCTAAACGGGTTTTGGACAAAGACTTATAAAAAGGAACGAATTCCATTCATCTATTGAAGAAAATCCGTTTAAAAATTCCAGGTTTTTCGGCTATCAGTTATCCAAAGTTATCCAAAAAATTAGCCTGGATAAATATAAAATAATCTAAGTCAATATTATGAATGGGAGAACTTAAATTTAAGAGATAGAAGAGTTTGATACAATCTTAAACAAAAATAAAGTTTCACGTTAAATCGGGATTTTTTTATATTCCAGCCATCATCCCACTAGAATTTCTGATCTAATTCAAAAATTTAATAGACAACGGATAATCCGGCATTTCTCCGTTGCTTACTTTAATGGCATTTATGACAGGTAATATTAGGGCGATAAGACCAATGGCTATCAGAAGAAAAATACCGAGTCCAAAAAGAAAGATCAGCGGAATACTTACGATACTGTAAATAAAAATGCTGATCTGGAAATTAAGGATCATTTTCCCATGCATATCCATTCCAGCGACTTGTTCCTTTTGGGTAGCCCAAAGAATAAGGGGAACTATAAATCCGCCTATACCAGTTACAAAGTCAAGCAGCTGACTCAAATGTGTAATCATTAATAATTGTCTGTCTTCTCTCATGATGAAATTGTTTTTGGATGATTGATGATAAAAAGAGTCATTTAAAAACAAACCTCTTTATAAAGATAAGTAGCTTTTTTAAGCGGTTTGTTACATAAAAGTAAATCAATCCTTAATTTTAAGGATGACTAAATATACTTTTTTAGGTGACTACAGTTTCGGTCTACTTAGGATTGATATTTAAAATACCCCTTCAGGGGATTTAGGGGGCTTTTCGTACCTTTGCACCTATGAGATTAAATGATACCGTAGTAGCACTGGCTACTCCTTCCGGCGCAGGAGCAATTGCAGTAATAAGGGTTTCGGGAACCGAAGCCATAAAATTGGTCGCCCCTTTATTTAAAGCAAAAAGCAATAAAAATATTCAGGATCAGCCTTCACATACCCTGCATTTGGGCAATCTTGTAGATGGTGAACGCATCCTGGATGAAGTTTTGATCTCAATTTTTCACGGACCAAGATCCTATACCGGTGAAAACACCATAGAAATTTCCTGTCACGGAAGCCAATATATACAGCAGGAAATAATTCAGCTTTTAATACGGAAAGGAGCTCGGTCCGCCGAAGCAGGGGAATTTACCCTTCGGGCATTTTTAAACGGAAAGATGGACCTGAGTCAGGCCGAAGCGGTAGCCGATCTTATTTCTTCTGAAAACCAAGCCTCCCACCAAATTGCAATGCAACAAATGCGCGGAGGATTTTCCAACGAGATCCAGCGGCTACGTCAGGAATTATTGGATTTTGCTTCTTTAATTGAACTCGAACTGGATTTTGCAGAGGAAGACGTGGAATTTGCCAACCGGGATCAATTCAGGGATCTGGTGAGCAGGATACAGCAGGTTTTAAAACGCCTGATAGATTCATTTGCTACCGGAAATGTGATTAAAAATGGTATTCCTGTGGCGATTATAGGGGAGCCTAATGTGGGGAAATCTACATTGCTTAATGCCCTGCTGAATGAAGAAAGAGCAATCGTTTCTGAAATTGCCGGGACCACCCGGGACTCTATTGAAGATGAAATTTCCATTGGCGGGGTGGGTTTCAGATTTATCGATACCGCCGGGATCCGTGAGACACAAGACATAATTGAAGGCCTGGGAATAAAACGGACTTTTGAAAAGATCGCCCAGGCCCAGGTAATTGTTTTTCTGCTTAACGCAGAACTGTTCAAAGTTCAGGGTTCAAAGTTCAAAGTAGAAATTGAAAAGATCCAGAATAAGTTTCCACAAAAACCTTTACTCATCGTTGCCAATAAAACAGATAAATTAAGTGAATCCGAAATCTCAAATCTTAAAGACAGCCTGAGCGCAGCCGAAGGCCCAGATCTAATAGCTATCTCAGCCAAAGAAAATATAGGCGTGGAAGAATTAAAAGCCAAACTCCTGGAATTCGTCAATCTTGGGGAATTGCAAAACAATAATACCATTGTGACAAACAGCCGGCATTACAACGCCCTTTTGAGTGCGCTTGAGGAAATAAACAAGGTACAGGAAGGCTTGAACAACAACCTTTCCGGAGATCTTTTAGCCATAGACATCCGGCAGGCTTTGTATCATTTTGGTGAAATCACGGGTCAGGTTACCAACGATGAATTGCTGGGGAATATTTTTGCTAATTTTTGTATTGGGAAATAGAGCAACAAACCAACAAAAGGAAAAACAAGCCAAATAGCACGCTATTATTGACTTTACACAACAAACCTCTTTTGTTTCTTTTTGATAAAAGGTACAAATTTAACATTATTTGTACCTTTTATAATAAATTTATTTCTAGTTTTGGCTTCAAATAAGGCCAAAATGCCCTTAATTTCCACCAAAATTAAATTTTATGCCCATGTCTCTTAAAAATGGCGAAATCATGTCCCTTATGTCCCTTATGTCCTCTAAAAAGCCCAAGCGAAATGACCCTTATTTCCGCTTAGATATGCTTATTACCCTTAAAAGTACCCTATGAGCTCTAATATGAGAATCAACAAAAAATGCCAGTTATGCAACCGCGAATTCATCGCGAAAACAACTGTCACAAAATTCTGTGGGAAGGACTGTGCGAAGATTGCCTATAAGGCCAAGAAACGTGCTGAAAAGATTTCCTCTTCCACTAGAAAGTACGCTTCAAGGGTAGTAGATCCAAAGGATAGGGTTCAGGAATTGCAGTTAAGGGAGTTTTTGAGTGTTAAAGATACCGCTCTTTTGTTAGGCTGTTCTTCAAAAACCATTTATCGCCTAATTGAAAAAGGAACCATTAATGCAACAAATATAGGAGACCGGTTAACGCGTATAAAAAGAACAGAAGTAGATCATATATTCTACCAACAAAATTAAACTATGGCCACAGTAGCTTTACGATCTAAACCAATAAAAAATGGGATGTTGAGCCTCTATCTCGACTACTATCCACCTGTAATTATTCCAAAAACTGGTAAATTATCCCGAAGGGAGTTTTTGAAAATAAAAATTTATGAGTTTCCCGAAAATATTCAGGAGGAAAAGTTCAATGATTCCCAAATTGAAATAGCAGAAGAGATAAGGGCAACTAGATTTCTGCAATTGAGAAATAAAGAATTCGGATTAAAGGATAACATTATACTTGATATCAAATTCAGTGATTTTTATCAGGAAGTAGTAGATGAATACTTAGATTCAGGAAGCAGAGGGAATTATTTTACCTGGAAAGCTTCCCTGGCTTATTGGAATGCATTTATGGGGAAGGATCTTACCTCTCAAAATCTCACCAATTGGCATGTCAATGAATATCGAAGTTTTCTGCTAGCTACCAAAAACCTTAGAACGGATAAAGGTAAGTTAGCCATAAATACGGCTTCTACTTATTACAAGAACTTTATAATGGTATTAAAAAGGGCTTTTAAAGAAAAACTTCTTAATAAAAATTTAGCAGAGGATGCCAGGCATATTCGCGAGCAAGATACACATAGGGAATACTTGTCTGAAAAAGAACTTACCAAGCTTTGGAATACCCCAATTGATAATATAAAAGTAAAGCACATGGCTTTGTTTTCCGCATTAACTGGATTACGGTTTTCTGATGTTATCAACCTATCCTGGGAGGATGTCTATGAAGATACCCATCAAGGGAACTATATTCAGTTTAGGGAGCAAAAGACTGGTAGTATTAAAAATCATCCTATTGCAAAGACCGCTATAAATATTTTAAATGCGCAGGAGACTAGAGAAGGAATTATTTTTAATGAATTCAAATATCATCAGATTTCCCGCCCACTCAAAAAGTGGTTGACAGATGCGGGAATACATAAAAAGATTTCCTTTCACAATTTTAGACATAGCTACGCCACGCTGCAGTTGGCTAACGGAACAGATATTTATACCGTCTCTAAACTTCTCGGGCATAAAAATGTATCAACTACCCAAATTTATACAAAGGTTATGGATCATAATAAAGTAAAAGCAGCTAACAGGATAAACTTAGATTTAGATGGATTATAGCATAGTGTTTGAAGAAAAATACACGGAGACCTTAGAACAATTAGAAAGGTTCGTCAATAGTGAATTTAAGAGCTCAAAAGAAAACGATGAAGATGAAAGGGATTTCAGGGAGACCTATAATGAAGTTAGAGCGAAACTTGAAGAATGGAGAAGCCAACAATTTGATACATCTTCGCTCCAGACTGAAATGGAAATCTACAAATATTTTACAACCCAAAACAATAAGGTTTCTTTTCCAGAATTCCTATTTCCTGGTGTCCTTGAGCGGAAGACAAAAAAGCTGTTTGTAGAGAAGCACAAGGAAGCAGAGTATTCTGTTTTCGTTGAAGAATTATCAGAAAATAAAGCCTACCAAGATGTCATAGATGTAGTAAACAATTATGACAAATATTTTGATCTGGTGTACCGGGACAAGAAATGGAAACCAATTGACTTCTCAAGGTATGACCAGAATTACGAATCAGCCGAATATTTCTTAAACCTTCATAAAAAGATCTGGCCTCAATTAGAACGGTCTGGAAGCAAGACAAAAAGAGACTACAGCCAGGAAATTGCTCAAACAAAAGAACGATTGAAAGCTTTTACACAGGAAGAGAAGATATTTCTTCTCAAAGTGTTTTATCAAGAAATTATATTTCATAAAGGGTTAGGCAGAACCGAATTTATAAAGTTTTCTTACGTCGTTTCGGGAATAGATGATTTATCTATATTCTACAAGAAAGCAGAGAGTGCTCAATCCTACAACCTTTTTCAAAGGGATTATGATCATTTCTTTAAGTTTAAAAATGGTAAATTTTTAGAAATGCTTATCAATAAATTGGATAAATTAGGCCTTATTAGACTGGAATCTGAAGTGAGAATGATACAAAGTAAAATATAACATTTAAAGCCAAACTTATAAAAAAACTAAAACCAGCTACCCAAAATAGCTGGTTTTTTTGTGTTGTTTATTGATTTTATTCAGGTTTAAATATTTGATAAACAGACATATACACAAAACCCACGGCCTGCTCAGGGGTAACCCATCGATAGAGCTAATACTGCAGACATCACGTAATCTTGTTTTCCAATTATAAATCTATTAAAACAAAAAGATGAAACAAGGAACAATTTACGAAGATGAGGACTTAGTGAAAATCGCTAAAGTCTTTTATGAACTCGCAAAAAAAGATGCTGAAGAAAACAATCAGGAAGACATCCTAAATGCGAAACAAGCAGCCAAACTTCTCGACCTAAGTCCGGCAACAATCTACGGCAAAACCCATCGCAATGAAATTCCATATTTCAAACAGGGAAAAAAACTACTTTTTTCGCGTGCTGCCCTAATAGAGTGGTTAAAGAAAGGAGAAAATCCCGTTGCTGTTATCGAATCTTCAACCGCGAAATCTAAAGCAGCTGAGTATCTGCATAAAAACCGGAGATTTTAAAAAATCTATTAAAGAAAAGGATATGCCTAATTCGAAACAAAACTATATCAGGATTTTGAGTTTGAATCAGAATGGTTCTGCCGCTGTATACTATGATACCGTGGATAAAAATATGAAAGTTCTGGACACAAAAACTTACATGAGGAAGATTCATTCTTCCGTTAATCTAACGTTACTTTAATTCAAAATAATGGAAAAACACTTATATACCTGTGATTATTGCTCTAAAACATATTTACCAAAGAGGAGACACAAACAAAAATTTTGCAGCAACAGCTGTAGAGTTAATTCCCACAATCGCAATAAGAAACTTCAAATAAATCAAGCTACTAAAGGCCTGAAAGTACCCACAGAAAAAGAACAAAAGGATGGTATTACCTGGGGAGGTATTGGGAACGCAACAATAGCCAATATTGCTACGGAAGTCGGAAAATCAATATTCACTAAGGAGGAAAACAAACCTGCAACAAAAGGAGATATTCAGGCAATTATGAATGTTTCCCAACAGCGCTACTACCCTGTACAAAATGCTCCAAAAGGTAATGATGGCACCAGTGCGTATTATGATACCAAAACTAAAACAGTTGTTTATCTTCAAAATCAATTTCCATGGAAATAAACAGTTTACAGGACGTCGAAAAGGGAATCCAGGAGCATAGTTCCAGTTTAGAAGAAAGTGCCGTCAACTTGCTAGATGATATAATAAACGCTTTACCTGTTTATATAAAAGACCTTATAAACGAAGCTTTTGAGTATAAGCGAATACCGAAGGAATATTTACTAAGTTCAATATTTTTTGCTTTCTGCAATGCTTCTGGATTGGCTTTTCAAATAGATGCACTTGGCTATTCTAATTATGGAAACTTATACTTTGCCTTAATAGGAAGCAGGGGTGATGCAAAGTCTCCTGCTATGGATTTGGCCACCGGTCCCTTAAATAAATATGATAACCAAAAGTATGAAGAGTTCAGAGAGAAATCTTTGGAAGCCGATCCTGGAGACATTATAGACAGGAAACAATTGTTCATTCAAGATGCTACAGTAGAAGCTGCTTATTACATGCACCATAAGAATCCTTTTTCATTAGGCATTTTTATTGACGAAATGTATCATCTCATAGAAAAAATGAGTAATCCTTCGAGCAAAGACGGCCCTGCCTGGCGACAATTACTACTCCAAGGGAATACAAACAAACACGTAGACATTCTAAGAAAAACAACAGAGAGTTTCCGTCTAACAAAGTCCTATCCTACTCTTTTGGGTTCCATACAGGAACAATTTATACCTAAAATATTTTCAGGAGGGAATGAAGAAAGTGGGTTGACAGATCGGCTATGCTATAGTCTGAAACTTACTCACAATTCAAAATTATCTAAATATAGAATAGGACTGGATTGTTTAAGAAACTATTCAGATAATCTTTTGAGAATAATGGACCACCGCCTAGTAGTTGAGGAAAAAAAAATAGATGCCCCATATGTGTTAACCTGTACTTCTGAGGCTGAAGATATATTATTCGATTATACTCAAAAACTATTAGATGATCAAAAAGATACGGAAAGTGGAGAAAAAGAATATCTGTCAAAAATTCAAATTAACATTCATAAAATGGTTTTAATATTACATCTCATTAAACAATCCGCTAAACCCGAACTAAGTTTAAAAGTAGAACCTGAAACTGTAAACGAAGCCGTAAGAATCATGGAGTTTTATTTGATAAATTTCAGAATCATTAAGCAGAAGCTGGCAGGGCAAGTAAAAAACATCAACCCCGGAGACATAATTAGATTGGGAATAAAAAACAATGCTACCCAACAACAAATTGCTGCTGTTCTTGGTGTGAATAAGTCCACCATCTCCAGAAAAATGGCTAAAATTAAAATATAATGCAACCTGCAACTTGCACTTTAGCTCTCAAATCACTTCAACACATTAACAATCAATTATTTGCATTCAACCCTGAATAAGATTGCGGGTTGCACGTTGCACAACACTTAACCTATGCTCTTAAAAAAAGATAGATTATTAAAATTCAGTAAGAAAAGGAATACCACAATTATTTCCCCTTGTTGTGGCAAACGAAACATAGATGGCAAATTCGTTAATTATGAAGGATATCCATTAACTTATGGCTACTGTCATTCCTGTGGGATAGCTACTACCCCACCTGCTGTTTACAGCGATGAAAAGGGAGAAGAATATCAGTGGAATGAAACAACCAGTTCTTGGGAACAAGGTGTGGTTAGCTCCACTACCCTGCCATTATCCGAAAATGTCAATCAGGAGATAAATCATCCTGAACAAAAATTTATTCCTGAGGCAATCATCTGGAAGTATTTTCAAATAGAACCTGAAAATAATTTATTGAAATACCTTAGAAACAATTTTCCGCAGGAATTGGTCGATGGTGTGAAGGAAACCTATGCCATTGGAACTACGAAGGACGGTGGAACTATCTTCTGGCTTACCAATGAAAATGCCCTGGTTCAAAAAGCAAAAATTTCCTATTATAATAATGAGGGTAAAAGAACTAATAAGTTTAAGGTTCCCTATAAGAATGAAACTGGTTATTTCGCCTGTTTGTTTGGAGCACATTTGCTAAGTGAGTCATTTAAGGGAACCAGGACCGTTGTTCTGGTTGAAAGTGAAAAGACGGCCATAGTGGGTGAAATACTGCTCCCACAGTATGTGTGGCTAGCTTATGGTGGCATCAATGGATTAACCGATGATAAAATTGATTGCCTTATCGGTCATAAAGTTTTAATCATACCTGATATGAGTGAAAATGCGGTTTCAATAGCCTATAAAAAATTGCCTTTCTTTCATTCTAAAAGAATAAATGCAAAGATTTGGGATATGACCGATGGAAAAACCGACCTGCAATTGAAGGAAGAAGGAATTTATAATAATGATCTGGAAGACTTTTTCCGGGAGTTATCTAAATGATTTAAACAGCATTTACTAACTAATTTGGTGAACAATAAACTATAAATACCAGTCCAATATCTCGATTCAATTTTCCGTTTTAAATTAGGCTTAGCCTGGCAAATTAATAAGCATAACTATTTGAAAATGTGGCATTTTTTATTGTAACCTATATTTTACATTCTCCAACCTGGAATTAATTTCCTAAATTAGGAAGTACAAAGATTCACAGCTTAACAATTTGCTCTTATAACTAATCCACTATCATGAAACCAGGTTCCTTTTTTAATCATCAAAAAATTAGATTTGAATTGTTAAACCAACTCCTTAACAGAAAGTTCCGAAACGGTAAAAAATCTTCCTCTACAGAAAAATTAAAAGAAGAACTTTCCTCTCAGGCTTTTGAGGAAAAGTTAAAAGCACTGGTGAAAAAGGATCTGGCAAAAAACTATAGCCGCCATACTATTGAAGAGGTGCTAAGCGAAATTTCCTTTTTTATACTAGAGGATAGTGAAATTGAGACTTCAATTGATGATCCGGGAAACGAAATTCCAGAACCTGAAATTAATTACATTGTTGAGGATGAAAAGATGGATGAGGTTTTTAAAGTCCAAAACAGAATCCCGAGGTGGTTTAAAAATCCCCATCAAATAAATTCACGTATTCTCATTGCTTATATGGAACTTTTAGAAAATAATAAATCTGTTTCCTATCATAAGCTTGCATCCTCCTGCCGTTCCATAGAAACTTTTCAAAACAATTATGTTCAAATGAAATCTTTTGGAGAAAGAAATCACGCTAAAGTTTTTGAAGAAGCAGGCTCCCGTATTACTCTTTGGGAGCCAATTAGGGAATTTGTGAAGAGCGAATTCAACATATTTAAAAGAAAAAGAAATGATTGGTAGTGCCTCAAAAAATCTAAAGGGTAAAAACCTGAATTTCACAGAGATCCTTCTAATTTTTCCTTTTTATCTCGTCTAAAGTTTTACCTTCTTTGTTTTTCCATGACGTCCATCCATTCGAATTCCTACCTTTAACCGCAGATGCAGCTGCGCTGGGAGAGCTAAAGATATAATCCTCTTGGAATACCAAATAATTATTTACTTCTTTTAAAACGTTTTGTTCCCTTAATTTTTTTCTTAAACCAATTACCCAGGAACTTGCAGCAGGTGTTTCTAATAAAAGTGCTTTACTTCCTTTTAACACAATATAACCATCATCTACTAAGTGCCCTACGGCATGTGTTGTTTTTCCTTTGTAAAAAAACATCTCATTTTCAGAGGTTATTTTCCGTTTTTCCTCAAATATGGGATAACCCAGAGTTGCTAAAAGAATCTTAGCCGTTTCAAAATTATCCAGAAGATCATGTTCCCGGCTTTCTGAAATTGATGTTCTTCTGGATCCTGTATCATTGTCCAACTCATATCTTCCTACTTGTGCGGCAATTTTAATACTATGATGCTCAAGATATTTTCCATCTGTTTTTGTGTATTCGTTTGTTTTAGTCGTTATAACAACACAATGAGTCCAGAAATCCTTATTTCGGTTATGTGATTGGATTCTATTATAGCAACATTCGCCCTCTCCTATATAAACTATAGGTTTGGCAACATCCTCTTTTGTTCCAAACAAAAAATAAATTCCTGTATTATTAATTTGATCTCTTTTTGATACCTCCTGAAGTTTATTTCTGGGAAAAAGAATGGCTTTAACCAATCGATTAGTTAGTTCTGCTTCCCGAATACTTGTAGGTGAACCGTCCGGAAGAAATATTTGAATCGTTTGAGGTTTTAGCATAGAAATTTTGAAATTAAATTATTTATCAACTTAAGTCCTTTAAGACATTAGAATACATCAAAGAAATAGAAGACAAGGAATTTATTACGAAGGCATTTTCCGGTTCAATCTGCTTCCAATAGCTTAACCTTCCCAAGACACGATCTATATAATAAATATCTTTATTATATTCTACTTGATCCATTATGCCGTATGTTAAAATATAATGAACCTGCTGTTTAATTTCTCTTCTTTTTGGTTTAGGAAGGGTTAAAGAATCCTCTTTGACAACAACACCTGTTAATATTTTTCTTTGATATTTTTTATAGAATTTCGTTTTTTGACTATTAATAGTAAAACCTTCATCATTAACAGTCATTCCAACTAGGGCTTGAAAATCAGGCGGAATGCTTTTCCCTGAAAAAGCAATATCATCTGCATAACGGGTATATATTAAATTCTTTTTTCTTGCAAATGCTGATAACCTTTTATCTAATGTATTTAAAATTATATTACTAATTAAAGGACTTGAAGCAGCACCCTGGGGTAAACTTCCATTAAGACAACATAATTGACTCAAATAATTTGTTACTTCTTTGGAATATCCTAATCTTTTAAAAAGTTCTCGTACCCTCGGAATTTTAATAGTAGGAAAAAAATCAACTAAATCCATTTTCAGCATTTCTTCCCTGCCTATATGTCTATACGCATTCTGAGCTATATTTTTCTTTTTCACATAAGCGAATGCTGCGGGATGAACTCTAAATTGGGATAAAATGTGCAGATTGATCCATTGTTGTGTTTCTAAGAGAGATTTATATGGTGTTACTATTTCTCTTATCCCCCCCTTACGTTTAGGAATTTGGAAATTCCGGTAAAAACTAGAAGGTTTATTTACCATTGCCGTTAAAACACCAAATTTAACTCCTAATAAAAGAGATAAATGTTTTGGATCAATAATGACCGGAACATTATTTTGAAAAGATTGCCTTACTACGAAAAGTCTTTCCTCCTTCAACTTTTGACTAAGGTCCGATTTCTCTATTATATCACTCCAATTTTTAAAAGTATAATCCAAAATTTATAAAAATAATAGAAGAAGAATTACTTAATTGTAAATAATAAAGAAAAACCGGTTCCATTCAGCAATGTATGATGATGGTTACTATAACTGTGATCATATTTCTTGATTGCAGTTCTAACAAAGCATTATAATGGATAAAACAGCCTTAGCGATACTGGGGCGACTACGCCCCATTTTCTAATCCTTCTTCTTTTGTGTTAAATATATGGTTTATTAATTTCTATTTCTGTGCCATTCAAATAATCTGGTTTCAAAATTTTTTTTCTATTTAAACTATTTTTTTTTGATAATAATTTTTCTGTAGAAAATTTTTTTAAAATCATTTTCCTATCCCAATCTATTTCAATTAAATCACATTGTTCTAAATTTTTAAGTTTTGTAGCTAAATCTAATGGATCATATTTTTCTTTAAAAAAAGATATTTTAACCTCATCGTTTTGAACTTCCTGAAGGTACTCTATAAGTGTTTTAATGTTTTTCTTCATTGCATACGATTAAATAAAGCTTTTCGCTTTGAGCCATCTGTATAACGGTTCCACCAAAATAAGGGAAGATTATTGTTTGGAAGATTAAATCTGCCCCAAGAATATAATGTTTCTGATTTACCAAATCCCAGACTAAATTTTTCTAAACTTTCAGGGTCCTTACCTTTATATAATATCCTTTCCATTATCACTATCTTTTTTCTAAATTTTTTACGTTTAAAAATGGGATAAATAATTGTTGTGGCTTTATCTAACTCAATACATGTTTTTAACGAAACATCTAACTTTTTAATTTTTTTAATTCCGCTTTTCATTGCGGCAACTGAAAAAATTTTCAGATTATGCTCTCCTTTTACTTCTGATAATATGTTTTGAAGATGCTTTAAATTTTTCTCTGCTGTTCCACCTGTACCAATAAAATCATCTACTAAAACAATGTTCTTCAAAAACAACCCATCTCGCGTAAACCCACCTTTTTTAATTCTTTCAATTCCATAATGAAAATCAGGTATTAAGTTTTGTTCCTGCCAATCCCCATTTAATTCAACTAAAATAGCTTTTATTTGATTCAATAATATTTCTGACCCATCGGGAAATTTATGTTTCCTAAACCCTATAAACAAAGTGTTTTTCGGAAGTAACGACCAATCTCGAATACCTTCATCCAACTTCTGTCGCAGTTTTACAACTGAATCTTCCTGTGTTAGATAGGTGAAATTATTTATTAGCTGAATTAAAATTTTTTTTTCTTGATGATCTGTATAATCAAACCATAATTTTTCTAATCCTTCTTTATTTATTTGATGTCCAAGCCATTCATTCTTATAATATAATTCACATAAGCTCTCATAATCAAGATCAGAAATTTCTTCAGATTGAAAGTCAACCCTTGATTTCTCACTAAATAAATTTTTAATAAAGTTTAAACAGCTAATAAACATATTTATGATCTAAATTTTTGGCTAGACTCTTTCTTTCTTTTCCCCCTCTCTTTCCTCAACTTCTCAATCTCCTCCAACAACTCGCGCGCATCTCCATCACTTTGCAATTGAGGTACCAGCTCTCCTTTAAAAGCTTTAGTTAAAATTGCTTTTTCTAGGTCTACCAACTTTGTCATTGAAATATTCTTTATTTTTCTGAGTGAATGAGAATAGGTAGTAAGGAATTTTTCAGCGAGAATTTGTGTCTTCTGACCACTTACCGGCATTCGAATCTCAGACAAACTTTTAAAATAAAGACGTGCACGAACACTTCCTTTAGTGTTGGCCCCGATTTCAAGAAGCCCTTGTTTCGACTTTAAAAAACCTAATAATAGTTCAGAAGAGAGAAATTCTTTCACACGGAATACGACATAATCCGGACTTGTAATTACAATTTCTTTTCCTGTATAAATTGCAATTGAACCTATATTGACCCTCATCGTGTTGTAGATGAAGTCCCCCGGAATTACCACTTTATAATTCTCAAAAGTCATCTTTTGGCCGGTACTTAAATCTATAATTCCTTTTTTTGCGGAGACTCCAATCTTACGACAACTCTCCCAATTTTTTCCAATCCTTTCAGATCTTTCCTCTAAATATCTACCAATTTTTTGCCGTGGAAAAAATTGTTTTGTTTGATTATTTACCAAACAACTATATATAAACCTTTCTTTTATGGCTTTTAAGGTTGTTATTCTTTCTTTGATTACCTCCAGTTGCTTAAACAGCTTATCCAATTTAACAACAATTCGATTTTGTTCGGGAAGAGGAGGAAGAGGAAACTTTAATTCTTCTATATAATCTTTTCTTATATTATTGATATTTATTCCGCCTGCTAATTCTCTTATCCTTTCCCTATAGTTATCTGATAGGAAATAATAGTCAAAAAATCCGGGGTTCAAACCTTTTAAAGGTCGAATCAACATTAAAAAAGCACCGAAGGAAACATTTTCATAATCTGCTTGTGCAATTCCAGCTTTACCAATTAATTTTTTACTACCGGTAGAACCAACAATTATTATATCACCTTTTCTTATTTTCTGATTTTCCTTAATAAATTTTTCATCAATATAAACTTCTCCGGCATTACCTACTATTATTCCATCCTGGATGTTTCCTCCCCTAAGGATTAGATAATCACCCTCATTTCTAAAAGATTTAGCATCTTCCTTTTTATAGGAAACACCTCTTATTAACTCAGAAAGCATTTTCACTTCCGTTTTAACCCAGTTCTTTGGCAGTTCTTCATTCATTAACTCAACTCCTTTATCATTGCATTTAACTGCTCAGTAATTTCTTTAATTTCAGCAAGCGCTTCTTTCGCGATTTCTACCGGTTCTCCTAAATCTTCTCCGTTACTAATACTGCTGTCCGAAATTAAACCTAAATCAAGGCTGTCGTTCTTCTCCTCAATTGTTTCACGAGAGATCTTATTCCAACGTTCATCTTTAATTTTCTCCCGCTTTGCATCGCTAACCAATCCGTCATATTTTTCCTCCACTTCATCAAATCCAATTCCACCTGTGTAAGCCTTTATAAAATCTTCAAAAGCTTTTTCGGTAAATGGAGTCCGTTTTCCGTAATTGGGAACGTTAGTTCGCATGTCATAAAACCATACATCTTTAGTGTTTTTGGTTTCAGTAGTACCACGTGTGAAGAATAATACATTGGTTTTTACGCCGGCAGCATAAAAGATCCCGGTTGGTAAACGCAAAATAGTATGCACATTACATTTATCCATCAGGTCTCGGCGTATGCGCTGCCCGTCTCCATCTTCAAAAAGCACATTATCCGGCAGGACTACAGCTGCGCGGGCTTTGCCGTCTTTCTTCAGGCTTCGGTAAATATGTTGTAAAAAGTTAAGTTGCTTGTTACTGGTAGGAAAGGTAAAATCATCCCTGGAGGGCCGCTCTCCTCCTTTTTTAGTTCCAAACGGGGGATTTGCCAGCACCCCGTCAAAATTCTTAAGACTTTTTCCGAATTCTGTTAAGCTATCTGCTAAATAAATCCTGCTTTCCATTCCGTGAAGTCGGGCATTCATTAAAGCTAATCTATGAGCATCACCCACCAATTCTACTCCGCTAAAAGCTTCTTGCTCCTGGAATTTCCTTTCTTTCTCTGAGAGCTTATAGTAATCATCATTTTTAGATCTCAGGTAATGATCTGCAGAGATCATAAACCCAAAGGTTCCGGCTGCGGGATCATTCCATTTTTCTCCTAATTTCGGTACAAGAAGATCTACCATCACATTGATCAATGGCCTGGGTGTAAAATACTGCCCTGCCCCACTTTTCTTCTCTCCGGCATTCTTTTCTAACAGGGTTTCATAAATATCTCCCATAGCATCCCGTTCATTCTCTTCATACCAGTCAATCTTCTCAATGGCCTGCACAAGGGTATCAAAATTTACAGGCTTTCGTAAACTTGTAGAAGCATCCGCATAAATTTCCTTAATACTGTCGCTAGTAGTTTTGTTGCTGATTTCAGCCAGGAATTTACGGTAGCGCAAAAAGGCTTCGTTATTATCGGGTTCATCTACAAAACCTCTCCATCTGTATTCTTCAGGAAGGTGCTCTTCGAAACCTTTAACTTCTGATAATTTTAAGAATAGTATATAGGTTAGTTCGTTTAAATACTGGTGATAGGTTACTCCGTCATCCCGTAAAACATTACATAGGTTCCAAAGTTTATTTGCTATTTCTTGTGAGCTCATTTATTTGTTGTGAGATTTGGGATGTTAATTTTGATATGATTTAGTTTGATATGATTTAGTTTGATTTGCAATAAATCTGCAATTGGCTTTATCAATTTTTAGTTCCTGTAATTTTTTGGGATTATGTGAATCATTCAATAATGGCGAATACTTTATTATAAAGGCCTTTTCCACCATGAAATCTCCTGAGTATTCTGTCCAGTTAACTTCCAGATTCTTATTGATCCAGTTAATAATCTCTATTTCGTCTTTAATAGAAAATTTATAATTTTTTTTATTCAGGTAAGAAATTAAGGACCCTTGTTCAGGGCTATATCCTAAAACAGCACCTATACTTCTAAAAAAAGTTCCGTGACCTTTTGCTCTCAATTCCTGCCCCAGGAATCTTTTTCTTAAAGTTTGACCTTCAGCTTTGCCTATATAAATAATTCTATGATTTCTTGTATCAAGATGTTTTTGGTATCGATCTGAAAATTTTGATCCAACGCTTAATTTGATACAATAAAAACCTGTACAATCTAATTTCGCATTTCCGTCCAGGTTTTTGGCTGAAATAAATTTTCCATTAACAAGGTTGTTTTCAATTTTTGTAATATTTTCTTCCAGGCTTTTGCTAACATTTAATGCTGATACTTTTGACTTTGATTTTTGTTCAGCATTCAATCCATTTCCGGTTTTCTGGATTTTTCCAGACCGCAGCAAAGCTTCGAATTGAGATATGTCTATATTTTGAATGCCATAATCTGAGACATAAAATTGAAGTTTCCTGAACCTGGTTCGTATGCTTTTTCTTTCTGTGGCTTCAGTCGACTTGCAAAATTTCTTCACCAATATTCGTAAATCCTCAATTTCCTCCCCGGTAAATTTATTTTTTCCTGTCATCACTTATGCTGAATATAGATTTTCATTTAATTCTGCTAAAATCTCATCAAGATTATTTTCAAAAATTTTGTCCAGTCGGTTGTAACCGCCATCTTTCTTAAATGGTTCCTCATCTAAATCTCCTTTGGTTAAAACGGTTTCTTTCAATAGCTGAGATTCAAAACGATCTATCCATTTTAACTGGATCCTGTTCCAGTTCTTAACTGATTTGATATTTTCTACAGCATTTTTTATACGTTGTTCGTGACTTACAAGATCTGTATCAAGTGCCATTGTTCTAATAAAGGAAATAATATCTGCAGCTATATCCACATTCCTGGTGCTTTTCCAGGCCGTACTTAAAGTCCGCGCATTATAACCTTCCTGGTCCAAAGCAAGTTTTAATTCCTTCAGTGATTTCCTGTCAAGTTCAGCGGGTTTGGTACATATCATTTCCAGGGCCGAAAGCTTATTTCGGTTTGCCTCGATGAAGCTTCTAAAGTCCTCAATATAATCCTCAGGCCTTTTTGCCTTTCCATAACCTCTTTCTATTCCCAAAACTTCATCCTGATGATCTGACACCAGCTGAAATTTCGGTTGGAAAATTTTAGAATCCAGAAAATTCCAGAGTCCGGGATATTCTGCCACAACTCTTTTTACCTGCTCCCCTTTAATCTGCTTTAAGGCTTCAATTAATTCATCTGGAGAATCACCTTTTGCCAGGTACATAAATTCCTCAAGACTATTATCCCTTAATTTATTTTTCTTTCTCTGTAGCTTGGCAAGTATTTGTTGGAGCTGTTTTTCCGCCCGATCCGGAGTTTCGATATAATCGAGTTCTTCCACCAGCTTTTTAAAAGAAATTTGCGGATTGGAAACCGTTTTCATCTGGGTATAGCCTTCAAGTGCTTCATAAACCCTAACGGCATCATATATCCTAAAAAACTGTTTATCTATATCCGGGCATAACCTTGTGGCACGGCCCAGCATCTGTTCAAATAAAATCCGGGATCTAACCCTTCGTATAAATACCAGATTGGTGATAGTAGGCACATCAATTCCTGTAGTAAGCAAATCTACGGTAACGCCTATAGAAGGATATTTTTCATTTTTAAACCGTTTGGTGAGATCTTCAGGATCATACGTATTACCGGTAATTTTCGCAATTGCTTGATTAGGCACATCTACCCCAATAGCAGCAAATTCCTCATAAAGTAAACGTACAATTAGATCAGCGTGACTATCTCTTACTGCAAAAATTAATGTTTTTTCATCCCCCTCAGGATCTAGATTCTGCACCAGACTTTTAGCTATCTCTCGGTTAAAAGGTTCTGTAATTACAAGTTTATTGAACTGTTCAATTTCAATATGAAGTTCATCCTCCAGTTCTGCAAGCTCTTCAATTTTGTTGGTTTCAGGATTATAAGCTTTTGGTTTCTCCCCTTTCTTCCATAGAATTCCTTCTTCACTTAATCTTGTCTTAATTAAATACGGAGGTTCGTGATCTACCAAAAAACCATCAATTACGGCTTCCCTGTAGGAATAGCTGTGCACGGGATCACCAAAGATTTGTTTCGTATGAAGCGCCGGAGTTGCAGTTAATCCAATGATGTAAGCATTGAAATATTCAATCACTCTTTTATATTGCCCCACATAATCCTGTTCATCCTTAAAATGAAGATCATCCTCATCTATTTCCTTATCCAGGTTATACCCTCTATGGGCTTCATCAATAATTATACAGTCATAGGTATCTATTGGCAAAGGATCATTCTCATTATAGAATAACCTTTTTACCATGCTTTGCACTGTAGCGAAATGTAAGCGGGTAACATCGTCGGGAATATGAGTGTTCATATCCTCTATCTGGTAAACATTCGCAAAAGTATTAAGGTCTTCAATTTTATTATCTTTAAAGCCGCTTAAAGCCTGAATAGCCAGTAATCTTCTGTCGGTAAGAAATAAGATTCTTTTGAACCTGTTAGATTTGATAAACCTGTAAGCCAAACCTAATACCGTCCTGGTTTTTCCAGTTCCGGTAGCCATTACCAATAGCGATCTTTTATCATCTGGTTGTTTTATGATCTTGTTCTCTATTGCCTTTATTGCATCAATTTGATAATCTCTAAGGCTAAGACCATTTTTACTTTGAAGGTAATCATATTCACTCTCCTGAAGTTTCCTGTTGGCATCCTCAACATTACGCTTATACAAATCCTCAAGACCCTTTGGTGAGAACCAACCGCGAAGTGCATCTGACTGATTTCGATCTTTTCTCACATCCAGAAACCAGATTCCGCTTTTTGTTTTCAGCTGTTCCAGGTAAGAACGACCATTGGTAGAGAAAAGAAAGGGTACTTTATAGATGCCCCAGCTTCCCATTAGTTCAATTTCCGAATGAGGTTCAATACATCCCGCGTAAATCTTGGACTGGTAAAGGTCTGTTGAAATATCTGAAGCATACTTTTTAGCTTCTACAATGCCATATAATTTTGTTCCAATAAAAAGCGCATAATCTGCCCATTTACCAGCACAAGGCCATTCTGCAATAGCAACATTTCTTCCCTTTCCAGGAAGGGTTTTATTCTTTTTATGGTTTAAATTCTCGGTATCACATTCCCATCCGGCTTCCCGTAATTTTTCATCTATCAAATCCCTTGTCTCTGCTTCAGATTTGGTGAGATTTTTTGCTACCCTATAAGATCTTTCTTTTCTCTCCTCCACCACATCTGGAGAAAGATTCATTGAGGCTATTTTCTCCTCATAATTGGTAACCTTCCGGGTTAACCTGTCAAGCTCACATTCAAGATCGTCAACCGATTGTTGGTCCTCCTGTGGCGGTAAACTGTATTCCTGTGGCTCCAGGTAATCATTCTCATAAGTCTCATAAAACCATTTGGCGAGTTGAAAACATTTTTTCAATACGAAAAGCGCTTCTTTTTCTGTACTATTTCCCTGGTGGCTTGCCTTATTTCCGGATTTTCTAATGATATGTAAAAGATCCTTAATAATCTCCGGAATAATATTTCGATTATAGAGCTGGTAAATTCTTTCTACCTGTGTTCCTTCAAAATAGGCCAAATCCTCAAACTCCCAGATAAGAGTGGTGATTTTCTCTGTGAATAACCTGGTTTTGGAAAGCGAAGAACTGGGATCAATATAAAACAACCTCTCTGATAACTCACTGACTTTAAACAGCTCCGGGTAAGAATCCTGAAGGAAATAAAATTTAGAAGTCATAGTTAGTTTAAAGGGGGTGGTTGGTGGTTAAATATAGTTAATATTTTAACAACCAGATTCTGATAAAATTAGATAAAAAAATTTAGGTGATATTACGGAAAACCGTATTTCAGAACCTTTTAGCTTTATTTTCAGGATAATTAATAATAACAAAAAAGCGCAGAGAACATTACTGTTATCTGCGCTTCTGTTAACAATATAGGCAGAGGTTATTTTTGAATAATTATTGGTGTCAATCCCTCTTTAAGGGTCTCGTAATCTTCTTCTTCAATTATTCCAAGATCAAGCAGATCTTTTGATTCTATATGCTGCCTCGGATAAAAGGTCGTAGACTGCCTTACCCAACACATAAGGGATCATATTGTGTTCCTAGGGCTTGATGATATGTCCTGCAGAAGGTTGATGAGGGATTTTGAGCTGGACAATAAAAAGTGCATTACATACGATGTCCTGGAGTTTGGTAAAGAAGTAATTAAAAAAAGTTCCTGATCCAAACTATTCAACTTGCTGAAATTTCCCTATTAAACCCTATAAGATCTTAAGGATAGTTGTCTGCAAAATCATCCTAAATAATAATTCAACTTTAATATCCTTAATTATCTATCTTTGGTGTCAAATTGCTTTAAAATAAGCCTTTATACGTAATTATGACCCTATTATTCATTTACCTTTTTATAGCCTTATTTGTTTCGTTTTTATGTTCAATTGCAGAGGCGGTTCTCCTTTCTACACCTATATCGTATCTTAAAGCAAAATTAGATCAGGGAGATAATAGGGCTGAAAAATTCCTTAAACATAAGGAAAATGTAGACCGTCCCCTTTCTGCAATTCTTTCATTAAACACTGTGGCACATACCGTAGGAGCTGCAGGAGTTGGTGCCCAGGCTACTATTGTATTTGGGGAAGCTTCCTTTGGAATTGTTTCGGCGGTATTAACACTTTTAATTTTAGTGCTCACTGAAATTATTCCCAAAACCCTCGGCGCCAACTATAGCCGGGAGTTAATGGGATTTTCTTCAGTACTTATTGGAATTATGATTTTTATCACGTATCCTTTGGTGCTTTTGTCTTTAACTCTTACCCGGCTTTTATCCCGAAAGGAAAAGGAACTAACCACAAGTCGTGAAGAAATTTCTGCCCTGGCCTCCATCGGTACCGAAGAGGGGATTTTTGTGGATAAGGAAAATAAGATTATTCAAAACCTTATAAGGCTGAAAAGTATTCCAATTTCGGAAATTATGACGCCACGAATCGTGGTGGTAATAGCCAATCAGGATATGACTTTACAGGAATTTCTGAAAAATAAAGAATTCCTCCATTTCTCAAGAATTCCCATATATGGCGGGAATCGTGATAATATTACGGGCTATGTATTTAGGGAACTCGTTTTTGAAAAACTTGCAGAGGACCAATTTGATCTTACCCTAAAGGATATTCGCAGAAATATTACTACTTTTTCCGAAAAAACCACCTTGTTTACTGCCTGGGAAGAATTGATAACCAGAAAAGAGCAAATATCACTGGTGGTTGATGAGTATGGCGGAATGGATGGTATTGCAACCCTTGAAGATATTATAGAAACATTGCTGGGTTTTGAGATTGTAGACGAAAAAGACCAGGTAGAAGATATGCAACAATATGCGATGGAGCGTTGGAAATCCAGACAGAAAAAATATAAAATGTTGGATGATAATATTAAAAATCCAGAGGAATAATTCCTAAACTTATAACATCCTCGGGAATTAATTTAAGTAATCCTCCGAAGACACTATTCATTAAATTTGAAATGCAAAAAAAAGAGGGCTACAAATTGCCCTCTTTTTCCTCTGTTTAAAAAACCTAACCTTCTGTAACAGATACTAAATCTCAAATTATATTTCTTTATAAAGCTGGAAATACAACTCCTATTCAATTTTATTTTACCCCAACTTTTATTGAACAGTAAGAGAATCTACAATAACTGTATCTACCACGGTAGAATCGATTTCTATGATCGCTGGAGATTCTATATTCTCTGCAGGGGTTTCATAAACTTCATCTGATTCAATGGTAGTTTCTGTTGTGGATTCTTTACAGGAAACAACACTAAGCACTAATGCAAGGGCAGCAAGGGTGGGTAAAATTTTTTTCATATTAAATGATATTTTGATGGTTTGATTGGCAAATGTATATTATTTTTCCAATGACATAGGAAGTTTTAAAATTATAAATTTAAAAAACTTCCCTTTAATAATGTTTAATAAATAAATCAGGTGCCTCTACCATAATTTCACTATACCTCAATGTTCTTAAAATAATGGTAACGAATCCATTTCTCAATACCTATAATGATCAGGATGGAAAATGCGACTATAAAGGACATGCCCCATGCTTCTGCCTTTAAAGGAGATGTATGGAACCAGTGGTTCATAATGGGAATATAAACGAATGCAGCCTGGGCAAATAATACTCCCGCAATTCCAAAATAAATGGAAGGATTGGAGAAAACTGCAATTTTATGAATTGGGAGCTTCAGGGAACGACAATCAATCAGGTAAAATACCTGAAATAATACCATTGTAGTTGCAGCCATGGTTTGAGCTTCGGAAACAGCAAGGTCTTTTGAGATTCCTTTTGAAAGCTCTAAGTGGTATTCCCACAGAAATAATCCTATAGTTCCCCCGGCCATCACAAGGGCAACCAGTACAATTCTGAAGATCAAAAAAGAACTTAATAATGGTTTGTCTGGCTTGCGCGGTGGGCGGTTCATCACATCCGGATCCTTAGCCTCAAGAGCAAGGGGCAATGTTAGTGCAACTGCAGTAATCAGGTTGATCCATAGTACCTGAACGGGCACCATAGGTTTGAGTAGTATGCCACCTTCGGAAGGGAAAAACAAGACCGCAATAAATATTACCAGGCCTAAACCTATGCTTGTAGGTAATAAAAATGCAAGACATTTAAGAAGGTTATCGAATACCCTTCGTCCTTCCTCAACAGCTGCTTCAATACTTTCAAAATTATCATTGGCTATAATCATATCTGCCGACTCCTTGGCAACAGCTGTTCCGCTGATTCCCATAGCCACACCTATATCCGCACGTTTGAGGGCTGGCGCATCGTTCACTCCGTCTCCAGTCATCGCTACAATTTCTCCGTTGGCCTGCAGCGCTCTTACAAGTCTAAGCTTATCAGCCGGAGAAACCCGGGCAAAAATGTGCGTAGTTTTCACTGTTTCCTGTAGATCAACTTCATTCAACTTCTGAAGTTCATTCCCGGTAATCACCTTGCCATCTTGCGTCAATCCAAGTTGTCTTCCTATTTCAGTAGCAGTAGCGGGATGATCGCCAGTAATCATTTTCACAATTATTCCTGCACTGTGACAGGCTTCAATAGCATCTTTCACCTCCAGCCTTGGAGGGTCGCTCATGGCCATTAATCCTAAAAATTCAAAGTGCCTTAAATTTTCTTCAACAATGTTTGGTAAGCCCTCTTTTGGTAATTTTTTTTTGGCAAAGGCAAGCACTCTCATTCCTTTTTCGGCAAATGTCAAAACTGCTTTACGTATATCCTCTTCAAGTGATTTTTCTGATACTTTACCAGGATGGGTTAAAAGAGGAATAACAGCCTCGGGAGCCCCTTTAAGATAAATAACTTTATCACTGGCAGGAGACTGATGAAGAGTGGCCATTATCTTCCTGTCCGAATCAAATGGTAACTCATCCAGTCTTGGCCAAATGTGTTTCAATTCTTCTAAATCAATTCTAAAATTTAATGAAGCTTTCAAAAGTGCGATCTCTGTTGGATCACCTATGGCTATCTTCTTCTTCTTTGTTTTATCGTCTTGTTGAAAGGTTGCATCATTGCAAAGTGTTGCGCAAAGAATCAATTCTCTTAACTCATGCGCTTCCGCTTCTATGCTACTGCCATCCTTTATGATTTTACCCCTTGTATCACTCCCAGCCTCCAGGATAGGAAATTCTCCTTCTCCGTTCCATAGGAAATTAACTTTCATTTCATTGCGGGTAAGCGTGCCGGTTTTGTCCGAGCAAATAACCGTAGTGCTTCCCAGCGTTTCTACCGAAGCCAAATGCCTGATGATCGCTTTTCTTTTTGCCATGCGTGTCAAACCAATAGTTGCTGCAATGGTAATAACTGCGGGCAACCCCTCCGGAATGCTGGCGACTGCTAAGGTAATTGCAGAAAATGCAGCATCGCTAAACGTATAGTCACGGAATATGGCCAAAGCAAAAACAGCAACTCCTACAGAAATAATGGCGTAGGTAATTCGGGTTGCTATCTTTTCAAGGGAAAGTGTGAGTGGCGATTTTGGTGCGTCTGTGGACTCTAGCAGAGATGCAATTTTTCCAATTTCTGTATTCATCCCTGTTGCAACAACAACTCCTTCGGCAGTTCCCGAGGTTATTAATGTTCCGCTAAAAACCATACAGGTACGGTCAGACACTCCCGCATCGGAAGCTACAGCAAGGATTTCCTTTTCTGCCGGAAGGGATTCTCCCGTAAGGATAGACTCATCACATTGAACATTTTTTGTGAAGGTGAGCCGCATGTCAGCCGGCACACTATCCCCTGCCTGAAGTAAAATATAGTCCCCGATAACCAGTTCAGAGATGGGTATGCTTACCTGTTCATTGTCCCTCATTAATGTGGCTTTTTCCGGTACTAATTTCAATAAACCGGCTATGGTATTTCCAGCCTGATATTCCTGAATAAACCCGATAACTGCATTAATCAGTATTACTGAAAATATCACGACACCATCTGTGATTTTCCCCATAGCTATAGCAAGAATGGTTGCTACAAAAAGAATATAGATGAGTGGATTTAAAAATTGTCGTATCAGAATGCTAAAAATGCCTTCTCTTGCTCTTCTAACTAGTGTATTGCGTCCCTCTTTTTTTAAACGTTCGGAAGCTTCTTTTGAAGAAATACCCTTGATGGAACTTTTAAGAAGTTTTAATACAGCTGTGGGCGAAAGAGAATGCCATTGGATATTTTGGTCGCTGTTCATTTCCATTATTATATCACTTATCTATTACCTCTATAGCAAGTATTTGATGCCTGGATTGTAACTTAAAGTAACGAAATATTTATTTTATTTTTGGGATAAACCTATATTTTTACAGGTCATGGTCTTGAATATGAATAAACTATCCATGTCCAAAGAAATATTTATAGTTGATTTGAATTGCGGATCCTGGAGATCATAAAGATTCACTTTTATGAAGCCTTTAATTCTGCATATTCAAAGGGTTCACAAACTTTCTCAACATTCCCGATATATTCTTTTCCCCTCAATCGTTTCACCGTGTAAGCATCTAATTCTTCATCAGGGTATTCTCTTATCAATTCCTGAATGGATTTAACATCCAGTTCGTCTTCAATTGGGTGAAGCCAATTGTCCTCCAATTCCTGCGGCAAAATTAATGGCATTCTTGGTCCTTCCAATTTTGGATTATTATGGATTTTGGCCAGCATTTTATTTCCTTTGGTGGTTACTATGGAAAAAGTATTTAGGTTCTCCCCTGTTTCCCGATCGGTCCATTCGCTCCAAAGTCCGGCCAATGCCAAAGGTTTATCGTTTTTTTGATGAATGTAGAACGGGAAGGTTTTACCATTAAGGTGATGGTGTTCATAAAATCCATTGATATAAATCAGACAGCGGTTATGATTGACCGATTCCCGGAAGGAAGGTTTTTCAAAGATGGTCTCTCCCCTGGCGTTTAATGTTTTATTCCATAATTCCTTTAGCTGCTTTTTGTCTTTTACCCAATGAGGAACCAACCCCCAGGTTGATACTTCGGGATTCCAGGGAGAACGATCTGTATAAATAAGCAATTTGGGATGACTGAAACCTGTAGTATGGTAAATTGGCAAGTCGGTTAAAGTAGCCAGGTTTTCCTCAATTTCTTTAATGGCCCGTAAATCCAATTTCCTACTGGCACGGCTTAATTGAGCTTCCAAATTAGTACTTATATCGTAGCACATAATAAAAATATTTTGGTATCATATAAAACTTTGCAGCGTTTGCCAGGAATGATAAATTTAAGAAAAAGAAAGTTACAATTACCCAAAACCACAATTGCCTAGTTGTTATGTTAGCTGTGGTTTTCATCTAAGTTCTGTGATACTTCAATAGATATTTTTCGTAGAGTTTCTGAACTTATCCCCATTGAAAAATGTTTATGAAAATAAAAATGCTCAATTTTGTTTAAATCTGTTCGTACTAATATACTTTTATCAATGTTCGCGAACTTTTTGAATAGCCCGGTTTTTTTATTAATAAACTTCAAGTGATTGATTAATCCCCAAAACAGAAAAATCATTTTAGTAGAATCATTTAAGAGGTGATCTAATTCATTAAGGTGATTTCTGTTCTCTGCAGATAATAGAAATTCATTAAATTGTTTAGAATTTGTTGAAGACATTCCTGTTGTTGGAAAACCAATGATTTCGACAAATGATATTTTATCAGCGTAATCGCTTTTAAAGTTTAATTTTGAAATAGTTTTATGATATTTCTTTCCTTCTCCATCGTACTTGGGATGTAAAAACGGATGGTGAATTTCGTGCTTCTCCCAGAATTCAACTCCATCACGCAAATAATCGCGAACCAGGTTAAATATTGGCGATAAATCAATGTCCACAGCCCAATTTGGATCTTTGCCAACAAATAAGACTTTTGCACTCGCAGGATTTGCCCCTTGAAAGTTCTTCAATCTGTACAGTTCAATTAATGATTTTGAAGGATGCTTCTTAAAATTACTAATGTTCATTTTTTAACTTGTATAAAAAACCCTGCTAACGGCCAGGTATAAGCGGTCGTTTTAATGCCGGTTATACGTTGTTAGCTGCTGGTTCCTTTTTACATTTCAGTATCAGCAGTATTTTGAAAAGGCTTTGGTATGTCCTTTTTATCATCTCCAATAATTTCTCGAATATCAATTTCTATAGCTCTTGAAATTGTAGTAATCGGGACATCATTTCTACTTCCTTCGAAAGGATTTTCAGATACGTCACCTACTCTTTCCATAAGCATAAACACCCATGATATAATAATGCTAATTGGAACAGTCATCCACACAAAATGCTCAGCAACAAGACGATTCAAAAAGCTTGTGTTTTCGTCTTTAGCCATAACGAGTCCTATCTCATGGAATTCATGCATCATTCCAAAGGGTAGTAGAATTATAAAAATCCAAATAAAAAACAAGTTTAGAGTGGCAAATTGCCTTGGATACGGAAAGTTTTTAATTCTTTCAACTTTGCCTTGCAAAGAAAATAGTTCGCCAATCATATTCTTAAACTCCATGTGGCGGAAGACATCAATCAATCCTTCTGATTTTAATTCCTTAAAATGGCGGGATTGAAGGTTGAGGCAGGCTGCTTGCTTATTTGTCATGCTTAGTACAAACTCTTTCTCATCTTTATCTAAATATCCATCTAGTTCTTCTTCGAGAGAGATTTTGTGTTCTGCTACATCTACGGTTTTCATTTGCTCTTTATTGATTTCCCATGGTTTTTTGACCCTAAGAGCATGCCTCAGAGAAGTCATCCAAGCTACATGACGCATTATAATAACCTTCTTGATTTTAAGAAATTCATTATCAGTTCTCACTGTTCTGGCAAATTCATTAGTGATAAAGTCATTGCTCATTGTTGCTAATAGCCTTGATGCGTTTACAATGCCTCCATATATCTTTCGGGCTTCCCAAAGCCTTTCATATGAAGCATTGTTTTTAAATCCGGTTATGAAAGCGAGAGATGTCCCTACAAGTCCAATTGGAAGCCAGGGTAGATATAGCCATTTTAAGCCAACAACATCAAACAGTAAAACAGGTACAACAGATAGTAGGAAAAAAAAGTAGATATACTTCCTCGTCCATAGGAGTACAATTTTTAGTGGGTAAACTGGCTTTATGTACATATTTTAATTTTTTTTGCAGCTAACGTGTTATATAAAGCTTAAAGTAACGGAATATTTGTTTTACCTCGGGGAAATAGAAATGTTTTAATGATTTATGATCTCGACATATCGGGTATTTAAATCACCCAGATAGGATTTATTCCAATTAGAGGCATTCCAGAATAACAAGGATCATTTTGAACAATACCGATTGTAAGAGAGCTTAATTAGTACAATATTTATACATCTAGCTTTTTAAAAAGACGATATGTTAGGAAATATTTAGTAAAAATACTTCCTAACATATCGTCAGATTTATTTGGGCGATTCCTAGCTATTTCTGGAAATGGTCTGATCAAAAAACCTGACCAACGGCCTGCGATTTTTTATTATTATTCCTGGCGAAATTACCGGCCAGGTTATCTTTTTAGTTTTATTTAAATTTGAATTCCTGGAGCCTAATAAACAAGACCCAGGATCTGAAAATTTTACTTTATTATTTTTGGTCAAATTAGAGGCAAGATTTTCTTTTCATTTTTTTTTAAAAAAGTGGTGCTAATTTCCGTGTACCTTTCTGTACCTTTTTTATTTTTCCGCTTGTAAAGCACTGTTAATGCTAATTTCTCACTTCCTGTATTGGAATTTGAATATCTTAAGGAGTATTTATACATCAATCCGAAAAATACTTCTGAAAAAAAAGAAAACGCTGAAACTCTTTTAAGGGCTGAACAGATTCTCTCTATCCGCAGGGCCGAATACGCCCAGGGGAGATACGGGATTAAGGATCGATCTAAAAACAGGTTGTTATTTCTCACGTACTATGAAAAATTAAAGGAAGAGCGTTATGAGAGCAAAGGAAACTATGATAACTGGGATGCTGCTCAAAATCATCTCGAGGATTACTGCAAAAAGAAAAAAATAACATTTGAGGACATTGATGAAGAATTTGTTTTAGGCTTTAAAAAATTTCTCAATAAGGCCAGGACCAAATCAGATACGCTCCTATCCCAAAATTCCAAATATTCCTATTACAATAAATTTAAAGCCGCTTTAAGACATGCTTTTGATGAGGGTTATACCAGAAGGAATTTTGCTACTACCGTCAAAGGCTATGCACAGGGAGAAACAGCTCGGGAATATCTTACCAATGAAGACCTTCAGGCCTTAGTTAAAGCAAACTGTAAACACCAGGTTCTAAAATATGCATTCATATTTAGTTGTTTGACAGGCCTGAGGTGGAGCGATATAGATAAACTTACCTGGGCTGAAGTCCGCGATGAAGAGGAAGGTACACGGCTGATCTTCAAACAAAAAAAAACCGCCGGACAGGAATACCAATATATTTCAAACCAGGCAAAACAGCTTTTAGGAAAAAGAAGGCAGGAAATAGACCGTGTCTTCAAGGGGCTAAAATATGGAGCGCATTTTAATGCTGAAATCCTCAGGTGGTGTATGAGGGCAGGAATTACCAAACACATCACCTTTCATAGCGCCAGGCATACCCATGCGGTTCTTCTTCTGGAAAATGGAGCAGACATTTACACTGTTTCAAAGGTTCTTGGCCACAAGGAAGTAAGAACCACACAGATTTATGCAAAAATAGTGGACAAAAAGAAGAAAGAGGCTGCCACCTTAATACCTGAGCTGCAAATAGATTATGAATTTTGATCTTTTTCAATATCTGGCAAATGTGGCATTTATTTATGCATACGGGCGTTTAGCTATTCATTTTGCTCCGGGAATTTTTCGCTATTTTCTAAACACCTCTTTTAACTCGTATAGTCAGGTAGAAAAACCGAGAATCCTTTTTAACCTGGTGGGACTTGGTTTTATGCATCTGATGTATTTTTCTCAAAGTACCTCCCAGGCTGATAACCTCCTGCTTCAGGTAATAACTACAGCTGCATTTGGGTTGGGTTTCTTTTTTTGTGTTCTTTCCTGGTCCGATAAATTTGAACGATCCTTTTTGCCGCATTTGAAAAGGCCGGGAGTAATCCCATTGGAGAATTTTAATCTTACCATTCCAGATGTGAAACTTGAGCAGTTATATAACGATCTCGTCCGGTATGAGTTGGTAAATCAGGACCTGACCTCATTGGAAGATTTCCACAACGTGCTTACCAAAAACTGGAAAGACCACAACTCCAGAATTCATTTTAAAATGGACGGTCCCAGTTCCCGCGAATTTTATAACTATTTCACCAAAACATTTCCAAATAATACCATGACCATAAAGAACCTATTTATTACTTCAAAATTAGTCTTCCGCCCAGATGGTAAAAAGTATAATTACAACACCCTCAAAAATGCCCCCTCTAGAACCCCATTTTCAAAACATAATGAAACGCTGGAAAACATTTTTAAAAAACTGAAATGATTTTGAGTATGACCGAATGACTCCGCAGTTTTTTTTGTCTATTGCTTGTGAGCTGGCTTGAACTGGTTTACTTATAGCTCTGTATGAAAGGCTGGTTCCATCAATAGTTGTTCCCTAGGGGGAATACCTATTTGCTTTGCGACAGATTTCCACTCCTTGACCGCATTCAAAACTTCTTTAAGGATGGTATCCATTTCACTTTCGTTCAAACGGAAAAATTTCCCAACGCTTCTTGCAAGTTCAAAATTCAGCGCATTATCATCCATATCTATATTGAGCGCAAGTCCATCCTTATCAATCGATGGGTTCAGATCAAAGGCAGGTGAAAGTTCCCAACCTATTTCATTCAGGATAAAACCGTGATTACGCAAGTGATCGTCTGTATTTGAGACGGCAATATTGAATACAATCCTGCGCCATAACTGTTGAAGATTTTCATCTACATTCGTTCCGTAATTCTCTATAACATCCACGATATCGAGATAACTGGGTGTATTTGTTTTGAGAGATTCCTCGGTATTCCCGGTCATCGTCATTGCTGATGCAAAATGGATACGATTACCCTTTTCACGATCAAATCGTTTAGTCAAAAAAGTATGATATGCACCGGAAATTCGCTCAATTCTGGATTCTGACATTTCAATGCCACCTGCAATTGCCAGTTTATAGGTAAGGAATTCCCAGGCTGCCTTATCCACGGTATCTGTTTTTGAAGGAAACTTTGCAATCCATAGGTCTTTGTCCTTTCCCAATATGTTTGCTTTGGGTCTGGCACCGCCAAGAGAAGATCCAGGTGCGATGAGAACGGCTATCCATTGGCGAATATCATCACTCTGTGTGTCATTCTCAAGATGATCGACCGCTTCCTGTAAGTCTCCGAGTGAGGACCAGGGCGGTGTAGGATTTTGGTTATCGTTATCCAAAAATGGCCCATCTGGATCTGTCTTAAACCGAAGTGCTCCCATTCGACTTTCATCGTAAACACCTAACAAATAATCAATTTCATAAAGTGTTCTCGCCTTCTCATTGCGAGCTCTTGCATCTTGCGACTCTCTGCGCTTCATCAAGGTCTTCCCCCATGTATCTGGCATGCTGTCTAAAAAGATGCCAAAATTTTCCTTATCGGAAGGGTACTGTGGCCCGGAATAAAACATAATATCCGGATCAAGCAGCTGATAGGAATCCCGCGCTAACCATTCTTTATTGTACTCGAAGCTGAATGCTTTTTTAGCTTTAGCAAAATGTGCCGAAAGTATTCCAATATGCACAGGACCAATCAAGCCTTTCCAATCTGCATACACATAAATATCAAATTTTCCTCCTGCCATAGCTTAAAGTAAATCAAGATCCTGAAGTTTCCGGCCAAGTTTATCATCTTCGGCTAGGCTATTAAAATCCTTTTCAAGATTTAATACCTTGAGCACATTGAAGTAAATGCCAATAGCGACCGATGGATCGCCCTTCTCAACCCGGTACAACGTAGCGCGGTGGATGCCGGCACGTTCTGCGACCTGCTCCGCAGTTAGCTTTCTACGCTTTCGCGCAAGCTTGATATTCTCACCTATTCCATCAAATATTTTCTGATATTTGGGAAGGAGCAATGCTTTTTTAGAGTTCATTAAGTCGCTTATTAACGACAAATATATAATTTTAGATGTAAATAAGCGACATTATTGTTCAAAACTTGGATATAAATTGAACAACATCCGCTTTGCTTGAATCCTGATATCTACAGAATTCAACTATTTATATATTCAAATTTTCATCCTATTGAAAAAATAAAGTATACCATTTTTCTATGAGTTTGACATACTTCTCCTGATGTCCACTTCAGGAGAGCAACTCGCCTACTTTTTGGAAAGGTCTTTCTCGCTTACCGGTGCCTGTATGTGCCCAAACATTTTTAAAACATGGTTTACCTTTGCAAGGTTTAAATTTTCTTTTCCCTGTCTATTTTTCGTACCACGGTTAGTGCAATTCCCACACGTTCAGCAAATTCTTCCTGGGTGAAATTATTTTCCTTCCTTTTTTCTTTTAAAAACTGAAAGATCCATAAAGCTCCCCGGAATGTAAAGGTTTAATAAGCAATTTACACATTGAAGGGTTTTTCACTGAAATCTCCTTATCCAGAACTGTCCCGTGACGATCAACAATAAGCTCATCTGCTGTACCAGGAGGCCAATTGCAAAATCCACAGCAATTTACACTGACATTCAAAAAAAAATTTGGCACCAACCTGGTAGTTTTTAAAGAGGAAAAAAATATATAAGAAGTTCAAAAAAAATAATTTCCAACCTAAACAAGGACTAAAATTAACTTCACCCTTGCGCTAAAAAAGCTATACCCGGTATTCATAGTAGAAGGCTGAAAGAATCTAGCCAAAAGGTTCTTCATTTCTAAATAATTCAAGTGGCTCCTCTCATTTGAAAATGCTATCTTGACCACCTGAATATCTTGATTTTGTAAATGAACACTTTCTCCACTTTAAAAGAACTTCTCAGGGCGCTCCAAATGGAAGAGAAGCTGCTTTCTGAAATGTTTGTTAAAAGAAAATCCCTGGCGTACCGGTATGACTACGCTTTGGAAATGGTGGATTATAAAGAGGAAAAAATCCAGTTCCTTATAGATCATTCGGTAATCTATAAAAATGACGAGTATCTCGAACTCGATACGCAGTACCTCGAATTTTTTGAAAATGTGCTTGGGGTAAATGAGGAGATAAATACTTTCTATATCAATGAAAATATTCGGAGCGTACGGGAAAACATAGATTATTTCCTGAACGAAAAAAATGAGGTCAGGAAGTACAATTATCTAAGGTTTATAAAAAACACCTTTAAAAAGATCGCCTTAAGCACGGTGAGAAACGTGGTAGATCTGCGCCGCAACATAGACACGACTTTTAAAAACGAGCCTAACTACAAAAACAAAAAAGCCAAACTCGAAAACCTGGATCGCAAAAGGCTTGACATCAAAGATCTTATTGAACAAACAGAATATTTGATCTCAAACGAAGAAAAAACCTTCTTTAAATCGGCTCTGGATGAGGAGCTGAATCTTATCATCGTTCAACTAAAACGCGATCTTATTGAATGTTCACATAACCTGATCGAAACCGAAAAACAGATAATAGAATTTCTGAACCAGATCAAGTACCAAAGCGGCATCATAGAAAAACTTCGCAAGATAAAATACTTAAAGGATCAATTCATTATCGAAGCCAGTACTGATATTAAAAAAGTATTGGCCCAACGGCATTTAGTGGTCTTTGAAAAGCAACCCACCTATCCCGTAAAACTTTCTCTGGATTTTCTTACTACAGATGAAGCTTTTGAAGCCATTAAAAAAATTGGCTCCCGAATTAAAACAAAAGCAGAAATTAAAATTCCCGTAGCCGAAAATATCTCCCGGGACCAACTGGATACACAAATAAAGGAGGAAGTTTTGATCAACCTGGAAGAGGTGAAAAACAACTTTATGGCAACCGGCAATAATCTTTTCAGTTTTCTGGTGAATTATGATTTTTTGAAAGAGGTTTCTTTTGCTGAGCGGGTAACCATATATTGCCAGTTGATCTCTCAGTACGAAGATATATTGGAGATCAGTTCCAGTTATGAAACCTATCAAGATATAGAATACACCATTGTTTATCCAAAACCCAATTAAATGCAGGAATTCCCCAAACACACCGCCGAGATTTTCGAGGTCCTGAGCAAAGGAAAATTTATTTGTTCCAACAGTTCCAATGACCTTAATCGCAAGCTATATGGAGTCCTGGAAGATGAAAATCATTATGAGCAGCTCACCTCATATTTTGAAAACATCAATTTCATTTTGGAAAAGGGAGATGGATACTTTTATTTTAGCAGAGATGAATCTAAGGTGAATTTGGAGCGCAAGCTGGAATTTGCCTTTAAGTGGATAGACATCCTGGACTTTTTTAAAACCTTTGATCCTTCTTTTGGCTCCGGTTTTCGTTTTAGCATTGCCGATATTATGGTGCGGCTTAATACAGATGCAGATCTGAAAACCAAATTAACAGGGTTAAAAAAAGTTACAAAAAAATCCAACTTCACAGACGCTGCTTCAAATCTTGCCAAATTTTTGATCAGGGACAATTTTGTGGAATTACAGGATGAAGTTTCCGGCACCTATAAAGTGCTTTCATCTTTCGCATACCTGGAAGAACTAATATTAGCAATACACATCCCTGAAGACATCGCCAATGAGATCCCTGAATAAGATCATTTTCATAAACAGTGCTGCAGCACAATATGCAGAAATAAGCCTGGACGGGAATGTCCACCTGATAGGAACACAAGGGGTGGGAAAAAGCACGCTTTTAAGAGCCATCCTGTTCTTCTACAACGCCGATAAAACAAAGCTGGGAATCCCAAGGGAGAAAAAGAATTTCGACCAGTATTATTTTCCTTATCAAAATTCCTATATCATTTACGAAGTAAAACGTGAGGATATTACTTATTCTGTAATTGCCTTTAAAGCCCAGGGAAGGGTAGCATTCAGGTTTTTTGATGCCAGGTACCATCAGGATTATTTTATAGACGAAACAGGAAAAGCCTTTCCTACATTTGAACAAACAAAAACTGCATTTGGAAGGGATGTATATTATACAAAGATCATAAGCAACTACGAGGATTATCGCAACATTCTCTACGGAAACAATAAGGGCCTGGCAGCTGAATTCAGAAAATATGCACTTCTGGAAAGCCGGCAGTACCAGAATATCCCCAGGACGATTCAAAATGTATTTTTAAATTCTAAACTCGATGCTGCTTTTATAAAAGAGACCATCATAAAATCCCTGAGTGAAGAGGAGATAAAGATCGATCTTAGCACCTACGCCCACAACCATTTAAGGAATTTCGAGACAGAGCTCAAGGACATCAAGATCTGGTCCCAAAAAAACAAATCAGGCAAGGTCATTGTTCGCTCCCAGGCTGAAGCTGTGGCCGATGCCAACAGGGCATATTCATTTTTGGAAGCGGAAAAAAAGAGTTTATCAATGCAATTAGGCTGGTTCCTGAACAACATTAAAACCAAAAAACCGGCGCTAGAAGAAGAACTAAAAAAGTCTGTATCAGAAGAATCCAGATTTAAAGAACGCCTTACCTCTCTTGAGATAAACTTCGGAAAAAAACATAAACTACTACAAACGGAAATTGGCATTATTTCCGGCAAACTCAAGAGCCTGAAAGAAAAAAAAGAGGCCTACGAAGCCAAAAATATTGAAGCTGTTTTAACCAAAGTGGGGAAAAAATCAGATGTAGTTCTTTCGAAACAGCATTTACAGGAGGAACGGCATTTGCTCACAGGAAAATTTGAGGCTATTGAACAAAAATACCAGGCCCGCCTTAACCAACTTGAAACACAGCTCGAAAAGTTTAAAAATAAATTCACTGGGGAAAGACTAAATCATCAGGAAATTTTTTCGGCTTATAAAGAAAACCTGCAGTTTAAATATGAAAGACTGATAGAGCAGATCGAAAAACAGCACCGGGAGGCTATAGCGGTTGCGGAAAATGAAATCGCGGAAAAGGATATTTCATTATTTGAACATAAAGTAAAAGAGGTAAAAATAAGGCATAAGCCAATTTTTAAAAATGAAATAGCAGCTCTGGAAGATGAAAAAAAGAAGCTGGAACAACAAATTCAAACGGCAGAAGCTACTATAGAAAATTCCGGGAAAGAAATAATCCACCTGAAAAAGGAATGGGAACTGGAAAATGCCAGGACTGAAAATTCTTATGAATCCATCAAAGAAAATTTTGATAGATCCCTGCAGGAAACCAATAAAAAAATTGGAGCCGTCCGTTCTAAAATAAACGACAGCAAAGGTTCTTTTTATGAATGGCTAAACATACATATTCCGGGTTGGGACAATTCCATTGGAAGGGTCGTTGATGAAGAAAATGTACTCTTCAGCAAAGATCTTAATCCGGAGTTAAGTGAGGTGAATGCAAATAGCTTTTATGGGATTAAGCTTGATTTAGATGCGGTGAATAAACAGGTGAAAACCCTGGCAGATTATGAAGAGGACCTCCTGAAATTTTCAGAAGAAGCCGAAAAATTGCAATCGCTAAAAACCGATTCCGAAGAAAACCTGGAAAAGGAAAAACATAATTTAAAGAAAAAATTCCGGCCTAAGATCAATACCTTAAAAGAAGAAAGTTCCACCACTACCTATCAAAAGGATCAATTCTCGCAAAAACTTTTAAAAACAGAAAATGCATTGCATGATCTGAAACAAAGCGCAGATACTGAAAGAGAAAAGGTTTTGGATACACTTCTGGAGAATAGAAAGAAATTAACCGGGGAAAAGCAAAATGCAGTTGATGCCCTGGAAAAATTACTGGCCCGGGTAAAGAGGGACGTTTCCTCCAAAAATAAAGAAAAGAAAGAGCTGCTCCTTCAGGAAGAAACTAAATTAAAAGTCCTTCTTCAGGATCTAAAAGCACAGTTCCTGAAGAAAGAAGAGGAAATTGCTGCAAGAACAAAAGAGATAAAAGATCAGGAAAAATCTGAACTTGACGCAAAAGGAGCAGATACCGGCAGGATCGAAGAAATTGACAAGAGTCTGTATAAAATTGATGGGCAACTGAATTTTATAGAAGCAAATACTCCTCTGGTTATAGAATATCAAATGGACAAACGGGAATTATTTGATAGAGAGCCGGAATTCAGAAACCAGAGATCGTTATACAATAAGGAACTGGAAGGGGCTGAAACAGAATATAAGCAAAAAGAACAGGCCCTTCTCAAAGAATTGAAAACCAGAAATGAGCAGGTAAAGGAACTGGAAAAAGAAATTGGACAAATTTTGCAGGACCTCGAAAAATATGAGGAATTTCAGAAACTGGACTTGTTCCCAGAAGTGGAAAAACTCTTAAAGAAGTATGGGGACACGGACAAAACAGAGCTTGGCGGAGCCAAACTGATTGAAAATATAAAAGAAAAGCAGTATTCCAGCATTAATAGATTAAATAACCTCAAGGAAGCAATTATAAAATTCACCGGAAATTTTGCGGAAGAGAATATTTTCAATTTCCCAACCCGCTTTAACGGCACAGGTAACTTCCTGAATTTTGCCGAAGATCTTAAAGAATTTTTGGAGGAAGATAAGATTTCTGAATATGAAGCAAGGGTCAACGAACGTTTCTCGCACATCATAAGACAAATTGGAAAAGAGACCGGGGAAATGCTTTCCAAAGAAGGTGAGATCAACCGGGTTATTCAAAAGATTAACAGCGATTTTGTTTCGAGGAATTTTGTGGGCGCCATAAAGAGTATGGAAATGCGCACTGTAGAAAGCTCCAATAAGATCATGAAAATCCTGCTTGAAATTAAAAAGTTCAACGATGAGAACGGGATGCAACTGGGAAAAACCAATCTCTTTTCTTCTGAAGATCACAGTAGCAACAACGAGAGAGCCGTTAAGCTGTTAAAGCAATTACTTGCCGAAATCAATCTTTTTAAAGCCGATGAACTTAAACTATCTGATTCTTTTGGCCTGGAATTCAGGATCGTAGAAAATGACAATGATTCGCAATGGGTGGAGAAATTGTCCAACGTAGGTTCTGAAGGCACCGATGTACTGGTTAAAGCAATGATCAACATTATGCTCCTGAATGTGTTTAAGGACAACGCTTCCAAAAAGTTTAAGGATTTCAAGCTTCACTGTATGATGGATGAAATTGGAAGGCTTCACCCAAATAATGTAAAAGGCATATTGAAATTTGCGAATGACCGGAATATCCTGTTGATCAACGGCTCACCAACAAGTTATAACGCGACAGAATACCGATATACGTACATTTTATCTAAAACGGATAAGAATTTCACCACAGTTAAAAGGCTGGTACAAAAAATACCGGCGGCAAAAAATCTCTAATCAATGAAACTTCCTCTTAGTATTGCAAAAGCGCTTTTAAAATTATCAGACGGGAAAACCCTGCCGGGAAGTGCCGCGAAACACCCGGTATTTGAAGAGCTGATACAGGAACATATCCTATTCCGAACTGGAAAAACAAGAAAAACCATAGGATTAAATAGTGCGGACAATTTAGCTTTACACCTATATAATAGGTTTACAATTAAAGACCTCAAAGCTTATGTTGCAGCATTAGAGGAAGATGAAACTTCCCGAGCATCTCTAGTAGATATAACGGGAGACTCTAAATTAAAGAACGTACGTACATTTAAGGGGTTTTTAATTAATTGCCTCTCCCCCATTTCTGCAAAATTAAATGGTGAAGCTATTACCATTGAACCCAAAGAGGGCCTATTTCATTTTATCTATGATTTTGAAAGGTTTATTCCGGCCTCTGAGGTAACGATCGTAGGTGTCGAAAATTCAGAAAATTTTAGAAAATTAAAAGAACAAGCTTATTTGTTCAAGGATATCCAGCCACTATTCATAAGCCGCTACCCTCAGAACCAAAGTAAAGATTTAATCAAATGGATAAGCTCCATTCCTAATAATTACCTGCATTTTGGCGACTTCGATATGTCCGGAATTGGGATTTACCTCAATGAATACAAAAAGCACTTTTCTGTTAAAAGCCAATTCTTTATCCCGGAGGGTTTAGAGGAACTCATAAAGAAAAGTGGTAGCCGAAAAAGGTATAATTCTCAAAAAATAAACTTCAATATTTCAGCAATTGACGAGGAAGGTATTTTAAAACTTATTAATTTGCTTCATAATTATAAAAAAGGACTGGATCAGGAAAAATTTATTTTGGAACAGTAGTTTCTTTTACAAAAAAGATCAAGGACTTTAATCGTTGTTGTTAAAGGACTTAAAGACTTTCCATATAAATGGACAGGATCTCCAAGGTTTACTTAAGCTACATGTATAATTTCAGTATCCAATGTTCACGTTTTTATCTTGTTCACGATTCGTGAACAGTTTAAGATTATGAACAAATATTCAAATGCAAAAATATTATATTCTACCTGAAGTAGTTTTGTGAAATTGCCATAGCACCTCATCTTCTTTGATGAGTTAGGATGATCTAATCACCGGAGATCTAACTGACGATGATTTTAAGTTCTTCTATAATTCTTTCAAACCTGGCCATTTGATCTTCAAAGTATAAATTGCCAATAATGGCTTCCTGTAACTTATCATCTTGTAAAATTTTCCGGAATGATTCTATGAGATATTCTTTAACCTCTTCATCAGGTGAACTTATTATTTCCTCTTTAAAATTTAAGGTGTAATTTAATAAGTAAACAATATCTTCAAAATCATGACTCATCCTGGGGTCACGGCCTCCTCTGGCAGTAAAAGCTGAAAATTTTGTAGCCAGGAAATATCTCAAGGGAAGTATTTTTATTATTTTATCTTCAACCTGAACAGGAATAGCCTTTTCAAATCCAGGTTCAAACCAGGGGTTAGCCGGAGCCCAGCCTACCTCTTTAGTAGACATTACGTCCACTTTAATATCCTGTAATCGAAACCTACAGATAACATCATCTTCCGAAGATTGAGAAAAACCGCTGCTTGTCAAAATTTCTCGTAATTCTTCCAATTCTCCAACACTTACAATCTTAAAAGTAATGTCGATATCTTTTGTGGGCCGCACATCTTCAGCTGCTGGGTCATCAATGTATAGGCTAATCATAGCTCCCCCTACAAAAACTACCTTATCATTTAATTCCCCCAGTGCATCAGCTACACGTTTGGTGGCTCTTCTGTTTATAATATTTTTTTCAACCCAATCTTTTTTCTAGTTCTTCAAGTGCAATATTTTTTTCCCGGACTTTTCCCAAACGTATGGCTTCACAAAGCACCATATATTCATAGAATAATCTATCCTTTAGGCAAGCTTCCGGAACATTTACATGAAGAGGTTCTACCGCCTGACCTCTTACTGTTCCTTTGGAATATGGCCAAACGTAAGGTTCTTCACTTTGAATTATTTTATTTAGTGGTGCTGCAGAGTGTGCAGTTGGCATTCCTCGCACTAAAGAACCAGGTTGTTGCGGGTAAACATAAGGTAACCCGGATTTGAGAAAATCCAATAGAGCAGATTTCATCAACCTTTTTTTATCTCCAAATATAAGCCCTGCTATTACTGAACGGTTTATGCTTTCGCTTACCTCGCTGCCACTTATTCCCAGTTCGTAAGCCAGATCTTTCATGTACCAGCTGGTTCCTTGTTTTGCCGCAATTTTCAACAAAACTACAACGTCATGGGGTCTCATTCCACTGTGCTTTTTCATACTATTCTTATAATGGTTCCAAATATACAAAATAATTCGCGATTCGCGAATCGCGAATTATAAAAACTCCCGGAATTTATAGTACTCAAAACTTTAAGCTAAAAGCAAGGATTCCTAAAAGAATACATACCTAAAAAAGGAATAATGATACCTGGTATTCCTTGTACGACTTCCTGCTCTTTTCCCTTCCTAGTTTAGTCGAAAATTAACCCAGCAAAGGCGCTATTGTTTTTTGCTAAACTTTAAAAACTTTCGAAATGAAAAAACTAAAAATTTTAGAACAACTGGACCGTATTGAAAAAATGATCCAGGCAAACAAAAAGGTATTAACCCTTGATGAGGCCTGTGAATACACAGGAATTTCCCGAGGCTATATGTACAAGTTAACTGCAAGGGGAGAGATCCCGTTTTCAAAACCCAGGGGAAAACTCATCTACTTTGATAAGGAAAAGCTGGACCAGTGGTTACTCTCCCAGCCAAGCAAATCCCGGGCTGAAATTGATAACGAAGCATTGAACTATGTCTTTCGCAAAGGAAAATCAAGATAATAAAACCTTTTTGTTATGAAAGCACAGCATCGACCGCTTTACCAGGTTTCAGAAGAGAAGAAAAAGAGTATCTATGATTATATCCAGCGCTATGCAGGGCGTAAGTATGATATCCGTTACGACCAGATCTCACAGGATTTCCAGATTTCCTTCAAGGACCAGAACAATTGGGAAGAGTTCGAGAGCCAATCATTTTTAGTTGAATTGGCACAAAACAGTTTGGTAGTAACTCCCGCTAAACTCGATATATTCCTTAAGTCCCACCTTGTTCTGAGGTATAATCCGATAGAGGAATATTTCAGTAACCTCCCCGACTGGGATGGAGAGGATCATATCAGGGATCTTGCTTCGTATCTCCCCTTGAAGGAACCGGTCCTTTTTGTATACCATTTCAGAAAATGGCTCGTGCGCACTTTGAAAGGTGCCCTGGAAGAAAACTATTTCAACAAGCAATGCCTGGTCCTGGTGCATGCGGAACAGAACTCGGGAAAATCAACCTGGTGCCGCTTCCTCTGCCCCCCTGCCCTGTCCAGGTATTTTGCCGAGGATATGGCCACGGATAAAGATGCCAGGATCCAGCTCACCCGAAATTTCCTGATCAACCTGGATGAACTTTCTGTCCTGGCCAAAAAAGAAATAAATGCCCTGAAGGCTTATTTCTCTAAAACCATGATCAACGAACGACTGCCCTATGACCGGAAAAATTCAACCCTGCAAAGGACCTGCAGTTTTATCGGTTCTACCAACCGTGGCACCTTTTTGAATGATGAGACAGGTTCCGTTCGTTGGTTGTGTTTTGAACTCACAGGGAAAATCGATTTCAACTATTCCCACAAAATTGACATTAATAAAGTATGGGCCCAGGCGTATCATTTGGCATACCGGGATATGGATTTCTGCCCGGAACTAAGTGTTGAGGATATTATTGAAAATGATGAAAGGAACAAAAACTACCAGGAACCCACAATGGAGGAAGAGCTGGTCTCAAAATATTTTGAGGTAAGTGTTGATCCCTCAGACTTCCTGACTGCTTCCGAGGTAATAATCCTAATAAGCTGTATTAATCCGAGGCTGAATATCATAAGTATGGGAAAGGCATTAACCTCCAGGGGTTTTCAAAGGGTGAAAGATCCGGGCCGACAAGTGTATGGGTATTTGGTCAAGCCATTGTTCAAATCCAATCCCTGGGAAATCCCCTGATGCTTCAAATAAAAAAAATAAAAAAATAAAAATATTCTTACCTACTTACCTATTACCCCCTCAAGCCTCTGGAATTGGGCCAATAGACAAGGTAAGAACAAAAAAAACATTCTTACCTAACCTACCTGATTAGGTAAGTTAGGTAAGATCAAAAAGGGTACTTACCGCCCTGTTAAACCAGCAAGGACGGCCTTAGGTAAGAAGGTAACTTAAATTTTGAATTATGAACTTAAAACAACAATCGTGGAGTAGTGCCCGTACTATTTGCATCGTAAAAACCCTTGCAAAACTAGGGCACTACCCCACCAGGGAATCGGAGAAAGAAGCTTGGTTTCTGAGTCCCCTTCGGTCAGAAACCCAAGCCTCTTTCAATGTTTCTTTAATTAAAAACCTGTGGTATGATTTCGGAACAGGAAAAGGTGGTAATGTGATCGATCTGGTGATGCTTCTGGAGAACTGTTCTTTTCAGGATGCTGAAGATTTCCTTTCTGATCCAGGCATTTCTTTTTCTTTTAGCCCGGAAATCCCTGTAGCTAAAAAAAACAAAACTGCTGTAATCGACATGGTACAGGTTCAAGGCATTTCGCATCCGGCCCTGAGCGAGTATTTGAGATCCAGGGGCATTCCGCTAGCAGTAGGTAATGCGTATTGCAAGGAAATCAGGTATGGTTTCCAGGGGAGGGAATTCTTCTCACTGGGGGTGCAAAATCATCTGGGTGGATGGGAACTGCGGAACAAGTATTTCAAGGGTTCCTGCTCCCCGAAATCCTATACCCATCTCAAAAATGGATCATGCAAGTTGTTGGTCACCGAGGGGATGTTTGACCTTCTTTCCCTGGCTGTCCTGGAGAAAGAGCTTATGGATACCTCGGATGTGATTATCCTTAACTCGGTTGCATTCCTGGCTAAAATCCAAACTCATATCCCGGAGTACGACCAGGTATTTCTTTATCTGGACAATGATTCTGCTGGTGATAGTGCAACCCGGGAACTTTTAACCCGGTTTGAGAATATCACCGATAAGCGCACTTCTTATAAAAATTTCAAGGACCTGAACGAAAAACTGAACCATGAAAAATAAGGAAATTTTAAGAGAACAAAAAGCTAAGAATCATTTAGAGATTCCAGTTAAAGTGCTGATGGATCGGGATTCCATTTCTATGGATGAGCTGCAGGTAAGACTACCTGAAGATCCAGCACTTTTCGCGGATCAAATTGCAAGATGTGTGTCTGTGGACACAAAAACTGCTCCCGGTGGTCGCAAGAAAAAAGAGGTGTTTAAGGCTAAAAGGGAATTGGTGAAATTCAGGTGTTCCGTCTATGAGAAAAAGCTGTTGCAGGTCAAGGCGAAAAGAAGCGGTTTGTCCCTTAGTGAATACTGCAGACAGGTTGCCGGAGAAAAAGATATAAAGGAACGCCTGTCTGATGAGCACTGGGAAATCTATAAATCCCTGATGAAGTTCCACAACAATTTTAAATCGATCGGGAATATGTTCCGGAAGAAAGACCCCAGGCTTTCAAAAGCGGTTTATACCCTGGCAGATGAAATTAATATTCACCTTCAAAAAATAAACAAATGATCGGGAAAGGAAAAGCCATTGCGCATACCAGGGCATCAATCAAGTATGGCTGGAATCAAGAAAAAGATGCTGAAGTTGTTTACCGGCAGCACCTGGTAGGGGAAAATCCTGCTGAGATCAACTCGGAATTCCGCTTTATACAGGATATGAAACACAATTGCCAGAAAAACACCCTGGCCTTCGTGCTTAGTCCAACCATTGAAGATGGCAAATCCCTAAAACCAAAAGACATGAAGGAACTATGCGAACGGTTTTCAAAGGAGATGAAATTAGGAGAACGCCAGGCGATTGCCTTTGTTCACCGGGACAAGGAACATACACATGTTCACCTGTACGTGAACCGGATCGATTTTAAAGGGGTTGCCTTTAACGACAGCTTTATAGGCAAGAAAAGCCAGCAGGCTGCTGAAAAAGTTACGGAACAAATGAAGCTTACCACCGTAAAAATGGTACAAATGGAAAAGGATTTCAACCTAAGGGAAATCCGAACTGAAATAAAACGTCGCCACGACCTGACGATGAAACAGTTCCATCCCAAAACATTTAAGGAATATATCGAAGCGATGAGGGTTAACAAGGTGGTGGTGGTTCCCATTATCAACAAAGCAGAAAGGTTGCAGGGTTTCCGATTTCATTTTGACGGGTTCGACCTTAAAGGGAGTGCGATCGACCGCTCGATGAGCATCGGTAATATCAGAAAGGAAATGGCTGCCACAATGGGGGAAAAAGCATTTGTAAGGAGCAACTCCCATATGAACATCGGAGACAAGGTGGTACGCTTATCAACAAATGTAGCATTGAATATTTTAAAACAGGCAATTAAAAGAACAATCACCCGGGGATTCGGGTACTAAAAAATGTAATTATGGCAAAACTTGAAGAATTATCCGAACTGCTGGTCTCAGAGATCAGGGATTTTGAAGAGGCGGTAAAACGACTGGAAAAAGTCCAGGATGCAAAGATCACCATTGACGTGACCGAATTGAAGTCGGTGCTGTCAAATCACGAAAAGGTTATAAAAAACCAGCATGCAGAGGTGCAGGGGACCTACAACAAATTCGTGAATTCATTGAAGCAGGCCAAGATCTATCCAAAATGGGCGGTGATTATGTTTATTGTTTCGCTGGTGTTGAATTGTATATTCATCTCATATCTGTTCCTTAAAGGAGGCTAGAGCAAACTTATACCAATAGAATAAGGGAAAGGGCAATTATAGTTAGAATACTATTTTAAGCATCACCCCCTACTTCCGAGCCTTATAGAGCAGAAAGTTCACACTTTCGTGTGAACTTTTTTTTGTTTTGAAAAAATAAGTCAAAAAAGCATCATTGTCAGAAATTATAAAATTTCCGTTAAGCACTGGAACACCTATTTGAAATAATTTGGTCTTCAGGAACTTATAACGATATTCAATATATTTTTTTAAGTAATTTCTGTATATTTATTACTTTCATAAGAATTTTTACAACCAGTTTTCCAGATATATGCTTAAAATATTTTCCGCAATTTTACTGTTTTGTTTTTTTTTCGGATTCTGTTTTTCACAATCTGAAATTTTAAGCGAGAAAGACCTTAATAACCAACCTGTAGATTCAATCTTGTCATGGATGCGGGCTAACAGCACCACAGCAGAGAATTTAGACGAATTTCATGCTATAGGTCTAAAAACTTTAAAACGAAGTTTAAAAACAGAAAATGACAGTATAATTGCCCAAATCCATGAATCCTTAGCTAAATGGCACGCTTATAACGGGTTGTTTTCACCGGACTCTGTGGTTTATCATGCTGAAAAGGCTTTAGCATTCCATTTGAAAGGGGACGACCAAAAAAAAATTGCAGATACTTACAGATCTCTTTCCATAGATTACTTAAATACCGGTCAATTAGACAAAGCACAAGAGGTGTTGTTCAAGTCTATTGAGTTGTACGAAGACTTAAATGACGATTCCGGCCTGGGCAGCGCTTATCGTACTTTAGGAGTCAAATTTCGGGTGATGGAAGATTATGAGAAATGCATATACTACACCAATCAGGCGATTCCTTTATTAGAGAAAACCGAAAATTATGATGGTTTAGCCATCGCACAATTCAATTTCATAATTGGGTATGGAGAACTGGGTGAATATGAAAAAGCATATAAAGCAACCGAGGATTGCCTGGAAATTGTTAGAACAAAAGTGCCGGAGCAAATTTTCATCCCTGTTCGAGCATACTCCTATCGTGGGCAAGTCTATACAAAGGCCAAAGATTATGATAATGCCCTAAAGGATTATCTGGCAGCATGGGAATTGTGCAAAAAGCATGTAGGTGAAGAACGTTGTGCCACCTACAGAACAGAAATCGGTCAAATTTACCTTTTACAAAAAAATTACGAGCAGGCTTTAGATCATCTTTTAGCCGGCGTGAACGCTTATGAAGATAAAGAACAAAATGGAATTATTCAACCCTATTTAGATTTGGCAGAAGCCTATATCCAATTAGATGATTATGAAAATGCCTTGTTTTATAAAGACAAAGCCTACACCAATTCTAAAAATTTACTGGAAGGTAAGATTGAAAATATTGAATCTGAGATGGCTATCAAATATGAAACGGAGAAAAAGGATGAGGCTCTGGCTTCTCAAGCCGCTTTGATAGATCAAAAAAGTAAGACCCAAACGCTATTTATCGTTATCGCCTCACTCTTACTAGTCTTTTTACTGTCTTTGCTTTATTTCTTTTCCAAGAGCAAAAAAGCCACCAGAATTATAAGAGCTAAGAATGCCGAAAACGAATTGTTGCTGAAAGAGATACACCACCGGGTAAAAAACAACCTGGAAATGGTAAAAAGCCTGATCGCCCTTCAATCGGCCCAAATAGAAGACCCTGCTACTAAAGATGCCATGATCGCCAGTCAAAACCGGGTGCAGTCTATGGGCATCATTCATCAAAAGTTATATCAGGGTACAAATCTGGGAAGTATTGAAATGAAGGACTACTTCCTTAATCTAAGCGAAGGTATTCTTGACACCTTTAATGCAGAAGATCAAGTGAAAATTGAATGTGCTATGGATAATTTAGATCTGGATGTAGATACCGCCGTTCCCATAGGCCTTATTGTAAACGAGTTGCTTACCAATGCACTTAAATATGCTTTTCCAAAACAGCAACCTGGCATCATTAAAATTAGTTTAAAGAAAGACACTCAGCAAAATTTAAAATTAATGGTAAGAGATAATGGAGTTGGGAAAACAAATGGTCTTGCGCCAAAAGGTACTGGTTTTGGTTCTCAACTGGTGAAATTACTCACTCAGCAACTTAATGGAACAATGATAGAACGTAATGATCAAGGAACTCATATTGAATTTGACTTTTTAATCAGATAAAGCGCAACAACATAGCATAACTCAAACAAAGGGTAACTTCCTGGGAGAGAAACAAATCTGTTTTATTGGCTATCATACATGGATTTTTTAGTTGGTTATATGTGATATATTTTGTTCTCACCAGAAAAAAAGAAGAAAGAGAATAAACTTCTAAACTGTTTTAAATGTGCGCTTCCTATAGCTATTGAGAGCGTGTCCCCGCTCCAGAATTATAACAAAAATGCAGCCTAAAAGCTAATTAATCAAAATGAATCTCGATATTCCAACAACCCAATATAAACCAACCAGTTATAAAGGATTTCTTATTGACCTGATTATTTACATCTCTGTAATGTTTCTAATTAGAGAGGTTTATATTCCAAAAATTGGATTTCTCGCGAATGGCCTTTTTTGGTCGTTTACAACCTTGGGGGTTGCAACCTGGAGGATGAAAGTTAGAAATGTTACCTGGAAAGAATTAGGTTTACGTAAACCAAAAAGTCCTTTTAAGACCTTAGGGATTTCTATTATAATACTTGCAGCCGTAATAATTTCTATTGTTGCTTTTGAGATTATTAAAGACAATTTACCGTTTTCAATAACGCCAGATAGTTCATCTGAAAATGCGTCTTCAAAATTTGGGGATCTAAAGGGAAATTGGTTGCTTTTTTTATCAATTATGCCAATGGTTTTAATTGAGTCAGCGCTGGAAGAATTATTAGACAGAGGATTCTTAATGAATTGGATTGAACGCCTCTTTTCATCAACAACTTTTGCAACAATCATTGCCGTAGTATTACAAGCGGTAATTTTTGGATTTAGACATTCCTATGATTTTTCGGCAAGGTCAATAACTGCCGGAATTATTGGTTTAATTATGGGAATAGCATATATAAAGTTCGGTCGGAATTTATGGCCCTTAATTATCGCTCATTGCGTACTCAATACAATCTCTATGATTGATAGAGTATAATATTGAAATTAAAAATGACACTCAAAATCGGTTACTCCGGACATACTTCCAATCTTATATTATTAAGTCTAATAACACCTTTTAATAAAGTCAGGTTCTATCTTTTTCTTTCTGCGATAGTGGTTGCAATTATGCTCGTGCTTCAACATGTCATTATACTATTGACATCTTAGTTGTTCCTTTATTTGCCTTGTTAGCCATAGCAATAGCTGATACAATTATGAAACTTATTTTCAAAAGACCTATAGACTTATCCAGATCAAAGAGTTTACGTATGTTGTTTCAAAAATCTACCTAAAGACTTTTGGGTTTCTTTTTCAGACCTTAAAAGGTATAAAAAGTTGAAACTGTGAAGATCGATTGATCATCTTGTATAATATATCAATTATCAAAACCACCTTTAGCCTAATGCATTTCTGATTTAGAAAAGATGATTTAGTTTATGTATCTTTCTAAGATAATTTAAGAAATGAGTATACATCCATATGATTGAACAGGAAGGGCTTCTTAAGAATTATTGGTATGCAGCCGGAACTTCTAAAGAATTAAATGGGAATAAACCAATAAAAAGAATCGTATTTGATATTCCAATTGTTGTATTGGGAAATAGAGCAACAAAACAACAAAAGAAAAAACGAACCAAATCGCACGCTATTACTGGGAAAAATAACTGATAAGTACAAAATTTTTAATTTGAATTTACTTACTCATTGGGATGAAAATTTCCTGCTAAAGAGTATAAGGGAAATCAAAAATTCAGATACCTAGCGGTACCGCATACAGAGTGTAAAAACATAATTTTGGACGATAAATAGTTCTAATTAGGGGAAGTCTGTAATACAATGTAAATTTTAACGAATTTGAGAGTAATGTAACAGCTGCGACTTATAAAAATGGCTGTGTCCCCTTGAACACAGCCATTCCTTTAATTTAAAAGGATTATCTAAATTATTTATTTCTAATCACCAATTGATACACACAGGGAATTACAACCAAATTTAATATGGTAGCCGTTAATAATCCACCCAATATAACTACAGCCATGGGACTTTGTATTTCGCTACCAGGCTCCCCACCCTTTAAGGCCAATGGGATTAATGCCAAACCTGTTGTAAAAGCTGTCATCAAGATTGGATTTAATCTGTCTAAGGCTCCGGATTTAATCAATTGAAATCCTTGCATTCCTTCCTTTCTTAAATCTTCATAGCGAGACACCAGCAATATACCGTTGCGTGTTGCGATACCAAACAAACTGATAAAACCAATTGTTACTGCGATACTGATGATTCCGGATGTAAAATAAACAATCAAAATACCACCGATTAATGCCAATGGTAAATTGATCAAAACAACAAAAGCCAATTTTACATTTTTAAATTCATAATACAGCAATAGAAAAATAACTCCAATAGCAAGGAATGCACTTACTAGAAGTAATTGTGATGCTTTGGACTCACTTTCAAATTGACCACCATATTGTACCCGGTAGCCTTCTGGCATATTCACATTGTTCGCAACAACCTCTTTTATCTCGTTTACGGCACCACGTAAATCCCTGCCCTGAACATTGGCAGCAACAACAATTTTACGTTGCACATCCTCACGATTGATGGTATTTGGACTGCTTACTGAAGCAACCGTAGCCAATTCCCCCAAAGTGGTTTGACCTCCATTTGGTAAACTGATTAAGGTTTGACCGATGGTTTCAATATCATCCCGAAAGGGTTTTTCGTAGCGCACTATCAAATCAAAGTACTTTTGACCTTCATAAATCTCTCCGGCTTCTTCCCCTGCAAAGGCAATATCTACTTGTTCCATCAAATTACCTACAGTCATACCATAGGCCGATAGAATTTGGCGTTTTGGCTTGATGCGTATTTGAGGAACTTCAATCTGCTGGTCAACCGCAACATCTGCCAATCCATCAATATCCTTTATGTTCTGTTCTACGCTTTTTCCTACTTCAAACAATTGTTGCAGATCTGAACCGAAAATCTTTATGGCAATATTGGCTCGGGTACCCGAAAGCATATGGTCAATACGGTGTGCGATGGGTTGGCCTAAGGTAATATTGACACCTGGGGCAATGCTTAATTTATTTCGAACTTCTTCAAAAAATTCTTCTTTGGTCTTGCCTTGGAGAACAAAAGGAACATCGATTTCAGAAGCATTGACGCCTTGCGCGTGTTCGTCTAATTCAGCACGACCTTGTCTGCGCGTCACGACTTCCACTTCGGGTAGATCCAATAAAATTTCTTCTATTAATTTTCCTGTTTTGTTGCTTTCTTCCAATGACATTCCCGGTGGCCCAACCACACTAATCACCAAAGAGCCTTCATTGAATTCCGGCAAAAAGCTTCTTCCCAATTGCGTAAAAACCATAAGACTTATGATAAATGCAATGACGGTTACTCCAATAATTGTTTTTGGGATTTGTGTGGCACGTTCCAAAAGATTACCATAGTGTCTCTGTAACCAGCGCTCCACAAGTGTTCCTTCTGCCTGTTTATTCAGCAGTTTTTCATTATTCAGCAAATAGGAACATAAAATAGGTGTTACCGTAACAGCAACAATCAGTGAGGTTAAAACCGATGTAACAAATGCAATCCCCAGGGGCTGCAATAATCGGCCTTCCATTCCGCTTAAAAAGAATAATGGAATAAACGACACGATAATAATTAAGGTAGCTATAATGATGGAACTCCGAATCTCTACAGAGGCATCACGAACAACCGTAATTGTTGATTGGCGTTCCTCTTTCGGTTTTCTGACGTTCTCCCGCAATCGTTTATACACATTTTCAACATCGATAATAGCATCATCCACCAAGGCGCCAATAGCAATAGCCATTCCTCCTAAACTCATCGTATTAATAGTATAACCCAACCATTTTAAAATGATGATGGACACCAATAATGAAATGGGAATTGCCAATAACGAAATAAGCGTCGTTCTCCAATTCATCAAAAAGATAAAAAGTACAATCATTACAAAGAATGCACCTTCCAACAAGGTTTGATTTAAATTGCTAATGGAAGCATCAATAAAATCGGCCTGTCTAAAGATTTGACTTTTAATATTGACGCCTTTCGGCAAGGTTTTTTCTAAATCGGCAATCGCTTCATCCAATCTATCTGTCAGTTCCAACGTATTTACATCGGGTTGTTTGGAAATGGTTAAAATAACTGCCGGTTTTGCATTTAATGACCCATCCCCAATTTTATCGGCTGCACCAATTTGGACAGTTGCCACATCCTTTATTTTAATGGTTTGACCATTGACTTGTTTTACAACCGCTTCCTGTAAATCCTCCAAAGCATACGCTCTACCGCTTCCCTTGATAATGTATTGATTGCCATATTGATTGATCACTCCACCAGGTGCATTTGTATTGGCTTCTTTAACTTGTTCTACCAATTCAGAAAGGCTTACATCATAATACTTCATCTTTTCAGGATTGGCAAATACCTGGTATTGCTTATAATCGCCACCAATGACCACCACATTTGCAATACCGCCAATCGCTTTTATGCGAGGTCTTATAGTCCAATCGGATAAGGTTCGTAATTCCATTGCGGACAAGCTATCTGAGGTCACACCCAATAGCATTATTTCGCCCATAATGGATGAAATAGGTGCCATTGTTGGTGCTCCAATACCTTCTGGCAAATTTTCTCTCACCATTGGGATGCGTTCACTTACAATTTGGCGAGCCCGATAAATATCGGTTCCCCATTCAAATTCTACCCACACAATGGAAATTCCTGCGGCGGATGAAGAACGGATCCGTCTCACATTTGGCGAACCGTTTAAGGCCGTTTCCAATTGATAGGTCACTAATTTTTCGACTTCTTCAGATTCCATTCCGTGCGCTTCGGTAAGAATGGTTACCGTTGGTGCTGTAAGGTCTGGGAATACATCGACATTCATTGTGCTGGCGTAATACACACCCAACACGCTCAATGCAACTGCTCCCAACAGAATAAGCAATCTATTTTGAAGTGAAATTGATAATATTTTGTTTAACATTTGCTTCGTTTTTTAATGATCGTGACCGTGTGCAGGTGTTGAACCAGACATGGAAGCCATTTTAACCTGGTATGCTCCTTCAGTTACAACCACTTCGCCAACTTGCAAGCCCTGTAGTATTTCTACATTCTCGCCATTGCGCTTCCCTGTTTTTACAGGTCGCCTTTCAAAGCTCTCGCCTGAAAGTTGCACAATAACTGAATAGCTTCCATAATCTTCTAATAAAGCATTAACAGGAATCATTGTGTTTTGGGTCGCAATGCCCATCGCTATTTGAACGGGCGTTAAACTTCCTTCCGGCATATCGACCTCTGCATTTACTTGTGCGAAAACTGAAATCAGCGGGTTTTCACGCTCTACATCTTTACCAACAGACAGAATTTCACCTTCGGCATCTGTTACATTTGCCCAATGTCCATCGTTTGTTTGATACCAAATACCCTGCACATTCTCCATTGTAATTCCGTAGCTGGGTGCTATCTGGGTTTTTAGTACTTTGGATTGATGTGTTCCAATTGCTACCAATGCCACGCCCTGCTCTACATAATCGCCATTGGTGACTGAAATAGATTTGATAAAGCCATCAAAAGGAGCACGAATCTGTTTGCTGCCTCCCGAAACACCTGACGTCAATGATTGATAGTTTGATTTAGCTATCTCAAAATTGCTCTCCACTTTCTCAAATTCCGATTTTGGGACAATTTTAGATTCGTACAGTTCTTTTTTACGTTCGTATTCAGATTTTGCCTGGTTAAAATTGGCACGTGCATTGGCGATTTCGTTACTCAAATTATTGGATACCAAACCTTCACTGTTCAAACTCATCAACAGTTGACCTTGTTTTACCGCTGTGCCTTCCGTGAGATTATTCACTTTAAAATCCACCACGCCATTGGATTTTGCTGCTAGGGATTTTACCGAGCCCGGTGATGGCATCCAAACACCTGAGGTATTGATGACATCGTAAATTTCACCCGAAACAACAGGTGCGGTTTGAAAATCGATTTTCCAGGCCTGTTCCTTTAAGAAGGAGATACTGCCATCATCTTCGGCAGTGCCTAAGGCTTTTATTGCTTCGGCTGCATTCGGATAAACAGTCACGTCATCAATCGTTATCTTATCGGAATATTCCGGTGTTTTCAATTCAAAAACAAGTTGGTAAATACCAGATTCTTTCGGTTGAATTGTAGGCGAAAATATTCCTGGTGATGATGGTGCTTCTGCGGTATTTCGAATGCCTTTATCCCCTTTAATTAAACTTACCGTAACCGAACCTTCACGGACGGGCTGGTGTTTATCGAGCACCGTAAAATGGGCTGCAAATCTGCTTGAATTGCCTGCTATTAAGGCGGGGAATTCTACAAAAAGTTCAGTCTTATCTGTCCAGATGGTGTGGTTTAATCGAGGGATTTCTTCCCCAACGTGACTACCATCGGCATCATGTGCATGTGCATCTTCTGCCTTGTTATTACAAGACATCGCCAAAAAGGCAAGCACTATTAATATATATTTCATCTGTTTATTTTTCTGTTTTGAATCAATTATTCAGCGCTAATCTGCGTGATTCTGCGGAAAATTTTTCAATAGTAGATATTTATTGTTTTTCATCTTTCATAACTTGTCCCCATAATTCAAGAGTTACATCCATATAAGCATTTTCCTGTGTGAGATATTTTATTCTATTAAGATGACAGCAATATATTGACACATAAAATTATGTAATATACATGTGTATCAAACTGATAGTCTTTTATCTATATTCTTTCGTCTGGTTAATAATGGATGTTTCACCTTTTGTATCTGGTTGTTTTTAATGGTCGTGGTGTTCAGCACCATCATCGTGTTTGTGGCTTTCAGTTTTTATTTCCATAGAATCTTTCTCTACTTGAAATTCTTCCTGTTCTATAATTTCATCGTGCATATGACCGCCATCTGCATCGTGTTCATGACCGTGGTCGTCAGTGGGTTGATTTTTTGTGTCCCTGCAAGAGGTTACTAAAAATGTCGATGCGATTGTTATTGCAAATAATACTTTTGAGATTTTCATAATTGTATGTTTTAAAGTTTATAATTGATGTTTTAATAATTGTGCTTTAAGCAATTCTAATTCTTTTTCCATTTGAAGCATTTTATCTAATGCATTTCGATAAAACTGAAGCTCTACGTAGTAATCCATAAATGAATACTCGCCCAACATATAGGCTTTAAAAAGCAAATCCTCACTATTTAAATTATCCATTGTAGTTCGATACTCATTGTATTTTTTGAGCATCAATTCATAGCGGTTATAGGTTTCCTGAAATTGAGTGTAAATCGATGTTGTAATCAAAAGGGTATTGGATTGCTGATAGTCATAATTAGCCTGGGCGGCTTTTACTTTGTTTTTGCTATTCCAAAGCGGTATTGAAAGCCCACCATAAAAACCAGAATAATTGCTGCTGCTAACGCCTTGATAATTGTACCCAAGTGCGATATTGGGCAGCACTTTATTTCTTTCCAATTTCACTTTTTGCAAGGAAGCCGTTTCAGCAGCTTTTAGTTCCTGTACCGCAGGATCATTGGCTAATTTTTCCTGCCAGAGGCCTTCTTCCTTGCCGACTTCAATAGGCAAAGAAATTTTTGCTTCAAGGCTATCATCAATGGCTTTTCCACCATTCAAGGTCTTGAGTTTGGACAGCAAAATTTGGATTTCGCTTTCGATTTGTTGAACAACAAACTGCTCCTGGATCCAGGCAATTTTCGCCTTGTTCAAATCTAAAATACCAATTTGCTCCTTGTTAAAAAGTTCCTGAATCTGGTCGAAAACCTGTTTACTCTGGGTTTTTCGCTCGGTTTCAATCGCCTTTTGCTTCTGTAAAAAAGCAATTTCAATGAGTAGCTCCTTTGCACTCAACAAAATTTCCTGCCTCTTTTTTGCATAGGATGTTTGCAGTTGGGTTGATTTTAAATCGTTCCATTTACTGCGCGCACCATATACGGTAGGAAATTCAAAGGATTGTGATACCTCATATTCAGTATAATCACCGGTTGCATTATCACCAAAAGGCAAATAATAACCTGAAAGCTGTGGGTCAGGCAAATTGTTGTTGCTCCTGTTTTCGAGTTGCTGGCTTTCAATAAAGGACTTATAACCTTTTAACTCCGTATTATTCTGTTCTATTTCAATGAGTACTTCCTCTATATTTTTGTCTTGCGAGAAACCATGTACAAAGAACAGGCATCCGAAAATTGCGGATACGATGTGTTTATTCATTGTTTGAATTTTTAGGTTTAACCTGAATTTGTGAAATGATACATTACCGTAGAGGTAATATTCCTAAACGATTAACCTAAAGTTGGCGGGCCTCGTGTATCGAGGGATGTGAGATAATAATTGAAATAATTATTTGGAGGATGATATAACGTAACTTTTTCCGCTTCATCATAGATTATAGAAATACTATAATGCTTAGCAGAAATAGGCGTTTTTAAAACCTTTTTTACGTTAAGTTGTTTTACACTGCTGTTTTGCGTTACTAATATTTCATTAGACACTACTGAATGCACGTGCATTTCTAAAAAGAGACCCAATAATCCCTTGTTAGAACTCTCTTTTTCCGGAACATCGTGGTGATGATCGTGCGTATCGCTATGCGAAACAGCTTTATGTGTGTGCCCAACATCGTGTTGGTGATGCAAGTGCGGCAAAACCTGATGCAATAACAGCATAGAGAATACCCCTAAAAAGAAAAGTGCTTTTATGTGCTCATGTTTATGCATTAATGGCAAATATAATATTTTTATAATTGGTTGTTCCGGATATCAATTATTTCTGTTGGATGGAAAGAAAAAGTTCTTATTATTTTTTAGCCTTGGTTTATGTGATGGAAAAAAAAGTGCTGCTTGCATTCTTTAGTCAAAAATTTTGGCAAGCTTAATCGTGAGGCTCTGTATAGACGTAAAATTGATTTTCTGTGGATGATTTCACAAAATCCATCTCTTACAACAGGAATTATTCCAAGTAAAAATTTTATATTTGTTGGAAATATTCCTAATATGAGTTTTAGACCTTTATATGGATTTATAGATTTCCCGGAGAATGCTCAACCGGAAGACCTGCATTTGGGCCTCACATTCGATTATGAATTTGCAGGAAAAAGAACGGGAGAGCTGGTTTGCCTCTTAATCCATAGCTGGGTAATTGACTATCAGGGGAACGTATTTAGCCGTAAATGTGAGTATATGTTACCCCGGATAAAGGCGGTAGATTGTCTTACCCAACACATAAGGGATCATATTGTGTTCCTTGGGCTTGATGATATGTCCTGCAGAAGATTGATGAGGGATTTCGAGCTGGACAATAAAAAGTGCGTTGTATATGATGTCCTGGAGTTTGGTAAGGAAGTAATAAAAAAAAGTTCCTGATTCAGATTAAATTCTGGATTATGATCATTTCATAGATCTTGTTATAAAGCCTTTAATTCTGAATATTCAAAAGGTTCAGAAACCTTCTCAACATTCCCGATATATTCTTTTCCCCTTAATCGCCTCACCGTGTAAGCACCCAATTCTTCATCAGGGTATTCTTTTATCAATTCCTGAACGGATGTAACATCCAGTTCGTCTTCAATTGGGTCAAGCCATTTGTCCTCCAATTCCTGCGGCAAAATTAACGGCATTCTTGGCCCTTCCAATTTCGGATTATTATGGATTTTTGCCAGCATTTTATTTCCCTTTGTGGTAACTATGGAAAAAGTATTGAGCATTTCCCCTGTTTCCGGATCGGTCCATTCGCTCCAAAGTCCGGCCAATGCCAAAGGTTTGTCGTTTTTTTGATGAATGTAGAACGGAAATGTTTTTCCATTAAGGTGATGGTGTTCAAAAAATCCGTTGATATAAATAAGACAGCGGTTATGTTGAGCCGATTCCCGGAAGGAAGGTTTTTCAAAAATGGTCTCCCCTCTCGCATTCAAGGTTTTATTCCATATTTCCTTTAGCTGCTTTTTGTCCTTTACCCAATGAGGAACCAAACCCCAGGTTGAAACCTCGGGATCCCAGGGAGAACGATCTGTATAAATAAGCAATTTTGGATGGCTGAAACCTGTAGTGTGGTAAATGGGCAAATTGGTCAATGGAGCCAGGTTTTCCTTGATTTCTTTAATGGCCTGCAAATCCATTTTCCGACTGGCGCGACTTAATTGCGCCTCTAAATTAGTACTGATATCGTAGCACATAGTAAAAATGTTATCGCTAATAAATATACCGAATTAAGCTCAATGTGTAAATTGCAGTCTGGATAAGAACCTTTGATGTTTCTAATGCAGCCTATGGCGGTAGGATGGAAGATTATTTTAATTCTCATTTTTGTCATTGATACACCTATGTAAGTTCTGTTCCTTCTCCAAGAGTTTCGCAGTCGCAAATTTTATTGCTTCTTGATAAAGTGGCTGTGTTTCCATTTATTTGTTTTCAAGTTTATGACAAATCTCTCCTGCACTGATTTTTGCATAAGTTCGTGCTGAAAAAGGTTCAAGCTTGGCAGGCTCGCTGGGTAGAGTATTGGCTTTAGATACCCGGGGCGTAATTAAACAACTCAGAGAGGTAAAAGCATGCTCTGATTGGTTATGGATGTATTCTCCTTTAACAAAAAAGATGTTCAATGCTTAATGCGAATTAAATTCCAAAACTTAATTAACAAACTCACCCAAAAGATACCTCCACATCATCACCATTACAATACTGGATAACACCACTTATGATAGATACTATCAAAAGCCCTCGATAAAGAATGAAGCCCTCTGAAAATCAAGATATAGAGACCACCCATTGGATTATTTGAAATGGCCCCTGGTGATAGGGGGCTTTATCCTTTACCCCTTGGGTATATTTGGAGTGCTAACCTTGATTTAACAAAAAATTAATTTTCGATTAACACTTCTTTCTTGCAGTAATTAAACAAGATTGTATCTTTATAATGGCTTTAATGGAATATGGAAAAGGCATCAGCTAAGCTTCATTATTTCTTATAGCTAAGTATCTAAAATTTGTTGGGGTAGATTTTAGACTTAAAGTGAATAGACGGGTGGGGCCGTCTATTTGCATTTAATAGCATTTCCAGAGCCCTCTTTACTTATCTATTGAATTCCTGGTATCCCGGATGCTCAAATTAAATCCTAAAATCTCCATAAAATAAAAACAGGAAGCCGAAGCCTCCCGTTTCATCAGGAGATATTAATTTCACTACTAAACATTTTATGGTGGTCAATATCATTACATCAAGTGCAATATATTGAGTCTCCGATTAGACCGTGTATTTAATATCTTCTAAATTTGATTTTTCTAAACATAATTTAAGTTTTTTCTATCCAAAATGCTTTCCCCGTTAAGTCGGTATGCCACAAGTTTACCACCTTTTGCAACCCTATAATCCAAACAACAAATATTGTCTTTATTCAACATTACGAAACGCTTTTTATAGCAAGCTATAAAGCTAATTTTAACAATTTGGAAATAGGACGCCGTAGGTTGTTCAACGGGAAGTCGTAATCACTACTGCGTTTAAAATTGTTTTAAATAGGAAAAGGCTGCAGAATCTCCGCAGCCTTAGCCTATTTATGAATGCAATTTTTTCTTAGTTATCGTCATCATCATCGTCGTCATCTCCATTGTGGTCTTCAGCTTCAAGGAAAGTTCCGTCAGAATCAAATTTTAATTCTACTCCATTATTTAGGGTAACCTCAAAAGTATTGTCATCCTCCCTTTCTGCCTCAATGATGGTGTTGTTTGGGTAATTTGTTGCTATATAATCCCGAATCACCTGTGGTAATTCCGAAACTTCTATGTCATCGTCATCTTTGTCATCATTGTCATCATCATCTGCGCGGCCCAGAAAATTTCCGTCGGCGTCAAAAATAAGTTCCGCATCATTAGATAATTCAATCTCAAAGTTGCCGTTATTTTCCCTTTCGGCCTCTTCAATAGTTGCACCCGGAAAATAAGTGGTAATGAAATTCCGAATATTTACAGGAAGATCCCCTGGCGCGATATTTTCATCTCCGAAGTCATCATCACCGTCGTCATCAATTCCTAAAAAATTCCCCTGTTGATCAAAGATCAGTTCGGTTCCATTATTCAGCTCAACCTCATAATTGTTATTGTCCTCAATTTCGGCTTCTTTAATGGTATTGTTCGGGTAGTTTGTGCTAACATAGTTGAGGATCGCCTGCGGTAAAGCAGCCGTGTTAATATAATTATCAGAACGCTGTGCTGTAAGATTTAGATCTACATTTGTTCCCATATCTCCGGCGTCATCGTCGCTGGAACAGGAGCTGAAGGTTAAGGTGGCAGCAAATGCCAGGCTAAGAAGCTTTTTCATAATTCAAATTGTTTTAGAAATGTTTGTTTCTGATAAACGTATAGTTTATTATTAAATTACAAATAATCAGGATTTAGCAGAACTTTAACGGTGAAAACCAGGGCGATGGTTAGAGGACGGACTAATCTGGTTTATGCGGGCGATCACGGTGTAAGTATCCAATTTTTCACATCAGTATTCTTTAACCAATTCCTGAACTTATAAAACATTCACCTTGGCTTCCATTGGGTTAAGCCACTTGCCCTAAAATTCCTGAGGTAAAATAAACGGCTTTCCCGGTTCTCCCAAATTTGGATTATGATGGATTCCCATCATTTTATTTCGCAGCAGCCACAAGGTCTTGGGGACCCCATCAAAAAGATAATTTGTTAAAAATTTAAGCAAAAGACCTGAACTTTGTTGCAGGGCTTTTGTAATTATTTAGGCGATTATTGAAATACTCCCGGTCTTTAAAAGCCCTGAGCCAAAAACCACTGTTACACCTAAAAAGTTGATAATTTTATGAGTGTTTTTTTTTTGGATTATGGACTTTACTTTAAAATGAAAAAGACTGACCAAAAATTTTTGGATTGCACCAAAGCTTTCATGATACCGCGACATTTAATGTCTAGGCTTAGACCTTAATTAATAATTATACGAATAGCTTTAGGGGGCAGAATAAGGTGAGCAGCTTAATTTTTATTTAAGCGTACCGCGGGAATTTGAATTAAGCCTAAATGTTATGGACAAAGAAAAAATATTAGTGAATTCGTGGCAATCATCTGAAAACCCAAATTCCTGGTACCAAATTTCAGTTATGCAATTTGAAGATTATAGTAGATGAAATTTAAGGCTAAGAGAACATAATAAACAGTTAAGAGCAAGAAGAAATCCGCAGAAAATTAGAGTAATGAATATAAGCTTAAATGCAATTCCAAATTTTAATCCTGAATATTCTGAGATCTACGCATAATATTAGCCATCTTTTGCCCTTCGCCAAATCACTCTACCAACTTCTGCGTTTAACTTTCCACGTTAACTCAAGTTGCGGATTATAACCTAAATTTGTAGAAAGCTAAGCTGAACTGCCGGATCAAGACGGATTTTTAAAAAAGACCTTAAAGGTGGTACCTTCCCCCTCTTTACTCTCGAGTTTTATCCTGCCCTCATTATCCTCGATCATTTTTTTCACTACATAGAGGCCAATGCCGGTTCCCGGTATATTCTTGGATAATCTTGAATATTTTTTAAATATCCGCCTTTGATGTTCAAAGGGTATACCCAATCCATTATCCTGCACACAAAGGATCACAAAACCTTTCACTGCCTCTGTGGATATTTTTATCTCTGAAGATTTTTTGGGATCGCTGAATTTAACTGCATTTTTAATAAGGTTATAGAACACACTTCTCAAGCTGTTCCTGGGAAAGAAAATTTCCGTGACCTTCAAATCTGTATTAACCCTTATATTATTCTCTTTGATCTCCATCTTAAGGGCGGTGAATATATCTTCGCAAATCTCTTCAATATTCAGCACCCCCTCTTCGGAAGATTTCCCCTTCTCTTCCACCTTGCCCGAAGCAAAATCTTCCACCAGACCATCCAGGCTTTTTGAGGACTCTTTCAGGGTCTTGATCCATTTCTCAAACTGGAGGAAATTGTTTTTTTGATGCGCCATTAATAAGCCGTCCGCAATCAAAGTGATGGTCGCGATGGGTTGCCTTATGTCGTGTGCTAACGCGTACTTAAAATTCTCGTATTGAGAATTCAGTTTTTCCAGTTCTCTCATGGCCTTTAACCGCTTTGTGATGTCCACAAAAGTGATAATCACTCCATTGATGATATCCTTTTCATGCTCTATATATGGTACAATAGTCATCTGGAACCAACGGCCGTCGGTGGTTTGAACTTCTTTTTCGAGAACCTTGTTCGAATTTTCTATTATGTCTTTAATATCTTCAACAACGTTGGGGTAGCGTAAATTGTCCTTAACATCTGCGATGTTTTTGCCAACATGATCATACGTCAGGGAAAACTGCTTCATAGCAGGCGGGGTAAAGATCCTCAATATGAGGTCTGCATCCACGAACAACTGCGGAATTATAGTATTAGAAAAGTAATTTGAAAGGTCAAAATCGAGCTTCCGCAATTGCCGGGCATCACTTTTTGGGGTATCAGTCATAGAGAAAAATCTAAAATTATAACTGGGAGCAATATATAACAAAATAAAAACCTAAAATAGCTGCGGAGGAACTAATCCGTTTTTAAGAAAATTTTTAGATTTACTGAAGGGCATCCAGGGGATTTCCTCCCTACAATAACCCTTTGCAATTTATGGGAAGTTTTTACCCCTAAACTTATTGCTTCTTGTAGCTAATAACTTCTTTGCTCGATAGCGAAGCTGCTAGTCCCAAACTTAATTCTTTATTTTTTTACCAGGTTGAAATTCAGATTTTAGTAATGAGTAAATTTCACTATCCAGGTAATCTCCATTGTAATAATAGTTTTCCCTGAAATAAGCTTCCTTTTGAAATCCCATTTTTGTCAGAATTTTTCGGGAATTATTATTTTCCGGGTTAATGTTTGCTTCCAGACTATGAAGATTTAAATCATTGAATCCAAAATTGAAAATACTTAGCATTGCCTCCTTCATAAACCCCTTTCCCCAAAATTCAGGTTTTAAGGTATATCCGATCTCTGCCCTGGAATTTTTATGATCTATTTTGAAAAATGCAAAATCACCTATAAACTTATCGGTTGATTTTTCGATAATAGCCCAAAAGATCCCGGTTTTTTCTTCATACATTCTTAAGTTTTCAGAAATGAAGTTTTCAGAATGTTGAATCGTCACATGTCTTTCTGAATCCATATAAATCATAACTTTTTCATCTGAACGAATTAATTGTACTTCTCGAGCATCGTTTAGTTCCAGCTTTCTAAGAAGAAGCCTTTCACTTTCCAATAGCAAAAAATCTTTAAAGTATAAATCTTTAATCATATGCTTTGTGGTTTATTTGATATAAAAACGTATCATATTTAAAGGATTCCCGGCTACAGTTATTTTTCTAAAAATAAATCAAAAACCTAAGAGCAAGTCCAAAAGTTATGTCCCCTGATGATGAGGCTGCTGATAATCCAAACAATCCCTGGCAGCCATTGTGTGCAGGGATGGATGATGCCATAATAGCGCTCACGCAGCACGAAGATAATCTAATTGCCGGCGGTTGGTTTGAAAAGGCCGGTGAAGTCTAATAAACCCTGAAATTATTTATTTGCACTAAATATCATGAAACAGGTATTTTCAATTCTGTTTATCGCTTTTTTAAGCATCAACAGCTTTGCACAAACCACCTGGAATGCCGATCCGGCTCATTCGCAGGTTACTTTTGAAATCACCCACTTAACCATTGCGGATATTAAAGGTAATTTCAACAAATCTGAAGGCAGTATTGCGGCTTCAAAAGAGGATTTCAGCGATGCCCAATATCAAATTTTCATCGATGTTCCTTCTAAAGAGACAGGAGTTGAAAATGAGGGATAATCACCCTAGAAGTGCCGATTTCTTTTTTCGCAAGACATGGAGAGCCTGCGCCTTTTTCTAAGTTCGCCTAGAGCGTAGATCCCGGGAAAATCAGCTCATAAAAAAAGCCCGAACAGTGACTGTTCAGGCTTTTTTTGGTCGGGGTGGCAGGGTTAATTTGCCGCCCCCATAATACCAGTAAATTCAGTACTTTTCTTTATTTTCCTTCCTCCAGGTAACCGAATAGGTAACTTTAAGAATGATATAAATTACCTTGTAAAGATAAGAATTTTAAACTGCTTTAGCATTTTACCTGTTTTGGAATTTTATTTTCTATAGCAAAACCGTAAATAATATATGGTTTTCTATTAAGTGAAAAAAACATAATAACATAATTCTCATAAAATTAAATCAAAAAAGATTGAGTTTATAGAATGAGAAATATTTCGGATTGTGTTGTTATTTAACTTTCATATTAATAATTTTTGATACATTAACTTAAAATTTGAAAATTATGAAAGCTGCCATAAACCTTCTTTTGCTTATCTTATTTCTAAGTATAAATTCCTGTTCAAAACAAGATAACTGCGAAAACCCTGTTGATTGTTTGCCGCCAGTGACACAAACAGGTGCTAATATTGCCGGCTGTTTAGTAAATGGAGAAATATTACTACCTAGTGGGAAAAGCTTGGGCAGTGGTTCTGTTCTTCACTCTCAATATGTTTACTATCAAAACGAATATATATTTTCAATTACTATCAGGGATAGGGATAATAATAGATTAGTGCAAGTTCGTTCTGGAAATATTAAACTTGCTGAAGGTGAAAAGTATACGTTAATAGAGGAATCTGACAGCAATTTTTCAGGAGTCTATATTATAGGTGGAGCCGGAAGCGGAATAGGTTACCTTACTACCCAACAGGAAAGTGGCGAATTTGAAATAATAAAATTGGATGAATCAAAGAATATAATTAGCGGAACCTTCTGGTTTGATGCCATTAATAATGATGGTGAAATTGTTCAAGTAAGGGAAGGCCGATTTGATGTACAATATCAACAATAACTTTTTCATAACTACTAACTCCCAAATCTATGAAAACAACATTACTTTACCTGATGTTATTGGCATCTCTATGCCTTTCTGCCCAACAAAGCACCAATACCAGCTTTGGCACCCAAATGTCCTCCACCTTTGCTAACCTGGACAAAACACGGGTGCCTTATGGCATGCTTAGCGATTTCTCTATGGAATTTACCGCTCTGCCGGCTTTCCAGGGAACTTTAAACGATAGTTCGTATGTACACCCGGGAACCCTAAAACAATTGTACAAGACCTTATTGTTCTCCAGGGTGACAACAAGTACGCAAGGGTTTGTGCCCTATAACAATTTTGAAAACAACTGGGAAAATGCCCGTAAAAAGAAAACCATCGTGTTAAGTGGGTTGTTTTACAGGTATTCAAAATTTCTTGACAATGCTTATCCTGACAAAATCACAATTTCCAACAATAAAATATATGATAAATATGTGAACGGGATATGGCAAAACCCTTACCATGCGCAAAAAGCTTTTGCCATTTCCCCTTCTACTATCAACTATAAAAGCCTGGATATGCTGGTAAAATTCCCTGCTAGTTTATGGTATTCCAATGTAGGGAGCCAGGTGCAGTCGATACAAATCAATTTTAACGATGGCGGCGGGTACCAAACTCTGAACCCAGGACATGAAAAATATATTCAATATAGTTCTGCAGGAGTAAAAATATGGGTCTATAAACTTACCCTGAGCACCGGGGAAATTCTATACAGCCATTCCAAAATTAACGTAGATATGGGGATAAGCTCAAGACCGTATGGTTCCAAAACTTCCCATACAGGGGATAGGCCTGGGGTAGATACTCTTCATTTTACCGCAACCACCCCACATTTGGGAAAATTTGGAAATGCCACTGTTTTAATTAATTATGGCAATACAGTGGATCAGATTAGAAAACCTTTGATCATAGCTGAAGGCTTGGATATGGGTGCCGTTACCTCACCGGAGGAGCCTTTTGGGAATTCAGATATTGAGAATTTTGAAAATACTGTTTTGGCTTCTGACAGTGAGGAGCTAGGCGATATTGTTAATGCTAATGAAGGTATTCTTAACGATCAGGAATACGATATCATCTATGTCAACTGGAGCAACGGCACCGATTATTTACAACGCAACGCCTATGTTTTACAGGAAGTTATAAAGTGGGTAAATGAGGAAAAAGCCAAAGTGGGTAGCACAACGCCCAATGTGGTCCTCGGCCAAAGTATGGGCGGGGTTATTGCAAGGTACGCACTCAAAGACATGGAAAATAAGGGGCTCCCCCATGATACCCGCACTTATATAAGCCATGATGCCCCACACCTGGGCGCCAATGTCCCTTTGGGTTACCAGTTCGCCGCACGGCATGGCAGGAGCCAATACGTGCAATCCCCCTTCCAGCTTTTGGCGGGCGATGTGATAGTACCACTTTTTAACGATGGGGTTGGGGTTTCAGATTATCTGGAATTATTGGACCAGCCCGCGGCAAAGCAACTACTGGTGCAGCGGGTGAATACAAATTATACCAGTGATAACATTACCCATCTGGAATGGCAAACTGAATTAAGGAATATGGGCTATCCTCAACTTACGGAGCGCAATGTCTCGATAGCCAATGGAAACCAGTGTGCCATTACCCAGGGGTTTTATCCAGCCAACACCCTTTTGTCTATTAATGGTTTTGCAAAAACCGGCTGGTTAACTGATATGCTTACTAACTTTACGGGTTACGGTGTTTATGCAAATAACGCAATATTCCTGGCTGCCACTATTTTTACTATTGAACCCGGTTTTTTGTTTGGCTTATTGCCGGGAAATAGCAAGTTAACCGCTGATATAAATATTAAAGCGCTGCCCGCCTATGGACAAACCGCCCAAATCTATTCCGGGAAATTGACATTCACCAAAAAACTTTTGTGGTTAATAAATATCAATGTGAATCTCACCGACAGAAGTTTCGATCCCCTACCAATACCCTGCCTTATGATTATTTCCCTGGGGGAGTTGAGTCTACGGGTATTGCAAGTTCCACAGTAAATCAATCCAATGCTTTTTATGGTATCAAGACAACCATAACCAGTGATCCTGATTTTTCCTTTATACCTACTGCCAGCGCATTGGATATTGGCAAAGGCTTTACCGCTTTGACTACCGCAGATTATTTAAAGATTTATGAACCAGGTAGTCCACCGCCTTCCCCTAAAGACACACCATTTGATAATTTTATTGCTTCTCACCGGTCAATCCCTTTTGATATAGAGGAACTGCAAGCTGGAAACACAACTGTCTCCATCACAAATTTTAATCAGGGGCATTTGGATTTTTATGTTGGAAATGGAGATTGGCTTGCAAATGAAATTAACAACACAGTTGCAAATAATGTGGTTGATTGTACTTTTTTATGTGGACCTGTTGAAATCTCCGGAAGCGCAAGTTTATGTTCTCCCGGCCAATACAGTATTCAAACCGGTG
>NZ_JBKAHK010000010.1:0-152227 GCF_046298265.1 Gillisia xinjiangensis | reverse complement strand
TTATCGTGAATATTAAAGATACTCGATTACTGCTTTTTCATTGATGCTAAAAACAATGCTTAATTCAGTCTCGAATCGAAAGTAGATGCTCGCTTGCTTAGCGGATTGTCCTGCGGACAATTACGCTCCCCAGCTCGCACAGTTTTTATACGAGACGTTTGAAATTTATAAGAACCTGATTTTAAAATTTTTGTAAAGGATCAATGCAGATTGGTCCGGGTCAAATTTGGGCCAAACGTATGTTCATTAACATTTTGTAAGCAATGAAAAACAAGGGGTTAAGCGAGGGTGAAATGGTGAAATTTCGGGTTATTAAATCCTGTTCCCGCTACTAGGAAGAAACCACCACAATTAGGTGGTTTTTTTTATTCTATTTATCTGGTTTTTTGAAAGGTGGTTTTATAACGCAGGTTCAATTCTGCTTTCGTACGACTACTATGCGCTGTATCCTAGGGATAGGACAATTTTTTGAATTAAGAACTTATATACACTGGTAGCACAGGTTTTATTCAGATAATGTTATTATCTCAAAAACCAAGTTGTTTCCTGTCTTGTACGTTTTATGGAAATTTGGTGATTTTATTCAAGCATAAATCATTCCAGCAGCAGGTATAGCCAAAAGAAAGGCCGTCGAGTCCAGTAATACGCCAAATCCTAGAGTGACAGCACCTCCGTAAACAAGTAAACCAGTTGTGAGAACAGAAGTCAAAAGGGGATTGCGTTTCAAATATGCAATATCAGTTATTTCGAGTTTTTCATTTTTTATTATAATGGAATTGTTCTCTATTTTAAATCGTCCAGAAATCTTTTTATCGTCAACTGTTTTAATAGTTATTCTCTTGTTTTCTTTAAGAACGACTTCTTTTTGAGTATTTTGGTTAGTTATTTTAATGGCTTTCTGCTCTTGAGCCCATAAGATATTCACGAAAAATAAGCTTATAAATAAAATTGTAAACTTTTTCATAGTTTAGTTTCTTATGTTAGATGATGAAGTACTTGATGGGTCTTCATCTTTTCTCCAATTTTCAATAATGTTTTGATTATTATCCGAGTAGGTAAAGGTGATAATGTCATCTATAATTTGAAATCCATATAATTTTTGAGTAGCGTCATAATCAAATTGAATAGTGTTGTTTGACGTGTTTAATTCAAATACACCGTTGGTTTCATATCCAGCTCCAAAAGCCCTGAATTCTCCCCTAAGGTCACTAGGCTCAGTATTCGTTTTAAATTCAATGTAATCACAACATTCAACTGTTAAGCTTGAAATTCCATTTACTACTCGTGTTTCAAGTTTCCACTGTCCTAGAACGCCAACTTGCTCTAAGTTGTCAATTTGTTCCGACTCTTCTTTATTACAGCTCGAAAATGCAATTAATGTGAAAACAAAGAGAATTTTTAAATTTTTATATTTCATTTTTTTTTTAATTCACAACTAATTTATTTAGAACATTGTAAAAATTCATCGCTGATACATTATTTTTATGTTAACATCGGCTGTTACTTGTTTAAAAAGTCATACAACGACATCGGGTGTGAAGCATAAGGTATTTTCGAGCTGAATACTTTTCCGATAAGAACCTATATGACCCCGTCACAAAACCAGTTCATACAGTACTGGAGATTTACAGCAGTTAAAGTGACTATGGTACCTTACTTTCTAACAGTATCGGGGAATTTTAAAACGATTTTAATCAATAAAATAATATTAATTACCCTATCAGTACCGAAAAGTTTACTCCTTTTGAAGGTTTGCCACAGCCATCAAATTCTCAATAAATTGGTTCGATATTTCAATTTTTCCCGCTACTAAATTAGAAGTCATTTAGCTGTTAACCAACTAAATGGCTTTTTTCTTTCCCGAATATTTCCCGAAAAAACTATTATTAATTAATGTTTTTTTAAAACTGAGGTTCCGAATTTGCTAATTACCTTAAAACATTCTTTAGTATTCAATTAGATGTCTGACTACAACAATTTTTATTTTAGTTCGTTATAAATAATACAATATAGTTCCCGCACTTACTCCTTAACGGGAGTTCTGGCGGGATATTTGTGTCCTCTAAATCTAAAACAAATAAAAATGAAAAAATTATTTTTAAAAATGCTTGCAATTACTCTTGTAATTGGTGTTTCGGCTTGTAGTTCAGATGATTCTGCGACTACAAAGGACACATTACTTTCAATACAATTTAATACTGTTACATCTCAATTTGATACCCAAGCCCAATTAAATGCATCATCTTCCAAACAAGCGGCTTCAGGTAGTTTCAAGTTCAATGATGGATTTATTATGATATCAGAACTGGAGTACGAAGCTGAAACAGAGAATGATTCTCTTTCGTTAGAATTTGAGATGGAGGGAGTTGTAGTAATAGATTTTGCAACAGGAATACCCACGCCAGATATAAGGGCAATAACAATTCCTGCAGGAACTTACCAGGAAGTGGAGATAGAAGTAGAGCTATTTGATGACACCAATGAACCTTCAATAGTACTTAACGGCATTTATACCTCCCCTGATGGAGTAGAACATCCCGTTCGTTTCGAATTTGGTTCAGGAGATGAGTTTGAAGTGGAAAGGGAAGGAACAATAGTTTTTACCGAAAATCAATCCGCCATTGCTGAAATCACTTTTGACCCGTCTCTTTGGTTTGCTAAGGTTACTGATGAGGACATGGAAAGTGCTACTAAAAATATGGATGGTATAATAGTTATAAGTGAAGACCACAATACCGATATTTTTGACATTGTTGAAGAAGGCTTAGAGTTAGCTACTGACTTGGAGATAGAAAACTAACAAAGTAAAAATTTCAATAGATAAATTAGTTTTAACTATCGGAATCAAATTAAGTAGAACGTTAAGAGGCTGTCTGAAAAGGCAGTCTCTTTTATTTTTAGTGATTTGAAATATCATCTCCAGTTCGAGTCTTCCTACCTTCTTTAAGATTTTTATGTATTTAAGTTATTGCTTAAATAGTTTATTTCATATACATTTGTGAGATGGAAGAGAATAGCTGCATACGGAAAGAGGCCGATTTGAATCAAATCAGGCGGTGTAAAGAACAAATATCAGAAGCTCAAGAGGCAGTAGGTGCTTTAACCGATAAGCTCTCATTGGTGAGTAATAGCGTAAGACTAAAGATTCTTTATATCCTTCAGACAGAAGAAAGGTTATGTGTTTGCGATTTAAGCGATATCCTGAATATGACCATACCAGCGGTTTCCCAACACTTGCGAAAGTTGAAGGATAGAGATTTTGTGAAATCGGAAAAGGAAGGTCAGACCATCTTTTATTCACTGCGGAATGACCATCGAGAACTTCTTACCCCCTTTTTTAATTTACTGAACCATCAAACTGAAGCTATATGAAAACAAAAAATGGATTGCTCGGAGTGGGCATCTTAACTGGTGTCGCTAGCTCCCTTTGTTGCGTAACTCCAATACTTGCTCTGATAGCAGGAACAGGAAGTTTAACAGGTATTTTTAGCTGGTTAGAACCTTTTAGGTGGTCTCTGATGGTGGTTTCGATACTGGCATTAGGGTTTGCCTGGTATATAAAAATAAGGCCCACCAAGAGCGAAGATTGTGGCTGCGATACGGAATCCCGATCTCCATTCTTCCAATCCAGGACATTTCTTGGTGGAGTAACTGTTTTTGTGATACTAAGTTTGTCATTTCCATATTATGCAGAAGCTTTTTATCCTTCCAACGAAAAAAAAGTAGTCTTCGTCCAGGAGCAAAATATTCAAACGGTGGAATACTTAGTTAGTGGTATGACATGCGGTTGCGAGGGTCACATAAAGAGCGAAGTTAACAAGCTGAATGGTATTGTCTCCTGCCAGGTGTCTTACGAAGAAGGCAATACTATTGTCAAATTTGATAGTACACTTACTAATGTCGAAGAAGTGAAAACAGCTATTGAACGCACAGGATATAAGGTCACAAATAATCCAGAACAATGAAACAATATGATGTTATAGTAATTGGTTCAGGTATGTCAGGTATGACTGTTGCGAACAAGTGTGCATCCAAAGGTTTAAAAGTCGCTGTAACAGATGAGTTTCCTTACGGTGGAACTTGTGCTCTTCGGGGGAAGTAGATTGGAAGGACATCATGGCCTTCAAGCAGGAATTTGTAAATGCAATGCCTAAAAAAATTGAAAAGGGATACAAACAAAACGATATCGACACCTATCATGGTGCTGCCTGCTTCATTACGAATGATTCGATTAAAAAAAACGAATCGGAAATCTTGAAGGGAGATAAAATTGTTGTTGCCACTGGAGCAAGGCCCCGTCAATTAAGATTTGAAGGTGGCGAGCATCTTTGACAAGTACGGATTTTTTAAATCTTCAGGAACTACCAAAGACCTTAATCTTTATTGGTGGTGGGTATATTGCCTTTGAGTTTGCACATATAGCTATGCGATGTGGAGCAGAAGTTACCATTATACATCGGGGACCTCGACCTTTAGAAAATTTTGATAAGGATATAGTTCACTATTTATCTGAAGCAACATAAAAACTTGGAATAAAATTAGTGCTTGAAACGAACGTCATAGGAATTAAAAAGGAAACAAACGGTTACACCGTTGTCGGTGATAAGCATGGTTCCGAAACAGAGTATACTGCTGAAGCGGTTTTCAACAGTGCAGGAAGAGTACCACATATAAATGACCTGGATTTGTCTGCTACATCTATTAGCTCAAACAAAAGGGGAGTTGAGGTAAACGAATATCTACAAAGCGTTTCAAATCCGTTTATTTATGCTGCTGGTGATTCTGCCGACACTTCAGGACTAACCCTGACACCAGAAGCAGTTTATGAAGGTCATCTAGTTGTTTCCAACATTATCAAAGAAAATAAGAAGACACCACATTATCCACCCATTACGTCAGTGGTATTTACTTTACCAGCTATGGCTTCCGTTGGGTTAACCGAGGAAGAAGCGATAAAGAAAGGATTGACCATTAAAGTAAATTCCAATGCGGTGCCAGAATGGTTCAATGCAAAACGACTTAATGTCCAGGAATATGCTTACAAGACCATAATCGATACTGACAAAGGAACTCTTTTGGGTGTTCATCTTATTGGTCCAGACGTTGAAGAAACCATAAATTTTTTCTCTCTTGCTATGTTTAAATCGATACCAGTTAAAGACTTAAAAAAATGATTTATGCATATCCAACAATGGGTTCGGATATCTCATTAATGCTATAATAATTAAATATGAAAACTATCTTAAAATCTATTCTTACTTGTCCTCATTGCAAGGTTTCTAAGGAAGAAATCATGCCTACAGATGCGTGTCAATTTTTTCATGAATGTTCAAATTGTGGTGTCACTCTCAAACCTTTAAAGGGCGATTGCTGTGTGTTTTGTAGTTACGGCTCAATTCCGTGTCCACCCATCCAGGAATCACATTCATGTTGTGGTCCTGCAGATTAAATTTAAATCCGAAACAGCCTTTAAATCCTGTATAAACTGGTTAGATATTTCAATTCTACCCGCTACTAGTAAAATCAGGGCTTCACAGAAATGTGAGGCCTTTTTTTATTGGAGCTGGTACAACATTTGCCTTTTTTTAATCACTTATAGCAGTTTGTTAAGGAGAAATGTTAGAACAGATAAGCAAACCTATATATAGAAAGAAAAACTAAAAAGGAATCAGCGTAATGTGTGTTAGTGTAGGGCAGAGAAGCTAACTAGTTGGGGGTTGATCTAATTCTTTTAACTAAAAAAAACCTCCTAAAAAGGAGGTTGCTTTTACTTTTTTGACTCTGCAACAGAAACTTTACGGAATTCTTTCAATAGCTTTTCCAGCTCCAAAGATGATTTTCTTGCTCTGGTTCCGGCGCTTTTATTGCCATCTAATTGAGTTGCAGCATCTTTTTGGAAAGATTCAAAAGTAGTTTGGATGTCTTCAATAAGTTTTTTCATAATAGTTGATTTTTAATTTAAGTATGCTAAAATAACAGAATAAACTTTGTTTCCCTTAAAATTTGGAATTTTCTGGGTAATAATAAAAATCACATTACTTAAAGTGTTACGAAGTCAAAAATCTTCCCTCGAAATAATTTTATTTTCAGCTATTTATTCTGCTCTTTTTTCAAAATTAGAAGCTCTTCCGATTTTTCTTTATTTAGAAAACCCTTGCTAAAAAGTTCACTCCACTTTTCAGAACCTTTTTTTATTCTCCCCCTTAAATTCTCCACTGATTTTTTAGGTATACCGGGCCTATGCATAGTCGTATCGAAATCGCGTTTTTTTAGTTTTTTCTTTTTGATCTCGGCCAGATACTGGATATAAGCAGTGATTGTCCGGATTATCAACCTGCAGGTCTTGCGTTGATTGTTCATCCCTGGATGAGTCTTGAATTTTTTATATGGACGTTTTTCTTATTCTCAGTAATACCTGAGAAACCAATGCCAATATCGGTAACTCCAGCAAAGGTCCTATCACCAGCGCGAGGGCAATTAATGGATCTTTTGGGAAAGCAGTCAATGCAATGGTAAGTGCAATAGGGGAGTTTCGGGCAAGAGTGGTCAAACTCAGACTTACCGAATCTTCATAATTAAATTTTAAAACAAAACTTCCAAATCGGCTTACCAGGAAATTTATAAGAAAAAACATTAGGATTGGGATCAGGAGAATATAAAGTACGCTAAGGTTATTAGTTAAATATTCTCCCTGGAATGCAAACATAGCTGTGATGGCCAAAGCCAAAAAAATGATTTGTGCAGTTTCAAAAAAGGGAAGGATCTTCTTCTCCATCAATGCTGTTTTTCTTCGTTTAAAACTCCAGTTTTTTATAAGTTGTGCAATTAGAAATGGAACCAGAAGCACGAGAAGAATACTTTCCCATAAAATTGGGGTGTCCACAGATCCCGATTTTCCGAAAAACAACAGTAAATAAACGGGAAGAAGGATCAATTGTAAGATTAAATTTACCGGTAAAACCGCTGCCGCCAGGGAAGTGTTTCCTTCGGCAATTCCGGTAAAAATCAGGTACCAGTCTGTGCAGGGAGTTACCATCAACATTACAAAGCCTATCCATAAACTAAGGTGATCCTGCAAAAGGAGTAAGCCTAATAAATATGCTAATATTGGGGTCCATACGAAATTGATCACCAGATTTGCCGATATGAATTTATGGTTGGAAAAGCTGGAAAGCAGGTTCTTTAAGGGAATATTCAAAAATAAACCGAAAAGCATCACCATAAGGAACGGGACGATAAGGTATTCTGCAAAACTTTTAATAGCTGCAATTTGTCCCAGAAGTAAGCCCAGGCCAACCGCTATTGCTATTATTAACGTGTGATATTTGTTTAAACCAATCAAAACGGTTTCTATTTTGAAAGTTTTAATATTTTAATGGCTCCCCGCATTACAAAAGTGAATACAATTGCCCCAATCAACAAATCCGGCCATTTGCTATCAAAGAAATAGACCAGGGCTCCCGCCAGGATCACCCCACCGTTCACTATTATATCATTAGAGGTAAATATGGCGCTGGCCTGCATGTGGACCTCCTTGCTTTTGGCCTTGTTTATGAGCCATAAGGAGATGAGGTTACCTGCTAAGGCAAAAACAGAAACAATAATCATCCATTGAAACAAAGGGGTTTGACTACTTGTAAGGAACCTGCGAAAGACTTCTATAAATCCCAGACTAGCTAAAGCCATTTGAAAATACCCGCTGAATTTTGCAACTTTCTTTTTCCTGGAAATAGCACCTCCAACGGCAAACAGGCTAAGAGCATATACGATGGAATCTGCCAACATATCCAGTGAATCTGCAATAAGGCCCATAGAAGAGGATATCCAGCCTGTGATCATTTCAATAAGGAAGAAACCAAAATTAATACCCAATACCCACCAAAGAATACTTTTTTGTTTCGATTGATCTTCTACAACTGGCATTTCAGCCTCTTCTGTTCTTAGTAGTTTTTCACTGAATTTCAATTCTGAAATGGAGGAATGGATTTCATCGATTGCACCTGAATGATATATCTCAAGTTTTCTGTTTGGGATATCAAAATCAAGATATTTTATCTGATCGTAAGATTCCAATTTCATCCGGATCATCTGCTCCTCTGAAGGGCAATCCATTTGACTGATTATAAAGGTGCTTTTTTTCATTTTTTATAAGCTAAAAGTCTCAAAGCATTAAATACAACCAGAAGTGTTGAACCTTCGTGAATAACTACAGCTACTCCAATATTGGCAAAACCGAAAATAGTGGCAGGGATCAGCAAAGCAACGATTCCCAGGCTTACCCAAAGGTTCTGCTTAATTATTGACTTGGCTTTTCTGCTCAAGCCTATTGCAAAGGGCAGTGTTTCCAACCTATCGGCCATAAGGGCGATATCGGCTGTTTCTAAGGCAACATCGCTACCTGCGGCTCCCATCGCTATTCCTACGGTACTATGGGCCATAGCAGGGGCATCGTTCACGCCATCACCTACCATGGCCACTTTAGATTCCTGTTGTTTTAATTTCTTAATGGCCTCCACCTTTTCTTCGGGCAGCAGGCTCCCCCAGGCATCGGTTAGGCCAATTTCCTTAGCCACAGCATCAGCAACCTTCTGATTATCTCCGGTGAGCATAATCATTCGCTTAATTCCTAATTTCTTTAATTCTAAAAGGGTTTCTTTAGCGGCTTCCCGTGGGGTATCCATCAGGGCAATGATCCCTATGTATTCCTTATTTTTTCGAAGTAGCATAGTAGTATTACCTTCACCTTCAACATATCGTACTTTTTCAATGATTTCTTCGGAAGGCTTATCATCATTAAGTTCTTCAAATAATTCCAGGTTCCCAATATAGATATTATCATTTCCTAATGAGGCTTTAATTCCTTTGCCTAAAACAGCTTCTAAATTAGATGCTTCCGGGATGGTATTTCCTTGCAGACGTTCTTTCCCATCGCGCACCACAGCTTTTGCCAATGGATGGTCGCTAAGGCTTTCAACCGCAACTGCGAGTTTAAGCAGTTCCTCTTCTTTAATATTTCCCAAAGGAATAACCTGGGTAAGTTTGGGTTTCCCTTCTGTTAGCGTTCCGGTTTTGTCAAAAGCCAATGCGGTAATCACTCCTAAATCTTCCAGGGGGCGGCCTCCTTTAATAAGTACACCTCCCTTGGCTGCCCTTGCTACTCCGCTCAATACCGCACTGGGCGTAGAAATAGCCAAGGCACAGGGACTTGCAGCAACAAGTACGGCCATAGCCCTATAAAAACTGGCACTGAATGGTTCATTTATGACCAAAAAAGCAAAAAGCAGGATTACTACGAGGAGAAGTACAGCGGGAACAAAATACTTTTCAAATTTATCTGTAAGTAATTGCGTTGGGGATTTTTGCGTTTGTGCCTCGTTGACCAATTTTACCAACCTGGACAACGTAGAATCACTGGCTTCCTTAATAACTTTTATTTCAAGGGTATTGTTTCCGTTAATGGTTCCCGAGAACACACGATTCTCCGCCTTTATATCATCTACTTTTGAATAGTCTTTGCTGGGATCTTCTACCGGCACCTTATCTACAGGAACACTTTCCCCCGTAATGGGTGCTTGATTTACACTGCTTGTTCCGTGAACCACGACTCCATCGGCAGAAATTTTACTGTTGGGCCTAACTACAATGACATCTCCAATATTCAGTTTCTCAATTCCCACTTCTTCGGTTTGTCCGTCTTTTTTTAATAAAGCAGTTTTAGGCGCAAGATCTGACAAGGCGGCTATAGATTTTCGGGCTTTGTTCATCGCATAATGTTCCAGCGCATGCCCCAGGCTAAACAGGAATAACAGCAAAGCTCCTTCTGCCCATGCACCCAAAATTGCAGCCCCAATTGCGGCAACCAGCATTAAGAAGTCGATTTCAAAACCGCCTTTGGCAACCGTTTCGATGGCTTCTTTGGCAGTAAAATAACCACCAAAAAAATACGCGCCTATATTCAGGGAAAGGCTGATCCAATCTGGGACAGATTCCAGAAAGGACAGGCCAAATCCAATACCAAGCAGTACACCACAAATTATAGCAAAAATAAGTTCGGTGTCCTTCCCGAAAACTCCCCCGTGCTCATGAGCTTGCTTTTCTCCGGCAGCATGGCTTTCACCTTCTGAAGCCTTATGAACCTTTCCGGAAGTTTGCTCTTTACTTACTTTTTTCTTTAGATCTGGTTTAGTCTTTTGTTTTGCTTTGATTAAACCATCCTCACCGGTTGACCTTTCTACAATTTCGATATTTTCTTTTTCCAGTTTTTCGGTGATAAGGTCAAAATTGGTTTCATTCTTATCAAACTCCAAACGAACCAATCCTGCGGCAGTTACCGAGGCTTCCAGTATGCCTTTAATATCTAATAGCTTTTTTTCTATCAGACGGGCTTGGCGCGTATGTCTGATTCCGGTAACCTTTATAAGCAGATGCCCGTACTTTTTGGTTATTTCTGCTCCGACTCGTTCCGCTATGGTTTGAATCCGGTCAATGGAAATTTTATCAGGATCATAGTGGAAGCAGAGTTGAGGAACACCGTCTTCTTCTTTATCTGAAATGTGAACCTTTTCAAGGCCATCTTTAGCCTCCAGTTCATTGATAAGTCTTTTTACACAGGTGTCTTTCTCACTTGTAACCTGAGGAAGTAGAACCGGAATTTTAATTTGGATTTTTTGCATAATAAATTTTTTTTCCACTTTAGGATGATTTATTATCGTAATTACGATAGTCATGAACTTTGTGAAAATGCTATTAATATCTTAACAAATCGTATCTGCACTTTTCTTATCAAAAGGTAAAATTTTATTTTGATAGATTTGACTAAAACTGGAAATCTACTACTTGTTACATTTGTCACAAATCCCTTTAACAACCAGGTTCACATCTTCAGCTAAATAACCTTGGGGCAGGTTAATGTGAGGAATTTTGTGTTGGGTGAAACAGACCGTTTCATCGCAATTATTGCAATGAAAATGCAAGTGCAAGTCGGTATCAATTTCACAATTACAGTTTTCTTCGCACAAAGCATATTTTGTAACACCCGTTCCATCGTCAATTTGATGGGCAATACCGCTTTCCACAAAGGTTTTTAAGGTACGGTAAAGTGTTGTTCTTTCAGAATTGTCGAAATAGTCTTCAATATTTGTTAAACTAACTGCAACTTTCTTATTCAAAAGGAATTGTAAAACCAACAAACGCATGGCTGTTGGTTTTACTTTATTCTTCTGCAATATTTTCTCTAAAAGGTCCATTTGATTATAGATTATATCGTTCGGTAATGGCATCCATTATTTTTTGTATTTTGTTCTGTTTTACAACTTTTTCTTAATCAGTCAAGTAACTGCCACTTTATTTAAAGCCAATATTGATCACCAGAAGGGGCATTGCGTGTAGAACTTGCTTTTCTTTTCCTATGTTCTCCGCATTATTCATATTTTAATGGCTATGCCCGCCTTCCCCTTTTTGCATTTCTGCCATAAGGTAATAAGCATTGTTAAACGCAATCCTCGTTTCCTTTGGTAAATCCTTCAAAAGCTTGATTTCGACCCAATTTCCCTGCTCGGTTCCGGTTATAATTTCTACCGGCTTAAAACTCCAGGCATCTCCTTCCTCTTCCGCAGTAAAAGCGTAGAATTTTTCGCCATCTCTTACAATTGCAGATTCGGGAAGGGCCGTTGAACGTTGATTATCTACCGCAATTCTACCGCTTACGTACATCCCGGGAACCAGGTTACCAGGTCTGTTAATAATTTCTGCATGAACGTGAACCGCTTTTGGATCCTCTTCAAAATTCTTACTTACAGAAATTATTTCTGCCTCCAGTTCAATATCGGGTAATGATTCTATTCTGAAAAACACTTTTTGGCCTTTTTTTACTTTAGCCACATCTTTCTCAAATACCATCAAATCGACGTGAACATGTTCGGTATTGATAATATGAAACATTTCCGTTTGCGCCTGAACAAATTGCCCTATTTTTATATTAACTGCCTGGACAGCTCCGTCGATAGGACTGAGTATAGGAACCCTCTTCTGAATATCGCCCTTTTGAACTAATTCCGGATTGATGTTTAATTGTTGTAGTTGAGCTTTAAGCCCCACAACCTGTCCCTTAAAACTCTGTAACTCTGCCTCGGCCCGTTGAAAAGTCTCTCCCGAGCCCACTCCGGCTTCGTAAAGCTTTTTCTGCCTGTTAAACTCTTTTTCCTGAAAATTTAAACTATTTACGGCATTCATATACTTCGTTTGAACCTGAATTATTTCCGGGTGTTCAATGTATGCTAGAACATCCCCACGCTTTACTTCATTTCCTTCAATCACACGAATTGATGTGACGTTCCCGCCAATTACAGGGGTGACGATAGCCTCACTCTGTGGCGGAACTTCGAGTTCGCCATTTGCCTGAACATATCCACTCATCAGTCTTGATGATAGGGTGTCAATTTTCATATCCAGGGCATCAAATTGCTGCTGTGAGAGCATAGCTTCCTTAACAGGCGATGCTTCTTTCTGCTGAATTGTGACTGACTCTTTTACCTCCTTTTTACTATCTTCCTTACAGGAAAGGACGAGAAAAATTGCGAGTATATATATTGAAAATTTCATATGTTTATTTTATTGTTTTAGAGGTCATATATAACATCCATATAAACATTTCCCTGTGTGAGAAATTTTATTCTCATGGATGTTTCATCTGTTTATTTTTTGTTATTTATGTAAAATTCTATTTCCGCAAGGGTAATTTGATAATTTTCAAAAGCCTGCAATGCTTTTAACTCGGACTCCAGAGCATTGTCCAGGTTTTGAATAAAGGCTACGTACTCAATTGCTCCTTCCTTAAAAGCGAGCAAGGAACCTTCTCTTTGCTCTTCAAGTAAGGGTGAAGCTTCATCCCGATAAAATTCCCAGGAAGCCTTCCACCTCTTATAGTTGCGGAGAGCAATTTCATAATCTGATATTATTTGATCTTTCTGAAATCCGGCAGCTCTTTCAGCTATTTCCTGTTCTATTTGTGCCGCTTTAGCTTCACCGTAAGCAGCTCCCGAGAAAATAGGAATAGAAATTCCCGCTTGGTAACTATAAAAACCGGAAGTTCCATTTACTTTTTGAAGGCCATACTGAACATTGAGTTCCGGAAGGAAATCGGCTTTTTTTGCCGTATATGCTGCTTCTGCCACCGCTACCTCTTGTTCAGAAAGTTTAAAAAGAGGATGGTTTTCGGCAAAATCCTGGCTTAAAACAGCCTCATTTATTAATGCGTCTTCAAAATCTTCCGGTACATCATAATCTTCAACCTCTCCCAACCACAAATTAAGTTTTTGTAAAGCTGTCAAATAATTGGTTTCAGCTTCCTGCTTTTCAAGTGTAATCTGGCTTATTTCATTTTTTGCAGTCAACATTTCCAGCCTGGAAATTGCCTCTACTTCATAACGCAGTGTAACCGCCTGGTCGAACTTTCCGTAAAGGGAATCGAGTTCCTGAAAAAGCCGGTACTGCTGTTTAGCCGAAAAAGCACGGCTCCAGGCTTCCTTTACTTCCCTTACCACCTGAAGTTGTGAAAGGTCATAAGCTTCTTCTGCCAGGGCGATCCTTTCCTTATAAAGCTTGTTTTTCGGAATTATTCCGAAGATATCGATTCCCTGCTGTTGAACTCCGATGGTGGTGTAAATTCCATTGGCACCTCCAATCTCTTCTCCGCCTGTAAAAATTTGGGTTTGCCCAAGATCCCAGGCAGATTTTTTGAGTGCCTGTTCCTTATCAATTTGCGCCCGCTTGTTTTTCAGAAGTGGATAATTCTGCAATGCCAATTCCACTGCTTGCTTCTGCGTCACCGGTTGAGTCAATTCGCTCGTTTGAGCTTTTAAACTACCAGGAAGGATAAGTAAGAGAAAGACAATTGCAAAGCCTCCGCTCAGTGACGTTTTACTTTTCATCCTGCCCGATCTTGTTTCCACCCATTTATATAGAATAGGCAAAATGAACAGGGTTAGCAGGGTAGAAGTGATTAATCCGCCAATAACCACTGTTGCCAAAGGCCGTTGCACCTCGGCGCCCGCAGAATTTGAAATAGCCATCGGTAAGAACCCGAGAACATCGGTAAGAGCTGTCAATAAAATGGGCCGTACTCTTCTTCTGGCCCCAAGGCTGATTCTTTCATTTATATTCTTCACACCTTCCTCTTTTAATTCATTGAAACTGCTTATTAATACCAGCCCATTTAAAACGGCTACTCCAAATAATACAATAAACCCAACTCCTGCAGATATACTAAACGGCATATCCCTTAGCCATAAAGAATATACTCCCCCAATTGCGGCAAGTGGAATAGCTATGTAAATCATTGTGGTTTGTTTGAAGGATTTCAAGGCAAAGAAAATCAGGATAAAAATGAGGAGTAAGGCAATGGGAACAACTACCTGCAACTTTTTACTGGCTCTTTCAAAATTCTCGAAAGCACCTCCGTATCTAATATAGTATCCGGGTGGGAGTTTTAATTCGGAATCCAGTTTATTCTGAATATCTTCAACCACCGACTTAACATCCCGATTCCTTATATTCACTCCCACATACGTCCGGCGATTGGTGTTTTCCCTACTAATTTGCATCGGGCCGGACTGATAACTTATTTCAGCTACTTCCTTTAATGGAATCTGATTTCCTGAAGGAAGCGTAACATACAAATTCCGGATATTTTTGATGCTGCTCCTGTCTTCCTCCTGTAAGCGAACCACCAGATCAAAACGTTTTTCACCTTCAAAAATAACCCCTGCGCTTCCTCCTGCAAAAGCCGTTTGAATAAGGGAATTGAGCTCCTTTATCTGAAGGCCGTATTGAGCAGTCTTGTTCCGGTTGTAGTTAACGGTGATTTGAGGCAGTCCAGCTGTTGCTTCCACTTTCATATCTGCAACACCCTCTACAGTAGAAATAATTTTCCCCATTTCCTGAGCTTTACTTGCCAAAATATCCAGATCATCACCATATAATTTCACGGCAACATCTTCCCTCACTCCGGTTAGAAGTTCATTAAATCTCATCTCCACGGGTTGCGTAAATTCATAACTCACTCCCGGGATAATACTTATGGTCTCTTTAATCCTGGTTATAAGTTCATCTTTTGTTGCTGCAGAGGTCCATTCATCCTTATCTTTTAAAATAATGAAGCTATCTCCAATATCCATTGGCATAGGATCGGTTGGTACATCAGAAACCCCAAAACGAGTCACTACTTGTTCAATTTCAGGGTATTCATCCAGCAAAAGCTGTTCAATTTTGGTGGAGGTGGCAATTCCTTCATCAAGGGAACTCCCGGGTTTTAAAATGATGTGAAAAGCTATATCTCCCTCGTCAAGTTGAGGGATGAATTCCCCACCCATTCTGGTAAACATTAAAATTGCCAGGGCAAAAAGAGCTATAGCAAGCCCCAGAATTATCTTTCCTCTTTTTAAAGATTTGTTCAGTAAAGGTTCATATTTGTCCTGCAGCCAAACCACAAACTTGTCCCCATAAGATCTCTTTCGGTTTTTCTTCTCTTTTAGAAAAAGAGCTGAAATCATTGGAACATAGGTCAGGCACAGAATCATCGCTCCCAGCATAGCAAACATAAATGTCAGCGCCATTGGTTTGAACATTTTCCCTTCCACACCTTCCAGGGCAAGAATCGGAAGAAATACAATAAGGATGATTAGTTGCCCGAAGAAAGCTGAATTCATCATCTTTTTAGATGAAGTTGTGGCAATGGAATCCCTTTCAGCCTTATTTATTTCCCCTCTTTTCTTCATACGTTGATGAATTGTAAAGACGGTGCTTTCCACAATGATCACGGCTCCATCCACAATGATCCCGAAATCTATAGCACCCAGACTCATCAAATTCGCCCAGACGTCAAAAACGTTCATCAGAATAAAAGCAAATAAAAGAGAGAGAGGAATAGTTGAAGCAACTATGAGTCCTCCCCGCCAGTTTCCAAGGAGCAGCACTAGAACAAATATTACAATAAGTCCACCTTCCAGCAGGTTTTTTGTGACTGTAGAAGTGGTGTCACTAATGAGTTCGCTTCTATCCAAAAAAGGTGCTACAGAAACCCCTTCCGGAAGGGATTTTTGAATTTGCTGAATTCGTTCCTTTACATTATCTATTACCTCATTAGAATTGGCACCTTTCAGCATCATTATCATTCCGCCTACGGCTTCCCCCTGCCCGTTTTTTGTAAGAGCTCCGTATCTCACGGCACTGCCTATGCGGACATCAGCAATATCAGCTATTGTTATGGGAATACCACCGGAAGTGGTTACTACGATCTTTTCCAGATCCTCTATACTTCTGGCAAGTCCTTCCCCGCGAATAAAATTTGCCTGATGATTTTTTTCTATATAAGCCCCGCCAGTATTCTGATTGTTATTTTCAAGGGCGGTAAAAACATCTGATATGGAAAGCCCAATAGCTTTTAATTCATCGGGATCTAAAGCTACTTCATATTGCTTGATCATACCACCAACGCCGTTCACCTCAACAACGCCTGGCACCATTGCCATTTGTCTCCTTACAATCCAGTCCTGAATCGTCCTCAGCTCGGTGGGAGAATATTTATGCTTGAATTCCTCTTCCACCTCGAGGGTGTACTGATAGATTTCCCCAAGTCCGGTTGAAATAGGGCCCATAGAAGGCTGTCCAAAACCTTCCGGAATTTCGTTCTTAACTGCATTCAGTTTTTCACCTACCAATTGGCGGGGGAGATAAGTACCCATATCATCTTTAAAAACGATAGTTACAACGGAAAGACCAAACCTTGAAACAGAACGTATTTCCTTAACCCCCGGAAGATTGCTCATAGCAATTTCTACTGGGTAGGTAACAAATTGTTCAATGTCTTCGGTTCCTAAATTGGGTGCCTGGGTGATTACTTGCACCTGATTGTTCGTGATGTCGGGCTGGGCATCCACCGGAACCTGAAAAACGCTCCAAATTCCTGCTCCAATTAGCACCACTGTTAGTAAACCAATAATGAATTTATTATTGATCGAGAAATCAATGATTTTATTAATCATAAATGATAATTTAATTCAGTTTTTAATAAGAAAAAATATTGGCCAAAGCCAATAAGGAGAGGATATAACTATCCTCTAAACTGAATTAAAGTCGGGGAGGCTGAAAATGGGAATCCAGTATTTCTATCCCGGGATTCTCTGCTTTTTGAACTATAAGATTGGGAATCTCCAGATCCAGAACTTCGAAATTACCGGGGTGGAAATTTACCACGTGAACGTGGCAGCAGTGGCACTGACAGAAAGGAGGACAACCGTCGGATTTATCATCGTGTTGCTGATCTTGATTATCCTGGTTAAAAGTTAAGTTAACAGAAATAGTATCCTGATCGTTTGATTCCACCGTGTCATCACAAGGTATAAAATTAAGACCAAGGAAATAAAAAGATAATATGAGTGCGATTATATTCACGAACGCAAAGATAGGAAATTATAGATGCACAGGCTGTGCAAAAAAAAAATGCTGACCGTAAGGTGTTGCGGGGATTTTAAAAATTGATTCAGCATTTTTTAATATTTCAGAAATTTTATTTATGCTTATCCGTTTAGAAACCTAAAAACGTCTCGACTTCGACGTGACACTTTTAGTTTGTAGGCTTTACAGGGGTTGCCGGGTTTTTAAATTATCGGATCCGATGTTTTCCTTTGAACAAAAAACTAACTTTTCTTCCAATAAATTTTTAGTTCCATTTTTCAATTTCAGCCATTAAATCATTTGCCTCAGTTAATTTTCCTTCTTCAGAATCTTTCATTGATTTATCGATTCTTTTATTGCACTCGTTTTTACTCATTGGCTGAATTTCTTTATTTAAACAATTGGGTTATTTTGGACTGTGCCGTTTTCTTAGCGGACGCACAACGGCCTTGATTAATGCAAGTGGCGAGGAGTAAGGACGCAAACTTATCGGCTTTGTTGAAATCAAATGATGAGGTTAGGGAACAGTTATTTGAAGAAGAAGTTCCAGAAATTCCAAAAGGAGTATTGCTCTATGAAATTAATGGTCCATTATTTTTTGGAGCTTCCCAAAAATTTCAGGAAGTAGTCACCGATTTAAATTTCAAACCCGAAATACTAATCTTAAGGATAAGAAATGTTCCATTTATAGATGCTACAGGTGTGAACAGGTTAAAGGAGATAAGCAACCAAATTAAAGAAAAAGGGATTCAAATAATTATATCCGGGGCTAACCGAAAGGTGAAGGAAGAGTTATTAAAAGCCAATGTTTATGCATTGCTTGGCAAGCATAATATTACCGATAATATCAAATTAGCCATGGATAGGGCCCCAAATTGTTTTAAAGGAGAAAATTTAATTTTCTGGTACTGATATTTTTCCCTATCGTAAATAGCAGAGAAATACGATTCTTGTTTTTGAACGGAAAAGCTTATTATACTAAAGTAAGTTCTGGATATCCTTCATTTTACCATTTTCAGATTTTCCTAAAATAACAACATCTTTACTCTCCTTATATTCATCGATGGCCAGGAGGAGTTGGCTTTTGGTATCTCGTCGAATTTTGACTCCAGATTTTTGGTTTTTATTTCGGACTTCAATATAATAACCATCTCTCAGGTCTGTTGGTTTTGTGGAAGGTCTTCCCATAGTAATATTTAAATATATATTAGAAATTTAATCGTTGAAATATATCTTCTGTCGTTTTAAAATGATAAAACTGGCACAATCAGAGAATTAAATTGATTAGGAACTGAAATTAAAATTATTTCGGCTCCCAGAATCTCCTGACGATAAATTGCAGGTTATCTCCCTTTGTATAACACATAATCTCTTAATCAATATCCAGGCCGGCTTTTGCTTCAAATTCGATAATTTCACCCTTTTTTTCTATTTACCCTATAATGATCTTGCCGAGTTAGAATTAAATTACTTTCCACCATAATTTCATCTTTTACTACTACTCCAACAATATCGATCTCCTTCATCAACCTGTCGGTTTCCGTGAGTGCCACGATAATTTTTTGGTAGTGCGAGAACTCACGGCCCTTGCGGTCTCTTAGCCATTTTTGAGCCGGTTGGTAACCACCGATGTATAATTCCCAGGCGAGCAGAGGTGCTTTATCAAAATATTGCTGCTCATTGATCCAGACTTTCCCATGCATGAGTGTCATCTATAAGTTCATAGCCCGGGCTGGTTTTGGTGATCTTTTTGGTAACGATGTGGTCCTCATCTTCGGGATAGCCGGTGATGCGCTTGGTTTGATATTAAAGATGTTTAATTCTTGATGGGTTTGACAGGTTATTCAGACCAAGCGTTCTCTGAAGACTTGAGTTATTAAACAGAATTTTGTTCAGGTCAAATCCGAAATAAGTATTACATTTGCAGCTTCAAAAATAAAAATGAAAGAGGTTTTTAAAAAATATACTTACTGTCTTCCTGCGGTTACTCCGCCCTGAGAATTTCTGCCCTTCATCCACATTCTAATTCCTTATTACTATATCTCCGGTAAGCTTATAAGCTCCTAATAAAATCCATTTATGCAGAAGATTTTCAATTTATTCGATTTTAAACAAAAAGTAGATTACAAGACTGAAATTTTATCGGGACTTACTGTTGCACTGGCACTTATTCCTGAAGCAGTTGCTTTCGCTTTAATTGCTGGCTTATCACCATTGACTGGACTTTATGCTGCATTCGTAGTTGGATTGGTCACCGCAATATTAGGTGGTAGGCCTGGAATGATTTCGGGAGCTACTGGTGCTGTAGCTGTAGTTATTGTTGCACTGGCAATTTCTCACGGAGTTGAATATGTATTTGCAACTGTAATTCTTGCGGGACTAATTCAAATTCTTGCTGGGATCTTTAGATTGGGAAAATTAATGCGACTGGTTCCTCACCCTGTAATTTATGGGTTCGTAAATGGTTTGGCGATAATAATATTCATGTCCCAGTTAAACCAGTTCAAGACAGTTGACAGTTCTGGAGAGTTGGTGTGGATGACTGGACAATCACTTTATGTAATTGTTGGGCTTGTGCTGTTAACGATGCTGATTATTTGGGGTCTGCCAAAATTGACTAAAGCTATACCCTCTTCATTGGTTGCGATACTCGCGGTATTTGGAGTCGTTGTGGCATTCAGTATAGACACCAAGACAGTTGGAGATATTGCATCAATTCAAGGAGGATTCCCACCCTTTCATATTCCTAATGTGCCTTTTTCCTGGGAAACCCTGGCCTTGATATTTCCTTACGCAGCAATAATGGCAGGGGTTGGTTTAATAGAAAGCCTTCTTACTTTAAATATTATTGATGAGATTACCGAAACTCGAGGAAGAGGAAACAAAGAAGCTGTTGCCCAAGGTGCAGCGAATATCCTTTCGGGTGTATTTTCTGGTATGGGTGGATGTGCGATGTTGGGTCAAAGTTTGATTAATGTATCTTCGGGTGCCCGTGCAAGACTATCTGGAATTGTGGCGGCAGTTGCGCTATTAATTTTTGTGATGTTTGGTGCTGGCTTAATTGAGAGATTGCCAATGGCGGCATTGACTGGGCTAATGATGATGGTAGCGATTGGAACCTTTGAATGGGCGAGCTTGAGGACCGTCAATAAAATGCCGAAATCTGATATTTTTGTTATGGTAGTGGTGACCCTGGTAACAGTCATACTACATAATCTTGCCCTGGCAGTAATAGTAGGAGTAATAATTGCGGCTTTAGTTTTTGCCTGGGACAATGCCAAACGAATTAGAGCAAGGAAGCATGTTGATGATAAAGGAGTCAAGCATTACGAGATATATGGACCTTTGTTTTTTGGTTCGGTTGGTGCATTCAATGAGAAATTTAATGTTTTAGATGACCCGGAGGAAATCGTAATCGACTTCAAAGAAAGTAGGGTCGTTGATATGTCTGCGATTGAAGCTCTAAATAAAATTACTGAACGCTACTTAAAGGTTGGAAAGAAAGTTCATTTACGGCATCTAAGTCCCGACTGTCAGAGACTGCTCCAAAATGCAGATAAGATAATTGACGTGAACGTGATGGAAGACCCGCATTATAAAGTAGCTGTTGATAAATAATCAGTAGTGTCCGGTAAAGAGTCAAGATCGTTCCGCATTCAGCGGAACTGCAAGAACCAGGAAAAAAGACTTGATTTTAATTAGATGATAAATGATTTCTGTTTTTTCAGAACACTTTAATTATCGATATAATTTAAAAACTCAGAAAAGTAAGGTGTTTATTAAAAATCCCATTGGACTGTGCAATGAAGGTGTGGTTTAAGCTTTCAAAAAAATGTTCAACGGACAACATTTATAAAGAACAAAAAATAATTCTTTTCAAAATTTTTTGTGTTTTTTTAACACAATTTGTCTCTACATTTGTTCTTTATTATAATTCGGAATATGCAATTTTTAAAAGTCCTTGGCCTTTTATCTTTCCTGGTTACAAGTAACCTGGCCTATGCAATTGCGATTTATGAAAAATCCCACCACCAGGAGGACTCTTCCAATTTTCCGCAAATAAATCAAGAATTACAGGTAGCTTGGGAGAGCATTCTTACAGCACCTTCGAATCTTCTTTTTTCGCATCCCAATTCTGCATTTGGCGAACCGGACTTTGTTTTTAGAGGCTCCAATTCGGCCCGCAAGGCAAATGCTTATATCCGCTATGCGGCTACTATAAAACCCGGTCTTGATAAGCAAAAGATCATCTTCCCTTTTCATACTTTTCTGTAATTAAGTTTTTCTGCGGAAATCTGTTTTTGTTGACAGGTTCCATAGCAGTCACCCCTGAACAGGCGACTTTCACTTAAAAGAAAACTTAATAATTATATATCATGAAATTAGATTTTATGCTGGTAACTGCCATTTTGGTAGTGCTGATATTTTTACCATTTGTACTGCTTCCGCTATTAAGAAACAGCGACCGTAAAAAACTCACTAATAAATTCCGGGAGGAAGAAAAAAATCACGAAATAAACTCACAACTAAAAGAAACCTGGAGCCAAAATTACATAGGTCTGGATCTTACCGAGAAGAAACTTCTGTTTGTGCAGAAGTCTGAAGAAGATTTTATTGTGGTGTTCATTGACCTTAAGATGGTTGCGGCCTGTGTGCCCAATATTGGGGAACTTGATGTTCAAAAAGAAGGGAAAACCGAACATTTGTTAAGACGGGTAAATCTGGAATTTTCTTTTAAGAACTCCGGGCTCAAAAAGAGTATTAACCTCTTTGATTACGATCTTCACTTTAATCAGGATCTGGAAGTAAGTCATGCCAGGAAATGGGCAAATCTTATTAGCCAGCAACTTAGCAACCAGTCCGTTTTAAAACGAACCGCTTAAGTATTCAAAAAGGGGATTTTAAATTTTGCTGAAAAGTTTAGGTTAATTGGAGATTCCAAAGTTTTGGATTCTTTTCAGCATACCTTTTTCAGCTGGATTTAAATTTTCTGAATCTTCCGGGATTTGTTATCTTTTACAGGATAACTTTAAATATTAGTGCCAATACAGGTTTTTAATTTAAATATTTCTTAATATTCTCTTTACACTTTACAGGGAAATAATTGTGAATTTTGAAATCTTAATGTTCATTAAGGATTTTCATATATTCTCAGTTTTTGTCGATTTAGATGTATGAACAGGTTGTCTTGGCCAGACAACCTTTTTTTTTACCTAAACATAATTCCCAGTTAACATTCAGGTAACATTAAGATCGGTTATTTGCATCGACAAAAACAGGGAAAATTATGACACTTAAAAATTTTTATATTACTGCATTTGCAGTATGTGTAAGCTTGTATGCGCAGGGACAGGATATTACAGAAAACAAATTCGGTAAAGGATTGATAAACGTAGTGGCTAAGGATAGCTCCTACAGCGCCTATTTTGGCGTGAGATTTCAGTCTTTAATGACCTCACAATGGGATGTTCCTGAGAATGGTGGTATTCAGGATGGAGAGACCAATTTTTTAATAAGGAGGGCTCGTCTCAAATTTGAGGGATTCGCTTACTCCCCTAAACTCACCTATAAATTTGAATTAGGATTGTCAAACAGGGATATTTCAGGCGCCTCTCAATTTACAGGTAATACACCACGGATTATTCTGGATGCCGTAATAAAGTGGAATTTTCATGAAAATTTCGAATTATGGGCAGGACAAACTAAACTGCCGGGAAACAGAGAGCGGGTAATTTCTTCAGCTAATCTGGAAACGGTGGATCGATCTCTCCTTAACAGCAGGTATAATATTGACAGGGATATTGGTGTACAATTACACCATTTCATTACTTTTGGGGACAATTTTATGCTAAGAGAAATAGTTTCCCTTGCTCAGGGGGAAGGCAGGAATATAACCACAGGGAATATTGGAGGTTATCAATATACCGGAAGGGCAGAGATTCTTCCTTTTGGCGATTTTTCCGATTATTCAGGGGCAGATCTCAAGCGGGAATCACAGCCAAAATTGGCCGTTGGAGTAACTTATGATTACAATGACAATGCAGTGAAAACAAGATCCAATATGGGTTCTTACATGTTCACCGATAATGGCTTTTTTGAAACCGATATTCAGACTTTATTTTTGGATGCCATGTTCAAGTATAAAGGTGTTTCCGTGATGGCTGAATATGCCGACAGGAGTGCAGACAAACCATTTGCCGTAAATTCAGATGGTACAGAAACCGGAGATATTGTAAATATTGGAGAAGCATTCAACTTCCAGGCTGGATACCTTTTTGAAAATAATTATCAAATTCTTGGACGCTTTACAAGCGTAAATCCGGACGATGATTTTTCTGAATTAATAGAAAATCAATACACCCTCGGATTGTCCAAATATCTGGTTGGACATAAATTAAAAGTACAAACCGATATAAGTTATACAGATCTTAATCAGGATCAATTTGATGGTTTGATGTACAGGTTACAATTTGAATTTCATTTATAAAAGAAATAAACAATAAATAGCTACTTATGAAAAAATTAATTTTAATTACCGCTGTTACATTTTCAGTATTGTCCTGCGGAAACAATAAAAAAGATCAGGGAGGTTCCGGGATCTCTATTGATGGATCCAGCACCGTTTTTCCCGTTACTGCTGCTATTGCTGAAGAGTACCGGGCAGAAGCTCCGGATGTAAATGTTACTATTGGAGTTTCAGGAACCGGAGGGGGGTTTCAGAAATTTACCAAGGGAGATGTCGATATCACTAATGCATCAAGATCTATAAAAGAGGAAGAAAAAGCCATTGCAGAGGAAAACAATATCAATTTTATTGAGCTTGAAGTGGCCTACGATGGTCTTGCTGTTATTATAAATCCTGAGAATGATTGGGTGCAATGTTTCACCGTAGAACAATTGAAAATGATATGGGAACCAGCTGCACAAGGTAAAATCATGAGATGGAACCAGATCAATCCAGAATGGCCTGATGAAGAAATTCATCTTTATGGTCCGGGAGTAGCTTCAGGAACTTTCGATTATTTTACCGAAGCCATCATGGGAGAAAGCGGAAGCAGCCGTGGAGATTACACTGCCAGTGAGGATGATAATGTATTGGTGCAGGGAGTAGCCGGAGATAAATTCGGACTTGGATTTTTTGGACTTGCTTACTATGAGGAAAATATAAATAAACTAAAAATGGTGGGCGTCGATGGCGGTCAGGGTTGTATAGAGCCTACAGTAGAAACTGTGAGCACCGGGACTTATGCCCCTCTTTCAAGACCATTGTTTATTTACGTTAACAGTTCTTCTATTCAAAATAATCCTAAAGTGATAGACTTTGTTAACTTTTATCTAAAGGAAGTGCCTTCCCTTTTAAAGGATGTGGGATATGTTCCTTTAACTGCTGAAGAGTATCAAAGGGAGCAGAAGAAATTCAAAGATTTCGTTGAGGAAAATCAAAAATAATTTTTCAAACAGAAAATTGTCGGGATTGTTTTAATCCCGGTAATTTTTTGTAAATGATCACTTTATATGCGAAAATTTAAAGAGGCCGTTATTGAAAAGTCCCTTTTGGCTAGTGCGCTGGTAACAATTTTGGTGACTTTGGGTATTATTCTGGTGCTTTCTTTTGAGGCTGTAAACTTCTTCAAAGAAGTTCCTATTATAGATTTTCTTACAGATACGCAGTGGACGCCGCTTTTTAGTGATAAACATTTTGGGATCCTGCCTTTATTATCCGGTACGCTGCTAACTTCGTTTATAGCTATTGCCTTTGCAGTACCGGTTGGATTGTCCATAAGTATCTACATCAGCGAATACGCTCCAAAAAGTTTCCGAAGGACCATAAAACCGGCCCTGGAACTATTGGCTGCAGTACCTACTGTAGTATACGGTTTTTTTGCCCTTACGGTAGTTACTCCATTCCTACAATCTTTTATCCCGGGACTTGCAGGTTTTAATTCCCTTTCGGCAGGATTGGTTATGGGGATCATGATCATTCCTTTTGTATCCTCCTTAAGTGAAGATGCTTTGCATGCGGTGCCAAATTCTTTACGGGAAGCTGCCTACGGAATGGGATCCACAAAACTGCAAAATTCCTTCAGGGTTTTGGTGCCTGCGGCTTCGTCAGGAATAATTGTTTCCATAATCCTGGCAATTTCCAGAGCCATTGGAGAAACCATGATCGTAGCAATCGCTGCGGGACAGCAGCCACGACTAACATTTGACCCCACAGTTCCGGTAGAAACCATTACCACCTATATTGTGCAGGTAAGTCTGGGTGACGTACAGCATGGATCCCTGGAATACAGGACCATCTTTGCGGCGGGAATTACCTTGTTCATCTTTACCTTCCTGCTTAATACTATTAGTTATAGAATCAGGAAAAAATTCAGGGAGAAATATGAATAGTATAAAAAAAAACAGACTTAAAGACCAGATATTTATGGGCTGGGGAATTGCCTGTACCCTTTTGGGTTTAGTACTTCTGTCAATATTTATAGGATCCATCCTCATCGATGGATTACAAAGGATAGACTGGGATTTTATCACCAGCCTTCCATCCCGAAATGCCGAAAATGCGGGAATTTTTACCGCCTTAATGGGGAGTATTTGGATTCTTGTGTTAACCACAATTATTTCACTTCCTCTTGGAATTGGTGCTGCGATCTACCTGGAGGAATATTCCACAAAGAACAGGTTTTCATCCATTTTAGAAGTTAATATTTCCAATTTGGCAGGTGTACCATCCATTATTTACGGACTTTTAGGTCTTGAGATCTTTGTGAGGATCCTGGAAATGGGCGCAAGTGTCCTGGCCGGTAGTTTCACCCTGGCCTTGCTAATCCTTCCCATTGTGATTGTTTCCACAAGAGAAGCGATTAAGGCAGTTCCAAAATCCATTCGGGACGCATCCTTTGCATTAGGCGCCTCCAAATGGCAAACGGTTTCCATGCAGTTGCTTCCGGCTTCCTTTGGAGGGATCTTAACCGGGGTAATTTTAGCGCTTTCAAGGGCGGTGGGTGAAACTGCTCCGCTAATTGTTATTGGAGCCTTGGCTTATGTGCCTTTCGCGCCTTCATCTCCTATGGATCAATTTACGGTGATGCCTATACAAATCTTTAACTGGATTTCCAGGCCTCAGGCAGGATTTGAAGTAAATGCCGCCGCGGCGATTATTATGTTGTTATTGATTACCTTTATAATGAATGGAATCGCGGTTTATTTCAGAAATAAATGGCAGAAAAAATTAAAATAAAAAAGCTTCTTTAAATGAGCAAAAAGAATAAGGAGATCGTGATAGATAAGTCTATCAAAAGGAAACATAAACTTGAGACCAAAGGAGTAAAAGTCTTTTACGATGATTTTATGGCTATTAAAGGTATAGACATGACCATAAAGGCCAATAAAGTCACTGCTTTTATTGGTCCTTCGGGATGTGGAAAATCAACATTTTTACGTTTGTTCAACAGGATGAACGATTATGTGGATGGCTTTAGGCTGGAAGGAGAAGTGCGAATTGACGGTGATAACATTTATAAAAAGAAGATCAACGTAGAGCTATTGCGGAAACAGGTAGGCATGGTATTTCAAAAGCCGAATCCCTTTCCAAAATCTATCTTTGAAAATGTTGCCTATGGCCTGAGAATTCAGGGGATAAAAGACAAAAAATTTCTGAAGGAAAAGGTGGAGGATTCTTTGAAACAAGTCGCTTTATGGGATGAAGTTAAGGACGATCTCAACAAATCGGCTATTGCACTTTCAGGAGGACAGCAACAGAGATTATGTATTGCGCGTACTCTGGCTGTAGAACCTTCAATAATTTTAATGGATGAGCCTACCTCTGCCCTGGATCCACTTTCTACCGCTAAAATCGAGGAACTTATTTACGAATTGAAAGAAAAGTACACTATAGTAATCGTCACCCATAATATGCAGCAGGCTGGAAGGATAAGTGATTACACCGCTTTTTTCTATCTTGGAGAACTCATCGAGTATGACCGAACTAAGAAATTATTTACCAACCCTGAAAAACAACAAACCGAAAACTACATTACCGGTAGATTCGGATAAAAAATTAGGCTATGATAAGTTTAGATCAACATAGAGAAGCCCTGAATCAATCTGGGGTAGAGATGCTGTCGCTTTGCAGAAAACAACTCGAGAATGCCCGGGATGCATTTTTTACGCATGATAGTGATTTGGCAGAAGAAGTAGTGCGAACTGAGAACAGGGTAAATGCTCTGGATTTAAAAATTGACCGTGATTGCGAGCGTTTTATCGCCCTGCACAATCCCGTGGCCAGCGACCTCAGGTTTGTTCTGGCTCTTAGAAAGATCAATTTTGATCTCGAGCGGGTAGGGGACCACGCCTACGGAATCTCAAAATATATCATCGAGGTTGATACTCCTATTGAGGATAGGTTGCTGGAGATAATGCGGGTGGAGGAAATGTTTGAGTCGGCACTTTCTATGCTGGATGATATTACCGATGCCTATATTGAAGCCGATGCAAAGTTGGCCAGAAAGGTTTTCAAAAAGGATAAAGTCCTCAATAAGATCAATATGAAATCCTTTAAGGTCATCTCGAAGGAAGTGAGAATTAATCCCGAATTGATTGATCAGTTCCTTTTGTTGTTCTCCGTGATAAAAAAACTCGAAAGAATTGGCGATCTTGTTACAAATATTGCTGAAGAAATTATTTTCTTCCGCGAAGCTGAAGTGGTAAAACACCGTAAGAAAAAGACGTTTAAGCGAGGCAAGGAAGAGTAAAATCATTGAAAATTTCGGGCTATATTACCTTGACCTCCAACCCGAAAAAATAAGGAATTATTCCGTAAAACGATTCATCTGAATATTAGATGGATCGTTCTGTTTTTGGGAAAGACCTGAGTAAATTAATTCCGACTTTTAACTTCCCGAAATCCATAAAAATCTAAGGATCACGTAATTCGCCTGATTTATCTTCCCTTCAACGATTAGTTTTTTTTAGCCTGAAATATCTGTGTAACTTAAGACAGCATTAAGGGTTTAACTAAACAAATAAAATTATTATGGAAGCTATCGGAGTGTTTGTCGAAAATTACAAAGAAACTACAAAGGGCTTTAATGTTTTTGCAAAAGTACTTGTTGCTTTTGTCCTTGCTGCCATCCTTGTAGGAGTTGTAAGTGCGATAATTAATGTGATCGTGGCAGCCTAAATAATCCAATCCCTCCGGATTTTATTTCAGGCTTGTCCAATTGCTTTTCTGCCCTTTCTGAGGCATAATATTTTTCGCCCCTGTCACAAACAAAAACTTCAGGTTTGCAAATTCAATTTTCCCTTTTCTCCTATACACCTGGTCCAAAAATTTTTCTGCCTTGCCAGGTTTTGTTACTATTAAACATTGTTGTCCGGTTAACATTTTTGTTAATGCTGAAATACCTCCATTGGGCATTTCGAAAGAGATTTTTAAAAATAGCCCTTGCTTTTATGAATTTTTTAAATTCTATCCATAATTAAAATGAATTAGGGATTATACTTAAATTTTTATCAGTGAATTAAAATTAAGTCTTGTTTCTTGATTCTTTCAGTTACGCCTAAGGTTTAACGATCCTGGTTCTCTACCTTACATTACTGATTATTAAACAGTAAACTTATCTACAGCGGTCTCTTTTTTAAACTTCACATAAATTATAGAGTTACATAAATTATTAAGCGAGGATACCGTTTGCCGGATCACATTGGTCATGGTTGAAATCTGAACTCCTTTAGTATCGTGCCTTTTAATATTTTTATAAAGCCAGGTAATGGTTTCCTTGTAAAAGGCTTCATTTTCATCCAGCCAATGTACAGGGATCACTTTGGGAGTTTCCAGTCCGAGCAAGTCATCAAGTTCCTGAATCCTAAGGCGTACCACTCTTCGCAAGCGCTCCAGCACTTCCTGTGCCAGGGGATCTTCGCTTTCTATCATAAAAAGGATGTTGTGAATAACATCTTTAGTTTCCTTGGCGGCATAGATCATGGAGCGCAAGCCCATCATTCCAGAGGTAAGAAGTTCTGCTTCCGGCTTAGAAAGGTTCTCCTCCTGGAGCTGTGCATAATAGGCTGTAAGTTCATCTTCCAGGCGTTTTATTTTCTCGTATTTTTTCATCAATCCGGAGGCGTTGGAAAAAATCTTTCTCCACTGGGATTCGCGGTTTTTCTCCCGTTCCATTAATCCTAAACTTTCCCTAATAAAATCCCTGGTGTAACTATAGACCTGGATTAACTCCTTATCCAGGGCTTTGAGAGCTACATCGGGTACATTTGGGGATATATTCTTTACGTATAGTGTTTCTCCCTGTGGTGCAGAAGAAATAAATCTTTGGTTCAAAAAGTTTCTGAAAATCCCTAAAAATGGATAGAACAAAACAATCCCTATCAGGTTAATAAGTGTATTGATAAGCACAAGCTCCATAAGGACATCTTCCACCTTAAAAAAGTAATACACTCCATAGACAAGCTGATCTATTAAAAAGTAAATGAGAAGTCCTGTAATGCAATTAAAAATAACATTTGCCAGCATGAGCCTCTTTTTATCGGCGGTGCCGCCAATGGAACCAAATATAAGTGTAACGGTGGTACCTATATTTGCGCCAATAACCATGGCTACGGCCTGATATATATCTATAAGTCCGGCGTTAAGGGCGCTTAAAATTATAACAATCATCGCAGAGCTGGACTGTATAAGTGCGGTTATAAAGAGTCCCAATAGCAAAAAAGCCCATAATCCGTAGTTCGCAAAGCTGCTTAAATCTATTTGTCCTGCTACCATTTCAATAGCCTCCTTCATAAAGTCCAGTCCCAGGAATAACAATCCGAAACCAATGAGAAGTCCACCCAGATTCATCAAAAAGGGCCTGCTTTTTAAAAAGAGGTAGCTTAAGATCCCAACTGCCAGGAACGGAAAGGAGAAATCGGCGATATCCATTTTAAATCCAAAGGTTGCCACAATCCAGGCCGTGAAAGTTGTGCCCAGATTTGCTCCCAGCACTACGCCCAATGCGTTTTTAAGTCCTATCATCCCTCCACCTAAAAAAGCAAGTGCTAGCAGGGTAACCATGGAACTGCTTTGCAGGATAGCGGTAACCGCCGTCCCGGTGAGGATACCTTTCCAGCTTTTATCGGTAAACCGCTGCAATAAATTTTTAAAGGATTTCCCTGCCAGTCCTTTTATACTTTCTTCCAGGTGCCGCATCCCAAACAGAAAAATCCCGAGACCTGCAATAAACATCCAGAAATCGAAACCTGTGTTTTCCATAAGAGCGGGTTTGTAGTTTAAAGATAGGATATTAGGGCTGATTTTTTCAGGTTTATCCATCCGTTATTCCGTTATATCCATAGTTGATATACGAAAGGATTTATAAATTTTGTTTCTGTTTTAGGAAATTGTAGAAAGGTGCTTTCTTTAACCGCAAGCGCACAAAGGTCGCAAAGTATTACTATTCCATTCGGCATTTCTGTCAAGTAGTCCTTTTATAATTTTCAACTCAATAATTATCCAAGGTTCATTTTCAATCATCATTTTTTCTTTGCGTACCCGGCCTGCCAGTAACTGTCGGACGGGTATTTTTTTTCCTGGCATGCTTTGCGGTTAAAAAAGGAATGAAGCAAAAACGGCAATGCTTACCGGAGGTTTAAAAATAATCCATAATGTTGTAAAACATAACTTAAATTTTTTGATGGAGATCTTTTTTTATCTTCTTCAGAATGAGCAGATCCGGAAAATTTTTCGTGGCTGGTTTCTTCTGAATTTCTCCGGTCTCAAAAAAGTTTTGAACTATAACGATTTCAATTCAAAAAAAAATTATAATATGATATTATGCCTTGTAAATCAGGATTTTAATGTATTTATTAGCGCTCTAATTCAAATTAAAAATTATGGGAATTTCAAAACAATATTTAAAGACAAAGCCGGTGTGTAAAGTGACCTTTACCGTACCCGCGAAAGATGCTGAAAAAGTTAGCGTAATTGGTGATTTCAACAATTGGGATCCCTCTAAAAACGAACTGAAAAAATTAAAAACAGGAACCTTTAAAGGAACCCTGGATTTGCCAAAGGAGAATTCATTTGAATTTAAATACCTTATAGATGGCAATCATTCCAACGATCCTGAAGCAGATGCTTATCGATGGAACGATTATGCAGGAGCAGAAAATGCGGTCCTGGAACTATAGAAATTTTTAAAGAAGCTTAAACGGAACTACTGTAAAGACAGCACACAAAACCCACCTCTTTTTAAGGTGGATTTTGTGTTTTTAAAAGGTTTTCAGAGGGTATTTATTGAAAATTTTCCCGCTAAGCTGCTCATAAATTTTGAATCGTGTTTAGAAATGAGACTGAGCAGTTTAGATCAGCGGGAGATAAAAAAAAACAAGTAGCATTGAAAATTAATGTTTAAAACCGATCAACAATGGAGAAGGCATAATTATTCAAACCAGGTTAAGACTAAAATTCATTCCTTACACCACACGATTCACTCCTCTCTAAAACTGCTCCAGAAACTTTATCCTTTTTTCGATAGGCGGGTGGGTTGAAAACAATCCTCCCAGGCCTCCGAACAAACCTGCTGAAGTATCCTTCGGGGTGTTTTCAATAAACATTTGCTGCACTTCTTCACTCTTCACCTTTACATGGTGATTTACAGAAATCTTTTTTAAAGCAGCAGCGAGCGCCCAGGGTTTACGCGTCATTTCAGCAGCACCACTGTCTGCCATATATTCCCTTTTTCGGCTTAAGGCGAATTTAAAAACCATGGAGATCATATAAGCGATAAAAGAAACGATGAGAATGATAATCATTAATTGCCCGCCTCCATCTTTACTTCTCCTGCGGCTTCCTCCTATATTTCCATACAAAAAGCTTCGGAAAGCAATTTGTACCACAAAAGCAAAGATCCCCACAAACACAACGGTTACAACCAGCAGCCGTACATCTTTATTTCTAATGTGCATCAATTCATGCGCGATTACTCCTTCCAACTCATCGTCTTCCAGCTCTTCGATGATCCCGCGGGTTAAGGTGACTGTAAAATCTTTTTCTTTGAGTCCGCTGGCAAAGGCATTCAGGGCATCGCTTTCTATAATACGCACTTTCGGCATTTTCATCCCCACACTCATACAAAGGTTTTCCACCAGATTGTACACCCGCATATTCTCCTTACGTTCCAGTGGTTTGGAGCCGGTGGCCATAGAGATCATCTTTCCGTGAGCAAAATAAGCGATAAGAAACCATACCACCACCACCGCGCTTACAAAAGGAATCGCCTGTAAAAATGCATCCACGGCTAAATCGGGGTTGGGAGTTCCGTCCTGATTAAAAGTGGTAAAATATACCACTGCAAAAACAGCAGCGAGAATTAGTAAAGGAAATGCGATCAAGAGAAGGATAGATTTCCTGTTATTCCTCTTGATTTGGGTTTGGATCCCTACAAAAGCCACTGCCTAAAATTTTATCTCTGGAGCAACATCCATTTGTGCTCTTCCCGCCTCACCAAGATCAAACATAGGTTGGGTTGTGAAGCCAAACATCCCTGCGAAGATAGAATTCGGGAATTTTTGAATGGCAATATTCAACTCTTTGGTAGCCGAGTTGAAGTAACGTCTTACGGCTGCCAGTTTATTTTCAATGTCGGAAATTTCCTGTTGAAGATGCATGAAATTAGTGCTGGCTTTTAGATCGGGATATGCTTCCACCTGAATATTCAATCCCTGCAATGCAGCTCCAAGATCCTTTTCTGCAGCGATTTTTTCATTGATCCCTGTGGCCGAAATTGCTCTTTGTCTTGCATTGGTTACCGCTTCAAGTGTTCCGCGTTCGTGTTCCATATAGCCTTTAACTGCTCCAAGAAGTTGTGGTACCAGGTCATGACGTTGCTTTAACTGCACATCAATATCTGCAAAAGCGTTTTCCCTGTTATGCTTCAAACTTACCAGGCTGTTATAAATAGATACACCCCAAATGACGAGCACCAAAATGATCCCTAATACGATATACAATGCCATAATTTTAGTTTTTATGTGTTAATTCCAAATATACCCTTATTTAAGGAATTACTTTTTTTGTTTAACTTATTTAGGTGTACTATTTTTCAGTAAGGCCCGGTAAAAGCGATCAAGATCGTTCTGCTTTTGGCGTAACTGCAGGAACCAGGAAATAAGTACAAATGGAAAAAAGAAGAAAGAGAAAAGATGATTTAGTACGAGCTTAGAATTAAAAAATCAAGAATGGTCTGTGTTACCTCTCATATCTCAATACTCACATCTCAATACTTTTTAAAAAATAGAGTAACCTGTTAGGGTTGTAAATCGTTCCAGGGCGGCCATGCCAAGTTCAGAGTTTCCTTTTGGATTTAAAAGGGGGCTCCAAACTGCTACCGAATACTGACCAGGATGAATCGCAACAATTCCGCCTCCAACGCCACTTTTTCCAGGCAAACCTACCTCAAAGCTAAATTCCCCGGCTTCATCGTAAAATCCACATGTTTGCATCAGGGCATTGATACGTTTATTTTTGGTTTTTGAAATTATCCGCTCCCCGGTTTCCAAAAGTTTCCCCCGGTTTGCATAGAGCATAAAAGCTTTAGCAAGCTCTTCACACGACATCGCTAAAGAGCATTGATGAAAATAGAAATCTACAATAGGCTCAACATCATTTTTTATATTTCCAAGAGCCTTCATATAATTCACCAGGGCATAGTTCCTGTATCCGGTGGATTTTTCAGAAGCAGCTACTGTATAATCATAATCAATTTCAGGATTACCGGTAATTTTTCGGACGAATTCCAGCAATTCGGCTTTTGGATCTTTCAGATTAGAAACCAAAATATCACATATCACAAGGGCACCGGAATTTATGAAGGGGTTTCTGGGAATCCCTTTTTCATGCTCAAGCTGGGTAAGTGAATTAAAGGGATCTCCCGAAGGTTCTACATCAACCCGATCCCATAGATCCTCCCCCAGGATTTGCATCGCCATAGTAAGTGTAAAAACCTTGGAAATACTTTGAATGGAAAATTTTTCAGAACTATCACCAAAGGAGGAATTTTGTGCGTCGGTAGAATAAAGATACATCCCGAATTTTTTGGGATCGACTTTGGCCAGTTCTGGAATATAGGAAGCCACCTTTCCAAATACATCCCTGTAGTTGAGTTCTTCCTGAATTTGATCCAGTATTTTTTGATATTCCATTTTTTTAATTTAAATCGTTTAGGGAACTTCCGGTCGGTATTTCAACAGGAGCCTGATTTGCCCTGAAAATCCTTGCGCTCTGGCTTCCTTTTAAAGTTATATTATCACCTGAAACTGCCAGCCAGCTTCCTTCCCTTAAACCCACAACGGGCTGAGAATTTATCGAGTGGAATTCTTTGATCCGGGTTTCACGGGTTTCCCCTTTATGGGTGGAGTTATCATCCGGATCCAGGTAATGAGGATTGATATTGAAGGAAACTATTCCCAGCGTTTTAAAAGCAGGAGGATAAACTATTGGCATATCATTGGTGGTTTGCATCGTGAGTCCGCCAATATTTGTACCCGCGCTGGTTCCTAAATAAGGGATCCCGTCCTGTATGCAATTTTTTAATAATTCCATAATTCCGGTCCTGTAGAGTTTATCAACAAGCAAAAATGTGTTTCCTCCTCCGGTAAAAATCCCTTTTGCCTCCAGAATTGCTTTTTTAGGATCCTGATATTCATGAATCCCCCGTACTTTAAAAGGCATGTTTTTAAACGCATCTTTTATTTTTCCTGTATATTCCTCATGAGAAATCCCACCTGGACGGGCATAGGGTATGAAAAGAATTTCCCCGGAATTCTTAAATAATTCAATTATTTCCGGGAAGAGGTATTCTAAAAATTCTTGTCCAAATAAAGTAGAAGTGCTAGCTAAAAGAATTTTTTTCATTTAATTTTTTCGTAAATTTAAGTAATGTGTTGGTTTAACAAAATTTTAGACGCAGCTTATTGAAATTATAAGAAATGTTTTTGGTTACTTTAAGGTTTTATATATGCTTAAGCAAGAATTTCATTCTCATTAGTAGTTTTGTAACAATGAAAAAGTTTCTAATTTTAATTGCAATTATGCTAGGGTTTTTAACTCAAGTTCAAGCCCAGGAACGTATTTCTGTTACGGGCACTATTCAGGTTCCCGGGGGGGATGAATCAGGAGGGATAATTGTTTATAATTTGAATACCGAAGTTTTCACGTTTACAAATCCTGAAGGTGAATTTTCCATCGCGGTTAAACTCAACGATAGCCTTAAAATTTCAACTGCTCAATTTCAGGAGTTTATTGTTTTAATTGATGAAGGAGTAATCCAATCGGGAGATTTAACTATTTATTTGAACGAGATCATCAATGTGTTGCCGGAAGTGGTGGTAACCCCGTATGATCTTTCCGGAAATGTTACGGTAGATGCTGCGCGTTTACCTGTGGCTGAACTACCTGAAAATTTCACGGCTTCTCAGGTACAAAATACTTATTTTGCTTCTGAAACAGGTCCTTCCTATCAATCTTCTCCCAAAAATACCGCTTTGGCCATGAGCCAGACAAGGCTGGTGAATGGAATTAATTTTGTCAATATTTTTAAAGAATTATTGATTGCCAGCAAGAAGGACGAAATAAGGGATCCATATAGTGAACGTCCCAATGCCGATATAGATACCGAAATACGGCAAATGTATAATGATGCTTTTTTTCAGGAAAATTTAAATATTGATCTGGAATATATCAATGATTTTATATATTTTGCAGATGATAGTGGCTTAAAAGAAGAAATGTTGCAAAAAGGAAACGAGCTGGATCTCATTGAATTTCTTGTGGAACAAAGCAAAAAATACAAAAAACAACGTTCAGGAAATTAATTTATTCTGCTTTAAGGCAGAGAATTAAGTATGATTAAAAAAATTCTTTGCACTTTAATTTTGTTGCTGGCTTTTCCTGTTTTTTCTCAGCAGGAGAATACCCTTTTAAAGGGGACCATTAAAGCACCATTATTGGAAAGCGCTTCCGTTCACGTAATAAATAAAACTCAAAAGACAGGAACGGTAAATTCTGCTTCAGGAAATTTTCAACTTCTGGTTAAAACCGGGGACACCTTGCTTTTTTCATCTATTCAATACCAAAAATTAGAGGTGATTATTTCTGCTGAAATTAATCAGGAAGGCAATCTGAGCATTAAACTGAAAGAGGATATAAATCAACTTGCCGAGGTTAATATCAGCAATATTCAGCTTACCGGAAATATAAATACCGATCTTAATAATATTGAAGTAGTAAAAGATTTGCCTCTTGATTTAAGGTTTGGTGACATTAAGCATATGGTATTTGAATCGGATGTGAACGATCCTTTGGAGGCTCCAAAAAATATGGCTTTTGAGAGCAACCAGGTATTGCAGCCTGGAGTTAATATATTGGGAATGGCAGATATCATATCGGAACTATTAAATATTAAGAAAAAGGGAAAGCCCCCAATCTATAAAAGGCCAACTACTACAATTGCTGCTCAAATGAGAAAATTATTTGAGGATGATTTTTTCAAATCCAGTCTTGGGATTAAAGAGGAACACATCAACGATTTTTTATTCTATGTGGATGAAAATGGTTTGACAGCACAAATGATGGAAGAAAAAAATAGATTGAGTTTACTGGATTTCCTTTTTGAACAAAGCAAAAAATATCAACAAATACGCGGCAGGAATTAAAGTGCATTTATCAAACCAGGTAATTTTTTTTGTAAAAGCCAACTCTGCCTTCAGGAAATATAGGGGAATGGAATAGTTCTTGAACAGAAAAAGAATGGACTCCTAATGAGCTTTTCAAAAAAATGCGAATACTGATAAAGTCATTTGAATTATGGCCAATGGAAAACTATATATAGCTACCTATGAAATACAGAATTTTATTCCTTTTATTAATTTTCAGTTTATCTTCCTTTAAGAAAACCCATAAATTTTATGTAAGCGTAACAGAAATTGAATATAATGAGGAGATTCAAAGTCTTCAGATAATCTCACGTGTTTTTACCGACGATCTGGAAGCGCTTCTTCAGGAACGTTACGATCTATCTATTAAATTGCTGTCCTCCGGAGATGAAGGCGACGTAGTGGCAAATCTTAATAAGTACCTTGGTCAGAAATTTCGGGTTCAGGTAAATGGAAAGTCGTACGAGGTTAATTATTTGGGGAAGGAATATGAAGATGATATGACCTTATTGTACCTGGAAGTTCCAAATGTTTCTTCAGTAAAATCTGTAAAAATCAAAAATGCCGTTCTTACCGATCTTTTTTCGGAACAGAAAAATTTGGTTCATGTTGAAGTAAGGGGGAAAACCAAGAGTTTGATTTTGACGGGAGAACGGGATGAAGATGAATTAATTTTCAACGAATAAATTGGCTTAATCATATAAATTCTTAATTTTAGCAACTTAAAATAACAAAAAACAGAATGAAAAAAATCAATATTGCGATTTTATCAATTTCACTAATTTTTTCAACAGGAATTTTTGCTCAGGAAACCGAAGCGCCTAAAGAAGAAGTTAAGGAAATGGGGCATTTTAATGAAAATAAATTCAGGCAGATGTACCAGGAATTTTCAACGCCCAATCAATATCGTACAGGTTCCGGTGCTCCCGGAGAAGCCTATTATCAGAACCAGGCCGATTATAAAATGGATATCGAACTGGACGATAAAAACAAAAAATTAACCGGTGTAGAAACCATTACCTACCATAATAACTCTCCGGATGATCTGGAATACTTATGGGTTCAGCTGGATCAAAACATAAGGTCAAAAAATTCTCCGGCTTTGGATAAAGATGGCAGCGGAATTGCTCCGGTAGCTCAACCCGGAGGATTTGTAAATCAGTTCATGAAGGAGCCATTTGATGGTGGTTTCAATATTGAAGAAGTTTCCAAAGACGGAAAAAATTTACCCTACACCATTAACTATACAATGATGCGTGTAGATTTGCCTCAGCCTCTAAAAGCAGGGGAAAGTTATAGTTTTACCATAAAATGGAACTATACTATCAATAATCACGTAACCGATAGAGCCAGGTCTGGTTATGAGCATTTCCCAAAAGACGGAAATGATGTGTATGTAATCGCGCAATTCTTCCCAAGAATGGCGGTTTATAATGATGTAGAAGGATGGCAAAATATGCAATTCTTCGGAAATGGGGAATTCGCATTGCCTTTTGGAAACTATGAAGTGAACATAACCGTGCCGGCAGATCATATTTTGGATGGAACAGGAGAAATAGTAAACAGAAAGGAAGTCTATTCAAAAGAGATGATGAACCGCTATGAGCGGGCAAAAAAAGAAACTGAAAACCCTGTAATAATCGTTACTCAGGAAGAAGCGGAAGCTGCAGAAAAAGGATTTTCAGATAAAAAGAAAACCTGGAAATTAAAAGCTGAAATGGTACGTGATTTTGCATTTTCTTCATCCAGAAAGTTCATCGTGGATATGATGAATGTAAATGTGATGGGAAAAGATGTGATGGCTGTTTCTATGTATCCAAAAGAGGGAAATCCTTTATGGGAAGAATATTCAACAAGAGCTGTTGCAAGCACTTTGAAAACCTTTTCAAATCACACCTTCCAATATCCATATCATAAAGCAATCTCTGTTCACGCAAAAAATCAGGGGATGGAATATCCTATGATTTGCTGGAATTATGGTCGTCCTGAAGAAGACGGAACCTACAGTGACAGAGTGAAATACGGAATGATAAGCGTTATTATCCACGAGATTGGTCATAACTTTTTCCCAATGATCGTTAATAGTGATGAGCGCCAATGGGGTTGGATGGACGAAGGTTTAACTACCTTTTTACAGTATTTGGCTGAACAGGAATTTGGAAAAGAATATCCTGCGGCAATTGCTCCTAAAGAGGTTTATCCTTCAAGGAGGGGAATTCCCGCCAATATAGTTCCTTATATGAAAGGTGATCAAAAGTTTATTTCGCCAATTATGAGCAATCCTGAAAATGTGTATCAGCTGGGAAATAATGCCTATGGAAAACCGGCTACTGCATTAAATATTTTGAGAGAAACTGTAATGGGACATGAGCTGTTCGATTATTCATTTAAAACATATTCACAACGATGGATGTTCAAACATCCTACCCCCGAGGACTTTTTCAGGACGATGGAAGATGCTTCCGGAGTTGATCTTGACTGGTTTTGGAGAGGTTGGTTCTACGGTACAGATTTCGTGGATATAGGAGTAAAAGATGTTAAAAAATATTATGTAACCGATAAAGCTACCAAAGAAGGCGCAGCCTTTTTAGAGCGATATGGAGTAACAGATCCATCTTCGGTAGAAGCCGTTTATGTAGTGGAGGAAGGTAGTGAAGAATTTATCGAGGATATGAAGGGTAAAAATCTTCTGGAAACCGCACCAAAATTGAACGAATATCTAATGGATAATTTTTCAACCGCAGAACGCGAAGGAATGAAGGTCCCCAAGTATTTCTATGAAGTTACATTTTCAAAACCCGGAGGACTTGTAATGCCACTAATAGTGGAATATACCTATGCAGATGGGACTACGCAAAATGTAACCTATCCTGTACAAATTTGGCGTAAAAATGACGACCAGGTGAGTAAAGCAATTGCTACAGATAAGGAGATCATTAAAGTAGTGGTAGATCCCAATATGGAAACCGCCGATATTGACTTAGAAAACAACAGCTGGCCACAACAGGTAAAAGAAGATAAATTCCAGCAGTTTAAAAATTTAGAAGGAAATTAATCAGGAAATATTTTTTTTAAATTAAGCCGACTTTAACGAGTCGGCTTCTTTTTTTAAAAGAAATTGTCATTATCTTTGTCTCTATGATAACACTTCCTTTATTTATAAGTGGTGCAGAAATAGCCTTTATCATGTTTATATTGGTGATGGTTTTTGGTGCCGATAAAATCCCTGATATCGCACGGGGATTAGGAAAAGGTATGCGTACACTCCGTAACGCCTCAAATGACATTAAAAGCGAAATTCAAAAAAGTGCCGAGAAGCAAGGTATAGATACCGACATTTCTAAAGATGTACGCAGTGAGATAAGCAAGGTAAAAGAGGATATCGAAGAAATCACGGGCTCGGTAAAACGAAGGTTGTAACGCGAACTTTGTATAAGAAAGTGCGATCAGGAACTTAAATTCATTAGCTAGTTTCAGGATTTATTTTTGGGAATCCCTCTCTTTCCCCTTTTGCATTAATTATCCTTTACCCTGCTTATGCTCAGGCCATCTCTAATAGGGAGCATAACCGTTTCTAACCGCTTGTCTTCCACCACCATTTTATTATAACGCAGGAGCGCTATAGTAGATGCATCATCTTCTTTTACTTTTTCAACCACTTTTCCGCTCCAAAGGACATTATCGGTTATAATAATTCCTCCAGGATTCATTTTTTCTATGATTAATTCAAAATAGGCGGGATAATTTGGTTTATCAGCATCTATAAAAACCAGATCAAATTTCAATTCAAGCCTTGGAATAATTTCCAGTGCGTTTCCCAAATATTGACGGATCTGTTCTTTATATTCTGAAAGATCAAAATATTTTTTCTGGATTTCGGCCAGTTCCTCATTAATATCAATGGTTTGTAAACTCCCTTCTTTTTGTAAACCTTCAGAAAGACACAAAGCAGAATACCCGGTATAAGTGCCAATTTCCAAAATATTTTTCGGGTTCACCAATTTAGAGATCATACTTAACAACCTTCCCTGGTAATGGCCGCTTAGCATCCGCGGCTGAAGGATCTTTTGAAAAGTTTCCCGTGTGAGCTTAGCCAGTAATTCCGGTTCCTTTTGAGTATGTTTTACTGCGTAATCGTCTATATTCGTCGGAATAAAATGCATCAGATTCTTAATTTCAGCAAATTTAAGCATATCAAATGAGCATAATGGAAATTCGAAGCAAATACCAATAAAGAATCAGCCGGAAATACAATCCGCAGGCAGGAATAAATAGTATTTTTACAAAAAAAACCGCTTATATGGAATTCAGAAATACAAGGGAATTTGCACGCACATTGGACAAAGAAGATCCTTTAGCAAAGTATAAAGATGAATTTATATTTCCTGAAATAAATAATAAGAAGGTGATTTATTTCACCGGAAATTCCCTCGGTTTACAACCTAAATCGGCTAAAAAATATGTAGATGAGGTAATGGATGATTGGGCAAAGCTCGCGGTGGAAGGCCATTTTTATGCGGAAAAACCCTGGTGGGATTATCATGAGCGGTTTTCTGAAAAACTTGCTAAAGTGGTTGGAGCAAAACCCTCAGAGATTACCGTAATGAATACGCTTACCGTGAATCTTCATTTATTGATGGTGTCTTTTTACAGGCCTGATAAAAAGCGCTTTAAGATCATTTGTGAGGAAAAGGCCTTCCCAAGTGATCAGTATATGATCGCTTCTCAGGTGAAATTCCATGGGTTTAACCCGGAAGATGCCGTTGTTGAAGTGAAAAAGAGACCTGGTGAAAATCACTTCAGAACAGAAGATATTCTCAAGAAAATTGAAGAAATAGGAGATGAGTGTGCTTTGGTTCTTTTTGGAGGTGTTAATTATTACTCTGGACAGGTGTTGGATATGGAAACAATTACCAAGGCCGGGCATAAAGCAGGAGCAAAGGTAGGCTGGGATCTCGCCCATGCTGCCGGAAATATTGAACTTAAATTACACGAATGGGATGTGGATTTTGCTGCCTGGTGCAGTTATAAATACATGAATTCCGGCCCCGGAAATGCCTCGGGATGTTTCATACACGAGCGCTACCACGGGCTTAAAGAAATTCCCCGTTTTGAAGGCTGGTGGGGTCATTCTAAAGATCGCCGTTTTCTAATGGAACCAGAATTCCTACCAGAACCGGGCGCACATGCCTGGCAAATAAGCAATGCACCTATTTTGGCACTTGCGCCTTACCTAGCATCGCTCGATATATTTGATAAGGTGGGAATGCCTGCGCTTATTGAGAAACGGGATAAAATTGTGGCTTACCTGGAATTTATTTTACATCAAATTGATGAAGAGGTGGAAAGTGATTTTGAGATCATTACTCCATCGAACCAAAACGAGCGTGGAACCCAACTTTCGGTTTTTCTGCACGGGGAAGGAAAGGAATTGTTTAATTTTTTAATGAAAAATGGGGTGATAACCGATTGGAGGGAACCAAATGTGATACGACTGGCTCCGGCACCATTTTATTGTTCTTATGAGGATATGTATGAATTTGGTCAGATTTTAAAAAGAGGGATCCTGAAGATTTAAAAACAGTAATGTCTGGTAAAGAGTCAAGATCGTGAGATGTGAGTATTGAGAAATTTTCATTAACTGATAAACATTTAGATATGATTTCTGTTTTTTCAGGGCATTTTAATTCTCAATATAATTGAAAAACTGAGAATAGTAAGGTTTGTTTATTAAAAATTTAATTGAAATGCCAAATGGATGTGTAATTTCAGCTTTCACATAAATGTTTACCGGATAACAATGATGTTTATATAAAAAATGTAAATACCGCTGGAATTTCCAGCGGTATTTACATTTTAATACTCGATAGTCTTCCTGAATTTGAAGGATTTACTTTACCATGATATCTGTAAAAAATAACTGGAAACTTCCATCTTCAGATTTGTGCATTTTGGCAATAGTTATCCCGTTGAAGGTTTCATAATCTTCCCAGGTAGTGGAAAGACTTCTTCCCCCTGCAGACTGATACGTCCATTCACGAATCATTTTGTCATTTTCATCAAAGTATATCAAATAGGTGTCCCCGGGAGTATACCCGCTGGTATCTGAATATTTAACTGTTATTTGGTGCATTTTCTTTTGACTTAATGGTGCAACCGAATTTCGGTTATGCGCGAATTCATATTCGCTCCATATCAATTCATACGGAAACAATAACCAATACTTATCATTGATGAATTTTTGATCGATTTTAGTTTCTTCTTCATTTAGATCCCCAACTGTGCTGTAACCGGATGTTTCTCCTTTTTCTGTAAGTTCTACTTTGTTCTTTTTTGGAAACCATTTCCAGGAGCGTTCAGAACGCAAGGTATCATTCACTTTTACATTAAAAGTGAAATTGATTTGATTCACGTCTTTAAAATTTTTAAATCCGTTTGCGTAAGCGATCTCTTTTGTAATTGGTTCTTCAAAAGCAGATTCATTTTGAGTGGTTTCGGCTTTTTCAGGATCATTTTTACATGAAACAATAAAGATTAGTAGTGCTAAAAGAGTTAAGATTTTCTTCATGTTTAAATTTTTTACAAAAATAGGCTAAAAGTAGTAAGGTATTTATACTTATATGGCATTTATACTCATTCCACCGTCGGCAATAATATTTTGACCGGTTATATAAGAGGATTTTTCCATGGCAAGAAAAGCTATAATCGAGGCCATTTCTTCTGCTTTCGCAATTCTTTTTAAAGGAGTTCTTCCTAAAATACCATTCATTCTTTCGTCTTGTTTTAGAAATCCTTCGGTAAGCGGAGTTTCTGTAAACCATGGGGAAACAGCATTCACACGAATTCCTTCCTGTGCCCATTCTACAGCCAGACTTCTGGTTTGTTGAAGCAAGCCCGATTTTGCCATGGCATACGGAGTTCCCGTCCCTACATCCTGCAGTGCAGCAACAGATGCAACATTGATTACCGTACCAACTTTCGATTTTTTCAGAAAAGGATGCAATGCCCTGCTTAATTCAAAGGGCGCTATCAAATTGATATTTAAAACTTTTTGAAATTCTTCTTCTGAGTAGTCCAAAGCTTTTTTGCGTATGTTAACCCCTGCATTGTTCACAAGTATATCCAGAGCTTGCCAGTTATTCTGAACCCAGTGTACTGTTTTTTCTCTGTCTTCTTGAACTGAAACATCCGAAACGATCCCAATAGCTTCAAATCCTTTATCCTGAAGTTCTTTTTCAAAATTTACAACGTCTTGTTTATTCCTGGCTGTAAATAAAACTCTTGCTCCCAATTCCAGAAATTCCAGAACGGTTGCCTTGCCAATTCCTTTAGTTCCTCCAGTGACAACAGCAGTTTGTCCTTTTAAATCCCACATACATTTTTGATCCTAAAAATTCAACACTAAGGTAAGTTATAGAAACGATATAAAAAGCGAAGCCCCCTGATAAATCAAGGGGCTTACTTATTTAATGGTATTTACTCCTATTACAATCTTCTTCCGGTAAGTAGTTTGTACAAAATCAATATTACCGCAATCACAATTAAAATGTGAATAATGGCTCCTAAATCGGGAAATGCAAAATATCCTATCAGCCATCCGATAATCAATAAAACTACAATAAGCCAAATTAAATCTCTCATAATTGTTGGTTGTTTAGCGCAACTTGAAGTTGCTATTAATGGTTTAGATTTTTAAAATCGATAGATATTAAATCAGGTAAATCACATCCTGTCATTTTCAAAATCATATAACCCGGTTAGTAATTCTTCTCAAATTTATATAAATAACCATCTATCCTAAACATTTTTAACGTGCGTTTAACTCTAATTTTAAAAATTATCTAAATTTTTAATAATATAGCTGGCTCTTTCTATTATTGCGTTCATTTCAGCGGCCGATTTTTTTTCCAGCATACTCATCATCATGGACATTCTATGGTTGTCCTTAAAAAATTCCCTCTTTACATCAAGAAAATTCCAGTAAAGGCTATTAAAAGGACAGGAGTCCTCTTCAACCTTTTTTGAAACCTTGTAATGACAATCTGCACAATAATTACTCATTTTATTGATATAACTTCCACTTGAGATGTAAGGTTTTGTGGCTACAATTCCGCCATCGGCATATTGACTCATTCCTCTGGTATTTGTTATTTCAACCCATTCGATAGCATCTATATAAATCCCCAAATACCAGGAATCAACCTCGTCCGGATGAGTTTGGGTAAGAAGCGCAAAATTTCCTGTAATCATTAGCCGTTGTATATGGTGGGCATAGGCGTGTTCCAGACTTTGGTTTATTGCGTGTTTTAAACAATTCATTTTGGTCTTTCCTGTCCAATAAAACTCCGGAAGTTTATTGTGGTTTTCGAGTTCATTTTTTTGCTTGTAACCCGGCATTTCTTTCCAGTAAATTCCCCGCATATATTCACGCCATCCCAAAATTTGCCTAATGAAACCTTCAATTTGGGAAATATCTATTTCGTCTTTATGTTCCCTCCAATATTCAATGGTTTTTTCAATAACCTCCATGGGATGAAGCATCTTGGAATTCAAAGCAAAGGATAATCTTGAATGAAAGAGAAAAACCTGTTCTGTATTCATGGCATCCTGGTAATCTCCAAAATGTATCAGCAGGTTTTTACAGAAATAATCAAGAATAGCAAGAGATTCTTTCCTGGTGGTTGGCCAGTTGAATTTTTCAGGATCTATGAATCCTATAGTTTTGATATTTGCTTTTTCAATTTCCTTTTTTATTTCTGAAACATCCTGGTTAAAATAGTACGCATCGGGAATTTCCGGAGAACCCTTCCATTTTTGTCGGTTGCTTTTGTCAAAATTCCATTTTCCACCTTCGGGATCATTATTTATCATCATCACATCGTACTTTTTCCGCATGTCGCGGTAAAAATATTCCATGGTCAATTGCTTTTTCCCCTTGAAGAATGTTGTAAGGTCGGTTCTTTTAGTTAAAAAGTGTTCTGTTTCAAATGCTTCAGAATCGATTTTTAAATCTTTACAGAAGGCTTTCAGTTGTTCATCAAGGCGGTATTCATCCGGAAGTTGATATTCAAACTTTTCAATATCATTTTCTGAAATCAATTGTGAAATATTTTCCTCTAAACTTTGATGGTTATCCTTGTCCGATATATAGTAATAAGTTACCTGGTGGCCACGATCTTTGAGATTCTTTGCAAAATTTCGCATCGCACTGAAAAAGGCAACCACTTTTTGTATGTGATGAACAACATAATCTGTCTCCTGTCGCATTTCCATAAGGACATACGTGACATCTTCATTGGTGTTGTCAAACCAACTGTGTGAATGGTTAAGCTGATCGCCTAAAATAAGTCGAAGTTTACGCATAGTTTAAAAGAGTCTTTCCTGAAGCCAGGTTTGTTGATACTTCCCCGCAGGATCATAGCGCTCTGCCTGGGATTTTATATTGAATTTTCTGTCCCGTGGGTCATTGCCCACGCCGCTGTTATACATCCAGTTTCCCCAATTGCTATGTACGTCGTAATCTATTAACATACTTTCAAAATAAGCAGCACCAATACGCCAGTCCTGTTGTAATTCTTTAGACCAAAAGCTGCATACATTTTGTCGTCCCCGGTTGCTCATGAATCCTGTTTGAGCGAGTTCCTTCATGTTTGCATTCACGAAATTCTCTGTGGTTTTTCCCTGTATCCAGCTATCTTTGATGTGCCCATCCTTTCCCCAGGAATATTCTTTTTTAAGAATTCCACCAACTTTAAAGATCTCATTTCCGTGTTTTAGGGAGATATATTTGAAAAAATCCCTCCATAGAAGTTCAAAAACCAACCAATAGGTATCTTCGTTTTTTGTTACTTCCTCTTCAAATTTCTTAAGCTCCCGGTAAATTAGTGTTGGAGAAATGGATCCATTTGCTAACCAAGGTGAAAATTTTGAACTGTAATCCTTTCCCAAAAGTCCGTTACGTGTTTTTTTATACACTGCAAGCTTTTTGGTCTCCCAAAAATAGTGGTTCATCCTACTTTTCGCCTGATCTTCTCCACCCTTAAATGGAAAAGCAGATCTTGTATCGGTTTCAAAATGCTCAAATCCCAGTTCATTTAAACTTGGTAGGTTTAGATCCTCTGAAAGTAAATTTTCTTCCGGAAATTTTTCAGGAATTGGAACCACCGGTCTAACCCCGGTGTATTTTTCACATTTTTTCCTGAATTCGGTAAAAACCTGAGGGATGTTTTGCAAGGTAGTAAATGGAATATCTTCCGGATGGTATAGAAACTGATTATAGTGTTCTTTAACATTCACATGCTCCGGCAAAATTGATCTTACCTCCTTGAGGGTATTGGTTTCCTCCGGCGTCCATTCTTTTTGAAGATGAACTGATGTGATCTCGAAACGCTCCACCAACTCAGCAAATTTTGCTGGCTTATGCCGGATCACCAGAAGACTGATATTTAATTTTTTTAGATTATCCCGGAGTTCCTGCAAACTTTCCAAAAGGAATCTGGCACGGAATTTTTCGGTTTTTTTAAATCCAAATTTCCCGATTTCAAATGCTTCAGGATCCAGGTAATAAACTCCAATAACCAAATCACTGCTTTTACAAGCCTCGCTTAAACTTTTATTGTCTTCAATTCTTAGATCATTTCTAAACCAAACTATGCTTTTTTCCATTTTTCTGACTGCTGCATTTTTTACTGCAATATTTTACATTGGCCCAGTTTTTTTCCCATTTTTTACGCCAGGAAAATATAAGACCACAGGATTCACATATTTTCGTAGGAAGATCCTGTTTTCTAACCTGTTTCATTCGTAAATTATTCTTTTTTGAAAAAAGATTTGATTTCCTGGCCTGGCCTTGCGTAATGGAACCGATCCAGGAGACCTGGTAGTGCATAGCCATCTAAACCATTTATGGCAACAGTATCGGCATCATCCAATCGCAGCCATCCATCTGGAGTTTGTATTCCCTCTTCAAAATATAGGTGCTCTATCGCTGCAACAACCAAAATGGTGTCGTTTTCAGTGATATGATATTCATTTAAATAGCGGCAACCCATTTTTACGGAAGATTGTTTAACGTAGGGTGCAAAAAAACCGTCCAGATATTCTTCCTCCAAACCTGTTTGGTTGAATTCAGAAATATTATTTTCATATTTTGCCGCGGTTTGATGTGCCTGTTCAATCATATCTTTATGAATATGATTTACAGTAAAAAACCCGGTTTTTTTTATGTTTTCAAAGGTGTTTCTGGGCGCCGTAGTAGGTCTTAATATAAAACCTAACATCGCCGGATTGCTCCCTATATGGTGTACCGAGTTAAAAACAGCCACATTGGTTTGTCCGCTTTTGGATTTGGTTGCCAATAAATTTGCAGATTTATATCCAGTACAACTATTGATTAGATTAAGCCGGAAGAGCTTGTCTAAATTTTTAATATCGGAGGTTGTGTAGTGTTTCATGAAAATAGGTCAGTTAATATTAACTGACCTAAATTTAGCAATACTTAAAAGAATATCCTGTTAATCAATCTTTAAAATCATTCCCTGATTTCTTCCTGATTGATTCTTATTTCATATTCTTCAATTATTTCCCGAATTGCATCTACGTTATCTGATGAATTTTGATGTGCTACTTCCATTGCTTTTTCCAGTTCTTTATCCGGGTTTTGAAAAAGATCTGTAATCACATGGTTAATCTTATCAATAATACTTTCCTGACTGTTTTTTATGTCTTCCAGTTTATTCAACATTGACCTCATTTGTTCCATTTTTGCCTCATCCATAATTTAATCGTTTTATTTAAGGTTAAATTAAAATTATACTCACTAATCTAAAGTTCTGTTAACCAATATTTAGTTCTTTTTAAATCTATTTTAAGAGCTTTTGGCATTTCAGCCTTTATAACGTGGATAATCGGTATATCCTTTTTTTCCGGGAGTGTAAAAGGTGTCTTCATTCCATTCGGCCAAGGGTGCATTTTTTTCGAAACGCTCGGGAAGATCCGGGTTGGAAATAAATAATTTGGCAAAGGAAACCAAATCGGCATTTCCATTTTCAATGATCTTATTTCCTTTTTCCTGATCGAATCCTCCATTTATCATTAAGGTTCCTTTATATATAGGCCGATAGTGTTTTGCGATTTCAGGTTCCAGGAAGGGAATTGCACTCACATCTGTAAAAGGTTCTGAAAGGTGCACATAAGCCAAATCGTATGCATTGAGTTTTTCTATTATATAATCGAATGTTGGAATGCTGTCTTCAGTAGCGATAATTCCGAAGGCGTTATGAAGCGAAGGGTTTAACCTAACCCCAATTTTATTTTCTTGCCAAACCTCGGAAACCGCTTCTATAATTTCAAAAAAGAAACGTGCTTTATTAGGAATACTTCCTCCGTAATCGTCATTACGTTTATTTGAGTTGCTGTTAAAAAACTGGTGGATTAAATAGCCATTTGAGGAATGAATTTCAATTCCATCAAATCCAGCCTTTTTCGCATTTTGAGCTGCTGTTTTAAATTCAAGAACTGTTTCTTTGATCTCTGCCAGGCTCATGTCTTTTGGTTCTTCGGAATCTTCAAAACCATCTTCGGTAAACACCTTTTCATTAGCATTTACGGTGCTGGGAGCAAGAGGTTTATCGCCATTGTGAAATTTTGAATGAGAAATCCGCCCGCAATGCCACAGCTGTATAAAAATTTTTCCACCTTCTTCATGAACTGCTTTTGTAACTTTCCCCCAAGCTTCTGTTTGAGTTGAGGTATAAATCCCGGGAGTGTTGATGTATCCGACCGCCCTTTTAGACACCTGGGAGCCTTCTGTTATAATTAATCCGGAACCACTGCGCTGCCGGTAATATTCTACATGGAGATCGGTGGGGGCATTTTCGCTATTATCTGCCCGGTTACGGGTCATAGGAGCCATAATTACTCTGTTCTTCAGGGTTATTTCTCCCAATTGGTAAGATTGCAGAAGGGGTTGATCCAAATTCATTTTTAGGTTGATTTTATATTCAAAATAAAGTTACAGGTTGTGGGAGTAATGCTTGTTAAACATATTATAAATACGCATATTTTTAACTTATTTTAAGAAGTAATCAATTTATAATAAGAGTAATTATTCACCAAAATAAGATGTTTGGTTTCTAAAGTTTACGGCTAATAAACTCTGAAAATTTTAACCAATCACTAAAATAATCGGTATTTTTGAAGCTTAAGTATATCAATAAAACCCTTACTCCATCCGGTAAATAACTCAACTATATGCAACAAACTAAAAATATAGCAATTATAGGCTCCGGATTAGTAGGTTCCTTATTGGCTATTTACCTGATAAAAAGAGGTCATAGGGTAACGGTTTTTGACAGACGAAAGGATGTTAGAACTATTGAATTCTCCGGAAGATCTATAAACCTGGCAATGTCCAACCGGGGCTGGAGCGCCTTAAGAAAGGTTGGGATTGAGGAAGAAATAAGAAAAATTGCTTTGCCACTGGATAAGAGAGCAATGCATGTGAATGAAAAGCCCGTTTATTTTCAGAAATACGGAAAAGAAGGAGAGGCAATATATTCTATTTCCCGGGGAGTGCTAAATAGAAAAATGATAGATCTCGCAGAGGAAGCCGGAGTGGTTTTTAAATTTGAGGAAAAAGTGTGGGATATCAATCTTCAGGAAGCCACAATTTATACGGGGGAAAGTGAGAAAGGAGAATGGAAAGAATATCAGTTTGATATAGTTTTTGGTGCAGATGGGGCATTTTCAAGGGTGCGGCATAAAATGCAGCGACAAAGCCGTTTCAATTACTCTCAATTCTTTATAGATGTTGGTTATAAGGAGCTCACTATTCCGGCTAATGCCGATGGTTCTCATAAACTCGATAATGCCTCTTTTCACATCTGGCCTCGTGGAGAATTTATGTTGATTGCCATGCCTAACCTGGATGGAAGCTTTACCTGTACCTTATTCCTCCCTTTTGAAGGTGAAGTTTCTTTTGAAAGTATAAAAACCGAAAAAGATGCTGAAGCTTTTTTCGCCATTTATTTCCCAGATATACGAAATGATATTTCAAATTTAACCAGGGATTTTTTTAAAAATCCTACCAGTGCGATGGTAACTATGAAATGTTTTCCCTGGACTTATTGGGATAAAGTTGCGCTCGTGGGAGATGCTGCCCATGCAATAGTCCCTTTTTATGGACAGGGGATGAATGCCGGCTTTGAGGATATTTCTGTTTTGGATGATTTCATGGAAGCGTATGGAGATGATTGGGAACAGATATTTTCGGAATATCAAAACGCCAGAAAGCCTAATACGGATGCTATTGCAGAATTGAGTTACAGGAATTTTATTGAAATGAGCAGTAAAACTGCGGATGCAAAATTTCTTCTTCGGAAAAAAATTGAAAAGCATTTTTCTGAAAAACATCCCGAGCAATGGATCCCGCTCTATTCCAGAGTTACATTTTCAGATAAGCCTTATGCCGAAGCACTTGCTATAGGCGATCATCAGCGCAGAATTATGGATGAGGTAATGAAATTGAAAAATATAGAAGATCGATGGGATAGCAAGGAGGTAGAGAATTTGATTTTGGAACTTCTGGATGAAAATTAAAATAAATCCCTAGGTAAAACTTTCTTCTTCTTCGTTAATCATATCAAGCCCCAGGCTTTCATAGACTTCTTTAAGGGTTTCACTGTCTTCTGTAAGAACAATAAGCATATCATTCGGTTCAATTTCAGTTGTACCGTTTGGAGTAAGAAATTTATCATCCCGGGAAATCATTGCAATAATCGCTTTCCTTGGAAATTTTAATCGCACAATTGGTTTCCCAACTGAATGATTATTTTCCGGAATAATTATTTCTCTTATAAAAGATTTTGCTCCATCTGCCAAAAATGCATCCACAGGAGATTTTGGTTTCACTTTAAATGGAAGTGCGACATGCAGCCATTTTGCAACCAGGGATAAAGTGGTTCCCTGAACCAATACGGAGGAAAGCGACACAAAAAATACAATATTAAAAATCATATTGGCTTTCTCAATTCCGGCCAATAGTGGATAGGTTGCGAAAACTATAGGAACCGCTCCCCGAAGTCCAACCCAGGAAATATACCATCTTCTTCGCATTTTCATTTTAAAGAACATCAAACTTATAAAGACGCTCAAGGGCCTGGCTATAAATATGAGAAATACCGAAACAAACATTCCTATTCCCACTACAGGCAGTACCTGGCTTGGAAAAACCAGCAAACCAAGGGTTAGGAACAGCACTATTTGCATAAGCCAGGCAAGACCATCAAACATTTTCATAATGGTCTTTTTATGGATGATATTATGATTTCCCAAATACACGGCACATAAGTACACCGCTAAAAACCCATTTCCGCCAACAAAATCGGTAAAGGAAAAGGTTATAAACATAAGCGCTATGGCTAAAACCGGATATAATCCTTCAAAATCCAGCCTGATGCGGTTGATCATGTATTTACTCAGTTTTCCAAAAGCAAAACCAAGTGCTCCACCTATTAAAATTTGTTTTAGAAAAAGTGGGATTATGCTGTAAATGCTAAGATCCTGATTGATTACCAATCCTAAAAAGGCAATGGTGAGGAAATAGGCCATAGGGTCGTTACTACCGCTTTCCAATTCCAGGGTTGGCCGAAGGTTTGTTTTTAGGCCAAGGTTTTTGGCCCTGAGAATTGAAAATACCGCTGCAGCATCTGTGGAAGATACAATGGCACCTAATAAAAGGCCTTCATATATGGTGAAATCTGTGATAAATGACACAAAAAAGCCAACAGAAACTGCCGTTAGCAAAACCCCCAGCGTAGATAGGCTTACTCCCTGCCATACCACCGGTTTTATGCTTTTCCAACTTGTATCCAGACCCCCTGAAAACAGTATGAAATTAAGGGAAACGATGCCGATGAACTGAGCTAATTGGGGATCGTCAAAGTTAATTTTTCCTATTCCTTCAGATCCCGCCAAAACCCCAACGAGTAGGAACAAAATTAGGGTGGGAACCCCAAATTTATAGGATGTTTTACCAGCGAGAATGCTTATTAAAAGTAGGAGAGAACCTATTAAAAGTACATTTTCTGTGGTAATGTTCATGGAAGGAGGTTAGGAATTTTCTTGAAAGCTGTAAAAATAATCAAATAAATCCTTTGGGGAAATTAATTAAGGGATACATAAAAAAAATAAGTGAACCCAAAAGATTCACTTTATCAATAATTACGACGGAAGTTTAATGACTATTTTCCTTCAGTAATTCGGGAAATTTTTCCTTAAATCTATTAAGTCTTGGAATAGAAACATTTTGAATATAGGGATTCCCAGGATTATTTTTTTCGTAATTCTGATGATAATCTTCTGCAATCCAAAATTTTTGAAAAGGTAAAATTTCTGCAGCCAGCGGTTTTTCATAATTTTTCGCAACTTCTGCTTTTACGTTTTCAATAATTCCTTTTTGATCCTTGTTTTGATAAAAAATTATAGAACGGTATTGCGAACCATTATCCGGGCCTTGTCCATTTACCTGAGTTGGGTTTTGTGAGCCATAATATACCTTTACCAGAGTTTTAAAATTGATTATTTCAGGATCATAAATCACTTCCACCGCTTCTGCATGTCCGGTTCTTCCGGTATTGCTGGACTCGTAGGTTGGATTTTTTGTATGTCCGCCGGAATATCCTGAAATTACTTCGTCTACTCCCTCAATACTCTCATAAATAGCTTCTACACACCAGAAACAACCGCTGGCGAAATATGCTCTTGCCATTCCGTCCTGAACAGGCACTTCTACCGGTTCTACAGTGGTGATATTTTCTTTGGATACCGTTTGGGTGTTTCCGTTTCCACAGGATAACATAAATAGGGAAAAAGATATTAAAAAAATAGATTTCATATATGTTTTATTTTATTGAAATATAGTTTTGTAGTAGCAACTATAAAAAAATTAACCTTGCACGATTACTTTTTGATGTAATTGCCTTCCAGTGTTTTTTTTCCGAAAAGGGCATAATCCTTTGCTATGTCGCCATTAATTGTGAAACCTAACCAATCAAAATCTATTTCTCCAATATTTTGTGATGTAATAGTAGCAACCGGAATATTTCTGCTGAATTTTGACCATGGGATCGCATCTCCTTCAGTATTTCTATCGGAAGGAGCAATCAGGTATACATTACCCAGTTTTTCATTGACTTTTTCAAATCTTACATTGATATACATCTTATCCGGAGTAAGACATAATTGAGAAGTGGAATTAAATTGTACGTCCAGACAATAACAGGTGCAATTAGCATCATTTTCCAGACCTGCCTTGATATAATTCCCAGCTAAAGTTGCAGTAGAATTGTTTTTTGAATTTGAATCCTGCTTCTGGGATTTCAATTCTGAAGAATCTTTCTGTTTTGAAGTAGCAATGTTTTGATTTTCCCTGTTCTTATTTTCTGTTTCTGAATTTTCTTCCTCCAGGTAGACTTCCTGATTCCGGACATCTTTTTCTGTATCGTTTTTACACGAAGAAACAATAAAAATCATTGTAAGAACTGTAAGAAATAGTTTCATATGTGTTTTTATTGGTTATATGTAATTCGCATATCTCTATCGGTGTTTGTTTCGCGTTTCCGATATGCTCATTTCATACATAGTTATTTATTGACGCTCAAAGTTAGATAGCAAATTGACTCAGACTGTTAAAATGCTGTTATTTTACAATAGGGATTAGATTTTCACGGGATTTGTTTAAAAAGACGATTGTTTTTCGTTTTCTTAATGAAGGTCGCCTGGTGAGTTTTCTAAAAAAAATAAAAGCACAAAAAAAAAAGGATAGTCAAATAGAAATCGGTTTTAGATTCCTTCTGAATATCCTTTTCAATAAGATTTTTTGTCTAGATTTTAGAAAAAAGCTTTTCCATCTTTTCATGCTCTTCTTTTGCAAGCTCTTCATCAACCAAAATTCTACCACTATGTTCATCTGTGATAATCTTTCTTCTGCTTGAAATTTCAACTATTACCTGTGGTGGAATAGTGAAATAAGAACCACCTGAAGCTCCACGTTCTACGGCTACAACCGCCAACCCGTTTTTAACATTGGTCCTTATACGCTTATAGGCACTTATCAACCTATCCTCAATTAGAGTTTCAAATTCATTGGATTTTTTCACCAACTGTTCTTCCTCTTTTTGAGTTTCAGCCAGAATGGCATCCAATTCTCCTTTTTTGTGGGTAAGATGTTTATCACGATCGTTTAACCTTTCTTTGGTTTGAGTGATCACATCCTTTTTGTGCTCGATTTGAGCTTTGTGTTCTTTAATGTGTTTTTCAGCTAGTTCAATTTCAAGTTCCTGAAATTCTATCTCTTTGCTTAAAGCATTAAATTCACGGTTATTACGAACATTTTTTTGTTGTTCGGTATATTTTTTTATTGCTGCTTTGGAATCATCAATAAGAATTTTTTTGTTCTTAATGTCTGCATCAACCGACTCCAAATCAGTTTCTAACTTTTGTATACGCGTGTTTAACCCGGCTACTTCGTCTTCCAGATCTTCTACCTCCAGGGGAAGTTCACCTCGTACATTTCTAATTTCATCGATTCTGGAATCAATTAGTTGAAGATCGTACAACGCTCTTAACTTCTCTTCTACAGTAACATCGGTTTTTTTTGCCATAGTTAATAATACTTGATTGGATTGGTTTTTGTATTCGATAAAATAAGTGCAAAATTACTAATTTTTTTACTAAGATACGAATGTAATAGGTTTTTTGTGTATTGCTCACTTTCATAGTGTCCAATATCTGCAAGTACCAGCTTTTGTTCAGCTTTATAGAAATCGTGATACTTGAAATCTGCCGATATAAAGATGTCGGCACCGGCTTTTTTTGCGTTTTCAATGGCGAAGCTGCCACTCCCTCCTAAAACTGCTACTTTTTTTACTGGTTTTCCCAACAATTCTGAATGCCGGATGCATCCTGTTTTGAATATTTTTTTTATTTCAGAAAGAAAAACAACTTCCTCCATTTCCTGCTTTAGCTCTCCAATCATTCCCATTCCTATTTGCTGGTTTGAATTATCCAGGGTAGTAACTTCATAAGCCACTTCTTCATAAGGGTGGTTTTTAAAGAGCGCTTTAAGAATCTGGGATTCCACATTTAAAGGAAAAGTTACATTTATCTGGGTTTCTTTCTCAAAATGAGTTTCTCCACTTGTGCCTATAACGGGGTTGGCTTGCTCTCCTGGTTTAAAACTTCCAATTCCTTCAAGGTTGAAGCTGCATTCATCATAATTTCCAATACTTCCGGCACCTGCTTCAAACAATTTTTGTCTTAGTTGTGCAGCTTTCGCAGTTGGGATGTAGGTTGTTAATTTTTTGATGTTGTTTTTTTTAGGGATCAGGATCCTGGTATTAAGGAGTTCCAGCTTGTCACAAATCATTTTATTGACCCCTAAATGGTGATTGTCCAAGGCTGTATGTATAGCGTAAATCGCTATGTTGTTTTGAATCGCTTTTATCACGGTTCTTTCTACATAATTGGCACCATTCAATCTCTTTAATCCTGAAAATATGATTGGATGAAAACTCACGATTAAATTACAGTTTGTAGCGATGGCTTCTTCTACAACTTCCTCAAGGGTATCCAGTGTGATGAGAATACCAGTTACTGTTGTTTCTGGCTGGCCAACCAATAAGCCTACATTGTCAAAATCTTCGGCGGTGGAAACAGGCGCGAAATCTTCCAGATGTTTGATTATCTCTGCAATTATCATAAATCTTATTTTATTTCAAATATAAATATTATACTTTCGTCTGGATGAGAATCTTTAGAAAATTCCTTTTTCCATTTGCGCTTCTGTATGGTTTGGTGATGCGTTTTCGCAATTATTTATACGATACAGGTTTTTTAAAATCCACGAAATTTCTATTTCCTGTTATTTGTGTTGGAAATCTTAGTGCAGGCGGAACGGGAAAAACCCCAATGATAGAATATCTTCTGGATTTGCTTTCACAGAGCTATAAAGTTGCTGCGCTTAGCCGGGGTTACGGTCGGGAGACCAAAGGTTTTATTTTGCTGAATGGAAGTGAATCTGCCAGGGAAGTAGGGGATGAGCCGCTTCAATTTAAATCGCATTTTAAGAATGCTATAATTGCTGTAGATGAAAACCGTGTTCATGGGATTTCAATTTTAAAAAACAGGTTTTCTCCGGAAGTGGTATTGTTGGATGACGCTTTTCAGCATAGAAAGGTGAAAGCAGGGCTCAATATACTTTTAACCAGTTATGGCGATTTATATTTGGATGATTTTATTTTGCCAATGGGAAATTTAAGAGAGCCGCTTAGCGGAGCTGAAAGAGCCAGGATTATTGTGGTTACCAAATGTCCTGCGGATTTGTCAAAAATAGAGCAGGATAAAATACGCAAAAGGCTGAAATTAGAGCGCTATCAAAAACTATACTTCAGTTATATCGAGTATGCTGAAAAAATTTATAATGAACATGAAGAAATCTCTTTAAGTGCTATTTTAAATGAAAAAATATCCCTGGTTACGGGAATAGCAAATCCCATTCCTTTGTGCAATCATCTGGATAAAATGAACATGTACTTTACCCATTTTAAATTTCCAGATCATCATAATTTTTCTTCTTCAGATTTGCAGAAGTTTACTTCTGCCACCAGAATTCTTACCACAGAAAAGGACTTTATGAGATTGAAGAATTTAATTTCTCATCCGGGATTATACTACCTGCCTATTAAAATGAAATTTATTAGCAATGCTGAAGGGTTCAACAGGGAATTATCACAATATGTTTTAACTGAAAAATGAGGTGCCACTGGCACCTCATTTAATATTGGCTAACTCAAACCATATATTCTTTTTCGGTATATAATTTTAATTACAATGCCTTTTTCAAAGTTTATGCCAATAGGCTAAACCTGAACTTTATTTGCGGCCAGGTGTAGATTGATCTTATGGAAAAATTCTTCTGTTTTATAGGGTTTGGGTATAATATCCGTAAATCCGTTTAAATAAAATTCATCAAGATTCTCGTCGAGTGTAACTGCTGTTAAGGCAACAATAGGGATTTGGTCATCAAACTTTCTTATTTCAATAGTTGCCTCAATCCCGCTTATTCCAGGCATATGTATGTCCATAAGGATGAGGTCAAAATGATTGTTTTTCACCTTTTCAATAGCAATTGTACCATTATCTGCAATATCACATATCACCTTATGTTTTTCCAGGATCTTGCGGGTAATCATTTGGTTGATCTTGTTATCCTCTACAATAAGAATGCGTTTGTTGTGCATTATATCATTGGAAAGAGGAACATTGGCATCGCCGGGGTTAGTAGTTCCTGCTACTTCTTCGAATGCTTCAAACTTAAGGTCGAAAGTAAAGGCTGAACCTTTGCCTAATTCACTCTCAAGGTGAATATCACTGCCCATTAAATTCAATAAATTCTTAACGATTGAAAGACCTAAACCTGTTCCCCCAAATTTCCTGTTTATTTGTAAGGATCCCTGTGTAAAATTATCAAAAATTGCACTCTGTTTTTCTTTAGTGATCCCTTCCCCGTTATCTTTTATTTCAAAATGAAGAAATAATTGTTTTCCAACCTGGTTCACCTTTTTAACGGCTATCCATATGTCTCCATTATCGGTGAATTTTATAGAGTTTCCTATCAGGTTGATCAGGATCTGGGAGATTTTAAGCGGATCACCTTTTAATTTCTCCGGAATTGTAGGGTCAAAATCAAAATGTAAAGTCGTCTTTTTGTCATCGGCTGAATTTTTCAGGGCGATAAGCACATCAGAAATACGTTTCTCAAGGTCAAATGAAGTTTCCAGGATTTCAACTTTTTTCGCTTCCAGTTTATTGAGGTCTAAAATATTGTTGATGAGGGAAAGCAGGTATTCTCCTGAAAATTTCAGCGAATTTAAATGTTCCTTCTGATTTTCGGTAGGGCTTTCTTCTAAAAGTAAATGTGTTAATCCTGTTACAGCATATAATGGCGTGCGAAGTTCATGGGTGATAGTGGAAAGGAACTGTGCCTTAGCCATAGATGCTTTTTCAGCATTTTCTTTGGCGATGGTCAATTCATCATTTTTCTTCTGGAGCAATTCATTTGCACGGGCGCGAAGATTGTTGTTTTTATATAGCGATAGGGTTAATAAAGACAAAATAGTAATAAGTGCCACACTTAAAATGGTTGTGAGTTTATTGACTTTTAAAGATCGCTCCTGTTCAGCATTTTTTTGTAAAACCTTCTTTAAGTTGCTTCTCATAGCATCAACACCGTAGCGGGCATTCGCGTCAATGGCCAGAACTTCCCTATTCATGTCGAAAATTGAATCCTTTAACCTATTGCTAATTTTGAGATAGCTTAGGGAATTCTTAAAATCTCCTTGTTCTTCAGCAATCTTACTTAAAATTTTGGTGGACTGTATGTACATACTTCCATAATTGTGGTCCTTAGCAATCTTGAGGGATTTTAAAGCTTCAGATTGAGCACTGCCATATTGACCATTTATGAAATAAACCCGTGCTTTATAATAATATAATCTTGATTTTTCATATTGATTTGTACTTTCCGATAAATAGGCCTCCGCATTATTTAATTGGGTAAGTGCGAGCTGCCTGCCTTTTTCGGAATTTTCAGAATTCAGGTTATTTATTCCCCTGTTTAAGGCTACAATTCCCAGATATTCAGTATCATTTACTTTTAAATAATGATCTTCGGCTGAATCTAAATAATTATTAGCCCGATCGAATTTATCCTGAGCGCTAAAAATCTTCGCATAATTAATATAACTGTAAGCAAGTCCTGCCTCATCGTTTATTTCTCTTTGAATTGAAATGGCACGTTGGAGTTCGGTAGCTGCGCGGTTATATTCGTGGCGTATGTAATAAAGTGAGGAAAGAATACTGCTGGATAGAGCAATGTGTTTTTGATCGTTAATTTGTTTTGCTTTATCGAGTGCCTCATTTAGCTGTGTATGGGCCCGCTCAAAATCTAAAACATTTATCGAAATTTCGGCTTCATTTAGTAATTGAAGAATTTCTGTGTTCTTTCTGGAAATTTCATCCTGGTTTTCTTGCTGAAAAGCGTAGGAGGAGTAGCAACTGAATAGTAAAATAAGCGAAAAAAATAGGTTCTTCATCAGGGGGGTGGCTCGTGCTTAATATTGTTAAATATAGTTATTTCTTTGAAACCAAAGAAATTAAATCTATTAACCGGCTGGAATATCCTATTTCATTGTCATACCAGCCTATTAGTTTTACCAGATCCCCTCCAATTACCGATGTCATTTGAGCATCGAAAATACAGGAATGCGGATCGCCGGAAATATCTATGGAAACAAGGGGTTCTTCGGTATAACTAAGATAATTTTTAAGGTAGGTTTTAGCTGCCTCCTTAAATGCCTTATTGATTTCTTCAATTGTGGTGGGTTGCAGAACATTTATAGTCATATCTGTAAGCGAACCATTTGGTACCGGAACCCGTATTCCGCAACCACCAATAACTTCCTTTAAATCTGGAAATATTTTGGTTAAGGCTTTCGCAGCTCCCGTTGTTGTTGGGATGATGGAAAGTGTTGCGGCTCTTGATCTTCTTAGATCCCGATGTGGTTTGTCATGTAAGCTTTGATCGGAAGTATAGGAATGAATTGTGGAAATATAGGCGTGTTTTACACCAAAGTTTCTTTTGATTACATCCAGCATAGGTGCTGCGTTATTTGTAGTACAGGAAGCATTGGAAATTATTTTTTCGCTTCCATCAAGAATATTTTCATTAACTCCTAAAACAATCATTTTTATATGATCATCATCCGGCGGTGCAGAGAGTATTACTTTTTTGACCCCTTCCTGAAGATGAAATTCCAGATCTTCTGTTTTTTTGAATTTCCCGGAACATTCTATTACATATTCTACTCCATATTTTGTCCAGGGAATATCTTTAGGGTGGAGGTGATTTAAAACCGGGATTTTCCAGTCCTCTATTTGGATACTAGCGTTTTCAGAAGAAATATTCTGCTGTAACCTGCCGTGAATACTGTCGTATTTTAAAAGGTGGGATAGGGTAGTAGCATCTGCAATATCGTTGATTGCCACGACTTCTATCTGATTATTTCCGATTAAAATTCTGAATAAGTTGCGACCAATACGACCAAAACCGTTGATCCCAATTTTTATTTTTTCAGCCATATTCCTAGCAGAAGAGAATTAAGTTAAATGTTTTTGGGCCTTATAGGAAGATCTTACAAGTGCGCTGCTTTCTACATGTCGAAACCCTAATTCCAAACCAATAGTTTCGTATTTTTCGAATTGTTCCGGAGTTATAAAATCTTTTACAGGTAAATGTTTTTTACTTGGTTGCAAATATTGACCTATGGTAACAATATCAACATTTACGCTTCGCAAATCTTTAAGACTTTGAATAACTTCATCCTCTTCTTCCCCAAGACCTAGCATGATCCCGGATTTAGTCCTTTTGATCCCGTTCTTTTTTAAATAATTGAGCACTTCCAGACTGCGTTCATATTTAGCCTGAATGCGGACTTCCCGGGTAAGACGTTTTACGGTTTCCATATTGTGGGAAACAACTTCAGGGTTTACAGCAATTATTCTGTCAATATTACGCTCATTTCCCTGAAAATCGGGAATAAGGGTTTCCAGAGTTGTTTCAGGGTTCATTCTCCGGATAGCCTTCACGGTTTCCGCCCATAGAATGGAGCCCATATCTTTCAGGTCATCACGGTCTACGCTGGTTACAACGGCATGTTTTATTTTCATCAATTTAATGGAACGGGCAACTTTTTCAGGTTCATCCCAATCTAAAGTGTCCGGTCTTCCCGTTTTTACGCCACAAAATCCACAGGAACGTGTACATACATTTCCCAGGATCATGAAAGTGGCAGTTCCTTCAGACCAGCATTCCCCCATATTGGGGCAGCTTCCGGAGGTGCAAATCGTATGCAAATCGTATTTATCTACCAATCCTCTTAACTCGGTATATTTTTTTCCGGTAGGCAGTTTTACACGCAGCCATTTAGGTTTTGGAGTTCGTATTGGTGCAGGTATAGTATCTGTAGTCATATCAAAATTCTATGCTTCAAAGATACAATAATATGATGAAACGAGTAATTTAAGAATAGGAGTCTTTCGGGTTTAAATCCCCGATGGAAGCCTGTGCCCCACAATCCGTATTTCATCCAAAAACCAGGGATTTATTCTCCATATTTACCTCGTGAGCGTACCTACTGGTAGGTGATTTAGCTCTTTCGGGATTCGATAATCTGGGATAATAATTTTTTTGCACGCAACAATTTCACCTTGATATTATTCATAGGTTCTTCCAATTCTGTAGCGATCTCCTTGTAGGATTTTTCCTGAAAATATCTAAGGTTTATCACTTTTTGATAATGCGGTTTTAATTGTTTGATATCGCTTAGCAATTGCGCAAGATGTTGCTCCTTGATAAGGATGTCTTCTATGGTAGGAGTTTCATCGGCGATTCTGTATACCTTTTCGTTTGATTCATCTGCGGTATTGCCACGAATGGAAGCTTTCTTTTTTCGAATAAGGTCTATATGGATATTCCTGGAAATGGTTATAAGCCAGGTTTTGAAATTGTAATTCTCATCAAAAGATAAGAGTTTATCAAAGGCTTTCGAGAATGTCTGAATGGTGATTTCTTCCGCATCATACTCATTTCTGGTCCTTTTTAGCTGAAATGCATATACATCACTCCAAAAGGTATCCAGTAAATATTTATAGGCGGCCTGATGCCCGGCTTTTGCTTGCTCTATTTGCTGAATAAGGAAAACAGAATTTATTTCCAATGAGTTGGCTTTGAGAATATATTACTGATAAAGATATAGAATTGCGAGGAAATTAAAAACAATTCCAGAACCGGAAATAACCAAACCAAATCCATTTCATCCAGTTTTTTGGCCGATTTCCAGAAAACAATATATTGAAGTAATAATCTAAAGGCCAAAACACCTAAAACCAATGGCCAGCTAATTTGAAGGATCAATAAAAGGACAAGAAGGCCCCAAAACATTATTTGGGAACTGTAAAAGGTGCCAAGTAGCACTTTATGTTGGAATTTATAATAGGAAGCAGTCGAGGAATGCCTGCGCTTTTGCAGGAACCAGTTTTTATAATTTGATTTTGGAACACTGCGGGTAATTGATTCCCTGTTAAAACATATTGCTGTATTTTTTGAGGTTCCAGCCTGATTTACAAACAGGTCGTCATCTCCCGAGCGTAAGTGTAAATGTGTAGCAAACCCATTTTGATTGTAAAACTCTTCCGAAGAATAGGCTAGATTTCTTCCCACTCCCATGTACGACATTCCCCATTTGGAATAAGAGAAATACTGCACGGCGGTAAGCAGCGTTTCAAAACGTATCAGTAAATTTAAAAATGAATTCTTTTGCTTAAAATATCCACCATAACCCAGGACAATGGTTTTTTCATCCTCAAATCCTGAAGCCATAGAAGTGATCCATTGATCACTTACAGGAGCGCAATCGGCATCGGTAAAAAGAAGACGGTTGTTTTTGGCTTTTTTAATTCCCAGGGTAAGCGCATATTTTTTCTTTCCCCAAAAGGCTTCATTGTTTAAAACATTTACCAGTTTCACACGCCTGTCTTCAGCAGCAAAATTTTCCATCACCTCCAGCGTGTTATCGGTGGAGGCATCATTAATAAGGATTATCTCAAAATTGGGATAATCCTGGTTTAAAATTGAGGGTATAAATTGCTGAAGGTTTTCTGCTTCGTTTTTTGCGCAAATTATTACAGAAACAGGGAAGTCAACTTTTTTAGGATCATGGCTAGCCGCATTGGCAAAACTAAAATATCCTATGTAAAATAGGATATTTATAAATGAGATTATTAAAAAGTAGACCACGAAAAATGTTACCATACAGGTTTAGTTCGTCTTTTTAGGTTCAGCGCAGTCTTTGGCTTCATCTGGCAATTTTCCGCAAAAACTGCAAGCTTCGCCGTCCTTATTTAAAAAAGGACTTTGACTTGCACAGGTTCCTGCAAATTTCCCGTCTTTTTTTCCCCAAATTTTTATGGCAATTCCAGCGAATGCCAGTGCTAATAAAACGAATGTTATAATAAATAATTCCATAATTAAATTTCTTACTGCAAAAATAAGGATAAAATGGATGTTAAGGAAATGAATTGTATTTATTGTGGAGGTAGTTTAATTTTAACTTAAATTTAATTATTATATCGGCAATAATTAGGGATTCATTGTTAAATTGCATCGATTAATTAACAGAAAAAAACTAAATTATGAAATTAAGAAATTTATTTATGATCGCTATAATTTCTGCGGTTACTTTTACTTCTTGTGAAGATAAAGAGAAAAAAGCACAGGAAGAAAAAGAGCGCATGGAAATGGAGCAAATGGAGGCTGAAAGAAAAGCTGAAATGAAGGCTCAGGAGAAAAAAATGGAGATGGAATCCAATTCTATCGCTGCCAAAGCAATGGCAACTCCAACTTTGAGTACTTTGGTAAGTGCACTTCAAAATGCTGAACTTGCCCAAATGATGAAAGAGGATGAAGGTCCTTTTACCGTTTTTGCTCCAACCAACGATGCTTTTTCTAAAGTAGATAAAGCTGCAATGGATAATTTAATGAAACCAGAGAATAAAAAGCAGTTACAAAATGTTCTTAAGTATCACGTGGTTTCAGGAAAAATTACTTCTTCAGATCTTGCTGCAGAAATCCAGGCTAACAACGGAACTTTTAATTTCTCTACCGTAGAAGGTGCTGAATTAACAGCTACAATGAGCGGAGATAAGATTATCCTGAAAGATGGAAATGGTAAAACTGCAAATATCGTACAGGCAGATGTAGATGCATCGAATGGTGTGGTGCATGTTATTGATGCTGTTGTTATGAAAAAATCATAATCACATAAAACTTAAAAATCCCGCCGAAGCGGGATTTTTTTATGATCTTTTTTGTCTAGAATATATTCACTTCCGGTTCAAGGTCAATATGAAATTGTTCCTTTATTTTTTTCTGTACCTTTTGTGCCAGTAAAAGAATTTCCTTTCCGCTGGCATTACCATAATTAACCAACACCAATGCCTGATTCTTATGAACACCCGCATCGCCTTCCCTATATCCTTTTAAGCCGGCTTGATCTATAAGCCAACCCGCAGGGATTTTAGCTTCGTTTTCAGAGACTTTATAATACGGGATTTCTGGATATTCTATAATTAAATGAGTTAACTCTTCCGCGCTAATTACCGGATTTTTAAAGAAACTTCCGCTGTTTCCAAGAACCCGTGGGTCTGGCAGTTTTTGTTGCCTTATTTTTATTATCGCTTTAGAAACGTCCTGAATAGTTGGATCGCTGATTCCGGAACCTTTTAAAAATTCATCAATCGCTCCATAATTCGTCCGGATTTCGTGATTCTTTTTCTTTAGCTTAAAAGTAACTCCGGTAATAATGTATTTTCCTTTAACCTTATTCTTGAAAATGGAATTCCGGTATCCAAACTCGCATTCTTCTGCCGTAAAACTTCTGGATTCCAGGGTTTGTATGTCAATGGCATCACAGGATACAAAAGTATCCTTGAGTTCAACGCCATAAGCACCAATATTCTGAATTGGGGCAGTACCGATATTTCCGGGTATTAAAGATAAGTTCTCAAGCCCTCCCCAGTTATTTTCCAGTGTCCATAACACAAACTGATGCCAATTCTCTCCTGCCAGCGCTTCTACATAAACACTGTTTTTTGTTTTTCTAAGGATCCTTTTGCCCAGGATATTGATATGCGTAACTGTAGCATCAATATCTTTTGTGAGAAGCATATTGCTTCCGCCTCCTAAAATGAACAAATCCCCCGAATAATTCTGTTTTAAAAGCTCCTTCAGTTCATCGATGGTGTTTATAGATATAAACTGTTTTGCGTTTACATCAATTCCAAAGGTGTTATAGGATTTTAAAGAAGTATTGCGGGAAATATTCATTATTTGTTGTATTCCTTTAAAGCCACTTTAAGGATATTAATAGCCTTTTCTAAATTTTCCTTTTTAAGTACATACGCAATTCTTACCTGGTTCATCCCTGTATTTGGGGTAGAATAAAATCCCGCTGCAGGTGCTACCATGACCGTTTCATTATCCATTTGAAAGTCCTCTAACAACCACTTGGCAAATTTATCGGCATTGTCTATCGGTAATTCAGCGATACAATAAAATGCCCCTTTGGGAACCGCCACTTTCACCCCTTCTATTTGTTTTAGTCCTTCGATGAGAAGATTTCTTCTGGAAGTATATTCTTCTATTACATCGTCAAAATAACTTTGCGGAGTTTCTAGGGCAGCTTCACTGGCAATTTGCTCAAAGGTAGGTGGGCTTAAACGTGCCTGTGCAAATTTCATTGCCGTGGCTATCACCTCTTTGTTTTTTGAAACCAGACACCCTATTCTGGCTCCGCACATGCTGTAGCGTTTTGATACAGAATCTATCATGATCGCATGATCCTTCAATTGGGGAAGGCTCATGATTGAAAAGTGTTGGATTCCATCATAGGCGAATTCACGATATACCTCATCGGCCACTATAAAAATGTCATGTTTTAGAGCGAGATCGGCAAGTTGTTTTATCTCTTCTTCTGTATAGAGATATCCTGTAGGATTTCCAGGGTTACAAATTAAAATTGCCTTGGTTTTTGGGCTGATTAATTTTTCAAATTCTGAAATAGGAGGAAGTGCAAAATCGGTTTCGATCTTAGATTCAACCGGAACAATTTTAACCCCGGAAGCAACAGCAAATCCATTGTAATTCGCATAAAATGGTTCCGGAATAATAATTTCATCCCCGGCATCGGCAATGCTACCCATCGCAAAGAGCAAAGCTTCAGATCCACCTGTGGTAATAATAATTTCTTCTCCGGTAACCGGAATGTTCTTTTTCTGGTAATATCCGGCCAGTTTGTTCCTGTAACCTTCAAAACCGGCAGAGTGACTGTATGATAAAACTTCTATAGTATGATTTCTTACAGCGTCTAAAGCAACATCCGGGGTTTTAATATCGGGCTGACCAATATTTAATTGGTATATTTTGCGACCTTTTTTTATGGCTGCTTCTGCAAATGGTACTAATTTTCTAATTGGCGATTCCGGCATGGAACTTCCTTTAACTGAAATTTTGGGCATAACTTATTTATTTTTTTTCTCTGTGCAAAAATGCAAAATTAAAAGCAAATTACCTTCCATCTTAGGGGCATTTATATTTCGCGCTTTTTGTGTTTTAAATCCCTCATTGAGGGTTTTATTCCCCAAGGCATGCCAGGTTGAAAGGCCAGTTTTTCTGTTACCATTATTTTCTGATTTGCTTTTCTTCTGAAAGGGAATAGAATAAAACTTTTATTATTGCTAAATATTGTACCGGAATTTGGTTGCCAAATTGTTTAAAAATCAGAATGGAAAGCTTTTAGGGGGGTATAGAGGGAGAATTTTATAATATCCTGCTTATTTACAATTTAAAAATACTTCAAAAAAAGCTCCCGGATTTCGGGAGCTTTAAGTTTTTTATGATTTATGATTTTTCATCGGGGTCGAGAACCCTGCCTTTTATTTTTATCGCCTTCGGATTTTCTTCGGCGTTGGAATAAACTGTTATGGTTCTTCTTATAGGACCAACAATAGTGGTGTTGTATTTTACTTCAATTTTACCGGATGCTCCAGGGGCAACCGCAGTTTTTGTCCAGGATGGTGTAGTACATCCACAACTTGAATACACATTTTCAATAATTAGTGGAGCATTACCGGTATTTGTGAATTCAAAAACCCGAAGTCCGTCTGCGCCTTTTTCAATTTCCCCGTAGTCTATCACTTCAGATTTAAACTGAAATTTCGCGGTGTCTTGTGCGGTTATCGTGGATAATCCGCCAAAAATTACTATTAATATGGATAAGATTGTTTTCATATGTAAGTTCTTATTGTTTTTCATTTGTCTCCCGATAGCTATCGGGAGTAATTCGCATATCTTCATCGGTGTTTGTATCGTGTTTCCGTTATGCTCATTTCATCATTTTAAATTTAATTATTAGTAAAGATAAGTTCTTTAAGGCCAAATTCAAAAGTATTAACTAAAACTACTTCTTTTATAATCCTCAACTTATAAGTACTTTTGCAGATATTTCAAAAATCAGACCAACTATGTCCTTATCCCAAAAATACGATACTCAACAAATAGAAGAAAAATGGTACAACTACTGGTTGGAACAAGGCTATTTTCATTCTGAAGTTGACGAAAGGACTCCCTATACTATTGTAATACCGCCCCCAAATGTAACCGGGGTATTGCATATGGGCCATATGCTTAATAATACAATTCAGGATGTGCTCATACGCAGGGCACGATTAAAAGGGTTTAACGCCTGTTGGGTGCCTGGTACCGATCATGCCTCTATTGCAACCGAAGCAAAAGTTGTTGCAAAATTAAAGGCTGAAGGAATCAACAAAAATGATCTTTCACGGGAAGAGTTTCTGGCTCATGCCTGGGACTGGACCCATAAACATGGCGGTATTATCCTTGAACAACTAAAAAAGCTTGGAGCTTCCTGTGACTGGGAACGCACCAAGTTTACAATGGATGAAGAAATGTCTGCATCTGTGATAAAGGTGTTTGTAAATTTATACGAAAAAGGCTTGATATATCGCGGTTACCGAATGGTTAATTGGGATCCTGAAGCTAAAACTACCTTATCTGACGAAGAGGTGATCTATCAGGAAAAGCAGGGGAATTTATATTACCTGACATATAAAATTGAAAACAGCGATGAAACTGTAACTATTGCAACTACAAGGCCGGAGACCATTTTGGGAGATACGGCAATTTGCATTAATCCTAATGATGAGCGATTCTACCATTTAAAGGGTAAAAAGGCAATAGTTCCCTTGGTGAACAGGGCTGTTCCTATTATTGAAGATGATTATGTGGATATGGAGTTTGGGACCGGTTGCTTAAAAGTTACTCCGGCGCATGATGAAAATGATAAGGCAATAGGAGAGCGTCACAATTTGGAGGTGATAGACATTTTTAACGATGATGCAAGCCTTAATTCCTTCGGAATGCATTATCAGGGAATGGATAGATTTGAGGCCAGGAAGGCGATGGTAAAAGAACTTGAAGATCTTGGGATTCTTATCAAAACAGAAACCCACATCAATAAAATTGGAACCAGTGAGCGTACAGGTGCGGTAATAGAGCCTAAACTAAGCGATCAATGGTTCTTAAAGATGAAAGATCTTGCACAACCGGCTTTAGATGCGGTTTTGGATAAAGAAGTAAATCTGGTTCCTGATAAATTCGTGAACACCTATAGGCATTGGATGGAAAATGTTCGGGATTGGAATATTTCAAGGCAATTACTATGGGGGCATCAAATTCCAGCTTTCTTTTACGGAGAAGGAAAGGAAGATTTCGTAGTTGCCGAAACCATTGAAGCAGCTTTGGAGAAAGCAATCGCTAAATCCGGAAAAAGGGATCTTCAGCTTAAGGATCTAAAACAGGATTCAGATGCTCTGGATACCTGGTTTTCTTCCTGGTTATGGCCTATAAGTGTTTTCAATGGGATTATGGAACCTGATAATAAAGAGATAAACTATTATTATCCAACAAATGATCTGGTTACAGCTCCCGAAATTTTATTCTTTTGGGTTGCAAGAATGATCATTGCCGGGTATGAATTTAGAGGAGAAAAACCTTTTACGAATGTTTATTTAACAGGGATTGTTCGGGATAAACAACGCCGGAAAATGTCGAAATCCCTCGGAAATTCACCCGATCCTATTTTGTTGATCAATCAATATGGAGCCGATGGAGTAAGAGTTGGGATGTTGTTGAGTTCACCCGCAGGAAACGATTTGATGTTTGAAGAGGATCTTTGTAAGCAGGGGAGTGGGTTTGTAAATAAAATATGGAACTCTTTTAAATTGGTGAAGAGCTGGGAAATTGATCCGTCAAAGGAGCAAAATATCACCTCAAAAATTGCAATAGACTGGTACAAATCGAAATTTCAAAAAGTTTTGCTGGAGATCGAGGATCATTATTCCAAATACCGAATGAGTGATGCTTTAATGGCTACTTATAAACTTATTTGGGACGACTACTGTTCCTGGTTACTCGAGATGGTAAAACCCTCTTATGGAGATTCCATGGATCAGAAAACCTATGATGAGATCCTATCTGTTTTAGAGAATAATTTAAAAATATTACATCCTTTTGTTCCTTTTATTTCTGAAGAGATCTGGCAACAATTGAAACCAAGAACTTCTGAAGAAGCTTTAATAATTTCAAAATGGCCGGAACCTGAAAAAATTGATTTGGTTATCATCAATGAATTCAATATTGCTTCTGAAGTTATTTCAGGTATCAGGAACATCAGAAAAGACAAGAATATTTCTTTTAAAGATTCAATTAAACTGGATGTTCTTAATTCTGAAAAAATTTCAGAAACCTTTAATCCGGTTATTATAAAACTGGGAAATATTTCTGAATTGAATTACGTAGAAAAGCAGGTGGAGGGAACGCTTTCATTCAGGGTAAGATCCAATGAATATTTTATTCCTATTGAAGGTGCGATTGATGTTGAAGCCGAAAGAAGCAAACTTCAGGAAGAGTTAAAATATACTGAGGGCTTTTTAAAATCGGTGGAAAAGAAGTTGTCAAATGAACGTTTTGTAAATAATGCACCTGAAGATGTTGTGGCTATTGAAAAGGCTAAACAGGCAGATGCAGAAGCTAAAATTGAGGTTTTAAACTCCAGCCTGGCAGCTTTAAAATAGGCTATGGAATTAAACGCAAATTGGAAGGGTTTTAAACTTTTCCAATATGTTCTTCTACCATTTCCACATATTTGTTCTTCGCGACGGCCTGACTTATATTTTTTACCTGTAATAAGGCATTTGCCTTAAATCCATTACGAATATCCTCTTCATTTCCGGGGTTGTAAAAACCATCATGGTGTGTTGCTCGTTTGTAATAGGCATAAAAACGCAACATCACATCTGGCGGAAATTTCAAGCCGGTAGTGGATGCCATTTCGTAGGCTTTAAGAAATTTTTGATCAGATATTTCTGTCATATCTTAATTTTTGGTATTGGCAATTACACTAACGCCGCCCTTAACTTTATCATTCAGTTTGACGTTTACCTTAGTGTTTAACGGGAGAAAAACATCTACCCGGGAGCCAAATTTTATAAATCCACTATCACTACCCTGCACAATTTCCATTCCTTCTTCTGCATAATTTACAATACGCTTGGCAAGGGCGCCGGCGATTTGTCTATATAATACTTCCCCGGCGGTTTTGTTTTCTATAACTACGGTAGTTCGTTCATTTTCTTCACTGGACTTTGGATGCCAGGCTACCAAAAATTTCCCGGGATGATACTTGCTTAATTTTATAATTCCACCTATTGGGTAGCGGGTAACGTGCACATTGATAGGAGACATGAATATGGAAATTTGAAGGCGTTTGTCCTTAAAATATTCCTTTTCAAAAACCTCTTCAATCACTACCACCTTCCCGTCTACCGGAGAAACTATATTTAAATCATTTAATTGGGTGGGGCGTCCTGGATTTCTGAAAAACTGTAAAATTAACAACAGGATCAGTATGCTTATTGCTAAAACAGAAAATTTTACCCAATAGATATTAATGGATAAATAGGATATCACATTTATTGCCAGCAGCAGCAAAACTGTGATGAATATTATTTTATTTCCTTCTTTATGAAACATGGTTTATTATTAATAAGTATGCATAAACAAATGGACTTGAAAATATGATACTGTCCAGCCTGTCATAGAGTCCACCGTGACCGGGCATTAGGTTTCCGCTATCTTTTACCCCTGCCTGTCTTTTGAATTTAGATTGGATTAGATCTCCAAGGGTTCCAAAAATACTTAATATTATGGCTAATCCCAACCAAAAAGAAAAGTCGCGATAGAGTGTAAACTGAAATATAAAATAACCACCCACAATACTAAAGATAAGTCCTCCAATAAAACCTTCAATGGTCTTGTTGGGAGAAATTCGCTCATAGAGTTTATTCTTGCCAAAATTCTTTCCTGTGATATAGGCAAAGGTATCATTGATCCAGATAAGCGCAAAAATTCCTACAATAAGTTCCTTATTAAAAATTCCGTTATAGGTTGGAATAAGGGTTAAGAAAACGATTGAGGAGATAAGGTAAAAAATAAGGATGATATACTTCTTTTTTTCAAAGACAGGAATTGTACGAATAAACAGGAGATCCTTTATGAGAAAAAGGTTTACAAAGATCGTAATACACAACAATAAAATTGTGGCATTACTTTCAAATTTTATATAGCTGAATAATATGAAGAAGATGATATGAACCCCGTACAAGGCATAGCTTTTTAAACGCAATAATTTCTCAAGTTCCAATAGACAGATGAAGCCAAGAAGAAAAAAAAGTGAAATAAAGATAAATTCTGATGAAATTATGGAAACTACCAAAATAGCAATATACAATAATCCAGATATTGTTCTTATAATAGATTCCTTCATATGTTATAGATCTTCCCTAAGCAGCAAATATAGGTTTTTTGTGCTACTGCCATAGCTCATAAAATCGCCTTCCTTTTGGGTCTCAAAACTTTTGATAGTAGTAATGTTGGAAGGGATACGTTGCTTATTATTGGATTTAATGCCTCTTAAGCCTTCTCCAATAGTGTCAACCAGCTGGCTGGTGGATGCAAGAATAATGAAGTTATCGGGTAATTCGTTGAATTTTTTCTCTTTTATCTGGTTGGAAGAAATTAAAATTGAACCATCATTGGCAATTAAATATTCACAAGTGGAAAGAAAAAAAGAGGAACTTCCACTTTTGGTAAATTCCAGGTTAAATTTGTCAAATTTGCTTTTTAAATTATCATCAAAACAACAGCAGGAAGTTTCATACCAATCATTTTCCAATAAAATATTGTCAAAAGCCTCTATAATTTCGGTGTCATTTTCGCAATATAAAAACTTACCCCCGTTGTTTTTAAAATTCAACATGAACCGTTCGTCTGTGGGAAGTTTTAAATCTGGCATATATTTGCCACGGTCAGCCTTTTCGGGGATGTCCTGACCTTTGTCTGATTTAGATTTAGGGTTTAAAAAATTTCTAAATAGACTCATATTGCAGTATAGGGGTTATTATGGCGCCTTTAAACCAAAGGTAAAAAAATCTTAATCTAACGCTACATTAAATTAAGATTTTTTACAAGAGATTATGATTTATTTATTAACCGAAGTATCTTCGGGGATTTCCGAATCTTCCGATGGTTTGTCGTCACCATCTTTATCCTCTTCCTTATTGTTCACTTTTTTATCCTTTGGGAAGTAGTCAATTTCTTCCCTTTCTGCGAATGGACGGTCTCCAAAAATCTTTTGAAGGTCGTCTTTAAAGATAACTTCTTTTTCCAGGAGGATATCCGCCAACTGGGTTAGCTTATCTTTATTGGCTTCCAGCAACGCAATAGCTCTTTGATATTGTGTTTCTATTAAGTTGGAAATTTCCTTATCTATTAATTCTGAAGTTTTCTCACTGTAAGGCTTGGTGAAATTATATTCACTTTGGCCTGTGGAATCATAGAATGTAAGATTTCCAATTTTTTCGTTAAGTCCATAGACTGTAACCATAGCACGTGCTTGTTTTGTCACTTTTTCAAGATCGCTTAACGCCCCGGTTGATATCTGGTTGAACATTACCTTCTCTGCAGCTCTACCGCCCATAGTGGCACACATTTCATCCAGCATTTGTTCCGGTCTAACAATAAGTCTTTCTTCTGGCAGGTACCAGGCAGCTCCCAGGGATTGTCCACGGGGAACTATAGTTACTTTCACCAAAGGAGCAGCATGCTCCAACATCCAGCTTGCGGTTGCGTGACCGGCTTCATGGTACGCGATTGCTTTTTTCTCCTCCTGGGTCATGATTTTATTCTTCTTCTCAAGTCCGCCAACAATTCTGTCAACAGCATCCAGAAAATCTTGTTTTCCTACCGCTTTATGTCCTTTACGGGCAGCTATTAAAGCCGCTTCGTTACAAACATTGGCAATATCTGCTCCAGAAAATCCAGGGGTTTGCTTGGCAAGAAATTCTATATCAAGTTCTTCCGCAACTTTAATAATTGGCCTTAAATGGACTTCAAAGATCTCTTTACGTTCCCTTACATCCGGAAGGTCTACATATATCTGCCGATCAAATCGTCCTGCACGCATTAAGGCTTTATCTAATACATCTGCACGGTTTGTGGCAGCTATTACAATCACATTCGTGTTTGTGCCAAAACCATCCATTTCAGTAAGCAGCTGGTTTAGTGTGTTTTCTCGTTCGTCATTAGAACCAGACATGTTGTTTTTTCCTCTGGCCCGGCCAATCGCATCAATTTCATCAATAAAGATGATTGAGGGGGATTTTTCTTTTGCCTGTTTAAACAAATCCCGAACCCTGGAGGCTCCAACTCCTACAAACATCTCTACAAAGTCTGATCCAGATAAAGAAAAGAAAGGGACCTTTGCTTCACCGGCTACGGCTTTTGCTAAAAGGGTTTTTCCTGTCCCCGGAGGCCCTACCAATAAAGCTCCTTTAGGGATTTTACCTCCCAATGAGGTGTATTTATCCGGTGTTTTAAGAAAGTCTACTATTTCCTGTATTTCTTCTTTAGCTCCTTCCAGCCCTGCAACATCTTTAAAGGAAGTTTTTACGTCGGTATTTTGGTCAAAGAGCTTTGCTTTGGATTTCCCAATATTGAAAATCTGCCCGCCAGGACCTCCTCCGCCACCGGAACTCATTTTTTTCATGATAAATATCCAGATCCCAATTATTAAAACAAAAGGTAAAAGGGTAAGTAGAATATCTCCCCAAACATTTGCCTGCGTATCGTAGGTTACTATGGTGTCCAGATTGTACTCGGATTTTATATCCTTGATCGAATTTTCGAAATTTTGAAGATCACCTATTTCAAAGGAATAGGCAGGAGCTTCACCAGAAGCAAACATCTCACTTTCTGTAGCTTTTTTATGAATTTCCTTTGCTTTGGCTTCTTCTGTAAGAAAAACTTTGGCCTGATTTCGGTTTACTATTAAAACCTTTTTAACATCCCCATTTCTTAAATACGTTTCAAATTCAGCCGGATTGGTTTTAACCGGTTCATTGAAACCCGATCCTCCAAAAATCTGAATTCCTAAAAAGATAACTATAATCGCAGCATAAATCCAATATGCATTGAATTTAGGTTTTTTAGGTTCTAATTTTTTATTCGGTTCCTTATTTGCCATTCTTAGTTGCTTATTTTTTAATAATTTGTCTCAATTTGAGTGATCTTAGCATCACCCCATAGACTTTCAATATCATAATATTCTCTTATATGTTTTTGAAAAACATGAACTACAACATTCACGTAATCCATCAACACCCATTCCGCATTATCACTGCCTTCTATGTGCCATGGTTTGTCTTTAAGAGCCTTGCTAACTGTTTTTTGGATGGAATTTACTATGGCGTTTACCTGAGTGTTGGAAGAACCATTACAGATGACAAAATAATCACAGACAGTATTTTCAATTTCCCTTAAATCAAGAATTTCGATGTTATTTCCTTTAACTTCCTCTATTCCTTTTATAATTTGAGCTATAAGTTGATCGTTGTTTATTTCCTTTTTAATCATTAAATTTTGTTCTTTGCGCAAAGTTATTACTTTTTAGTCTTTATTAGGCTGTGTTTACGTAACAATTAACGCCTTAACGAGCCCTTTTTATACATGCGTATTATCAAAGTTAGTGCCACCGAATCTACTAATATCCTTGCCAGGGAATGGTATCAATTAAACCGAAATACCGCTCCGGTTTGTATTCACGCCTATGAGCAAACTTCAGGAAGAGGTCAACGCGGGGCAAGTTGGATTTCTAATGCGGGGGAGAACCTTACTTTTAGTGTACTTCTTCCTAAACCTAAAGTAAAAATTCAGGATCAATTTATCTTAAGCGCAGGAATTGGACTGGCTATTCTATTGGCCTTAAAAGAATTGAAAATTAATAACTTGAAGCTGAAATGGCCAAACGACATTATGGCAGAAAATCTTAAAATTGGCGGAATCCTCATTGAAAACATTCTGAATAATGGCAGTATAGGGGCTGCGATTATTGGTATTGGTATTAATGTTAATCAAACTGCTTTTTCGGGATTGCCAAAGGCTTCATCGCTAAATCTCGTTACCGGAAGGACTTTTGAATTAGAAAAAGTGCGGGATGTTATTTTGCAAAATATCGAAGGTATCATGCTAAATTTTAAAGAGGGAAATACCGGGGGTATTCTGGCTGATTATGAGAAAAAACTCTTCCGGAAAAATAAAATATCCACCTTTCAAATGCAGGATAATTCTTTTCTAACCGGAATTATTAAAGGAATAACCTCCACCGGACTTCTTAAAATCGAGGTGGAGGATAGTATAATCAGAACTTTTGATTTAAAAGAACTGAAACTGCTCTTTTAAAGCTTGCCCATGTTTTCACTAAGGTTGGTAATGAATTTGGTAAGGGGGCCTTTCACCATCATCGACATCATTGCGTTGAATTTTCCTTCAAAAAGCAATTGAACAACGCTCTGATTTTCACCTTCAGGTGCTACCAGAATGTTAAGTGAGAAGTTGAATTTTTCAGAAGTTGACCCCAGAACAACCAAATCCGGTTCCCTGGTTTCTGTGATTTTAAGCGCTATTTGCGGCATTCCTTTAAGTGTGAACAGGAACGTGTCTGAAGCGATTACTTCAAATTTCTCCATACTTTCAGGCATAACCTGTTTGTAATTTTCTACGTTGGTAAGAAAATCATACATTTCCTGCTGACTTTTTTGAGTTGTTACTCTTGGACTTTCTAATTTCATATTATTTTTTCCAGTTTTCCGGATCTTTTCTCCAGGTTTTTAAAGTTTCGGCTTCAGATGAATTAATATACCTTGTTTTTAAAGCTGTTTCGATAAGAAATTCATAATTGCTCAAAGTATAAAGATCTACATTGGCCTTTTTGAAATTTTCTTCTGAAACATCGAAACCATAGGTAAAAATTGCCAGCAATCCCTTAATGGTTACTTTTGCCTCCTTAAGCGCATTAATCGCGTTTAGACTACTTTTTCCAGTGCTTATAAGGTCTTCAATCACCACCACGGTTTGTCCGCTTTCCAGTTTTCCTTCTATTTGATTTTTTCTGCCATGACCTTTTGCCTCCGGCCTTACATAAACAAAAGGAAGGTTCATATAATCTGCCACCAGCATCCCAATCCCAATGGCTCCGGTAGCAACACCTGCTATTACATCCGGTCTTCCGTAGAGTTCCTCAATTTGCCGGGAAAAATTTTCCCTGATGAAATTCCTTATGGGAGGATAGGACAACACGATCCGGTTATCGCAATAGATTGGAGATTTCCACCCGCTTGCCCAGGTAAAGGGTTGTTGTGGTTCTAATTTTATTGCTTTAATTTGCAAAAGCAATTCAGCTGTTTTAACGGCTGTTTCTTTATTTAAAATCATACTGCAAATGTATAAAGTTTTTGTTAATGATATTCCAATTATTCTTTCAACGAATAAAGATGTTGGTAATAACTATACTTCTTTCCCTATTAAAACTGTAAAGTTAAAACAGATCATTAAGCGAATTCAGGATGGGGAGCTTTTATATGTCAATCTCTATCACGAAAATGAAGAAAAACTTTTAAAGCATCTTGTAAAGAAATTAAAAGTTGTTCATGCCGCCGGTGGAATGGTTTACAACGATAAAAAAGAAATTTTATTTATCTACAGAAATAAGCGTTGGGATCTTCCAAAAGGAAAGGTGGAGGAAGGAGAAACCTTGGAGGAATCTGCCGTTCGCGAAGTGATGGAAGAAACAGGGGTGAAGGATCTCGAAATAGTTCGGTTTTTAAGAAAGACCTATCACATATTTAAACGAAAGGACAAATACAGGTTAAAAGTTACCCATTGGTACGAGATGTATTCTCCATATACCGGGGAATTAATTCCGGAACATTCTGAAGGAATAAAAAAAGTTAAATGGAAAAATTTTGCCAAATCACAAAAGGCCCTGACAAAATCCTATGCCAATATTAAATTGTTGTTTCCCAAGGAATATTTAACGACTCACCCGGAAGACCGGATAGCGTAAATGTGCTTTCTCATAATGGTCAGACTGTTTATGAATCCAGCTTAACTGTGCATAGGAGTTTTGTGAAAATTCCCTGTCTGAGCGTTTCTTTTCATCAAATTCTTTTTTCAATTCCGGGTTTCCTTCCAGTAATTTTTTAGCGGTGTCTTCAAAAACATAGGGAGAAAACCCCTCTTTTTGTTGCAGGATACTGTCGAAAAAATTCCAGTTGAAAAAAGAGTCCTCTGCAGTGGGTTCCAGGGTTTCTATTAAATATCTCACCGCCGGCTGAAAGGTCTTTATATAAAGATCTCCTTTTCGGAATTTTATGCTGTCCCGTGTTTTTTTAACACTGGTATTATAATGTGGGTAGTGGCCTTCATAAACCTTATCCCTGGTGCTGTAATCATCGATATGAGACACTTCTACCAGGATGGTGGTATCATTTTTAAAAGGGGTCATTATTACCTTATTGCTTTTTAAAATTTCAAGCACATTCCACCATCCCTTGGGAATTACATACGCCCTGGGAATTTCGATTCTTTCAGTTGGAATAAAATTATCGTAATATTCTATTTCTTTGGTGAAGGGTTTTGATTGGTCGTATTCCAGTCGTTTCTCACCAGTAACATCACTTTCAACTCTTTTGGCTTCATAACCTTTAAATTGCAATTTTGAAATATTACTGCTATCGGCCTTAAAATCCAGTGGGTAATAACGCTCTGTAAGATATTTACGCTGTGCCCTTGCTCTAAGATCCTTGATGGTAGCCCTATCTCTTTCGCCTATTTCAATAATTGTTTGCAGGGCGCGGTAAGTTCCCTTTACCCGCTCTTTGTAAGGTTTTAGCATATGCGTTTCAATCATAATTCCCAACGTGTTCCAAAGAGTCGTGTAGCCTGTGGAATAGCGTGGGGAATCCAAAAACTGAACAAATCCTTTTTCGGGAACCTCATTAAAAACATTAACATAAGGAGTGATCTCCCATTCATGTTCCCATAATGATTTTTCAAAAGATGGTTTCATTCTTTTATCCATATAATCGCCCAGTTCTCCTCCCAGTTTATCTTTTTGGGTGAATAAGTGCGTGAGTGTATATTGGTAATCGGCACCATTGCTCACATGGGTGTCTACAAAAATATCCGGTTGAACCAAATGAAAGATTTCGGAAAAACTTCGGGTGTTTCGTGTGTCGGCCTTTATGAAATCCCGGTTGAGATCATAATTTCGTGCATTCCCTCTAAAACCGTATTCTAAAGGGCCATTTTGATTTGTTCGCGAGCTTGAATTTCTGTTCAAAGCTCCACCAATATTATAAACAGGAATAGTGGCTAAAATCGTGTTTTTTGGAACAGGAACAGAGTCTTGTGCCAAATCCCGGAATAGCATCATCGTGGCATCAATCCCGTCACTTTCACCCGGATGTATGCCGTTATTTATAAGAATGATAGTATGGTCTTCCCTTAACTGTGCAAAATCGAAATTTTCACCTTTACTGAAAACAGCTAAATGAAGTGGTTCCCCGCTATCTGTTTTTCCAAACTCCATGAGTTTTATAGTTGGGTAAGCGGTCCCGAGTTGCTTGTAATATTTTATGACTTGAGCGTAAGTTGCAGTTTCTTTTCCTGTCGATTTTTCAAAAACCGTTTCGAAATCAAATTCCTCAACAAGTTGATATTTAGATAAATCACAGCCTGAAAGGCAAAAAACCGCAAATAGTGCAACAAAGATCTTTTTCATAAAAGTTCAATCTATTAACTTATAAACTTATTCAAATCTGCAAATCATCCAAAATTAAGTAAATCGAATGTAATTAGAACATTTTGTTAAAGCAAACTTAATACATTCTTAAATTTAATCCCTCATTGAGGGTTTAATTCTCTGGGGCCTGCCTCGAGTTTTTAAAAATATTTTTCAATCCATATCTCTTGGGTTTGCCTCGAGGTTTTTGATTCAGGTTTTAAATAAAAAGTTAATCTTGAATATTTTATCCCTTGAATAACCTTGTGAGCTTGTTCCGATGCTATTGATTTTTAAAATAGTTTCCATTTTAGGCTAAAAAATGTCGCCAGGTCTTTGTCTATTCGCTTACTTTTGATGAAAAATAACATTAATTTTAGGGCTTTATCTCTACTGAATAAAATTACCATCTTGAAGAAAACACTTTTTGCACTTATTTTTTTAATTTGCTTCGGAAAAATTTATAGCCAAACAATTCAGGGAACCATTTTAAATGCTTCAACTTTACAACCTATTGAAAATGTTAGCATTCTCAATTTGAAAACCGAAGTGGTGGCTTTTTCAAATGCTGAAGGTAAATTTAGATTACAAACAGAAGGCTTTCCTGTAATCCTTAAAATAACCGCTATAGGATTTGAGCGGGAAAGGATTGTAGTAAATGCTGTGACGGATGAAATTCAGGTATTTCTGAAAAATTCTACGGAAGTACTTTCCGAAGTATTGATAAAAAGCATCCTTATTCCTATTGAACTGCGTAAAATCCCAGCATCTGTAAGCGTGATTTCTTCCGAAGATCTTAAACGAATAGATGCGGTTAACCTGGCGCAGGCATTCAATAATATTCCCGGTGTGTATGTAAACCAGGGAGCACTAAACACCACTAAACTCAATATTCGCGGAATTGGAGCCCGATCGCAATATAGCACCAACAGGATACAGGCTTACTTTAATGGGATTCCTCTTTCTACTGCCGAAGGAGAATTAACCCTGGATGATATAGATCCCGAATCTCTTTCCAGAATTGAAATAATAAAAGGGCCAGCCTCCAGTATTTATGGGGCCGGTTTGGGAGGAGTTATCAATCTTTATGCTGCAGAAGGGGAAATGGATAAAACTGAAGCCGCAGGCGAAGTATTATTTGGCAGTTTTGGGATGTTGAAAAAAACTATTTCTGCTTCTCACGGTACCGAAACCACTTCTCTTTTTGCAAATTTCAGCGATCTTCAAACCGATGGATATCGGGAAAATGGAGATTATAGCAGGAAGTCAGGACTTGTTCACGGAAGCCTGAAAACCGCAGAAAATAATAAGTTAAGTTTTCTCGCTAATTTCACACGATTAAAAGCTTTTATTCCAAGTTCCATAAATGAGAGTGATTTCAGGAACAATCCATCGGTTGCGGCTTCAAACTGGGCAGCATCTCAAGGTTTCGAATCTTATGATAAAGGCTTGCTGGGAGTTTCCTATGATCATCAGTTCTCCTCATCTTTCACAAATACCACCAGTGTATATGTTAGTTTCAGGGATGCCTATGAACCAAGGCCTTTTGATATTTTGAAAGAGGAACGGATTTCGGCAGGGGTAAGAACAAAATTTAATCTTTCTGCTGAACTTTTTGATCGTCCTTCAAAATTAAGTTTTGGGGCAGAATATTATAATGAATGGTATGAGATTGGAACCTTTGAAAATTTATATCGGGATTTTCAGGATCAGGGAAGTGTTTTGGGAGAGCGTTTAAGCAATAATGAACAGGATAGAAATTACTCGAATCTTTTCGGACAAATTAACCTGGATTTATCCGATAAATGGGGTTTGGAAACAGGCTTCAATGTAAATATAACAAAGTATAATCTAACCGATCTTTTTATACAGGATGCTGTGGATCAATCCGGTGATTATGCATTTAAAACAATTTTATCTCCCAGGATTGCTACAACCTTTGAGGTTTCTAACGGTAAAAACATCTATGCTTCTGTAAGCCATGGTTTTTCAACTCCCACGGTTGCAGAGACCCTTACTCCAGATGGGCAATTAAACACAGATCTTCAACCGGAAACGGGCATCAATTATGAAATTGGGTTTAAAGGTAACTGGTTGAATAATTCATTATATACTGAAGTTGCTCTGTATTCCATTCAAATAGATGATCTTTTGGTAGCTCAAAGAGTTGCAGAAGATCGTTACGTGGGAGTAAATGCAGGAAAAACCAATCATAACGGAATAGAGCTTTTTGCAGCCTACACCAAAAGGCTGATCCCCGAATTGATTATAAAACCTTATATAAATGCATCGATCAACTTTTTTGAATTTGAGGAATTTCTGGATCGTGAGTCAAATTTTTCCGGTAATAAATTACCCGGAGTTCCGGCCAGTACCGTAAATGTTGGTTTGGATTTGAATATCTGGAACGCGTTAAATATTTACAGCAATTTTTTCGCCGTAGGTGAAATTCCTTTAAATGATGCAAATTCTGCTTTTTCAGATAATTCTACACTTCTGAATTTAAAGGCAGTTTACACCATTGATCTTATCGAAGATCTTAACCTGAGTTTTACAGCAGGAATAAACAATCTTACCGATGAAAAATATGCGGCCAGCGTGCTTCCTAACGCGGTTGGTTTTGGTGGAGCAGCTCCAAGGTTTTATTATCCCGGAAATCCACGGAATTATTTTGGTGGTGTGGGATTGAATTATCAGTTTTAAGTTGAAAAACCAGCTTAATTCTCCGTTGGATTCATATGGATTTCTGAAGGTTTAATCCTTACATATTGCGAATTTAAGTTCCGGGTGCTTTATTGTTTATTATTAAGGTGATGAACTTCCCTGATTAGTATGGACCTTAGGCAGCTATCGGGATTCGCAGAAATTAATCTTCATTGCGAGTAAATACAAGAATAATTTTGTCTCTTTTCTCTTCTCTGTTTTCTTGACAAAAGTCTTGTGTCCTGGATCTTGGATCTTTACTTCCGCTTTTTTTTTCCGTCTCTTTTCTTTATTTTATTTTATCTTTTCCCAACTTTTTGTCTTTCCTTTATTATCTATTTTCTTTCGTCTGGTTAATAACCGCATCGGGAACCATGAAAGAATAATCTCCCCCATGTTTTCTAACATCCCTGACTACCGATGAGGAAATATGGCTTTTCCCGGAAGACGCTATTAAAAACACGGTTTCTATTCCTGCCATTTTAAAGTTTGTTTGGCCAATGGTTTTTTCAAACTCCATATCGCCGGTGTTTCGGAGTCCGCGAAGTATAAAGGCAGCCTCTTGTTCTTTGCAAAAATCTACTGTAAGTCCTTCGTAGGTCATCACCTTAATCTTAGGTTCAGAGCTAAAGGTTTTTTCCATAAACTGAACTCGTTCTTCCAGGGAGAACATGTATTTTTTATCGGCATTCACTCCAATTGCGAGGATGATCTCATCAAAAAGGGGCAAGGCCCGCTCGATAATATCTATGTGTCCAAGAGTGATAGGGTCAAAAGATCCCGGGAATACAGCTCGTTTCATGGTTGGAATGAATTTTAACAAATATAATCAAATACAAATGGAATTTATTAAAGCAAGTGAAATCAGGCTTTCCTGCGATCTAAAGTATTAGAGAAACCTAACCTGAAAGCCTTTATTTTTATAACACTCTGTACTAAATCGCGGCTTCAACGGCACTTCCAAAAAGATCTTTTAAACTTATGCCTGCTGCAGCTGCCTGTTGAGGCAATATACTGGCTTCGCTTAGGCCGGGAGTGGTATTCATCTCGATAAAATGGGCTTGATTGTTATGGAAAATAAATTCCGATCTTGTAAATCCGTTCATTTTCAGTTTGGAATAGATTAATTTCGCGATGTCCTGTACCTCTTTGGTTTGTTCCGCCGAAATTCGTGCAGGAGTAATTTCCTGGGATTTCCCTAAATATTTAGCCTCATAATCAAAAAACTCATTTTCTGAAATGATTTCCGTTACAGGTAATGCCAGGATTTCACCTTTATAAGTAATCACCCCAACCGAAACTTCAATTCCATCTAAAAAGGATTCTATAATCACTTCATCATCTTCCTTAAAGGCAACTTTTGTCGCCTGTTCCAAAGCGTTTGCTTCCTTAACTTTAGTGATACCAAAACTGCTTCCGGCTTTGTTTGCCTTTACAAAACAGGGTAATCCTACGCGTGTAATAATTTCATCCACCTTAACTTCATCTCCTTTGTTAAGAAAATAATTCACCGCAGCTTTTATCCCATAGGGTTTTAAAACACTTATTAAATCCCGTTTATTAAAAGTAAGCGCTGCCTGATAAAAATCGCAGGAAGTTTGAGGAATGCCAACCAGATTTAAATAAGCCTGTAGCAATCCATTTTCCCCGGGAGTTCCGTGAATAGTGTTGAAAACACAGTCAAAAACGATAACATTATCATTGATTTTCACCGTGAAATTACTCTTATTTATAGGGAAGGGCGTGCCATCATCGGCCACTACAAACCATTCTTTTTGCATAATATGCACGCGATAGGGTTCATAAAGAGCGCGATCCAGGTTTTTGTAAACCATATTCCCACTGTTGATAGAGATACGGTATTCACTGGAATACCCGCCCATAGCGATTGCGATTTTTTTCTTCATATTAATATTCAGGCTTGATTTGTCCTAACAAAAATATGACTATTCAAGTGTGCTACCAAAACCCGGCCGTTTTTATATCTTTGCATATTATAAAAAAATTTATGGGCCTATTTAGATTTATATTTAGCAAAACCTTTTTTATTCAATTGGTTTTGGCTGCAGTTGTATTAATAGTGCTGGCTTTTCTAGCCTTACAATGGTTGAATGTTTCTACAAATCAGGATGAACGCATTGAAGTGCCGGATCTCTCTCGATTATCGTTGGATGTGGTGGAAGATCGGCTTGATGAAAAGGATCTCCGTTTTGAAATACTGGATTCTGCCAATTTTAACCCCGATTATCCCCGATATTCCGTAATCGATCAGGTTCCTGCACCCGGGAAACACGTAAAAGAAAACAGAAAAATATACCTTACATTAAATCCTTCTGGTTACCGGAAAATAAAAATGCCGGATCTCATAAGGACCACACGCCGCCAGGTAGAACCTACACTGCGATCTCTGGGGTTCGTTATTGGGGATGTTACCTTTAAACCGGACATTGCCAAGGATGCCGTTTTGGAATTAAGGCATAAAGGAAAACTTGTAAATCCAGGAGATGAATTGATGAAAACATCGGTGATCGATCTCGTATTAGGGGATGGTTCCGGTCGATACGGAAGTGAAGAAGATAGCTTACAGGTAGATGAACCTGAAATTGAAACAGACTATAATGACGAATTCTAATATTGATCCTGAATTGGAAATTCAGGATGATGAACTTTACGAACACCATAAATTTACGGCAGATAAAGGTCAGCAACCCCTGCGTGTAGATAAATATTTGATGAATTACATCGAAAATGCTACCAGGAGTAAGATCCAGAAGGCAGCAAAAGATGGGAATATCCACGTTAACGGAATTCCAGTAAAGTCAAATTACAAAGTAAAACCAGGGGATGTGGTACAGGTGTTATTTGAACATCCTCCGTATGAATTTTTGCTTACACCGGAGGATATTCCGCTGGACATTGTTTATGAAGATGAATCTTTGCTTGTGGTAAATAAAACCGCCGGTATGGTGGTGCACCCGGGACATGGGAATTACAGTGGAACGCTTATAAATGCGCTCATTTTTCATATAGATAATCTGCCTAACAACAGCAGTGAACGTCCTGGCCTTGTGCACAGGATAGATAAGGACACTTCAGGTTTATTGGTAATTGCAAAGACCGAAACCGCGATGACACATCTTTCCAAACAGTTTTTTAAGAAAACCAGCTCCAGGGAATATATCGCACTGGTTTGGGGAAATATGGAGGAGGACGAAGGCACCATTGAAGGAAATATTGGCAGGCATCCCAAAAACAGACTTCAGAATACAGTGTATCTTGAGGATGATAATGAACAGGGGAAACCTGCAGTTACGCATTATAAAGTATTGGAGCGTTTTGGATATGTTACCCTGGTTTCCTGTAAGCTGGAAACCGGAAGGACACATCAAATCCGGGTGCATTTAAAACATATTGGCCACACCTTGTTCAATGACGAACGCTATGGAGGAGAAAAAATCCTCAAGGGTACTACTTTTACAAAATACAAGCAGTTTGTAGACAACTGTTTTAAAATACTTCCCCGGCAGGCATTGCACGCAAAAACCCTTGGTTTCACCCATCCTGTTACCAAGGAATGGATGAGTTTTGACACCAACTTGCCCCAGGATATGGAAGATTGTATAGAGAAATGGCGTAAATATTCTAAAAATCAAAAGGATTTTATAGACGAATAGGGCGTGCCCCCAAAAGGGGTCGCGCTTTCGGCAGTCGCTTCCCGGGAAAAAAAACCGGGAGAGCTCCAACAATGCCTCAATCGCTCACGCAAATAAAAACCCTCAATAATGCTATTGGCAATAAATACCGTTAAGCATCTAAAAGCATGATGCTTCTTATTATTTTCGTGGGATACTTGAACTTTTCAGCAGAAAAATATACAAACAATGAAACATCCATTAGAATAAAATTTCGCACATAGAAAAATTATTATATGGATGTTAAATATGTCCGCAAAAACAATATTATAAGCATATGAAAATAGTCTTATCCCCGGCCAAAAGTCTTGATTTTAAAAGTGAACTTCCTACTTCCCGTGGAACGCAACCTGCGTTTCTTAATACCACGGCCAAAATAAACCGGAAGCTTTCCAGAATGACCAAAGAAGAGATCGGGGAGTTGATGAGCATTAGCGACAAATTAGCCGATCTTAATTACATACGGTATAAAGAGTTTGAAGAAACTCATACCAAAGATAATTCCCGTCCCGCCATATATGCTTTTGATGGCGATGTATATTCTGGTTTAAATGCGTATACCATCCCGGTAGATAAATTGGATCGTTTACAGGATTCCCTCAGGATTTTATCTGGAATGTATGGGATTTTAAAACCTTTGGATCTCATACAGCCTTACAGGTTGGAAATGGGAACTTCAATAAGGATAGAGCGAAAAGATAATTTATATGAGGTCTGGCAAAAAAAAATCACCGATTCCCTTAATAATGAACTGAAGGAAGATGAGCTGTTTATAAATCTTGCCAGCAACGAATATTTTAAAGCCGTAGATACAAAAAAATTAAAAGTCCCGGTAATTACACCTGTCTTCAAGGATCTTAAAAACGGGAAATTAAAGATCATTAGTTTTTTTGCGAAAAAAGCGCGTGGAGCAATGGTTCGCTATATAATTGATGAAGATGTTAATACCGTTGAAGAATTAAAAGGATTTAATTATGAACAATATCGATATAGTGAGCCGGATTCTAAAAAACCTGATGAATTTGTATTTATCAGATAGCATAATTAAACAGAAAATCATACCTTAGAGGGCTGCCATTGGCAGCTTTTTTTATTTTAACTAAGTATTAACCACAATCATATTTTAAAGTCTTTTACAACCATCATTTATTTAATAACTTTCAAAACGAAAAAAAAGGCTTTAATAAAAATAATAAGATCAAATGGATATTAAAAAGGTATTAGTAGCAAACAGGGGAGAAATAGCGATCAGAATTTTTCGCGCCTGTACGGAGATAGGATTAAAAACCGTAGGGATCTATACCTTTGAAGACAGGTATTCCCTGCATCGCTATAAAGCCGATGAATCTTATCAAATTGGGGAGAACAACGATCCTCTCAAACCTTATTTGAATATTAAAGCAATCATTCAGGTTGCTAAAAACAATGGAGTGGATGCCATTCACCCGGGCTACGGTTTCCTTTCAGAAAATGCTGAATTTGCCAAACAATGTGAGGAAAATGGAATCATCTTTATAGGACCAAAAGTAAGCGTTTTAAAATCTCTGGGCGATAAAGTTAAGGCCAAAGAAGTTGCAGTGGCGAGCAATGTTCCGGTAATTGAAAGCAATAAAAGAGAACTGACTTCTGTCGAAATTGCCGTTGAAGAGGCAAATCGCATTGGCTATCCATTGATGTTAAAAGCTGCTTCCGGTGGAGGTGGACGCGGAATGCGGGTGATTAGAGATGAAAAACAGTTAAAATCGGCTTTTCCCGAATCAAAAAGGGAAGCCGGGAATGCTTTTGGAGATGACACGGTTTTTATCGAAAAATTCGTTGAAAATCCCAAACATATAGAAATCCAGATAGTGGCCGATAACCATGGTGATATGGTTCATCTTTTTGAAAGGGATTGTTCTGTTCAAAGACGCTATCAAAAGGTTATAGAATTTGCTCCTTCCCTTGGTTTGGGTGAGGAAATTAAGGATAAGTTATATAAATATGCGCTGGACATCTGCAAGGCCGTAAAATATAACAATATTGGAACGGTGGAATTTCTTGTAGAAGATGGGGAAATATATTTTATTGAAGTAAATCCAAGGATACAGGTTGAACACACAGTAACTGAAATTGTTACCGGGATCGATCTTGTAAAAGCCCAGATATTCATAGCCGGCGGTTATAAATTAAGTGATGACCAAATCAAAATCCACGGGCAGGAAAGTCTTAAGATAAATGGATTTGCCCTTCAGTGCAGAATTACAACAGAAGATCCGGAAAATGATTTTAAACCGGATTATGGAACCATTACCACTTATAGAAGTGCTTCCGGTTTTGGAATAAGGCTGGATGCCGGGAGTGTTTATCAGGGTGTTACCATTTCACCATTCTTTGATTCTATGCTGGTAAAAGTTTCAGCAAGCAGCCGGACTTTAGACGGTGCCTGTAGAAAAATGCGTCGTACCCTGGCCGAATTCAGGGTACGTGGAGTAAAGACCAATATGGCATTTCTCGATAATATTCTTCAGCATGAGAAATTCAGGGAAGGAAAGGTTACCGTAAACTTCATAAAAGATAACCCGGATTTATTTATAATAAAGCCAAGTCGCAACCGTGCAACCAAGCTGGTTAAATTCCTTGGAGATATCACTGTAAACGGAAATCCGGATGTAAAGGAAATAGATCGCTCCAAAAAATTCATACTTCCTCATGTTCCTAAATTTGATGAATATGGGAACTATCCAAAAGGCACCAAGGATAGGCTCACCGAATTGGGACCTGAGAAATTTTCAAGATGGTTAAGGCATCAAAATGAAATTAAATTTACGGATACCACAATGCGGGATGCCCATCAAAGTTTGCTGGCAACACGCATGCGAACCTATGATATGATGAAAGTGGCAGAAGGCTTTGCCAAAAATCATCCCAACGTGTTCAGTATGGAAGTTTGGGGTGGTGCCACCTTTGATGTTTGTCTTAGGTTTTTAAAGGAAAATCCATGGGAACGTTTGCAATTGCTTAGAAAAGCTATGCCAAACGTGCTTTTACAAATGCTTTTACGAGGTTCAAACGGAGTGGGTTATACCGCATATCCGGATAATCTAATAGAGCGTTTTGTGACCGAAGCCTGGGAGAACGGAGTGGATGTTTTCAGGATTTTCGATTCACTTAACTGGATGGAATCCATAGAACCTTGTATAAAATATGTTCGGGAAAATACTTCGGGTCTTGCAGAGGCTTCCATTTGTTATACCGGAGATATTCTGGATACCAAACAAACCAAATACACTATTGAATATTATGTAAATCTCGCCAAGCAAATGGAGGATGCCGGGGCACATATCCTGGGAATAAAAGATATGGCGGGAATTTTAAAACCTTATGCGGCAGAGGAGCTGATCCATGCTCTGAAATCCAGGATCAACATTCCAATTCACCTGCATACACATGATACCTCTTCCATCCAAGCTGCAACCTACTTAAAGGCTATTGAAGCAGGCGTAGATGTTGTAGATGTAGCCCTGGGAGGTCTGTCCGGACTTACATCACAACCTAATTTTAATTCCATCGTGGAAATGATGAAATTTCAGAGTAGAAGTCCCGAATTTGATATGGATAAGCTGAATGAGTATTCTCATTACTGGGAATCTGTCCGCAATTATTACTATCCTTTTGAAAGCGGACTTAAAGCCGGTACTGCCGATGTTTACAAACATGAAATTCCGGGAGGACAGTATTCCAACCTGAAACCACAAGCAGAATCCCTTGGTTTAGCCGACAGATTTAATGAAATTACCGATATGTATTCCCAGGTAAATGACCTTTTTGGAGATATTATAAAAGTAACACCAAGCTCAAAAGTGGTAGGGGATATGGCTCAATATCTGGTTAGTAATAATTATAGCATAGCAGATGTTCTGGAACGGGGAGAAGAAATGTCCTTTCCTGCTTCGGTAAAAAGTTTCTTTCGCGGAGACCTGGGGCAACCCGTAGGTGGTTTCCCCGAAAAAATTCAGAAGATCATTCTAAAAGATGAAAAGCCCTATACCAACAGGCCAAATGCTCATATGGAACCTATAGATTTTGAAGCTGAATTTGCTGAATTTGATAAAACCTTTAAAGAAGCCATGGGTAGAAAACTGGATATGACCGATTTTCTTTCCTATAAGTTATATCCAAAGGTCTTTACAGATGCCTATAACCATCATAAGGAGTACGGAAATGTCGTAAATATTCCTACCAAAAATTTCTTTTACGGAATGGATCCCGGAGAAGAGATTATCGTTGAAATGGATAAGGGGAAAACCTTATTGATCCAGTTGATGTCAGTAAGTGAACCTAACAGCGATGGAATGGTTGATGCATATTTCAAGGTGAACGGGCAAACCCGGGCAGTGAAAATTCAGGATAAATCGATCAAGGTGGAAAAGCTTGTTCATCAAAAAGCAGATAAAACAAATCCGAAGGAAATTGGTGCTCCGCTTCAGGGTTCCTTATCTTCTATTTTGGTTAAAAAGGGACAAAAAGTCGATAAAAATGAACCATTGTTTATAATTGAAGCAATGAAGATGGAAACCACAATCACCTCCAATGCTCAAGGGGAAATAGATAAAATTATTTTGCCTCAGGGAGAAATGGTTTTTTCAGAAGACCTTATTGTTACTATGAAGTAATTCTGACAAATTGAAAGCATGGAGTCAAATAAAGAGGATAATAAAAAGCTTTTTTACCACATCCATCCTTATGGTCCTTTTATTCCTGAAAATGCAACAAAATTAATTGTAGGAACACTTCCACCACCAAGATTTACGACCGGCTTGTTGAAAGAAGGAGATGTTGATTTTTGCTATGGAAGCAGGGATGGCTTGCTTTGGCTGGTGCTGGATAAGTTATTTGATCTAAACCTGAAATACGAAAATACAGCGGAAGCCATTGAGCAGCGCGAAAATTTTTTAAGAAGAAGGGGAATTGGGATATGTGATATGCTTGATAGCAGCAAACGTGCCAAGATAGATGCTTCCGATATTGGAATGCAGCATCCGGAACTCCGGAATATGATTCAAATCCTTCGGAATTATCCAAAAATTGAAACATTGCTTTTTACAGGAGGGAATAGTAAAAACGGACCGGAATATTTTTTCAGAAAACATTTAAAGGAAATACAGGAAGACATTAAATTAAAAGTGATCTCCAGTGAAGTTCCACGGGAGCATCAGTTTTTGCTGGATGAGAGGTTTATAACAACCGTTTCATTAACCGCTCCTTCCGGATCTGCAAACCGGGCGATAGGAAGCATGGAATCCTATAAAAGTTTAAAAAAGAAGCACCCTGAATTCAATACCATTGATTTCAGGGTGCTTCAATATAAGGGATATTTCTAAATTATTTTAATTCTTTTTGATCCTGCTGGGCCATGGTGGTAGGCTTAATTTTAAATTTTTTACGTTTTGGCCTAAGTCTACCATGGGTTCCAATAGCTATTTTCCCTCGTTTGGTTTTCTTATCTCCTCTTCCCATTCTTATTTTTTATTTTGCTGTTTTTTGATGGTTTTTTCATCAATATCAAATTTGTTGGTTTTTTGATTTCTATCTCCGGTAGGATTAGTAGGATTTTTTTGTTTTTCCTTTCTTTCAAATTTCTTTTCCATGGTTGCTGATTTTAATATTCACAGGAAAAATACAGAATAATAGAGAAAAACTCTATTAATGGGATGTTAGAATTTGGTTAAAAGTCTCGTATTTCTTTAATAAAGGATGCGGTTTTATTGGTTCCGTATGCCGTTATATAATTAACAAAAGCGCTGCCTATTATGGCTCCGGCAGCAAATTCTGTCGCCTGATTAAAAGTTTCCTTATCATTTATCCCAAATCCTATAATTTGTGGATTTTTTAAATTCATCGCTGCAATTCGTTTAAAATATGCTTTGGTGTCTTCACCAAATCCCTTTGTGGAGCCTGTTACACTGGCACTGCTCACCATATAAATGAATCCGCCGGAAACAGAATCTATGAACCGGATTCGTTCTTCTGAAGTTTGAGGTGTAATAAGGAAAATATTGAGAAGTCTATATTTTTCAAAAATCGCTTTATATTCCTCATTATAAACGTCTACGGGAAGATCTGGAATTATCAATCCATCTATCCCAGCTTTCTGACATTTCTGGCAGAATTTCTCCACCCCAAATTGAAGCATCGGATTGAAATACCCCATAATGATCAAAGGTATTTTAACCGTTTCCCGAATATCCTTTAATTGGTCAAAAAGCTTATTGGTAGTCATTCCGTTTTTTAAAGCTTGCGTAGAACTTTCCTGAATCGTTGGGCCATCTGCCAAAGGATCGCTGAAGGGAAGTCCAATTTCTAAAAAGTCAACCCCGCTTGTTTCCAGATCTTTTATAATCTTTATGGTATCCTCTAATTTTGGATAGCCGGCGGTAAAATAGATGGAAAGCAGTTTTTTCTGCTTATTTTCAGATTGGTCGGTTTCCTTTAATTTTTGAATTATTCGGTTCATTTTACAGTGTTTGACTGGACCTCACAGGTTTTAAAAACCTGTGAGGTCTGTTAAAAATAGATTTTTTATAAATTAAAATAATCGATATAGGTGCTCAGGTCTTTATCTCCCCGGCCTGAAAGATTGACAACCACAATATCATCTTCTTTAAATTTCCGATCTTTAAAAATCGCCAGGGCGTGTGCGGTTTCAATGGCGGGAATAATTCCTTCCAGTTTGGCCAGTTCAATTCCTGCCTGCATCGCGGCATCATCGGTTATGGAAATAAATTCCCCGCGGCCGGTTCTAAATAAATTGGCGTGCATAGGCCCTACTCCAGGATAATCCAATCCTGCCGAAATTGAATAAGGCTCGGTGATTTGTCCATCATCGGTTTGCATCAATAAGGTCTTGCTGCCATGAATTATCCCTTCTTTACCCAATGCTGAGGTTGCAGCGCTTTCGCCGGTATAAATTCCTTTCCCTGCTGCTTCTACCGCAATAATTCCTACTTCAGGATTATCCAGGTAATGAAAATAAGCTCCGGCAGCATTGCTCCCGCCACCAACGCAGGCAACGATATAATCCGGATTTTCACGGTTCTCCTTTTCCTTCAACTGGACTTTTATCTCAGCCGAGATCACCGCCTGAAACCTGGCAACCATATCCGGATAAGGATGAGGTCCAACCACAGATCCTATGATGTAATGCGTATTTACAGGATTATTGATCCAGTCTCTAATCGCCTCATTCGTGGCGTCCTTTAAAGTTTTGCTGCCCGATTTTGCGGGAACCACAGTTGCTCCAAGCATTTTCATTCTGGCTACATTGGGAGCTTGCCGTTCAATATCCACCTCTCCCATGTAAACAATACATTCAATTCCCATCAAAGCACAAACTGTCGCTGTCGCTACCCCATGTTGTCCTGCGCCGGTTTCAGCAATGATCCGGGTTTTGCCAAGGCGTTTTGCCATTAAAATCTGCCCTACCGTATTATTGATTTTATGAGCGCCGGTGTGACAAAGATCCTCGCGTTTTAAATATACTTTGGTCTTGTATTTATTGCTGAATCGCTCCGCAAAATAAAGCGGGGTAGGTCTCCCCACATATTCTTTCAATAAAAAGTTGAATTCTTTCTGAAAGGATTCCTCCTTCATAATATCCAGATATTGGGAACGTAATTCCTCAACATTCGGATAGAGCATTTCGGGAATATAAGCTCCTCCAAAATCCCCGTAATATCCTTTTTCGTTTGCCTGATATGTCATTTTAATCAGTTTTTAATTTTATAGTTTTATATACTTTTTACTTTTAATCACAAAGTGCGCTAAGTTTTCGCAAAGATCTCAAAGCCTTGCAATCGCTTTAGGTACTTTTAATAAGTGTTCCCTTTCTTATTTTTAAATTCAGTTTCAGAAATTGTTTTTTCTTTGTGCCTTTTGTGTTTTTTTTCTTTGTGTGCTTTGCTGTTAAAAACATTAGCGTTTAAAATCAACCGGTGTTTTTTTAACCACCAAAATCCAAAAGATCTGATGATAGAAATTTTAGGTTTTTCTGAAATTTCGCTAAAACTTCCATGTTTTTAACTCCCGGCTCAATTTCAAACTTGCTGTTTACGTCGATGGCATATAGCAAATCCTGTTTTCCTTTTTTTCGAAATTCAGCAATCAGGGATTTAATGCTTACCAGCTCTTCAATCCCTATTCCTCCGGATAGGAAAAAGGGTTTTTCTGAAGGGTATGCCTTTAAAATATCCCAGTTAAAAGCTATGCCATTTCCGCCTTTGTTTTTTCCTTTGGTATCAAACAAAAAGTAATCAACCTCATCTTCATATGGGAATAGGACCTCAAAATCGAATTCATCATTTACAGAAAAAACCTTGATGATCTCCACTTCTGAAGTTTCTTGAATTTTCTTTAATTCCGTTCTTAATTGAGTGCAAAACTGCGGATTTTCCTCTCCGTGCAGCTGAATAGCATGTAAATTATACCGACTTGCTTTTTCCAAAATAAAATTGGCAGAAGCATTTACAAAAACCCCCGTTTTCTTTGTTTCTGAAGAAATTTCCGGGATTTCATTTTCAAAATTCCTTGGAGATTTTCCATAGAAGATAAAACCCATGTAATCCGGTTTTAAGGAAGCAATTTCCAGAATATTTTCCTGAAATTTCATCCCGCATACTTTTAGTTTAGGTCTCTTTATCGCGCTGGATTTTGTATCGTTCATTCTGATTTATTAAGAATTTAAATCATTTATAAATGCCGAAGCACTTTTTCCAGGATCATTTGTTTTCATGAAATTTTCACCGATCAAAAATCCCTGAAATCCATAATTTTTTAAATCTTTTATCGCCTCTACACTGCTAATTCCGCTTTCTGAAACTTTTACAAATTCATTTGGTATCTTTTCTGAAAGTTCCTTGCTTATAGCCGTACTCACCTGGAAAGTCTTCAAATTCCTGTTGTTTACGCCCAGCATATCAAGACTTGGCATCAGCGATTTCTCAAGTTCCTCCAAATCATGGACTTCCAGTAATACATCCAGATTTAAACCCTTGGCAAATTGCGATAAATTCTTTATTTGTTTTCTGCTCAAAACCGCAGCTATCAATAAGATCACATCTGCTCCGTGAGCTTTTGCTTCCAGAATTTGATATTCGTCGATGATAAATTCCTTTCTTAACAAAGGCATTCTTACAGCGGCCCTTGATAGAATAAGGTCGTCCAGCGATCCGCCGAAATATTTACCATCAGTAAGAACCGACATTCCACAAACACCTGCATCTTCATATCCCGTAGCAACATCCTGAACATTCAAATCCTGATTGATAACAGCTTTGGAAGGAGATCGTCGTTTGTGTTCTGCAATAATACCGGTGTTGCTGTTTTTTAAAGCGGTAGCCAACGAAATTGTTTCCCGGTCAAAAAGTGGATATTGGGATAGATACCTAGAGGAGATCAATTGCTTTTTTAGGGCAACCTCTTTATATTTATCGGCTATAATTTTATCTAAAATATTCATATAAGCTGGTTGTTTTTCCGACTCTCAAATCTGTTTAAACTCCTTATTTACTCAAATCCTGTAGTTTTTTTAAGGCCTTCAGTGCTTTTCCCGAAAGCAGCGATTCTTTTGCCTTTTCAAATCCCTCTTTTGGAGACAGGTTTTTTGCCGTTGCTATTGCCATTCCCGCATTTGCGCAAACTACATTTTGCTGGGCTTGTGTTCCTTTTCCATTTAAGATATTTAGAAATATTTCAGCGGAAGCTGCTATGGAATCTCCACCTGCGATCTCAAATTCTTTAAGTGGTTCCAATCCAAAATCGGATGCCTCCAAAATCCCTTCCGTAGTATTCGAAATGGTTTTTGTTGCTCCCGTTAAGGAAATTTCATCATAGCCGTCCAATGCGTGTAAAATGGTGAAATTCTTATCGGTATTCTGATAAAGATATCCATACATCCTTGCGAGCTCCAAACTGAAAACACCCACCAGCTGATTTTTAGGAAAAGCTGGATTTACCATAGGTCCAAGCATATTAAAAAAGGTCTTGACCGCCAGGGATTTTCTAATAGGAGCAACATTTTTCATCGCAGGATGGAATAGGGGAGCGTGCAAAACACAAATTCCTGCCTGGTCGATACTTTTTTCCAAAAAATCCCGGTCACTGCTGAATTTAATGCCTAAATGTTCCATCACATTTGAGCTTCCGCTAATCGAGGAAACTCCATAATTTCCGTGCTTTGCAACATGAATTCCTGCCCCGGCAGTTATAAAGGATGAAACCGTAGAAATATTAAAAGTGTCTTTTCCGTCACCTCCTGTACCGCACAGATCTATCGGGTTATAAGGACTAAGATCTATCGCTAGACAAAGGTCTAAAAGGGCATCCCGGAAACCTTCAAGTTCTTCTATAGTGATGCTTCGCATCATATAAACCGTTAAAAATGCAGCGATTTGACTTTCGTTATATTCTCCGTTGGAAATATTGACCAAAGCTTCCCGGGCCTCTTCTTTTGAGATGGTTTCGTGGTTGATGAGCCTGTTGAGTAATTGTTTCATATAAGTTTTCTTCGGATTCCTTTTGGTGAACGCCTTAATGAGGCAGTTTTTTTATTTGATTCTGGTTTTTGCTTCAGGGTTTTGAGTTTCTTTTTGTGGTGAAGGCATTGGAGCAGGAGTATTGATCCAATTCGCTATCATCTTTTTTCCATTTGGTGTTAAAACCGATTCCGGGTGAAACTGAACGCCTCTTACATCATATTCCCGATGGCGTAAGGACATTACCTGTCCCTTTTCATCATAAGAAGTGGCTTCAAGGCAATCGGGCAAGTTTTGATCCACTACCCAGGAATGATAGCGTCCTACTTCAAATTCACTTTCAAGTCCGTAGAATAATTCTTCGTCGGTTACCGTGGTTTTTATGGAAGTAGCGATTCCATGATAAACCGATTCCAGGTTGATGAGTTTTCCGCCGAAAACTTCACCTATTGCCTGTTGACCAAGACAAACCCCTAAAATACTTTTTGTGGGCGCATATTTTTCTACAATGGCTTTTAAAAGTCCGGCTTCATCGGGAATCCCGGGACCGGGAGAAAGCAGGATCTTGTCAAATTGCTCAACAAATTCCAGGTCTAATTCATCATTTCTCCGCACCGTTACCACGCAATCGAATTCTTCAAGATAATGAACAAGATTGTACACAAAGGAATCGTAATTATCTATCACCAACACGTTAACCGGGTTTACCTGAGGTTTAGATGCTATTTTTTTAGATTTAGTATTCATTTTTCTTTCTACTTAATTTCACGTATCATTTCCCTCATTTAGAGGCGCTGCAGAAGGCTTTATTATATTTCTTCTGCAAGTTCCAGGGCTTTCGTTAAAGCTCCTAATTTGTTATAGACTTCCTGTAATTCGTTATCTTCATTGGATTCTGAAACAATTCCTGCCCCTGCCTGATAATGCAGATAATGGTTTTTGCTCACAAAAGACCGGATGATGATGGCATGATTGAAATTTCCGTCAAAATCCATAAATCCAATGGCCCCGCCATACGCGCTTCGGTTCACATTTTCATACTTTTCAATAAGGCTCATCGCGCTGTGTTTTGGCGCGCCGCTCAATGTTCCGGCGGGAAAAGTATCGGCTACAACCTGCATGGCAGCGGTGTTTTTATCCTTGGTTCCCGTTACTTTGCTCACGAGATGGATTACATGAGAGAAAAACTGGATCTCTTTGTATTTTTCAACTTTTACATGGCTGCTATGGCGGCTAAGGTCATTTCTGGCCAGGTCCACAAGCATGACATGTTCTGCATTTTCCTTTTTATCTGATGAAAGTTCTTTTGCGAGTTCAGCATCCTGTTCATCATTTCCGGTGCGTTTAAAGGTGCCTGCAATAGGATGTATTTCTGCCTGATCGCCTTTTACCACCAATTGCGCTTCGGGAGAACTTCCGAAGATCTTGAAATTTCCATAATCAAAATAGAATAGGTAGGGGGAGGGGTTTACATTTCTCAATGCCCGGTACACATTGAATTCATCCCCTTTAAAAGCCTGGGAAAACCTTCGGGACAACACGAGTTGAAATACATCTCCGCGCTGACAATGGTTTTTGCCCAGTTTCACATTTTCTTTGAATTCTTTATCCGTTAAATTTGAAACCGGTTCTTGTTGTCTTTTGAAATTATAGGTGGCAAAATTCTTCACCTTCAGCAATTGTTCTATTTCCGCGAGTCTGTTTTTGGAATCGTATGTGTGATCAAAAATATAAGCTTCGTTATTAAAATGATTTACCGCAATGATGTTTTGATATACAGCATAATAAATATCCGGAATTTGAAGATCTCCTGTCTTTTTTTCGATTTTAATATTTTCAAAATATTTCACTCCATCATACGCGATGTACCCAAAAAGTCCATTGTTTATAAATTTGAAACCTGAATTTTCGGTTTTAAATCGCTTTGAAAATTCCTGAATCTTGTTGGGAATATTTATTTCAGAAGAAATTTTGGTCTTTTGGATACTTCCGTCAGGAAAAGACTCTGTAATAATTTCATTTTCAATTTTAATCGAAGCGATTGGATTGCAACAGATGTATGAAAAACTATTGTCACTTGCATGGTAATCACTGCTCTCCAAAAGCAGACTATTAGGGTACTTGTCCCTGATTTTGAGGTAGACACTTACCGGAGTGATGGTATCTGCAAGAAGTTTTTTAAAAGTGGTGGTTAATTGATACATTTTTCTGATTTATGGAATGAAAAAAGGCTTGTCGTGAGACAAGCCTTTGTATATTATTTTATACGAGTGCAGTGTTACTTCACGTTGTGTTGACGTAAGTTGTTCCACCACCAGGTATGTACTGTATTATTTTTCATCTAGCCAAATATACTTATGATATTTTAAATAACAAAAGTTTTTTGGGTTTTAAAATTTTAAATCTACAGCAAGATCAAAATTGTCATAGATTGTTTTATCTCCTAAATTGTCGAAAAAACTTCCAGATCCATAACGCACATCGTATTTTGATCTGTCAATACTTAATGAGGTAGAAGCAGAATTTTCTTTCCAGTTAAGATCAAAAGTTACTTTGTTTGTTTTGTTCTTAATAGTTAAATCTCCAACAGCTCCATAGACTCCATCTGCTTTTTTAGAGATACTGGTTATTACAAGTTTGGACGTTGGATATTTTTCTACTCCGAAAAAATCATCCGACTTTAAATGACCTTCAAGTTTGCCTTTATTTTCTCCTGAAAGGTCCGTACTTATTAGTGAGGTCATATCCATTACAAATTCCCCACCAACTGGGTTACCGTCTTCCACTATAAAATGTCCTTCCTTTAGCTGAATGGTCCCAGTATGTGAACCCGTTACTTTTTCACCTTTCCAGGTCACTTTACTTTCTTTAATGTTGACCTCTTTGTTAAGAGAGGTAAAGGCTAAAGTTGTTAAAATTACTAAGGATGCAGCAGCACCTTTTAAAATTCTGTTTTTCATGATAATTCTCTTTTAATGGTTTATAAAATATTAAATAACTCTTTTTTACTTAAACGGCATGCGGAAGTTGATCTTCCTTACTTTAGTGTCTTAATTGTTGCAGAAACTCAGTCATTTTTTCCATCTCATCAGGTTGTAGCTTATTGGTAATTGCCTTTTCGGCATTGTCTACCACTGGATCTATTTTGGTTAAAAGATTCATCCCCTGTTGTGTAATAGTTATTTCAACCTTACGCCTGTTTTCCTCGCAAATCACCCGTTCTACAAGTTCTTTCAGGATTAATTTATCCACCAGCCTGGTCGTATTACTCATCTTGCTCACCATTCGTTCCTGTATTGTGCTAAGATTGGCAGGCTTTCCTTTTTGACCTCTTAATATTCTCAATACATTAAATTGCGGAATGCTGATGTCGAATGGTTTTAAGGTTTCCCCAATCTGATCATTTATCTGGTTGGCTGTGTAAAGCAAACTAATAAGCAACCTTTTTGAGGCAGGCAGCCGGCCGGAGGTTTTTATTTGATTTTCAATATTCATTTGTACATACAACATTTGTATAAACAAATATACTATGTTTAATTTGATGTGACTTTAAAGTTTTGTTAAATTTTAGATTTTCATAATAAGTAGGGAATACAATATCAATGTTTGGTTTTAAGGAAGCTTTTTTTAGATTCAGTGGGATTTTTCTCAATAGATATATTGTGAGCTTGCTTCAAGGTGATTAATTTTCCTTAACCCGATCTATTTTTAACTATTTTTTGGATTTCTTCCAAAGTTGGATTGCCTTATATTTACCATTATTAAAAATCATTGAACATTTTAAAGTCACATTATGAAAAATCTAACTCAGGAACAATGGAAAGAATCTTTGAAAAAAGATGAAAATGCCTGTATATTGGATGTAAGAACAGAAGAAGAATTTATTGAAGGCTATATTCCAGAAGCCACCAATTTGGATATATACAAAGGGCAGAAATTTATAGATGAGCTTGGGAAGCTGGAAAAATCCAAGAACTATTTTGTGTATTGCCGCTCCGGTGCCCGAAGTGCCCAAGCTTGTGCGCTTATGAATCAACAAGGAATTGAGAATGCTTATAATTTGATGGGTGGGATAGCCGAATGGGACGGTGAAATAATTCACCAATAGTCGTAATCCCAACTTCAAGTTAAAAAATATTTTCTACGATAAGAAGTTTCAAAAGCTTTTGGAAAAATATAATGCTTAGGCTGTAGCGAATTATTCTACTTCCGGCAGGCATAGTTAAAGTCAAAAAATCGGTTTAAAAAGCCTGCTTTTTAAACCGATTTTCGTTTTTTGAATGAGGAAACAGGAGGACAATAACTTTTCTGCCCCAAAAAATAATTGAATACGAATAGTTTTTTTCTTACTGAATGTTGAAAAATTAGATTTAAACTAAACTTTAACATATCTTTTGTAAGGTACAGTATATTTTGGATAGCAGGGATTTTCTTACAAGATTTTAGAGTACGATTATATAAATAGGTTCTGGTGATTATTATTATGTCATATTTAAGTTTAGATTTGAGAAACAATAAACAATTTAACTAAAACTTATTTTATGATGTTAAAATTAAACTTAAAAATGGGTGCTGCTGCAATAGTGGCCTCTGCATTTCTTTTCTCCTGTACGCAGGATGAAAAAAAATCTCAGGAAGAAGCAGCCTTTACAGAGCTTGATTCCAATTTTGATTCTCAGGCTATAGATGGCCAGTATATTGTAGTTTACCGCGACAACGAGATTGAAGATGTAGGATCCAAATATCCTGAAAATTATGCAAAAGCTCAGGAAGCTATGGCACAACAAACCAAAAGAATCCTTGCAGACGCTTCAATTTCGAATGCTGAAATTGTAAATGTTTACAGTAGAACGGTAAATGGAGCCACCTTAAAACTATCAAAAGCTCAGGTGGAGCAATTAAGAGGAAAAAAAGAAGTAAAATACATTGAACAGGATAGGATAGTAATGTTCGCTCCTCCCTGTGGAACTCCAAACGGTGGTCCTTGTGATGGCGGTGGCGGCGGTGGCGGAGAAACCGGCACGCAGGAGACTCCATATGGTATTACACGTGTGAACGGAGTTGCTAACTATACAGGTACATCTGTTGCCTGGGTTGTTGATACTGGAATAGACCTGGATCACGCAGATCTTAACGTAGATGCTTCCAGAGGTTTTAATGCTTTCACTTCCGGTCGGGACGCAAAATCTGCAGACGATGGTAATGGACATGGAACTCACGTTGCAGGTACTATAGCCGCAATCAATAATGATTTTGGAGTAATAGGTGTTGCGCCTGGTGCTACTGTAATCCCTGTAAAGGTTTTGGATAGTCGCGGAAGCGGTTCATATTCTGGTGTAATTGCAGGTGTAGATCATGTAGGTGCAAATGGAAATAGCGGAGATGTAGCGAATTTGAGTTTAGGAGGCCCTGTTTCTCAGGCTTTGGATGATGCGGTTCTTGCAGCTTCTAATAAAGGAATTAAATTTGCTTTAGCGGCTGGAAACGAAAGTACTGATGCTAATAACAGTTCACCGGCAAGAGTTAACGGAACTAATATTGTCACTATTTCGGCAATGAATTCAAGTGATAATTGGGCTAGTTTCTCAAATTATGGGAATCCTCCCGTGGATTATGCAGCTCCGGGTGTATCTGTAAAATCTACCTGGAAAGATGGAGGTTATAATACAATAAGTGGTACTTCAATGGCTTCTCCACATGCTGCAGGTGTCTTATTATTAGGTGCTGCCAGTACGGGCGGGTTTGTTAATAATGATCCTGATGGTGAGCCAGATGCTATTATAGTTCATTAATAATAGAATCTTTACAACTTAAAAGGTTGTTTTAAATGTGATTGTAAATTGTTTGTACTATTTTGTTTAGACTCATTTTTTGAGATTAAACCTGAAATGGTATACTAATTCGGAAACTCCGTAATAGTGGCAATTAATCAAGACATTTAAGGCAATCTTTTTTTTAATTATACAAATTGAATCTATTCAATATAATTTTTTTGATTAACAGGCGTTAAAAGCTTAGGAAACACCCTTGATTTATTTTTTAAAATAATATATTTACCCCAGTCATCGATTTGAAAAATTCCATTTATGAATAAAAAATTGCTACCCCTCCTTATATGCTACATTGCTGTTAATGTTTCTCTACTACATGCTCAGGAATTTTCTATAGGTTTAAAAGGAGGAATCAATAAGACATACGGAGGAGAAATTACAGGGATTGATTCAGGTATTCCGGCCGAATATACAAGCGCAACTTTCACGGCAGAGGGTGAAATTGGTTTTCATGGAGGAATTTGGACTCAAATAAATTTCGGTAAGTTCTTTATCAGGCCAGAGATCGTTTATTCAAAACTGGAATCAAGATTTGATTTTCCCCAGGGGCCAACATTATATGAAGTGGAGGAATTAAGTGTTCCCGTCTTGGTGGGGTATAATATTTTTGGTCCTCTTGACATTTATGCTGGTGCTGCATATAAAAATATAATGGATGCAACAATTGAAAGATTAGAACCGTTAAATGATCCACCTCAGGTAGTGGTTCAAAACACCCCTTTCTCTGCCCAAATTGGTGCGAAAGTGCAATTTGGAAGTTTCGGTCTGGATGTTCGTTATGACCGTTCTTTGTCATCAAAAGAAAGTCAGGGCACAATCGATTTTGAGTCCAACAGCGCTGATTTTGATGTTCCGGTAATGAACAGAGCGGTAATAGAAGACGCCAGGCTTGATCAAATAATTGTAAGTTTAACGGTAAAATTATTCGATACTGCAAATAAGGATAGGAGAAGAAGAGGTGGAAACTGCTATTTCTAGATAAAAGATTTATTATAAAAGGAAAAAGGGACGATAAATTTCGTCCCTTTTTCCTTTTAACAATTTTTATATTTATCGTTTAAACCCATACCAACCTTAATCATTGGAATTATTTTTTCAATTCGTTTTTGCTTGGTTTCATCCCTCTTTGCCTCTATAATATATTCTGAATATTCTCTTTGCTTTCCGGGGCTTAGGCCAGAAAATGCATTTCTTAAATCCTTGTCTATATCAAATTGATCTGTTAGTTGTGAAGGAATGATGAGCTCCTTTTTAGATTTAGTTTTATAATCTTCCCTTCTTTAGAGAGTTCAATGCTTTCGCTGATATATTTGGAAAGTACTTCAATTTGAATATCAGAATCCTTATCAAATCTAATTTGTCGAAGCGCACTGGTTTTGCCTTCCTGCGCATTTCCCAGCAATTCTGTATTGTTTTGCAGCAATGCTCCCTGAAACAACCATAATGCATAATGATTTTTAAATGCCCCCATTCCTATTAGATTTTTCCCCTCCAGGGTGTATACAGGACCTCCCCATTTGATCGTTTCGGTTAATGGAAAGGAGTTTAGTAATTGTCTAAGCAGCTTCAGTTGAACAGTCCAGGCGGAATGTGCATTAATGTATTGATCTACTGTGTTGATTTCAGCCATTTTATCGTTTCTTATATTTTTCAGAAGTGATCTCTGCTATTTTAACAATTACAGCAACAGCTTTTTGAATGCTCTCGACAGGAACATACTCATATCTCCCGTGAAAATTATGTCCGCCGGCAAAAATATTAGGACAGGGAAGGCCCATATAGCTGAGTTGCGCTCCATCTGTTCCACCGCGAATAGGCTTTATGATAGGTATAATATTTAATGCTTTCATGGCTTCTTCAGCAATATCCACAATGTGCATCACCGGTTCCACCATTTCCCTCATATTGGAATACTGATCTTTGATCTCAATTTTAATAACTTCTCTCTCGTGCTGTGAATTGATTTCTGAAGTAAGATTCTGGATCATCTCTTTTCTGGCTTCAAAATGGTCTTTATCGTGATCCCTTATGATGTATTCCAGTTTTGTTTCTTCTACATCGCCGTGTATATCAGAAAGGTGAAAGAATCCTTGCCTGCCTTCCGTGTGTTCAGGTGTTTCCAATCTGGGTAAAGAGTTGATAAAATCCTGTGCGATGTACATGCTATTAATCATTTTATCCTTGGCATATCCTGGATGAACCATTTTACCTTTTATATAAATTTTCGCAGATGCGGCATTAAAATTTTCAAATTCCAGTTCACCAACCTGGCTTCCATCCATGGTATAGGCCCATTTTGCTCCAAATTTCTCCACATCAAATTTATGAGCCCCTCTCCCTATTTCCTCGTCTGGGGTAAATCCTACCCTTATTTTACCGTGCGGGATCTGCGGATTATTGATGAGGTATTCCATCGCCGAGATGATTTCTGTAATTCCTGCCTTATCATCGGCTCCCAGAAGCGTTGTGCCATCTGTTGTTATTAGGGTTTGTCCTTTGTATTGCAAAAGATCTTCAAAATAATCGGGAGAAAGCACAATATCCAGTTCTTTGTTAAGTACAATATCCTTTCCGTCATAATTTTTTATTATTTGCGGATTCACATCAGTTCCGGAAAAATCTGGGGAAGTATCAAAATGCGAAATAAACCCAATAACGGGGACCTCATGAGCAATATTGGCAGGTAATGTGGCCATGATATAAGCATTGTCATCTATATCAACATCCTGCATTCCTATTTGTTTTAACTCCTCCGCAAGTTGATTAGCCAGGATCCATTGTTTTTTTGTGCTTGGGGTTTCTTCAGAATCAGGATCGCTTTGAGTGTCGATTTTAACATAGCTAACAAATCGTTTTATGAGTGCATCCTTGGATATCATATTCTAATTTTTTACTAGTTTATATTGTAAGAATCACAAAAAAAGCTATTTACAACCGATTTTTGGGTTTGTAGATAGTTTTTTCACATAATTTTAAGTTAGCTTTAGCACAACTAATTTAAAAAATGTAAAGTTATGAAGAATTTTTACGTAATGATCTGCTTATTGTTTGTTGGATGGCACGCTCAGGGCCAAATCCAGCAAGTCTCTGGAACTGTGATAGATGAGCAATCTCAACTACTTCCGGGGGTCTCTGTAGCTATAAAAGGCACCAACAAGGGAACTATAACAGATTTTGATGGAAACTATTCCCTGGAGGCAAATTTAGGACAAACCCTTGTGTTTTCATTTGTGGGATATGATGCCAGGGAAGTTGTTATAGATCGTGCCGAAATTAATGTAACTATGGTTTCCGGAATGGCATTAAGTGAGGTGGTTTTGATCGGGTCCAGAAATATGAACCGAACCGTAGTAGAATCTACCGTGCCTATTGATGTTCTTGATATAAAAGAATTATCCTCGGCTGTACCACAGGTAAACCTGAATCAGATGTTGAATTATGTGGCACCTTCATTTTCATCCAATACACAAACCATTTCCGATGGTACAGATCATATAGATCCGGCCTCCCTTAGAGGACTTGGACCAGATCAGGTCTTGGTTCTTATCAATGGAAAGAGAAGACATAATTCTTCTTTGGTAAACGTGAATGGAACTTTTGGTAGAGGAAGTGTAGGAACCGATTTAAATGCCATTCCTGCTGCCGCTATTTCCAGAATAGAAGTTTTAAGGGATGGGGCAGCAGCTCAATATGGATCTGATGCTATCGCGGGAGTGATCAATATTGTTTTGAAAAACGATGTAAATGAACTAAATTTTGATGTTACAACGGGAGCCAATTTTTCTAAAAATGCCAACGACCAAACCGGCGGGGTAGATGGAGAAACGGTAAACGTGGCTGCAAGTTATGGAATTCCGTTAGGTGATAATGGCGGATTTATAAATTTTGCCGGAGATTTTGATTTCAGGGAAGATTACAGCCGGATGAAGGAATGGGAAGGATCTATTTTTAATGCCTATAATGGAATAGAAAGAGTTGCTGCGGCTTCAGGAGCAGATATTTCATCCTTAACAAACACTCAAATTCAGCAATTTGCTCAAAATGTGGCTTATTTTAGCTCCGAATTTAGAGATGACATAAATAATGCACCAGATAGAGCGGCCTTGCAAGGATTATTGGGCGCAGATTTTACAGAAGCGGAGCTGAATGCAAGAGGCCAGGATAGGAGTGACTACAATATGAGAGTAGGGCAATCTGCACTTCGAGGTGGTAGGTTTTTCGCAAATTTCTCATTGCCTTTAGATGATGCCGGTACTGAGATTTATTCCTTTGCGGGAATAAGTTCCAGAACAGGGAATTCTGCCGGTTTCTATAGATTACCAAACCAGAGCAGGACCTATACCCCCATATTTATAGATGGTTTTTTACCGGAGATCAATTCCAAAATAAACGACCAATCACTTGCGGCAGGGATTAAAGGCATGATAGGAGACTGGAATCTTGATTTTAGCAACACTTATGGAAAAAACGAATTTCTTTATATGATCTCTAATACCTCCAACGCATCATTGCAAAAGGCCAGTCCTACAACTTTTGATGCCGGTGGCTTCTCTTTTGCCCAAAACACCACAAACCTTGATATCTCAAATTTTTATCAGGATTTATTTGAAGGTGTCAATATTGCGTTCGGTGCGGAATATCGAATGGAAAAATATGATATCGTAGCTGGAGAAAGAGCTTCCTATGAGCAATATACAGAGCAAGGCGATGTAATTACACGTTCAGACCAGGTTCCGGCCAAGGATTTCTTTGGAAATTCCAGGCCCGGAGGATCCCAGGTTTTTCCTGGATTTAGCCCTAAAAATGAACTCGCCCGTGAACGCAGCAGTATTGCCGGTTATTTTGATGTTGAAGCCGATCTAACCGAGCAATTTTTACTTACGTTCGCAACCCGGTTTGAAGACTATTCCGATTTTGGATCAACCATAAATTTCAAAGTGTCTTCCCGCTATAAATTAAACGATAATATCAATATAAGAGGTGCTGTAAACACAGGGTTTAGGGCTCCATCCTTACACCAGTTAAACTTTAATTCAACCTCTACAATTTTTGATAACGAGGGGAATCCTCAGGAAGTAGGTACGTTTGCTAACGATAGTAGACCTGCACAACTTTTAGGTATCCCACAGTTAAAAGAAGAAACATCTAAAAGTGTAAGTCTTGGATTTACCGCTAAAATTCCTGATGCTAATCTTTCCCTGACTGCCGATGGGTACTTTGTTGCCATAGATGACAGGGTGGTTTATACCGGGCAATTTCAAGGACCCGGGACAGGAACAGAACTGGATATTTTATTATCTCAGGCAAATGCTACAGCTGCTTCCTTTTTTGCCAATGCCATAGATACAGAATCCAAGGGAATTGATGTAGTGCTAACCCATAATGCCATTTTTGGAAATGGCTTTCGTTTGAAATCAGATCTTGCGGGAACTTTTTCTAAAACCAAACAGGTGGGAGATATTAAGGCTTCACCCCAATTAGAGCGTGCCGGAAAAGTAGGAATTTATTTTCCTGAAGACAGCCGGGTATATTTGGAAGAGGCCGTTCCAAGAACCAAGGTGAACCTTACTAATAATCTCTTTGCAGGGAAATATAATGTGTTTTTAAGGAATGTGTACTTTGGGGAAGTAACCGAAGCTGTTACAACGCGTGAAAATCAGCAGGTTTTTTCTAATAAAATTGTCACCGACCTTTCTGTTGGATATAAAGCTACCGATGCTCTAACTTTAACCGTAGGAGCAAATAATATCCTGGATATATATCCTGATAGAGCTGCTGCTGAATTCAATAACCGAAGTGATGGTAGGTTCGATTGGTCCAGAAGAGCGCAACAATTTGGAATAGGTGGAAGATTCTTATTCGCAAGAGTGAGTTTTACACTTAAATAATAAAAATATAATATATTAAAAGGGCAGTCTTCGGACTGCCCTTTTTTTGTTTAAATCAAAAACCTCGGGGAACTTGCCCATCCGTCAGGCGGGTTAGACCATCAATGAGGCATTAAATTTAATCCACAGGTTTAAAAGAATCTCATTTCCTAAATTAATCTATTTTTGTAGAAATTCCAGTTGTATGTATAAATCTTTGATCAGGCCATTATTTTTTAAATTTGATCCCGAAAAAGTTCACTATTTCACCTTCGACCTATTAAGGATTCTTTTTAAAATCCCGGGTATTTCCGTATTGATAAAAAAACAATTCCGTATGGAAGATATACGCCTGGAACGGGAGGTTTTCGGATTAAAATTTAAAAATCCGGTAGGTCTGGCTGCCGGCTTCGATAAAGATGCCAGGCTTTTTAATGAGTTGGATGCATTGGGTTTTGGGTTTGTAGAAATTGGAACGGTAACTCCAAAACCACAACCCGGAAATGAAAAGAAAAGATTGTTTAGATTAAAGGAAGACGAAGCCATTATCAACAGGATGGGTTTCAATAATGAAGGTGTAGAAGCCGCTGTCGCCAGACTGCGATCCAATAAAAATGTATTGATAGGCGGAAACATCGGGAAAAACAAGATCACTCCGAATGAGGAAGCAGTAAACGATTATCTCATTTGTTTTAATGCCCTGTTCGACTTTGTAGATTATTTTGTGGTGAATGTAAGTTCGCCAAATACTCCTAATTTAAGAGAGCTTCAGGATAAAAAACCCCTTACAGATCTTTTGAATACCCTTCAGAACAGGAATATGGAGATGAAAGTTCAAAAGCCAATCCTGCTTAAAATCGCACCCGATCTTACCGATTCCCAACTTCTTGATATCATTGATATTATTAAGGAAACCCGTATCGCCGGAGTAATCGCAACAAATACTACCATTTCCCGGGAAGGATTGAAGTCCGGTAACAAAAATGAAATGGGTGGATTAAGCGGCAAACCTTTAAAAAACCGTGCCACCCAGGTGATCAAATTCCTTTCAGAAAAAAGCGGTAAAGCTTTTCCTATTATTGGAGTAGGAGGGATACATTCCGCAGAAGATGCCATTGAAAAGCTAAATGCCGGTGCAAGCCTCGTCCAGCTATATACCGGATTTATTTATGAAGGACCTGGCTTGATAAGGAAAATAAATAAGAAAATTCTGGAGGAAAAGAATTGAAATTTATAATTTTCAAAATTCAGAGATCAAAGTTTTGCTAACTCTTAAATCACAATCACCACCTGAATGCTAGAACAGCTTATTCCCTTTTTAACGGCCTCCATCTTACTAACACTTTCCCCCGGTCCCGATATAGTGTTTGTGTTGGTGCAAGGAATGTCCAAAGGCAAAAAGGCAGGAATAATTACAACTTTAGGCTTAGCCTCTGGAATAATAGTGCATACTAGTTTGGTGGCTTTTGGAGTTTCGGCGATTATAAAACAATCGGAAACCTTATTCCTGTTGATTAAAATTTTTGGAGCCTTATACTTGTTTTACCTCGCTTTTAGGGTCTTTAGAAGCGATTCCGGATTTTCACTAACATCCAAATCGGTTGTAGTTGACAAAAAACGGCATTTGTTTAAGCAGGGATTTATTATGAATGTGCTTAATCCAAAAGTTACTATTTTCTTCCTGGCATTTTTTCCTGGGTTTTTATGGGATCCGGAAGGAAATACCGTTTTTCAGTTTTATGTTTTGGGGCTGTTGTTTATGCTACAAACCATTATCATATTTGGACTTGTTGCCATTCTCGCCGGGAAAATTTCACTATTTCTTAATAAACATCCTTCGTCAGGAATGGTATTAAAATGGATTCAGATTGTTGTTTTTGTAGGGATTGGGATTTTTATTTTGCTTCCTTAAAGGCACATGAAATAATATTTTCTTTAGAACCTTTTATTAAGGATAGAGCATTACTTCCCCTTTGGGGGTTAGGGGGCTTTTACTATCTTTGGAGCTATGGATAAAATCAAGCTTATAGAATGCCCCAGAGATGCTATGCAAGGCATTAAAACCTTTATTCCTACCCAGAAGAAAATACAATTTATCCAGGCCATTTTAAGATGTGGATTTGATACCATAGATTTTGGAAGTTTTGTTTCCCCCAAGGCGATCCCGCAAATGGCAGATACTGCAGAGGTGCTTGCAGGTCTTAATCTTTTGGCTACTCAAAGCAAACTTTTAGCCATTATAGCAAATACACGGGGAGCCCAGGACGCTGCACAACATCCTGAAATTCACTATTTGGGGTATCCATTTTCTATTTCTGAAAATTTTCAGATGCGGAACACGCATAAAACAATAGCAGAATCGGTTGAAACGCTTCAGGAGATCCTTGACATTGCAAATGCAAATGAAAAAGAAGTGGTGGCCTATCTTTCCATGGGATTTGGGAATCCGTACGGAGATCCATGGAGTGTTGAAATAGTTGGGGAATGGACAGAAAAATTATCCGGAATGGGAGTGAAGATATTATCGCTTTCAGATACTATAGGGAGTTCAACCCCGGAGGTAATTCATTACCTTTTTTCAAATTTGATCCCAAAATATCCTGAAATCGAATTTGGTGCACATTTGCATACTACACCAACCACCTGGCACGAAAAAATAGATGCTGCTTATAAAGCGGGCTGCCGGAGATATGATGGCGCAATCCAGGGGTTTGGAGGTTGTCCTATGGCAAAAGATGAATTGACCGGCAACATGCCTACCGAAAAAATGGTTTCTTATTTCACTTCCAAAAAGGCAGAAACCAACATTAAAATGACCAGTTTCGAATCGGCTTATAATGAGGCTACCAAAATATTTGGTGCCTATCATTAGTTCAAACCTATAAGCGCGAACTAAAATTATTAAGTAATAAAGTCAAAAAAGCCACGGATTTCATCTTGAAATCCGTGGCTTTTTTGACTTTATAAACTCTTTATTAGCGAATATTTAAAATTGAAAGTTTAATCCAAGATATGCTCCAAAAGGATGTCCGGGTCTTAATCCTGAGGGTACTCTTGCCACTGCATATTCATTATCCAGGGCATTTATCACATTTCCGGAAAGGCTTAGCTTTGAGGTTAGATGATATTTTGCTGCAACATCGAGGATGAAATTGGAATCAACGCGTTGGTCATCAGGGACAGCACCGCTTCCTGCCATAGTCCTGAATTCCCCCATATATCTTCCGTTTAAATTCACACTGAATTTTGAATGCTCCAATCCAATTCCTGCATTGAACTGATGATTTGGAATATAGGGTATTTCATCCCCTGCATTAATTTCTCCCCAAATGCCCTCTCCACTTGCAAAGTTGTTTTGAAACTCTGTATGTGTATAAGTGTAGGTGAAATTCAATGGCAATCTAAACTGGCTGCTACTTCTTTCTAAAAGATCATAATTCAAAAGAAATTCAATTCCTTTAACCTCTACTTCTCCAGCATTGAACTGTTCCAAAGTCCCCGTTCCACCTGTCGCTGCAAGGTCACTTCCCAAAAGGTTGCTGTAATCATTATAAAAACCTACCAGTTCTCCTTTCAAACCGGCGATATTGAATCTGGAACCAAGCTCATAATTAATACTCTCTTCAGGATCTTCACCCGTGCTGTTTCCTGGAGGTGAGAAACCCTTATGAACCCCTCCAAATACAGAAACTCTGTTGTCAAACCTGTAGTTAAATCCAATACCCGGGATAAATATATCCACCTTATTCTCTTTCGTTTTTAGATCTGCTCCAGAGCGGTTTACATCATTTTTACCAAAATCTTCCTGACCTAAAGTGATGTTTTCATAGCGAATTCCTGGGGTGAATGTCCAGTTATCAAATTTTATTTTATACATCGCAAAAGTAGCAAATGCTTTTGCATTACTTATCCTGTTTGCATCCGTTCCGGGAGTTCCTGCAGTGGTTAAATTCATAATTCCATTATTCATGTTGTAAGCATCAACCCACTGGAAACGATCTTCCTCATCATAATGATACCTAAAACCAACTTCAATATCGTGAAACACATTTCCGGCCATCCAGTGGTAATCCAATTTGGTTTGGACACCTTTAGAAACATATTCCCTGTTGTTATTTTTTACATTCAGCGCATTTGCTCCGGAATTGATTTGCCCGGTAACTATGTCAAATGCATCCGGGAAATTTAATGGATTATCAAGAAGGCTGGAAATACCCACTTTTCCTTCTGAAGAAGAAACAACATCATTTAATTTATACCAGTTCCGGCTGAAATTATTTAAATATCCGCTTGTGGTTACTCTGAAATAATCACCGAAATTCATGGTATGGGTAGCCATAAATTGAAGGTGATCTGCATTCATCTGGTCTTTTTGTGAACCTGAATACCTTCTGAAGGGATTTTCTTTGAAATCATTTTCGGTTAAACCCAAATAAGTTTCATCAGAGGTTTCATCTGAATATTGAAATTTCAATTCTAAGGCTTGTCCAAATTTAGCATCAGGATTTGTGTTTACCCTGAATTTTGCTACGATATCGTCCTTATTAAATCCGGTATCCCCGCCAGAATCCAGGTCTTTAAATCCATCGGAACTATAATTTTGATATTCGACAAGATATCCAATGTTTTTATGGGAATTCCCCGCTTTTGCGTGCAGGTTAGAGGTATTAAAACTTCCATAATTAGCAAACAGGGAACCGGAAAAATCTGTTGGAATTTGTGAGGAAATAAAATTGATAGCACCTCCGGTGGTATTCGGGCCGTATTGCACCTGACTGCTTCCCTTTAAAATCTCTACGGCTTCCATTCTGGCTACCGAAGGGAAATAATAGGCCGCAGGAGCACTGTAAGGTGCCGGCGCGATTAATACTCCGTCTTCCATCAGGGTTATCTTCGAACTGCGCTCTGGAGAGGTTCCTCTTAAGCTTATGTTGGGACGAAGTCCAAATCCATCCTCTTCGTAAAAATTTACCCCGGGAACCTGGCTTAGAATGCGATTTATGTTTGTATATCGGTGTTCTTTTAATTCTTTAGAAGAAAGGTAATATGCAGAACCGGTTCGGTTTTCTGCTTCAAATTTACCACCTAAAAGAACTTTCGCGGAAATAATCACCTCATTTAAGGTTTCAACAGAATCTTTAGCTTTTTTAACTGTTTGTTCTTGTGCCTGGATAGTGATTGATGCCATTCCTAAAATGGCAACGAATAAAAATCGTCTCATAGTTCTTGTTTTGAAAATTTTAATTTAGATTGATTTTAGATAACGGCGCAAAAGTAAATCGCTTTTAGGTTTCAGGCAAGCTTATTTAGACTTAATTTAAATAAAAAATAGAAACTATTTCATAATTAAAGGATTAGGGATGAATTTTATGTTTTGTTGAGTACTATTGGGCTTGTAGCATCTTATTCAAATTTTCTTACAGGAAAAAAACTTTTTAAAAATTACATTTTTGCGGTCATTATTTAGATTTTTTAATTTAAACCTATTCTAAATAGTTATATTTGCGTTTCTAAAAAAAACAAGAAAATGAAAAAGGTTATATTTTTAATTGCACTTGTAGCATTTAGTGCCTGTAAAAATGACAACAATAAAACAGGAACATCATTAGAAGGTGAAGACAATGTAGTGAATGTTTACACCCACAGGCATTATGCCGCCGATCAGGCTTTATTTAAACAATTTGAAGAAACCACTCGTATAAAGGTTAATGTAATTAATGCCAGTGCAGATGAGTTGATTCAAAAAATGTCAATAGAAGGAGCTCAATCTCCGGCAGATGTATTGATAACTGTGGATGCGGGAAGGTTAACCCGCGCAAAGGATCAAAATTTATTGCAACCTATTGAGTCGGATATCTTAAACCGAATCATTGCACCTCACCTGAAAGATTTTGAAAATTATTGGTTTGGTTTAACTAAAAGAGCGCGGATTATGGTATATGCAAAGGACAGGGTAGACAGTAGCGATCTCTCTACCTATGAAGATCTTGCAATGGATAAATGGAAGGGGAGGATACTTATTCGTTCTTCCGAAAATATTTACAATCAATCGCTTCTTGCTTCACTTATTGTGAATAACGGGGAGGATGAAGCCAGGAATTGGACAGAGTCAATTGTTGAAAATATGGCCCGTAGCCCAAAAGGGAACGACCGCGATCAGGTTAAAGCCGTTGTGGGAGGGGAAGGAGATATTGCTATCGTAAACACGTATTATATTGGGAATATGCTAAATTCAGAAAACCCGGAAGAGGTTAAGGCGGCAGAAGCTGTTGGAATATTTTTCCCAAATCAGAATGGACGTGGGGCTCATATCAATGTGAGCGGAGCGGGAGTTGCACGTTATGCTCCAAATAAAGAGAATGCGATTAAATTTATAGAATTCCTTATTTCCAAGGAGGCACAGGAAGTATTTGCCAATTCAAATTATGAATATCCGGTAAATCCAATTGTTAAACCAGCACCACTTTTGCAGGAATGGGGTGAATTTAAAGAAGATTCTTTAAGGCTCTCCAAACTTGGTGAGTTCAACAAAAAAGCGGTATTGATTTTTGATGAAGCAGGCTGGAAGTAAAAACATTTTTTCTTTTAAATATAGACTACAACGATTAAAGCGGGATAGTAATAAGTGGGCCATACTCACTTTACTTATACTGTTTCTAATTGTTTTGCCTATTGTTTCCATAGGTGTTAAACTTTTCTCTGGTCCCGGAGAGACCTGGGGCCATATTGTGGACAATTTGCTTCTGGATTATATTGGAAATTCTCTGTTTCTTATATTTGCTTGTGGCGCAATTGTGTTGCTTTTTGGTGTTTCAACAGCCTGGCTTGTGGCAAGATTTGAATTTCCTTTAAGAAAACAAATGGAATGGTTGCTTATTCTACCCCTTGCTATTCCGGGGTATATTGTTGCCTATGCTTATGCCGGTATCTTTGATTACGGCGGGACACTTCAGTTAATTCTGGAAGCTGCAGGATTGGAATTTGTTCGGTTTGATATTATGAACAGGAGCGGTTTGGCCTTTGTTCTTGGAATATCCCTTTTTCCGTATGTTTATGTTAGTTCAAGAGCCTTTTTTTTAAACCAGGCCAATAATCTTATGGAAGCATCAGAAATGCTTGGCGTGGGGCCGGTAAAAACTTTCTTTAAATTAATGCTTCCAATGGCCAGGCCCGCAATTGTAGCGGGACTCATCCTGGTATTGATGGAAGTTTTAAATGATTACGGTGCTGCAAAATATTTTGGAGTGAATACTTTTACCACAGGGATTTTTAGATCCTGGTTTTCACTTGAAGAACCGGAAACCGCCGTGTATCTTTCAGCGCTTTTAATAGTGATAGTTTTCAGTTTAATTCTTCTTGAAAAATTTCAGAGGAGAAAATTGCGTTTCAACAGCAATCGGGATAACAATATGCGCCTTAACAGGAAAAAGGTAAGTTCAAAAATGCAACTCGTCATTTTTTTAGTGGTTTTACTGCCTGTTCTACTTGGATTTTTACTTCCTGTTGCCCAATTGATCTATTGGGCAACGCTTACCTATGAAAACGTTTTTAATCTTTCTTTCCTTACGATTTCGGTTCAAAGTTTTGGAATCGCATTTTTAACCGCATTGGTATCTGTGATAATCGCTGTAATTTTAATATTTTTCTCCAAATGGAGCCGACTTGGCTTCATTAAAAATATAGCCAAACTGGGTATTCTGGGATATGCCATTCCGGGTGCTGTGGTTGCAATAGGAATCATGATCCCAACAATTTTTATCGATAGATGGCTTATAGACGTAATGGATTATCTATTTAATGTTGAAATGGGGCTCATTCTTACAGGAACTCTTGTAGCCCTTATTTACGCATATGTGGTGCGTTTTCTTGCGGTGGCTTACAACCCTATAGAGTCTACAGCGCTTAAGGTGAGCAATGCCATTCCCGATTCCTCCAATATGCTGGGAGTAGGAAACCTCCGTACTTTTTTTAAGATAGAATTTCCGCTTATAAGAACAGGAATTGCAAGTGCATTTATCCTTGTGTTTGTTGATGTTTTAAAAGAATTACCTTTAACATTAATTCTCAAACCCTTTCATGTGAATACGCTCGCGGTGAAAGCATATGAATATGCGAGCGACGAAATGGTTATGGAAGCCGCTATTCCGTCCTTATTTATTATAGTTACCGTGATGCTTCCTGTTATATTTTTGAATAGATTACTTATTAAATAATAGTTGTTTATGCTCGAGATCGAATCGCTTTCAAAAAGCTTTGACAAAGGAAAAAGTTTTGCATTGAAGAATGTTTCTTTTCATCTAAAAGAAGGAGATGTTTGTGCTTTGGTTGGAGAAAGCGGAAGCGGTAAAACGACTTTGGTTCGGCTTATCGCAGGTTTGGAGACACCAGAAGCGGGGATTATTAGGCTTAATGGGGAAACGGTTTCTTCCCTGAATAATTTCGTGCCACCGGAAAAACGTAAAGTAGGTCTTGTATTTCAGGATTATGCACTCTTTCCTCACATGACATTATTTAAAAATGTCCTTTATGGAATTTCAAAGGATAAAAATAAAAACGAAAGGGCCCAGGAAGTCTTAGATCTTGTAGGTTTGGGAGGAATGAAAGATCGCTATCCGCATCAGCTTTCCGGAGGGCAACAGCAACGGGTTGCATTGGCCAGAGCGTTGGCACCAAATCCTTCTTTGCTTATTTTAGACGAACCTTTCAGCAATCTGGATGCGATGTTGAGGATGCAGCTTCGAAATGAGATTTTCGAAATTGTTAAAGCAACCGGGGTTACTGCCATTTTTGTCACTCATGACACTCAGGATGCATTAGCTGTGGCAGATGAGATTCTAATCCTTCAGAATGGTGAATTAATTCAGAAGGATGAGGCGGCAAACTTATATACAAAACCAAATTCCATTTATGTGGCTTCCTTGTTTGGAAACACAATTCAGCTAAGTAATGAACTTCAGTCGGCATTTCAGTGTCCACTTAATCCTGCATGTTCTCACGCCATTCGAAATGAGAATTTTGCCATTAATGAAGAATGTGAACATGTGACCCATGCCCGGGTGATAAAAAGAACGTTTTTAGGCCATGACACCCAGTTATTGCTGAAGCTTGACAGCGGTCAGAAAATTTCGGTACTCACCAAAGACAGGAATGTAGCCGATCTCATTATGATAGGTTTCAATTCCAAAGATGTTTTGGAGTTCAATAGCTAATCAGATTAATTGAATTGAAAAGTAAGTTCCGCAATTGCATTAATTTTTGTATATTTGCACGCAATTAAATCTTTAATTGCTATGATTGCACATGAATCCAAAATTTTAGGGGAAGCACTAACTTACGATGACGTATTATTGGTTCCGGCCTATTCTGAAATATTGCCCAGGGAAGTAAGTATTCGTTCCAAATTCACAAGAAATATTCCTATTAATGTTCCAATTGTATCCGCAGCTATGGATACAGTGACCGAGAGTAAAATGGCGATTGCCATGGCGCGGGAAGGTGGAATTGGTGTTTTGCATAAAAACATGTCTATTGAAGAACAGGCCATGAAAGTGCGAAAGGTAAAACGTGCAGAAAGCGGAATGATCATAGATCCGGTAACGCTGCCAATTACTGCTACTGTGCAGGATGCCAAAAGCAATATGAAGGAGCACAGTATTGGAGGAATTCCAATTATTGATAAAGACGGGAAATTACTTGGAATAGTTACCAACAGGGATTTACGTTTTGAAAAAGAAAGCAACAGGCCTATTTCTGAAGTTATGACTTCAAAAAACCTGGTAACGGTTTCTGAAGGTACTTCTCTTGAAGAGGCTGAAGGAATCCTTCAGCAATATAAAATTGAAAAGCTTCCGGTAGTAAATTCTGAAGATGTACTTGTAGGATTAATAACCTTCAGGGATATTACCAAACTTACCCAAAAGCCGGTAGCCAATAAAGATTCATACGGAAGATTACGCGTAGCTGCAGCACTTGGAGTTACTGCCGATATCGTTGAGCGGGCTTCGGCTCTAGTAATCGCCGGTGTAGATGCCGTAGTAATCGATACAGCCCACGGCCATACCAAAGGAGTGGTTGAGGTATTAAAAAAAATAAAATCAAAGTTCCCGGATCTTGATGTAATTGTTGGAAATATTGCTACCGGGGCAGCAGCCAAATATTTGGTGGAAGCAGGAGCCGATGCTGTAAAAGTAGGGATAGGACCGGGTTCAATTTGTACCACCAGGGTTGTTGCCGGGGTAGGTTTCCCTCAGTTCTCTGCGGTATTGGAAGTTGCAGCCGCAATTAAGGGTAGTGGCGTTCCTGTAATTGCCGATGGAGGAATTCGGTACACAGGAGATATTCCCAAAGCCATCGCTGCCGGTGCAGATTGTGTGATGTTGGGATCCCTTCTTGCCGGAACTAAAGAATCCCCCGGTGAAACTATAATTTTTGAAGGAAGAAAATTTAAATCCTATCGGGGAATGGGATCTGTAGAGGCGATGAAACAAGGTTCTAAAGACAGGTATTTTCAGGATGTGGAAGATGATATCAGGAAACTGGTTCCCGAAGGAATTGTTGGAAGGGTACCTTATAAGGGAGACCTGGAAGAAAGCATATTTCAGTTTATTGGCGGATTAAGAGCCGGAATGGGGTACTGCGGAGCAAAAGACATCGCAACACTTCAGGAAAAGGGGAAGTTTATTAAAATTACCTCTTCCGGAATTCATGAAAGTCATCCGCATGATGTGGCGATCACCAATGAATCACCAAATTACAGCAGATAAAATTTTGTAAACATAAAAAAAGCCGGTAAAGGAAATTTCTTTTACCGGCTTTTCAGTTATGTGTAGGTAGTTATTCTTTTACGGTTATACCCATTTTTTTCATCACAGACTCCGTAATATCATATTTTTCATCGGCATAGGCAAGTCCGTTTGCACTTGTGTTTAAAATTTGGGTATAACCTTGTTCCGATATGATAGCTTTCATCGCCTCATCAATTTGCAAATAGAGTGGTTGGGTAAGTTCATTATTTCTCATTTGCATAAGGACTGAAGCTTTTTGTCTGAAATTTTTAATTTCATTTTCAAGAGTTATAATTTCATCTTCTTTGCTTTTCTTTTCTTCTTCAGTAAATGTAGCAACGTTTGCCTGGTAAGCGGCAACCAATTCTTCATAGTTCTTTATTGTGGATTGTAAATTCTCCTGAAGCTCTGTATTGTAGGTTTTCATGTCTTCCTGAACCTGCACCATTTCCGGCATTTGTTGTAGGATGAAATCTGCATCTATAGTGCCTACCTTTGTTTGTGCATGTAAAGAAGTTCCTGTAATAAGAATTGCAAGTACTAAAATAATATTTTTCATGTTTGTTTGATTTTCAGCAAATATATAAGAGCAAATTAAATAAACAGAAGATTTTTTATTGAAAAAATAAATTTTAGGTATATTAGGTATATAAGGTAGCGCGATGAGGTTTTAAAATGTCTCTATATTTTTTCATATCATTTTCCGGCACCACCCAAAAAGCTGAAGAATGCATCTCTGAAATTTGCTCTGTTCCGGTGATGCTAAGCAGATCCAATCCTTCAGTTTTTATAAAATCCTTTAAATGAATTTCGTGATGTTCAGCGGTTTTGTTAGCGCCTGGTCCTCTAAAATCCCATATTAGTTTTATTTGTCTTTCCATATTTTCTAATTGTTACTTTACACTTTTCCCTTCTTCGGCAAAAGTTTTAAAATCTTTCATGAATTGAAAGGATTGTTTTTTAAAAGTTCCGGGCATTAATTTTCCTATTAATTTCATAAACCCTGAAAACCGGAATTCACTATAGGAGACCCAGCGGGTTGAAGTGTTGGATTCCTCTTCGAAATAATTTTTCTGAATATTATAAACCCCTTTTGTTTCATAGGTTGTATGAAGCTCTTTTGGAAGGTTACTTTTGATAATAGTTTCAATCATTTCAATTTCCCGTCCGTTCATATTATAAGCAAGTTTGCTGCAAGCCCCTTCTTCACCTGGATTTCCGGAAATGTGTTGATAGGAAATAAAGCCTTTTTGCCAAAATTTAAAGTTTTCTGGGTTTTCCATTTTGCTTATTACTTCTTCCCTGGGAAGCTGGATAATAATTTCATGACTGTACTTCATAATGGTTCCATTTTTGTTAAGATCCAAGGTAGTTAAGAAATTTAAGACTTTTTATAATTTCTTTAATTTGAAATCGTTTAAGCTTATAATTTGTGGGAGGTTAAGGAATTCTTATTTTTGCCGCACTATTAGCTGTTTAGGTTTTTATAAGCATTCGCGAATAGTTTTAATTTTATCGATTTAATGGGAAACTTTCAATTTAAATTTATAATACCCCTGGTTATACCTTTATTTTTTTCAGGTTGCGAATATTTTAAAGAACCGGAGGAACGTGAAATCGTGGCCAGGGTAAATGAAAGTTATCTTTACAAAGAAGATATCCAGGCATTAATTGGTGAAGATACCTCGCCTGAAGATAGCACCCTCATAGTTTCCAATTTTATTACCCGCTGGGCCACTCAGCAATTATTGATAGATAAGGCCAGGTATAATTTGAGTCAGACCCAACAACAGGAGTTTGATGAACTGGTAAAAAATTATAAAAATGAACTGTATACAAAAGCCTATGCCGATGCTTTGGTAGCAAAGCAACTTGATACTTCATTTAATCAGGATGAAATCGAAAGCTATTATCAGGAACACCTGGAAAATTTCAGGTTGAATGAAGATTTGGTGAAATTGCGATTTATAAATCTTGATAAGAACAGCCTTGATTTTCAGGAAATGAAGAAGAAGTTCGTCCGGTTTAATGAAGAGGATAAAATAGATCTGGATAAAACAGCCCTTCAGTTTAAGGGATATTCTTTTAATGATTCTGTTTGGGTAAGCACCCGTTCGGTTTATGACAGAATTGGCCCTTTAAACGATGGGAACAAATCCCAATTATTAAAAAAATCCAATTTTCTTCAGCTCGAAGATTCATTAGAAGTATATTTGGTGTATGTAAACGATGTTTTGTTAAGAAATGATCAGGCTCCCCTGGAATATGCTACTTCCACGATCAAGCAGATCATCCTTAACAGGCGAAAAGCCGATTTGGTTAAAGAATTAGAAAAAGATATAACAAGAGATGCAATTGAAAACAAAACATTTGAAATTTATAATTAACAGCACCGCTGTTTTATTTATGGTATTTGCCCTGGGAAATTCTGGATTTGCCCAGGAGGTTATTGTAACAGATAGTACGGCAATACAACCTAAAACTGAAATAGCAGAAGTTAAAGTTCTTCCCGGAAAAGGGGAAAGGGTTAAAGTGGATGGGATCGCAGCCGTGGTTGGAGGCTTTGTAGTTTTAGACAGCGATATAGAACTTATGTACAAAGATCTTAAAAGCCAGGGGGTTTCTACTGCCGATGTTACCGACTGCCAGTTAGCCGGTAGTTTGCTGGAAAATAAACTTTATGCACATCATGCCATTCAGGATAGTATTATTGTTGCCGATGCCGAGATAGGAAATATGGTAGACCAGCAGATATCTCAAATGGTAGGGCAAATTGGTTCTATCGAAAAGGTGCTGAATTTTTATAAAAGAGATTCTGAGGATGGTTTTAGAAAGGAATTATTTGATATCAATAAGCAACGGGAATTATCAACAAGAATGCAACAAAAAATCGTTGAAGATGTAGAAATCACTCCGGATGAAGTAAGAGCTTATTTTGAGAACATCCCGGAAGAAGAGCGGCCGTTTTTTGGAGACGAGGTGGAAATAGCCCAAATAGTTATTAAACCTGAGATCCCTCAGACTGAGAAGCAAAAAGTTATAGACCGACTGAATGATTTTCGGGATGATGTTATTGATAATGGAGCCAGTTTTTCTACAAAAGCGGTGCTTTATTCACAAGATCCAGGATCGGCGGCAGATGGCGGAAAAATGATAATTACGCGTAAAGATGGGCTGGATAAGGACTTTAAAGATACCGCATTTAGTTTGCAGGAAGGTGAAGTAAGTGAGCCTTTTGCTTCCATGTTTGGTTACCATATTATTAAGGTGGAACGGGTTATTGGACAAAATCTGGAAATAAGACATATTCTGTTAATTCCTGATGTAACAAGTGCAACTGTAGAAAACGCTAAAAAGGAAATTGACAGTATAAGATTTCAAATTGTAAATAAGGAGATCACCTTTGAAAAAGCGGCTGAAAAATTTTCAGATGAGGAACAAACTGCCGCAAACAAAGGGAAACTTATAAACCCAACCACTGGCGATACCAGGTTTGAATTAACCAAAATAGATCCCGAAATTTATGATCAGGTGGTCAATTTAGAAGAAGGAGAAGTTTCACTTATACTTTCTGAACAGGATAGAACGGGGAGGTTATTTTATAAATTGATCACTGTTAATAAACGATACCCAGAGCACAAGGCCAATTTTGCACAGGATTATATGAAGATCAAAGACCTGGCATTAAGACAAAAACAACTGAATGTCATCTCAGATTGGATGGAAGAAAAAATTGCAGATACCTATATAAAAATTAACGGAAAATTCCGTAATTGTGATTATAGTAGTAACTGGTTAAAAAAATAAAGAAGTTCAAATGTCTGATGTAGCCGCAGTAGGATCTCTCGTTGAAAAGCACAAACAGCTTAAGCAGGAAATTGCAAAAGTAATTGTTGGGCAGGAGGAAGTGGTGAATCAAATTTTACTCTCCATCTATTCCGGCGGTCATGCGTTGTTGATAGGTGTTCCGGGTTTGGCAAAAACCCTGATGGTAAATACAATCGCACAGGCCTTAGGGCTCAATTTTAAAAGGATCCAATTCACTCCGGATTTAATGCCGAGCGATATATTGGGATCAGAAATTTTAGACGAAAACCGACACTTTAAGTTTATTAAAGGGCCGGTTTTTGCAAATATCATCCTTGCAGATGAAATCAATCGTACTCCTCCAAAAACCCAGGCGGCCATGTTGGAGGCCATGCAGGAACGGGCAGTAACGGTTGCGGGAAATCACTATAAATTAAGTCAGCCTTATTTTGTGCTGGCAACCCAAAATCCTATTGAGCAGGAGGGAACCTATCCCTTGCCGGAAGCTCAACTGGACAGATTTATGTTCGCTATTCATTTGGATTATCCATCTTTTGAGGAAGAAGTGGATGTGGTGAAGAAAACGACTTCTGGTTTTGATGTTCAGGTGAATCCTATGTTCACTGCGAGTGACATTGTTGAGATCCAGCAATTGATACGCCGGGTTCCGGTGCCTGATAATGTGGTGCAATACGCTGTTAACCTGGTTGGGAAAACCCGGCCGCAAGGTAATACCGCTCCAGAGATCATCAAAAACTATGTAGATTGGGGAGCTGGGCCAAGAGCTTCACAAAATCTCGTTTTAGCGGCAAAAGCACACGCTATAATCAATGGGAAATTCTCTCCCGATATTGAAAATATTCAGGCTGTAGCTATTGGAATTCTTCGGCACAGGATCATTAAAAATTATAAAGCTGAAGCAGAGGGAGTTTCTGAAGAACAAATCATCCGGAAGCTTTTTTAGCTGAAGCATTTTATAATAATTCAGAAATTTAATCAGTACCAATAATTACAAGAATACGCTCTTTCCGTTATCTCCCCATTCTCCGGTTTTCTATTTATTTTAGAAGAAATCTATCAAAAAAATTACAGGAATCCAACTTCATAAATTGTTAAAAACATTCTCCTTTTGTCAAATTCTAAAAATAAGGAGGTTATTTTGATTTTTACCTAATATTCTATACTCAGAATTGATTAGTCTTAAACTATTGTTACAAAATACCGAAATATGGTTCTGATTTTTAATTTCGGATCGAAATTCGTAATTTTGCGAGACTTTTTTAGAACAAAAAACCCCTTATAAATATGGCATACGATATTGATATGATTAAAAAGGTCTATAGTCAAATGGCCGACCGAGTTAATAAAGCACGTGAAATTGTTGGAAAACCTTTAACCCTTTCAGAAAAAATACTTTACTCTCATTTATGGGATGGAGAAACCAAAGAGGTCTTTACCAGAGGTAAGGATTATGTAGATTTTGCACCAGATAGGATTGCCTGTCAGGATGCAACTGCTCAAATGGCTTTGTTGCAATTTATGCAGGCCGGTAAGAAAACGGTAGCGGTTCCAACCACAGTTCATTGTGATCACCTTATTCAGGCAAAAATGGGCGCTGCAATAGATCTTCAGGCAGCCAATAAGAGCAGCTCTGAAGTTTTTGATTTTCTTGAGTCGGTATCAAATAAATATGGAATAGGATTCTGGAAGCCAGGCGCAGGTATTATTCATCAGGTAGTTTTGGAGAATTACGCATTTCCTGGCGGTATGATGATAGGAACAGATTCTCATACGGTAAATGCCGGTGGGCTGGGAATGGTAGCCATTGGAGTAGGTGGTGCAGATGCTGTTGATGTTATGGCCGGAATGGCCTGGGAGCTGAAATTTCCGAAACTTATTGGGGTGAAACTAACCGGAAAACTTTCGGGATGGACCTCTGCAAAAGACGTGATTTTAAAAGTTGCAGGAATTCTTACCGTAAAAGGTGGAACAGGAGCAATTATTGAATATTTTGGTGAAGGCGCCACTTCTATGTCCTGTACAGGAAAAGGAACCATTTGTAATATGGGAGCTGAAGTAGGAGCAACGACTTCCACTTTTGGATATGACGATTCTATGGAGCGTTACCTGAATGCTACAAACAGAGCAGATGTTGCCCAGGCTGCGAATGAGGTAAGAGAACACCTTACCGGTGATGATGAAGTATATGTAAATCCGGAGCACTATTTTGATGAGGTAATTGAAATTAATCTTTCTGAATTAAAACCTCATTTAAATGGACCTTTTACGCCGGATCTTGCAACGCCAATTTCTGAAATGGCGGTAAAAGCAAAGGAAAATGACTGGCCAATAAATGTTGACTGGGGTTTAATAGGCTCCTGTACCAATTCATCTTATGAAGATCTTACGCGTGCAGCTTCTATAGCAAAGCAGGCGGTAGATAAAAGGGTAAAAGCAAAATCTGATTTCGGTATCAATCCCGGTTCAGAAACGATTCGTTTCACCGCACAGCGTGACGGTTTGTTGCAAATATTTGAACAACTTGATGCTACAATTTTCACAAATGCCTGTGGACCTTGTATTGGTCAATGGGACAGAAGTGACCGCAAAGGAGATGAAAAAAATACGATCGTGCACTCTTTCAATAGAAACTTTTCCAAACGTGCCGATGGAAATCCAAACACACACGCTTTTGTAGGTTCCCCGGAAATGGTTGCTGCTATTGCAATTTCAGGAAGGTTGGATTTTGACCCTACAAGGGATAAATTGTTAAACGAAGACGGAGAAGAAGTAATGTTGGATGAGCCAACAGGTATTGAACTTCCTCCAAAAGGATTTGATGTAGAGGATCCTGGTTATGTAGCTCCATCTGAAAATGGAAATGTGGAAGTTAAGGTAGCTACAGATAGTGAGCGGTTACAGTTATTGGAACCTTTTGATGCCTGGGAAGGTGATAACTTAATGGGCGCAAGGTTGCTTATTAAGGCCTTTGGAAAATGTACTACAGATCATATTTCTATGGCCGGACCCTGGTTGAGATACCGTGGACATCTGGATAATATTTCCAATAACATGCTAATTGGTGCCATAAATGCTTTCAATAAGAAAACCAATTTCGTTAAAAATCAAATCAATGGCGAATATGATGGTGTTCCTGCAGTAGCGAGAGCTTACAAAGCAGCAGGAATCCCTACGGTAGTTGTTGGAGACCATAATTACGGGGAAGGTTCTTCCCGTGAGCACGCAGCCATGGAGCCACGGCATTTGGGCGTAAGAGTGGTATTGGTGAAATCTTTCGCCCGTATCCACGAAACAAACCTGAAAAAACAGGGAATGTTGGGGATAACCTTCCAAAATGAAAGCGATTACGATTTAATCCAGGAGGATGATACCTTTAATTTTATAGACCTTGAAAACTTTGCGCCAGATACTCCTTTAACCATAGAGGTGGTTCACGCAGATGGAAGTAAAGATGTGATTAAAACAAACCACACCTATAACCAGCCTCAAATTGAATGGTATAAGCATGGATCTGCCTTAAACCTTATCAAAAAGGAAAACGGAGCTTAGAAACCAAATTATATTCTATTTTAAAACCTCCGAAATTTCGGGGGTTTTTCTTTTAATCCCTCATTGAGGGTTTAATTCCCCCTGGCCTGCCCGAATCATTCAGACGGGTTTGCCTCGGATTTTTTAAAGTAATTTTCAATTCATACCTCGTGGGCTTGCCCCGAGGTTTTGCTTCCTACAACGGAGTTTTATTCCTTGATACCTTCCAGCTAAACGGAATTCCTTGTAAACCCCTGGAGGCTATTTTCCGTCGGAACAAAATGGGTTTAAAATATTCCTCAAAATCCAGATATAGTGATTATTTATCACCTAAATAATTGATTTCAACTTCTTTTCTTGAAAATTATACTGCTTGATTAACAGTTTGTTAACTTTTGTTTATACTGACACCAAGGCTTTTACTATTTGTAATTATAAAAGAAACAATCGTTGAATATATACCCGACCTTTGTAATGCTAATTATCCACCAATAAACTCCAATATGCTCAACAGGATAGACTTAGGAAACAGACTGAAACAGTTACGAAAAACTAAACAATATTCTCAACAGTTTGTAGCAGAAAATCTTTTCATCACTCAGGCCGCGTATTCTTTAATAGAAAACTCTCAAAATGGTATTATCGCCGAACATGTAGTTGGTTTGAGTAATCTCTACGAAGTAACCACAGATTATATTTTAAAGGGAGATAAGCATTTAATTCGAATATCTCCTTCCAACGGGTTTGTGCCCTATGTAAAAATAAAGGCACATGCAGGCTATGTAAAAAACTTATCGAAAGAAATTTCTCCAGGTGATTATGAATGGTACCGGATTCCCGGTTTTAATGCTACCCTGGAACATCGTCTTTTTGAAGCTGAAGGAGAAAGCATGATCCCTACCCTATTTCCTGGAGATATTATAATTACCCAAACGCAAAATAATTGGGATCAAATCCTGGATGGTTCTCTTATTTTAATTGTAACAAATGAGTCCTTGCTTATCAAAAGATTTAAGAAATCTAATGAGCAGGATGTTTTTATTTTTGAAAATGATAATCCTGAAGCTGGCGAAGAGCTTATTTTTTCAAAAGATGAAATAAAGGAAATAATGATGATTTGCGGAAAAATAAGCAATGTGTTAGTACCTCATCATCATAATGGCGCCAATGGGAAAATTAAAACAATGGAGGAATCCATAGAATTTCTTAAAAAGGAACTTCTTTCAATCACCGAAAAACTAAGTATAAAAGAGAGTTAAAACATTTGCTTTCTTGCGCCCTGTCGGTAATTTTCTTTTCTTTACTATTTAATAGTAAAATAATGAAGCTCTTTAAAAATCAGTGGTTTAATATAATTATTGTTGTAATTATCCTTGCGATGATAATCCCGGGGACGCGGAAACCAATACAGATATTTGTCAATAAACTGATTGCTTTTAGCCCTTCAGTCACTTCAGAAGAAGACAGGACCGCTATTGCAGATTATAACTGGGCTTTAGAGAAGAATAATAAGGACCGCCTGGATTTTTCGACATTAGAAGGAAAAGTGGTTCTGGTTAACTTTTGGGCTACCTGGTGCCCTCCCTGTATTGCAGAAATGCCTAGTTTTCAATTGCTATATGAAGATTATGGTGATAAAATTGATTTTCTGTTCGTCTCTTCTGAAGATCATGAAACAGTTCGAGGATTTTTGTATAGAAAGAATTACACCTTGCCTGCTTTTCGGCCGCTTAGCGAAGCACCGGAACCACTAAACGGAAAGACACTTCCTACCACCTTTTTAATCGATAAAAGCGGTAATATTGTGATTAGGAAAGTTGGAGCGGCAGATTGGAACAGTGAGAATGTTAGAAAAACCATCGATGAGCTTCTGGCTGAAAAAATCAGCGTGAAATTAGCATTATAGAAACAAGGTGCAAACACCGAATAAGATATGCGAATTACATCTGACCAATAAAAAAATACAAAACACATATGAAAACCAATTGATAAATTCCAATTGGATTTTTTCCGGATGAATGGGAATTTAAAATATTTTCCTGAAAAAGGATTTTATAAATTCAAGATGAAAAAGAGAAATCATAATTTTTAGCTCTTCTGAAAATACCGTTTCTTCATCCAGGTATTTAAAAATTTCCTGAGGGGTATTTTTAGTGTAAAATTTACTGAAGATATCCTCTCCCAATTCATTATTTTTCTGAAGCACATTCAGAAAAATACCATCATACCAATTAAAACGTTTATTTATTAAATCCTTAGAAGGTTTTTTGCCTGCATGAATATTCTCAATGATTTGCGCCACCTTTTTTTCAGTATGCTTAAAAGAATATCCGGTAGAGCCTTTAACCCAGGAGCCTCCGGTCCCAATTTTGGTGATCTCAGGGGTACTTTCCAAATGAAATGGATAATCGGTCATGGGAATAACTCCTTTTTCAGATTCTGTGATCTTATAATTTTCGATCTTGAGAATATTTTCAATATAATTTTTCAGGTATTTATCATAAACGGCCTCTTCGGTTAAAAAGGGAGTGAAAAAGGTGAATTCTACCAGAGCTTTATTTTCTGAAAGAGGTAAAACATACGTGAAACTTGTACTTTTCTTGAATTTCAGCCGATAATCCATCATAGTGAATACAGACTTGTCAAATTGAGGATTTTCAGTTTCAATTACCCATCCTTTAAAATGCTGAAATATTGTTGAAGATTTGGGATCGTCAAGGTATTCGGAAGAAATTCTGCTATCAAAAAAATGTGTGGCCGTATAGCCTCTTTTTAGCCCTTCGGCCTTCATTTTAACAGGATCAATATTTATGATCTCATCTTCAATAAAATGAAAATCTCCGGTTGCTTCCAGTTCTTTTTTGGCTTTTGAATAAAAATCAACAGACCGGATCATTTTATAAGTATAAGGAGAAAGATTCAGGGTTTTATTTGTGGTGGAAGAAATAAATTTTGCCTTATCCCAGTGTTTAGTAACCAGGTCATCCCATTTTCCTGCTCCCTGTTCCCAAAAACACCAGGTCTTATTGGCAGGATTGTTTAGATTATGATCTATGATCGCAATGGATTTCCCCTTAAAAAATAAATCTCTGCTGAATTCCAATGCAAGCTGAAGGCCTGCTAACCCGCCCCCTACGATAACATAATAATAATTACTGCTCCACATGTAGTGGTTTTTTTTACTTTTTAAAATATTTTAATGGAACCCAAAGCATTCCGAAGCATTCTCCATCACCTTTCCCAAGATGTTTATGATGCATTTTATGTGCCCGGCGAACTCCCTTTGCATACCTGTTATTCGCATTTCTGAAGATCTTGAACCGTTGGTGTATAAAAATATCATGTACTGTAAAATAGGCAATTCCATAGGCAAGAATTCCCAATCCAATTGGTAATGCAATCCAAACGTCTTCATACCTCCATAGAAGAAAAAATCCTATGCTAACCACGGCGTAAAACACGAAAAACAAGTCGTTGCGTTCCCACCAGTGCTTATGGTCTTTTTTATGATGATCTGCATGGAGATTCCATAAGAACCCATGCATCACATATTTATGGGTGAACCACGCCATCCCTTCCATCATCAAAAATGTGGCTACAAAAACCACGATCCAGAGTAGTGTTTCCATTATAAAATATTTAATCTGTACGAAATATAAGATTTAGCAAGTAACCCGGCTTTTTGATAGTTTGGCACACTAATTCGTTTGTTTTTTATCTCCAGCGAAGGTACTTTTTTTAGTTTGTTTAGCAATTTACTATAGTAAATATAAGCGGTATAAACACCAAATTTAGCTTCGACAGGCAATTTTGAAATTCCCTGTAATCCCGAATGAAAATCGGCTTCAATCTCTGCTATTATTTTCTGTTTGCTCGCTTCATCAAGTGCATCCAGATTGGTATCCGGAAAATAACTTCGGCTTAAATCCTCATAATCTTCTTTAAGATCTCTCAGGAAATTCACTTTTTGAAAGGCAGAACCCAAACTCATTGCAGATTCGCGAAGTTCGTCATACTTTTTTTGGTTTCCGTTTACAAAAACCTTCAGACACATTAGGCCAACCACATCTGCACTTCCATAAATGTATTCTTTATAATCCTCCTGGGTGAGATAGGTGGATTTATGCAAATCTAACCTCATACTCTTTAAAAAGGCCTTATAAAGGGTGGGATCAATATCATATTTATGAACCGTTTCCTGAAAAGAATTAAGGATAGGGTTAAGACTTATTTTCATTTCGATCGCTTTGAAAAGATTGGCTGAAAATTCGTCCAAAAGCAATTCTTTATCATAATCATGAAAGGAATCTACAATTTCATCTGCAAAACGCACAAATCCATAAATATTATAAATATCCTGACGGATAGAGGGTGCCAGCATTTTTGTTGCTAATGAAAATGAAGTACTGTAGGCATTGGTTACTGCTTTACTGCAGGTCCTTGAAACCGTGTCGAAAATTGATTTCATAATTGTTCTTTTTGAATGAGTCCTGATACTAACTTACCGGATATTAATGAAGGCGGAACGCCTGGTCCCGGCACGGTAAGTTGACCGGTGAAAAATAATCCCTCCACTTTACTGCTTTTTAGTTTGGGTCTTAAAAATGCAGTTTGTAAAAGTGTGTTTGCCATTCCATACGCATTTCCTTTATAGCTGTTGTAATCTTTTATAAAATCATTTACACAAAAGGATTCTTTAAATAGTATGTTTTCACGAACCTTCTGGTTTGTGAGTTTTTCAAACCGGTCCATTATAAGTTCAAAATAGTGCTCCCTAAGTTTTTCATTGTCTTCCAGTCCCGGGGCAATTGGAACAAGGAAAAATCCATTTTCACAGTTTTCAGGAGCCGAACCCGGATCGGTTACTGAAGTGAAATTTGCATAAAACAAAGGTTTTTCTGGCCATTTTGGTTCATCATAGATTTCTTTTGCATGGGCATCAAAATCAACATCAAAGAACAAATTATGATGGTGGATGTTTTTCAGCTTTTTGTCAAATCCAATATAAAACAAAAGCGAAGACGGTGCAAAGGTTTTTTTATCCCAGTAGGATTCTGAATACTGCCTGTATTTTGGATCCAGTAAAGTTTCACTGTGATGATAATCTGCACCGCTTACAACTATATCTGTTGCAATTTCTTTCCCATCGATGGTAAGAGAAGATACCATTTTTTTGAATACGTTGATCTTTTCAACAGCCGAGTTGGTTCTAATATTTACACCCAGTGATTTTGCAAGGGATTCCATTCCTTCAATGACTTTATACATACCACCTTTGGGATGCCAGGTTCCAAGTCCAAAGTCGGCATAATTCATAAAACTATAGAAGGACGGAGTATCGCTGGGTTTTGCTCCAAGGAACAGTACAGGGAATTCCAATAACTGGATTAATTTTTTATTCTTGAACTCTTTACGTACATCTCTTGAAATTGTACTGAAAAATTGCCCTATCTTTTTGATAGTTTCCGGGGTCACCAATTCCAATGGTGAAACTCCTGGACGATATACCAGATCCTTGATGGCGATTTCATAATTGCTTTGAGCCTGCGCTACAAATTTCTTGAGTTGTTTAGAACTGCCGGGCTCTTCTTTTTCAAACGCGGCATAAATTTTTTCGAGCGTATCTTCAATAAGCATGTTTTCATCATTTCCGAAGAAAACCTTGTAAGCCGGATTTAGTTTATCCAAATGATAATAATCGGAAGCAGATTTATTAAAATCGCCAAAAAAGCGTTCAAAAACATCCGGCATCCAATACCAAGATGGGCCCATATCAAAAATGAAACCTTCCTTTATTAATTGCCGGGCTCTGCCTCCAATACTGTCGTTTTTCTCATAGATGGTCACATCAAATCCTTCCTTTGCAAGGTAACAGGATGCTGCAAGGGATGCGAATCCAGATCCAATTATGCTTACTTTTTTACTCATTATAACGTTAATTGGTTGGCGAATTCAGGAATGGATTTATAGATATGGATGTTTTCCTGCTGGTTTATTGGATCTGCCGCCTGAATTCTGGCACCAAACAAACTCAGTTCAAGTTTTTTATCAAAGCAAAGTTCTCTTTCAAATTCCCCAATAAATTCCGAAAGGTCTTTTGGAGCAATAGTAAGATAACTGATGAATTTTGGGTTTCGATGAATTTCTAAAATGTATTTCATATCGGCCATTGGCATGCTGGGACCTAAATAAATAGTTTTCTTTTTATGTAAATTCAATTCATAATTAAGATATAAAATTCCGAGGTCATGAATTTCATTTTCCGGTAAAAAAAGTACAAACAATTCATCATTATCATAGGTGCTGCCATTTTCCAAAAGCGCAATATTGAGATATAATTTCTGTTTAATCAAGCCTACCAGGAAATGTTCGTGTACCGGATTAATGGTGTCTGTTTGCCAAAGCAATCCAATTTCCTCCAGCAATGGAAGGAAAATATGATGGAAAATTTCCCTGAAGTTCTTGGATTCTAAAAGTTTGTTATAGGTATGGTTAAAGAGAACCTGATCAAAATTGATCATTGCAATTTTAAAAGAATTGATCGCCCTACTTTGCTCACTTGAACTGGCTGCAACTTCTTTTACCATTTTCCCTACCTCCTCATTTGTAAGCTTCGCGATCCTGGATATTTTATATCCGTGTCCATTCAAAAATGTAACATTTAATATTTTCTGTAGGTTGCTAAGATCGTAAGTCCGGATATTGGTGTCGGTTCGGTCGGGGGTAAGGATGTTGTAACGTTTTTCCCAAATCCTGATCGTGTGGGCTTTTATGCCACTAAGATGTTCAAGATCTTTAATGCTGAAGTTTTGTTTTAAGTGTTCCATAATTGTTTAAACAAGATAGACAAAACTAAACAAAATTAATAGTTGTTAATTATATTAAAATGTTAAATGTTTAATTTATAAAGTAAATGTTTAAACAAAACATTGGTTTGATACGGGTAGTGGAGCTTTTTATTATTGGTAAAATGCTGATATTCAATACTTTTTATTGTCAAAAAATGGAAGGGATAAATGAAAAGAACAAGCTTTAAATATCTTATAAATCTCAGAAGTTGTGATGCAGGTGATTTTGTAGTGCAATTTTTGACAAAAGTTTACGTGAATGTAAACAACCTACTTTGAAGTTACGTGTAAAAGTGGAGTAAGAAAAGAATAAAGTACCCGGAGCGGGACTTGAACCCGCACGCCCTAATGGACACATGGCCCTCAACCATGCCTGTCTACCAATTCCAGCACCCGGGCAAATGCGCTATTAGAAATTGAATTTCCAAAAGGCTGTTAAAAAAATAATTCCGAATTTAATCAGAAATTAAAGAACTTAAAAATATTGATTTTACCGTAGATTCCTTCCCTTTATCAAGGAAAGATCTTTAACCTGATTAATCAATATTTCAATTTGTGATCTGGCCGGGGCTTCCTTCGATTTCGTATCACTATGTAATACTTCACTCAGGATATCCCGATAGCTATCGGGACTCGCCCAAACGAGATTCTAACTGAAATTTGTGATCTGGCTGGGGCTCGAACCCAGGACCCTCTCCTTAAAAGGGAGATGCTCTACCAACTGAGCTACCAAATCGTTATTTTTTTTCTGAACTTATTTATAGGATCTGACTGGGGCTTCCTTTGATTTTGTATTACGATGTGATACTTCACACCGGATATCCCGATAGCTATCGGGACTCGCCCGAACGAGATTCTAACTTATTATGTGATCTGGCTGGGGCTCGAACCCAGGACCCTCTCCTTAAAAGGGAGATGCTCTACCAACTGAGCTACCAAATCCAGTGTTGCATTATTTCTTAAATGCGGGTGCAAATATACCATCATTAATTTATTTTTCAAGAGGAATTTAATATAAATTTGCAAATGTTTTAATTTAAATTCTAAACCTCTCTTTTTCAGTATAGAATGGGATTTAGAGTTTACACCAAAAGTATTATAGGAAGCACATTTAGATAAAATTATTAAAAATCACTACGAAATTTATATAATACAAATATGAAAATATTTCTTTGCGGCTACATGGGGTCCGGTAAATCGGCGGTGGCAAAACGACTGGCAGAAAAACTAATGTTACCGCTTATCGATATCGATGACCAGATTGCATTAATAGAGAATAAATCGGTTCCGGAGCTTTTTAAAAGCAAAGGGGAGCTTTATTTCAGAAAAAGGGAAAATCAGGTTCTGCAGGATGTGTTGGAAGATCCTGTTTCTTTATTGATTTCCTTGGGTGGTGGAACTCCTTGTTATGCCAATAACCTTGAAATGATCCTCAGTGGAAAGGATTCAATACTAATTTATTTAAAGGCTTCTGTTGAATTTCTAACCAAACGTCTTTCTTCAGAAAAGGCTACGAGGCCACTAATTAGTCACCTTGAAAGCGAGGAAGACCTTGAGGATTTTATTAGAAAGCACCTGTTTGAGCGCAGCTATTATTACAATCAGGCCAAATTAAAGATAAATATAGAAGGCAGGGATGTCGATAGTATTGTGGATGAAATCATCGAAAATTTAAAGTAACTCTACCGTGTCTTTTCCTTTTGAAAAATGTACCTGAACCATTTCATTGAACGAGGTAGATAACGAGATCCCTTTGAAATCTGCTTTTACAGGAAATTTTTTATGACTCCGGTCTACAAGGACTGCGGTTTTAAACTGTTTTAAAGGTACTTCAAGGAAGTGTTTTACGCCATAAATCAAGGTAGTTCCAGAATTTAGTACATCATCTGTAAGCACGATGGATTTATTTATATATGCTGAAGATGGCAAGGAGGTTTTAACTGCTTTTAACGGATTTTTCTTATCTAATTTCACCTCACAAAGTTCAATTTTCAGGTCTGAAATTTCTTCCAGTGCCGTTTTCAATCTTTTGGCAAACAAAAAGCCGCTTTTGGAGATTCCCGCAAGAATAAGGTCGGTTTCATTCACATTGCTCTCATAAATTTGGTAAGCAATACGTTTTATTTTGTGCTCTATTTGCTGATTGTTCAGAATGATATTTGATGCTGGCATGGTTTTTAGTTTTTTTTAAAGATAAAAAACAATTCATTTCCCTGTCTTGGGGGAATAGAATTACGGCAATTTTCTAAAAGTTCAATATTAAATTCCGGACTAAAATAAGTTAAATATTCTTCTTTATTTCCTCCAAAAGGCGGTCCCTCTTTTTCAAACTCAATATTAAAAAACAAACCCACAAGTTTGCCGTTATTTTTCAACAGGGAATTCATCTTTCTTGCATAAAGATTTCTTTGCTCCCTGGGCAATGCACAAAAAAAAGTTTGTTCAAGGATGAGATCAAAAGTATCCTGAAACTTGAAAAAGTCTATATTGTGTAAATTTGCCTCCGGAAAAAAAGGAACACGCAGCCTTAAATTTTGAAGAGGTTCTTTGGCAATATCAAGCACATGCACATCCTCAAATCCCTTTGAAACTAAATATTCCGCTTCATAGGCATTTCCGGCACCTGGAATCAGGATCTTTAAAGTTTTGTCCTCTAGCTGGTCTATAAATTCTTTCAAAGGCGGGGAAATCCTGTTCAGGTCCCAACCGGTTTTATCTTCCCTGTATCGGGAAGCCCAATATGCTTCATTTAAATTCATTCTTTTTTTCTTCATCTGGAGCTGGGTCTTCTGTTTTTTCATTTTTCGGACTTTCTACCCAGTCGTCAATATCCCTTCTGTCTTTCTTTGTTGGTCTTCCAGATCCCTTTTTTCGGTAATAATCTCTGGAATATTTTAAAAGTTCCATTTTGTTAAAAGCCTCTTTTGGGGTAATGTCATTCACATATAAACCGGCTATTTTAGCTCCCACCCTGCTTGTGGGCAGGTCTAAAACTTCAATTTCATAATCGATTTGATTTTTGCGAACCCTTATTTTATCGGATATATAAACCTCGCGGGAAGCTTTTACATTGGCTCCCCCAATTTTCACTTTCCCCTGTCTGCATGCCTCGGTAGCCAAACTTCTGGTTTTAAAATAGCGCACACACCATAAAAACTTATCCACTCTCATAATCTGAATCTTAAAACTAACTAAATCTTAAGCAAAAATACAAGATTATTGTATCTTGCGGCCTTAAATTTAATTAAGTATGAGATTGACCAGATTGTTAATTATAAGTGTGCTGTTAAGCACATTTTTTATAGCCTGCAAAAGTGATGATGAAAACGAACGGGTACAGATTCCTCCAAGAGATCAGGGAGAACAGGCTATTGCAGATGATGAAGCCATTATTTCTTATTTAAAAACACATTATTATAACAAGAAGGATTTTGACAATCCTTCAGAAAGCTTTGATTACAAAATCAGGTTTGATACTATTTCCGAAGAGAATTCTGATAGAACTCCATTAATGGAATCAAATTTATTGTCTTCAGAAATTGTTACCAGGAATGAAGTAGATTATACTATTTATATTTTAAAAATTCGGGAAGGAGTAGGGGCGCACCCTACCTTTGCAGATTCTACCTTTCAAAATTATAAGGGGGAATTATTGAACAGAACCGTTTTTGATAATACAGTAAACCCTGTATGGTTCGATCACCCGGGTACCTTGACACAAGACAACCCCGGAATTGCAGTAAAGGGACTAACACGAGCATTAACCCAATTTGGAGAAGCTTCTGGATTTACGGTGAACGCTGATAATACGGTTTCCTGGAGTAACGATTTTGGAATAGGAGCTGTTTTTGTGCCTTCAGGCCTTGCATACTTCGCCAGTGGTACAACAACAATTCCTGCTTACAGCCCGCTTATTTTTAGTTTTCAGTTATACAGGGTAAATGAGGCTGATCACGATGGAGATGGAATCCCTTCTTATATGGAGGATATTGATGGAGATGGAATTTTAAGCAATGATGATTCTGATGGGAATACTATTCCCGATTATCTGGATAACGATGATGATGGCGATGGAAGCCTTACAAGGGATGAAATTATTATTAATGAGGACGGAAGTATTGAATTTCCAGATACCAGCGGAAATGGAATTCCGGATTATCTGGATCCGGATACCTTTTAGACAGTATACCAGAATTTTTGAAACACAAAAAATGCCGCGAAGTTCGCGGCATTTTTTATGAATTTAATCGGTTAGGTTACTTCAAATTATAAGAAACACCTAAAATCCATTGAGAAGGTCGGGAATCTATTCTGAAATTATTATCTGCCGCTGTATCCCCAAAAGCATTATTTTCTTTAAAAGCTCCTTCATATCTAAGGTCAACTCCTATTCTGCCTAAGTTTATTCCAGCTCCTAATTGATATCCCATCGAGATTTCATTTTCTACCTCGGATATTTCAAAGGAAGCGTTTTCCAACTTGTTGTCCAATATGTATTGAAAGGAAGGACCGGCTTTGATATTTATAGGTCCTATAAGATTTATTCCCAGCAGGATGGGAGCATCTATTTTTTCAATTTTATAATTGAAAGTATTATATTCTGTGTTTAGGTTGGTGTAAACCAATTCTGGCTGAAGGAAAATTCCTAAGAATTCCAGTTTTCCGAAGATTCCCAGGTGATATCCGGTTTTATTATTACCATCCTCAATGGAAGAGGCTTCTCCTGCTGCCTGAGAGTAATTCTCGTATTCTCCTGTGGCGCCATAATTTAATCCTCCTTTTATCCCATAAGTAGATTGTGCAATTGCCGTACCTCCAAATAAAATGAGGGCTGCTAAAATCATTTTTTTCATAAGTGTCATGTTTATGTTTGCTGTTTATAACGCAGTTAATGTGCCATTTATTCTGAATAAAAAATCAAAAACCCTTCAAACACTGAGTTTGAAGGGTTTGAGTATATGATTTTTTCCTGATTTTATTTTCGGCCTATCACTTTTTCCGAAGCCTTTACAATCGCTTCGGCATTGAGTCCATATTTTTCCATCAATAGTTCCGGAGTACCGCTTTCTCCAAAAGTATCCTGTGTTGCCACAAATTCCTGAGGAGTTGGATGATTCATCGTTAATGTTCGGGCGACGCTTTCCCCAAGGCCACCAAGGAAGTTGTGTTCTTCAGCGGTAACCACACATCCGGTTTTTTTAACCGATTGTAAAATTGCCGCTTCATCCAATGGTTTAATTGTATGAATGTTGATCACTTCAGCGCTTATGCCTTTTTCCTCCAGTTGTTCTGCAGCCTGTAAAGCTTCCCAAACCAAATGTCCGGTTGCAATAATGGTAACGTCTTTACCTTTGGTTAAATTTACCGCTTTCCCAATTTCGAATTTCTGATCTGCAGCGGTGAAATTTGCCACTTTTGGTCTTCCAAATCTTAAATAAACAGGTCCGTGATGCTCTGCAATTGCAATGGTTGCCGCTTTGGTTTGATTGAAATCACAGGTGTTGATAACGGTCATTCCAGGTAACATCTTCATCAATCCTATGTCTTCCAGGATTTGGTGTGTTGCCCCATCTTCACCTAAAGTAAGACCTGCGTGAGAAGCACATATCTTTACATTTTTATCTGAATATGCTACACTCTGACGGATTTGGTCATACACTCTTCCCGTAGAGAAATTTGCAAAAGTCCCGGTGAAAGGGATTTTTCCGCCTATGGTCATTCCGGCTGCAATTCCAATCATATTTGCCTCGGCAATTCCAATCTGGAAAAAACGCTCGGGATGATTTTTTTTAAATTCGTCCATTTTTAAAGATCCGGTAAGATCGGCACAAAGGGCTACAACATTTTCATTGGTTTTTCCAAGTTCTGCCAATCCCTCTCCAAAGCCTGAACGGGTATCTTTATTTCCTGTATTTGTATATTTTTTCATTGTAATTTTTTATTTATGATTTCATCAAGGAATTCGAATTGACCAAGAATCCTTTGTTCTTGTTAATCGATCTACTATCTCAATTCTATTTAATAATCCCCTAAGGTTTCCGGGTTTTGTGAAAGTGCTTCTTTCAATTGCTCATCATTTGGAGCTACACCGTGCCATTTATGGGTGTGCATCATAAAATCTACTCCATGTCCCATTACCGTGGTCATTAAAACACACACCGGTTTTCCTTTTCCGGTACGACTTTTTGCTTCTTTCAATCCATCTAACACCTCAGTGAGGTTATTGCCTTCTTTTATCTCCACAACGTCCCAGCCAAACGCCTGGAATTTTGCTTTCAGGTTGCCCATTGGCAAAACCTGTTCTGTAGATCCGTCGATTTGTTGTCCGTTTAAATCTATGGTAGAGATCAAATTGTCCACCTTTTTTGCTGAAGCATACATAATAGCTTCCCAGTTTTGTCCTTCCTGTAATTCTCCATCCCCGTGAAGCGTATAAACAAGATGAGAATCCTTATTCAGTTTTTTAGCTTCAGCGGCACCAATCGCCACACTCATGCCCTGGCCCAAAGAACCGGATGCGATACGAATTCCGGGCAATCCTTCGTGGGTTGTAGGATGACCTTGTAAGCGGGAATTTATAAGGCGAAATGTATTGAGTTCTTCTATCGGAAAATAACCGCTTCTAGCCAGTACACTGTAAAAAACAGGGGAAATATGACCATTTGATAAAAAGAAAAGGTCTTCACCTATTCCATCCATACTAAAATCGTTGTTGTGTTCCATAACCTCCTGATAAAGCGCTGCAAAAAACTCGGCACAGCCTAATGAACCTCCAGGATGACCGGAATTCACTTTGTGGACCTGTCTTACGATGTCTCGTCTTACCTGGGTAACGAAATTCTCTAATTGTTGTGTGTCTGGCATTGTTATGTTGTTAATTTTTTGAATGTTGCAAAAATAAGTTTTTATATACTGATGTCAAAGCCGGAATTAACCGTTTATCAACGAAATGAGATATTTAACTAACAATTTTTAATTTTAGCGGACTTTTAATTGTGGTTTAGTTAAGTATCTTTGCCGCTACTTAAATCATACTATGAATTTTGAACTTTTAACTACCGATCCCGGTAGTAAAGCACGGGCAGGAAAACTTACCACAGATCACGGCGTTATTGAAACTCCCATTTTTATGCCTGTGGGTACGGTGGGATCTGTGAAAGGCGTTCATCAAAAAGAATTAAAAGAAGAGATTAATCCAGATGTAATCCTGGGAAATACTTATCACCTTTATTTAAGGCCTAATACCGAGATTTTGAAAAAGGCCGGCGGACTTCATAAATTTATTAACTGGGACAGGAATATACTTACCGATAGCGGAGGCTACCAGGTATATTCTCTTTCCGATAACCGGAAGATCAAGGAAGAAGGAGTGAAATTTAAATCGCATATAGATGGTTCCTTTCATACCTTCACCCCTGAAAATGTAATGGAAATTCAGCGGGTTATTGGGGCAGATATTATTATGGCCTTTGATGAATGTACTCCGTACCCTTGTGATTATCGATATGCAAAAAGATCTATGCACATGACACATCGATGGTTGGACCGATGTATTTCTCACCTGGATAAAACACCGTACCAATACGATTATACACAGTCCTTTTTTCCAATAGTTCAGGGAAGTACCTATAAAGATCTTCGGAAACAATCTGCAGAATATATCGCTTCCGTTGGGGCTGAAGGAAACGCGATTGGAGGCCTTTCAGTAGGGGAACCTGCAGATGAAATGTATGCGATGACCGAAGTGGTGACGGAGATCCTTCCGGAGGATAAACCAAGATATTTAATGGGAGTTGGAACACCAATCAATATATTGGAAAATATCGCATTGGGAATTGATATGTTTGATTGTGTGATGCCCACGAGGAATGCAAGGAACGGAATGCTATTTACAGCTCACGGGACTATCAATATCAAGAATAAAAAATGGCACGACGACTTTTCTCAAATAGATGATATGGACATTACCTGGGTAGATACAGAATATAGCAAAGCTTATTTACGTCATCTTTTTACGGTGAATGAAATGCTGGGCAAACAAATTGCAACTATTCACAATCTTGGTTTTTACCTGTGGTTGGTTCGTGAAGCCAGAAAACATATCTTAGCTGGTGATTTTTCTTCCTGGAAAAATATGATGGTAAAGCAAATGGATAAGCGCCTGTAAATTTGAAAATATTTGACTGGTACATATTAAAACGATATTTAGGAACATTTTTCCTGATGCTTGTGCTGTTTATACCGATAGGCATAACCGTAAATCTTGCTGAAAAAATTGGAAAGATTCTGGATAACGAGGTTCCATTTATGGAAGTAGCTTTATATTATTGGGATTTCACCATTTATTTTGCAAATCTTCTTTTTCCATTATTCCTGTTTCTTTCTGTAATCTGGTTTACCTCTAAACTGGCCAATAATACGGAAATAGTTGCATTTTTGAGTAGTGGAGTTTCCTATTGGCGGTTTTTGAGGCCATACCTTATAGGCGCTACCATTGTTTGCTTGGGAGCACTGGTTCTTAGTATGTACATGGCACCTAAAGCGAGTAAAGGTTTTAATGAATTTAAATATGAATATTTAAAAAAGGGAACTGAAGTTCAGGAAACAATCGATGTCTACAGGCAAATAAATGATTCGGAATATATTTATGCCAGCAATTTTCAGCCAAAAACAAAGGTCGCAAGGAATTTTACCCTGGAACATTTTGAAGGAAATAAAATGATCTTTAAGCTTAGTGCTTCCCGACTTCAGTATAATGAAGAGGACAGCATCTATAATTTATCCAATGTGGATAAAAGGATCATAGGGGAAAATGGGGATGAGATTTTTCACTACCGGCAGCTTGATACGGTTTTACCTTTCGAATTTGATGCGCTTACCCCGGTAAATTATATCGCAGAAACATTGAATTATAATGAATTAAACACCTTTATTGAACAGGAAAGGCGCAGGGGGTCTGCCAATTTAAACCGTTATTTGGTTGTGGCTTACAAACGCTGGAGTTTACCCGTTTCTGCCTTTATACTCACTATTATTGCCGTAGCTGTTTCATCGGTTAAACGCCGCGGAGGAATGGGGGTTAGCCTGGCACTGGGAATTTCTCTTGCTTTTGTTTTCATTTTCTTTGATAAAGTGTTTGGTACTATTGCCGAACAATCCACGTTTTCGCCACTTCTCGCAGTTTGGCTTCCCAATATTACTTTTGGGATTCTGGCTGTTTATCTTCTGTTTAATGCTAAACGATAAGCTTAAAAGTTATCTGCATTTTCATTTAATCGTATTTATATGGGGCTTTACCGCCGTTCTTGGCGCACTCATATCTTTGGACGCGGTACCGCTGGTTTGGTATAGAATGCTTCTTGCCAGTGGATTTATTCTTATATGGATAAAATGGAAAAAGAAGGACCTTAAAGTTACTCCAAGGCAATTGATGGTACTCATAATTGCCGGATTGGTAATCGCTTTACACTGGTTAACTTTCTTTGGAGCCATTAAAGTTTCTAATGTGTCAATTACATTGGCTTTGCTTTCTACAGGTGCATTTTTCACTTCTATTTTAGAGCCTATATTCTACAAAAGAAAATTTGTTGGCTACGAGATAATTTTTGGATTAATCGTTATTCTCGGGCTATACATTATTTTTAAGGTGGAAACCGAATACTTTTTAGGGATTGTGCTTGCTTTGATTTCGGCATTTATGGGAGCTGTATTCACCATGATCAATGGAAAATTAATAAAATACAATGCGCCATCGGTAATTTCATTTTATGAATTAACTACCGGGGCGGTAGCCATAGGCGTTTATCTTTTAATAATGACCTGGATAAGTGAAGGAACTGCTGGGTTTGGACCGGGGTTTTTTAAGCTCTCCTCCCAGGACTGGATGTATCTGTTAATACTGGCTTCCATTTGTACGGCCTATGCTTTTATCGCTTCTGTGGCTGTGATGAAACATCTTAGCCCATATACAATCATGCTTACTATAAATCTGGAACCGGTTTACGGTATTATACTGGCATTTTTAATCTTCGGAAATAAAGAACAAATGAATCCGCAGTTTTACTATGGTGCGGCAATAATCCTTACAACCGTTATCCTTAACGGATATCTCAAAACAAAACGGAAAATTAATAAGTTTTCTTAGGAACTCTTCCTTTTAAAGTTTGTTATATTTGTAGGCTAATAAAAATACGGCACCTTCATATGGAATATTTAGATTTTGAATTACCCATTAAAGAGTTGGAAGAACAGTACCAGAAAGCCTGTAATATAGGTTCCGAAAGCAAAGTTGATGTAACGGCTACCTGTAAACAAATAGAAAAGAAATTGGCAGAGACCAAAAAGAAAATCTATAAGGATCTTACAGCCTGGCAGCGTGTTCAACTTTCCCGTCATCCAAACAGGCCCTATACTCTGGATTATATCAACGCTATTTGTGGAAATACATTTTTAGAACTGCACGGAGATCGAACGGTGAAGGATGATAAGGCCATGATAGGTGGTTTGGGAAAAATAGGAGATCAAAGCTTTATGCTAATTGGACAGCAAAAAGGTTTTAATACCAAAACCAGGCAATACCGCAATTTTGGAATGGCAAATCCTGAAGGGTATCGCAAAGCCTTAAGACTTATGAAGTCTGCTGAAAAATTCGGGGTTCCTGTTGTTACTCTTGTAGACACACCCGGTGCTTATCCAGGCCTGGAAGCAGAGGAACGGGGACAAGGGGAAGCCATAGCAAGGAATATTATGGAAATGACACGTCTTAAAGTGCCAATAATTGTAGTAATTATAGGTGAGGGTGCCAGTGGTGGAGCCCTTGGAATAGGGGTAGGAGATAAGGTCCTTATGTTGGAAAACACCTGGTATTCTGTAATTTCTCCTGAATCCTGCTCTTCTATTTTATGGAGAAGTTGGGAATATAAAGAGATTGCTGCAGAAGCATTGAAACTGACTGCCAAGGACATGAAAAAACAGAAATTAATAGACGAAATAGTCAAAGAACCTATAGGCGGAGCACATAGCAATAGAGAGGAAACTTTTGAAGCTGTAAAAAAAGCGATTATTTCTTCTTATGATGAATTTAAAAACTTATCACCAACAGAATTGGTGAATAAGAGAATAGATAAATACCTTGACATGGGAGTTTATAAATCCTAAATCAAGGTATAGCATCATTTAAAAAATATCCGGGGTGTGAACTTCGGATTTTTTTGGCCTTATCAACAAAAAAATCAACTTATCAACAAGTGAATTGTTCATGACTTGTTCATTAAGTTGAAAAAGCTTTCAACAGGAATTCTTTACTTTCGTACTATGGAAAAAGTTACAGCCCCCCAAAATCTAAAATATAGTTCTAATAATGTTATCAATCTTGAAAAAGGAAAAATACCGCCACAAGCGGTTGATTTAGAGGAAGTTGTACTTGGGGCTATGATGATCGATAAAAAGGGGGTCGATGAAATTATCGATATCCTTCAGCCAGATGCTTTTTACAAAACAGCGCATAAACACATCTACGAAGCCATACGCACCCTGTTTGATAATACCGAGGCAATTGACTTATTAACTGTTTCAAATCAACTTCGGAAAGAGGGGAAACTCGATAAGGTGGGAGGGGAATATTACCTTGTCCAACTCACCCAAAAAGTAGCCTCTTCGGCACATATTGAATTCCATGCCCGTATCATTCTGCAGAAATTTATTCAACGAAGCCTGATAAAAATTTCAACTGAAATTATCGAAGAATCCTACGACGAGTCAACCGATGTTTTTGATCTTTTGGATAAGGCTGAATCTAAATTATACGAGGTAACCCAGGGGAATATAAAGCGATCTACAGAGACTGCACATAGTTTGGTGATCCAGGCGAAAATCCGGATCCAGGAAATTTCCAATAAAGAAGGTTTAAGTGGGGTTCCTTCCGGTTTTGATAAACTGGATAAACTAACTTCCGGATGGCAACCAAGTGATTTGGTGATTATTGCAGCCCGTCCGGGGATGGGAAAAACGGCCTTAACCTTGTCTATGGCCAGAAATATGGCAGTTGGCCACAATATACCTGTTGCTTTTTTCTCTCTTGAGATGTCTGCTGTGCAGTTAATCACGAGGTTAATCTCTTCAGAAACCGGGCTGTCTTCAGAAAAATTAAGAACGGGTGATCTTAAAACCCATGAGTGGGAGCAATTAAATGTGAAGGTGAAAGATCTTGAAAAGGCTCCTTTATTCATCGATGATACCCCTTCCTTATCCATTTTTGATCTAAGGGCAAAAGCAAGACGTTTATCCTCTCAACACGGAATAAAACTTATAGTGGTAGATTATTTGCAATTGATGACAGCCGGAAGCTCTGTAAAAGGAGGGAACAGGGAACAGGAAATTTCAACAATTTCCCGTAACTTAAAAGCGCTTGCAAAAGAATTGGCCATACCGGTAATCGCACTTTCGCAATTGTCCCGGGCAGTAGAAACCAGGGGAGGAAGCAAGCGTCCTTTATTGAGTGATTTAAGGGAATCTGGAGCGATAGAGCAGGATGCCGATATAGTTTCATTTATTTACAGGCCGGAATATTATAAAATAGACGAATGGGATGATGAAGAGCGTTCTCCTACTGAAGGGCAAGGGGAATTTATTGTGGCAAAACACCGTAATGGTGGTTTGGAAAGTATTCGTCTTAAATTTGTTGGTCATTTAGGTAAATTTGATAATTTAGATGACTTTGATTCCCCTTTTGAATTTCACTCAAAGATGAACGAGGCCGCAAATGACGATTCTTTCAAGACTCCAAATTTGCCTAATCCAAGTGCAGATGAAGCTTTTGGAAGCTCGATGAACAATGATCTTGACAATGATGATAATGACGTACCTTTTTAAAAATGTAAAAACAAACACTACATTTTCCTTTTTTGAGGAAACACTTGGGGATGCAGATAATAAGTTAGAAAACTTCAGAAAATTTATCGATACAAAATATAAAAAGAGTGTAAGGACGATGGTCTTTATGCTCTTTTTGTTTGCAGGAACTTTTCAGTTTCAGGCTTCTGTAATTCTAATACCAATGGATGCCAAAGGGCAGACCAATCATTTAAAGGCTTATGGAATTACTTATTACGCCCTGGAAAACAATCTTAATGTCCAATGGCTTCTGAATTATCGCGGAGGTTCTTTTTTGATTTCAGATACAGAAGCTTTAAGAAGGGAGTGCCAAATTAGAGGGGTTTCTTTTGAAGTATTAAGCAATGGAAAAGCAGAAGGTATTCTGGAAGAAATTCAGATTCCATCAAGGAATATGGATGCGGTAGTACTTGAAAAAGCACCTAAAATTGCGGTTTATGCTCCGCAGGGAAATAAGCCATGGGACGATGCGGTCACTATGGTTTTAACCTATGCTGAAATCCCTTACGAAACTATTTATGATACGGAGGTGCTGGGAGATGCATTGCTGCTATATGACTGGTTGCATTTGCATCACGAGGATTTTACCGGGCAGTACGGTAAATTTTACAGGAATTACAGGACTACTCCCTGGTACATTCAGGAAAAGGCCGAAGCGGAAGCGCTCGCTTCAAAACTCGGGTTTAATAAAGTTTCAGAAGAAAAACTGGCAGTGGCACTTAAGGTCAGGAATTATGTGGTTGGAGGTGGATTTATGTTCGCTATGTGCAGTGCTACCGATAGTTTTGATATAGCACTTGCCGCAGAGGGGGTGGACATTGCAGAACCGATGTTTGATGGAGACCCCAGTGAGCCGGGCTATCAATCTAAGATCGATTTTGATAAAACTTTTGCATTTACAGATTTCACCCTGGAACGAAGTCCTATGGTATATGAATTTTCTTCTATTGATATGACCGAGAAGCGCAGGATACCTTTTGAAAGTGATTACTTTACACTGATGGAATTTTCAGCAAAATGGGATCCAATTCCAACAATGCTCAATCAAAATCATACGGTTCTGGTAAAAGGATTTATGGGACAAACTACAGCCTTTGATCCAGCTACACTCAAACCAACGGTTTTAGTGCTTGGTGAAAATAAGTTTAACAGTGAAGCGCGTTATATTCATGGAATAAAAGGGAGAGGGTTTTTTACCTTTTATGGAGGGCACGATCCCGAGGATTATCAGCATAGGGTAGGAGACCCTAAAACCGAACTGGAACTTCATCCAAATTCCCCTGGTTACCGTTTAATACTGAACAATGTTCTGTTCCCTGCCGCGAAGAAGAAAAAGCAAAAAACTTAGACACGTAAAGTGCCTGAAATCTTATTTGAAGAATAAAATCTGATAGTAATTCCTACCCGTGTTTTAAATCACTAATTCTAATTCGTCCCGCTCGGGCGTGTTTCCGTCGAAATTCTGAATTTTATTTCCCAGGCAAAGCTCGTGAACTTGAGGAAGGAAATTAGATTTATGCAAAGAAAAATCCCGCTTTTTCAAGCAGGATTTTTAATAAGAACGTTAATCTTGTATTTAAATTATTTTACTTTTTCAACTACAGCTTTAAACGCATCTGGGTGGTTCATAGCTAAATCGGCTAAAACTTTTCTGTTCAAATCGATATTTGCACCTTTTACTTTACCCATAAATTGAGAATAAGACATTCCGTGTAATCTGGCACCTGCATTAATACGGGTAATCCAAAGAGAACGGAAATTTCTTTTCTTGGTTTTTCTGTCTCTGTAAGCGTATAACATCGCTTTGTCCACCGCGTTTTTTGCTACTGTCCAAACGTTTTTACGACGTCCAAAGTAACCTTTTGCTTGCTTTAAAACCTTTTTTCTTCTGGCTCTTTTGGCAACTGAATTTACTGATCTTGGCATATTTTTTACATTTTTTTGTAGTAGGCGGTCAAATTGACTCTTGTTATACTAGATTATAATTAAATCTATTTGCCTAACTCCAGGGTTTTTAAATTGTTTAAACCATCAAAGGTTCAATTGGTTTATTTTAAACGCAATTGAAGTTTGATATTGCTTTTATCTGCATCATGTACCAAAGTACTGTGCGTTAAAGCTAACTTACGTTTTTTCGACTTCTTTGTTAAGATGTGGCTTTTGTAAGCGTGCTTCCTCTTAATTTTACCGGTACCCGTAAGCTTGAAACGCTTCTTGGCACTGGATTTCGTTTTCATTTTAGGCATGCTCTTGTGATTTTATAATTAACGTTCTTATTTACTTTTTCTTGGAGATATGAACATGGTCATTCTTTTACCTTCCAGTTTTGGCATTTGTTCCACCTTGCCGATTTCTTCTAAATCCTGAGCTAGTCGCAGCAGTAAAATTTGACCTTGCTCTTTAAAAACAATGGAGCGTCCTTTGAAAAACACAAATGCCTTTAACTTGGCACCATCCTTTAAGAATTTCTCTGCATTCTTCTTTTTAAAGTCATAATCGTGATCATCGGTTTGAGGGCCAAATCGAATTTCCTTCACCACAACTTTACTGGCTTTAGCCTTTAATTCTTTTTCCCTTTTTTTCTGCTCATAAAGGAACTTTTTGTAGTCCATTACTTTGGCTACAGGTGGGGCGGCATTCGGAGAAATTTCAACAAGATCCAATCCCTGTTCTTCTGCGATTTCTAATGCTTTTCTGGTAGGATAAACCCCCATCTCAACATTATCACCTACAAGCCTAACTTCATCAGCCCTAATTTTAGCGTTGATGCGGTGTTGGTCTTCTTTAATCTCTCTAAGCGGTCGCTTCGATCTTTTTCTTCGTATTGCTATGGCTATATATTTTTAATTAAACTTTAAACGCTTTTAGCGTCATTTTTATCTCGTTGTTTATCAATTCTGAAAAGGCTTCAACAGTCATTACACCTATATCGCCTTCCCCGTGTTTTCGTACAGAAACTGTACCATCTTCTGCTTCCTGTTCCCCTACGATTAACATATATGGGATTTTACTCATTTCAGCATCCCGAATCTTTTTACCAATGGTATCATTTCGGTGATTCGCCAGGGCGCGAATTTCGTTATTTTCCAGCAAAGTTAAAACTTTTTGTGAGTATTTTTCATATTTCTCGCTGAGAGAGAGTATAATAGCCTGTTCAGGCATTAACCAGAGTGGGAAATTACCCCCTGTATTCTCTAAAAGTACTGCAATAAAGCGTTCCATGCTGCCAAAAGGAGCACGGTGAATCATTACAGGCCGGTGCATTTCATTGTCACTTCCTTTATATGTAAGGTCAAATCTTTCTGGTAAATTATAATCTACCTGGATTGTGCCAAGTTGCCAGCTTCTGCCAAGTGCATCTTTTACCATAAAATCCAGTTTTGGTCCATAAAAGGCAGCTTCCCCGGTTTCAACAACATAATCAAGTCCTTTTTCATCGGCGGCTGAAATTATGGCACGTTCTGCTTTATCCCATACTTCGTCATTCCCTATATACTTCTCCTTATTGTTAGGATCCCTTAGGGAAACCTGTGCGGTAAAATCATCAAATCCCAAGGATTCAAATACATATAAAGTAAGATCTATAACTTTTTTGAATTCAGAATCCAATTGATCCGGAGTACAAAAAATATGTGCATCATCCTGGGTGAACCCGCGAACCCGGGTTAGTCCGTGAAGTTCTCCGCTTTGCTCATATCGGTAGACCGTTCCAAATTCAGCAAAACGTTTCGGCAAATCCCGGTAACTCCATGGAGATGCATTATAAATTTCGCAGTGATGTGGACAGTTCATTGGTTTCAGCAAAAACTCTTCGCCCTCATGAGGTGTTTTAATGGCCTGAAAGCTATCTGCCCCATACTTCTCATAATGTCCCGAAGTTACATAAAGTTCCTTTTGACCTATATGTGGAGTGATCACCATTTCGTATCCGGCTGTTTTTTGTGCTTTTTTCAGGAAATTTTCAAGTCGCTCCCGTAGTGCTGCTCCTTTTGGTAACCAAAGTGGTAGCCCCTGACCAACTTTTGAGGAAAAAGTGAAAAGCTCCAGTTCTTTTCCCAGTTTTCTGTGATCCCGTTTCTTTGCTTCTTCCAAAAGTTCCAGGTATTCTTTGAGGTCCTTTTGTTTTGGAAAAGAAATGCCGTACAATCTGGTTAACTGAGGGTTTTTTTCATCTCCACGCCAATAGGCGCCGGCAGCGCTTGTTAATTTGATAGCTTTTATAATCCCGGTGTTTGGAATGTGACCCCCACGGCATAAATCGGTGAAAGTGTCATGGTCGCAAAAAGTGATCGTCCCATCCTCCAGATTTTCAATAAGTTCTACTTTAAATGGGTTGTTCTGTTTTTTATAAAATTCCAGGGCATTCTCTTTTGATGCGGCACGCATTTTAAAATCGTGTTTCCCCCGTGCAATCTCCAACATTTTATCTTCAATCTTTTTGAAATCGTTTTCAGAGATTTTCTGTTCCCCAAAATCAATATCATAATAAAAGCCATTTTCAATAGCAGGTCCTATAGTGAGTTTGGATCCTGGATACAATTCCTCAATGGCCTGAGCCATCACATGGGAAGAAGAATGCCAGAATGCTTTTTTACCCTCTTTATCATTCCAGGTATATAATATTAAGCTGCCATCTGTATTAAGGGGTGTGGTTGTTTCAACAATGGCATCATTGAATTTAGCCGAAATTACATTTCGTGCAAAACCTTCACTTATACTTTTAGCAACCTCCATAGGAGTGGCATTGCTCTCAAATTCTTTAACAGTACCATCCGGCAAGCTTATTTTTATCATCTTTCATTTAATTGTTTGGCAAAGATAAGATGTTAAAGGCGGTTGCACAATATACTCTTATATATTATCAGAAATCTTATTCTTAATGTTTCGCAGCCTTCAAGGCAAGTGGGCAGGCTATTCAGGCTGTATTTTGGATTTATAAGGGGTTTTTAGCTGATGGTATGATAAAAGTGAGGTTTTACATATTATATAAAGGAGTCTCAGGAAGTGACAAGGAAATTATCATTCCTATCCCTAAAACAGTTTGCTCATAATTTTATTTAAGGACAAAAAGGATCAATTACTGATGAAATGGGAAATGTGTCACTATAAGGGGATGCTTTATTGAAATTAATTCAGGAGTTAAATATTTAAAAATCAAAGCTATGTAATAGGTTGTTGAATTTAGATGTAAAAACTTTAGTGATTCCCTTGTAGGGGAATAATTCCTGATTATATTTGCAGCCGCTTAGGCGGAAACGTACAAGCATACGTTCTTTAAATTTTGTGAAATTAGATTTGTTTTGAATCAAAAAAAGGTTGTATTTTTGTAACCCGTTTTTTTATTATTCGGAATATATTTATTTTCAAAATAATTTTGCTGTTTGTTGAAAAAGCGTTGTATATTTGCAGCCGCTTTGAGATGAAGGCGACGTTCTTAAAGATGTTGATTTGATTGCTGATTTGGTTTAAATTTCGGAAGAAACAAGATCAAAAAAACTTAAAAATAAGTTTGGCGGTTAAAGAAAAAGCGTTGTATATTTGCAGCCGCTTACAGAATAAGAAGTTCACACACACATACTGAAAAGAAATCCCGGGGTAGGGTGCAAAGCAAAAGAGGTTCGACTCCTTTTATTTCGACAAGTAATCCATTAGATGTTCCT
>NZ_JBKAHK010000009.1:0-169725 GCF_046298265.1 Gillisia xinjiangensis | reverse complement strand
CTATGTGGCTCAATGGGGATTTAACCAGTATAGAAATACAAAAGGTAAATAACCTTTATCTTTATTTAAATATTAACACAATCGCTGAAGCAACAATGTTTGGGTTGCAATCCCTACGAGCCTTTATGGCCAAAGGGGATGTGGATTTTGAGGAGCAGGTGATATTGGATAAATCCTTTATTGACAATGACTGCCTTTATGGAGTTTACACGGCGATGGGGAAAGCAACTAAATTTAAAGAATATCTTCAAAATTTTGATGAAAATTTCACAAACCCTGTTGCAAATTTAATACTAACTACCGGAGTTCATCCTGTTTATCCCAACGCAACTGCAGTAACAGATAACCCGCAAAATTATTTAATCCAAATAATGTTTAATCCAAATGAACTAGGCAGACCTTCTTTAGACGTAGCATGGACGTTTATACACGAGATGATACACGCCGAAATATATCGTTTACTATTATCAAAAGCACAGGCACAAGAAATTCCTTGGAGCAAACAATTTATAGAAAGCATGGAGAATGACTATCCGGGTTTATATGATTATTATATGCGTTATTATTACGATATGCCAAATGGAATACCATTAGGAGACCCGCAGCACGAAATGATGGCTCAACATTATAGAGATATAATAGAAAATGCACTAAGGGAATACGATAATTCTTTTTCAGATGATGTTTATAAGGCATTAACTTGGAGGGGATTAATTGGTGATAGTCCTATCGACCCAAATACAGGGCTACCTCCAAACCCAACTAGAGCTTGGGAAGAAAAATCTGTAACTTATAGGTTAAATGTAATTAACGCCTTAAGAACCTTTGATGCCATTAATTCAAATTGTCAATAATGAAAAATTATATTTATATATCACTGATATTTCTTTTAAGTGCATCAGCCTTCGCTCAAAAAAAAATTTGTATATGTTTTGAGGAAAACACAAAACACATCACCTTAAAAATGAGCAAAGATTCTACGCGAGCTAGCTTTTCTATTGCAAAACCAGGTTTTGAAACGCAAGAAGATCGTGACCAGGCTATGGAAGCATATAAAGAAAGGGGACCTTATAACTATCCAAAATTTACTATTGGATATGTTGCTGGAGAGTTTTATCGGAAAAAATCCTTTAAGATAGATAGTTGCGCGCTACTTTTATCAGTCGAAAAGTTTAGGCATAGGAATTTTGAATACCCAGAAGATACTGGAAGCAGTAGCATAATATTTATAAAGAAAATATTAGACAATGAATATTTTGTCTGGAAAGCCATTTCATTAGAATAAGCTGGCTATTGAAGTAAGGGGTAACCTTTGATATAACTACAATAATGAATACCATTAAAATTTTAAGGTTTATATTGATTTTTTGCCCGATACTTTCTTTTGGGCAAAAATCAATGTATCCAAAAGAATACCATTTATGTGAAATATCAAGAAATTAAGGATACAAAATGCGACGCTAAATTTGAAAGAAAATATAATCAAAAATTAGGTGTTTATTTTAAAATTAAACCAGAAAAGGCAATATGACTTTGTTTTATCCATATACAGAAAAAGCAGACACACTCTGTATAAAACATTTAAAAGGTTCTCATTTTTCTGATTTAGAGGAAATAAATGATAGAAGGAATAAATGGATTTTAGGTAACAAAAGGCCTCGGGCCACTGGAAATGGAGTTTTTTAAACTTATCTTATAGAAAATATTTTAAAAAGTAAATTTGTGAGATATCCGGTTATTTGGAGAAACGAAGGAGCTATTGATTAAGCTAAGTACTGGTCAACAAATGGCTCAACCTTACCGGGACGTGATAAAAAAGCTTACATTAAAAGGTATATTGTTAACCCTGAAGCAATGGCTAATTATTTGGCTCATGATCGAGATTTTCTTTATTTTGAAGGCAGCTACAAAAATTATTGGATTGATGATTTTTATGGTGCCATAGAACGGGAAAACAATAAGGTCAGTTTCAAAACGAGCTCTACCTGTGATGACGGGGGAAGCATTGGAGGTTCGGGAGAAACCTATAATCCTGACCTGATAGATGAAAACAACAGTGTTACCTGGACAGATAGTGGGCAGACCGGTTATACAAGGCCTTCCGGTTCCTGGAACCATTATGGTGGTACAGGCGGTTATGATTTACATGTTGATGTTAGAGACGTTTCGACAGGCAGAACAGAAACTGCTTCGGTTAATAGTATTACCAGTGGTGAAATTTTTTACAACAATGGAACAGCAACAATTATGACACACCAGGTTTATGGCTCTACAGATGAAGTAAGAATTATAACAGAAAAATCATCCTCAAATCCCAATGGACCTTGCGAAATAAAGAGGATAACGTCTGCAGATGGTTATACAACTTTTGATGTAAGTGATTGTTTTACTGTCCAACAATTAAGTTCTCAAAATCCTACAAAAGCTGCAGGAGATTGTCCAGTGGATGATGGGGCAGTTGGGGTAATAGATTATTCCATAAAAATGAGTATTATAAAAAGAATTGGTTTGGCTAAAAGTTCTCCAGAAAGTGTTTGGCTCAATGGTGAATTAACAAATTTAGAAATAAAGCAGGTAAATAACCTTTCTCTATTTTTCATTGAGGATAAAACCACTGAAGCAACATTCTTTGGATTGGAAGCCATTCGTGCCTTTATAACTGGTGGAAAAGTGGATTTTGAGAACGAAATTATAAAAGATCCTAGCTTTATCGGAACAAAAGCGGAATGTGTATACGAACTATTAAAAACTGGGAACGGTAATTTATTTAGGACTACAATAGGTGAATTTATAGATAATCCAAATTATAAATTAATCCTTTCAATTGGCGACAATCAAAATGATGCACCAGCTGTTACTGATCCAATAAAACTTGTTTCAAGTGGGATTTTAGAAATTAGAATACATCCCAGTTCACTAACACTTTCATCCGTTGAATTAGCGGGATTAATTTTACATGAAGCAATTCATGCAGAACTATTTAGAATTGTAGACACAATTGATCCTAATGAAAATCCAAATGAGAGAGCAAGAATGTTGCAATTATATTTGTTTTATGAAAATATCTACGATCCAGAGGATTTACCTTCTAATACTCAGCATATTTACATGACAGAAAAATATGTAATTCCAATTCAAAATGCCTTGTGGGAATTAGATGGAAAGACATATCCAAAAGAGAATTATAATTCCTTCGCTTGGGATGGATTAAGAAATTGGGATGCATCTAATTATTTAGATATGGTAGAAGATGCAAATAATGGTCAATACAGAAACATAATAAATTCTAATTCAAACTTACCATGCGACTAACATTAAATATAATTCTGGCCTTTGTTATAATTTCTTGTAATAATACCAATAAAATTTCGGATGATGAATATGATATTTTTTCATTATTGATTAATGAACTTTCCATCCCGTTAATTGCTCCTCCATCTTTTGAAGAATTAAATTCTCCTAAAAAATTATTGAAAGCAAAAGACTCACTAGAATACTTGGTGAAAAATAAGAAAGTAAATGTTTTAATTTATTCTCGATTTCAGGATATATCGGAGGAGAGTAAAAAAATAGTGGAAAATGAATATAAGTTTAGTGAATTATTGGAAGCTGATGTCATAGGAGAAGAAAAATTAATCACTAAAAATAATATTAATCTATATTTTACCGATGATCCTGATACACTTAAAAAGAAGGATCTATTGAAACATGATATTTTACTTCAGTTTACAAAAGTTTATTTTAACGAAAATCATAATAAAGCAATTGTTGAGGTAGCAAATAGTCGTGGTTCTATGAGTATTTCAAAGGTATTATATTTTTTGAAAAAAGTGAATGATATTTGGATAATCGAGAAATCGAAACTACTATTTATTTCATAAATACTAAATAGTGATCTTTGAAATAAATATCCTATGTGCACTTTCGGATAACTGTATTACTAAGAATAAAAATTTTAGTTTAAAAAAATTGGATTGATGATTTTTATGGTGCCATAGAACGGGAAAACAATAAGGTAAGTTTCAAAACCGGCTCTACATGTGATGACGGGGGAAGCATTGGAGGTTCGGGAGGTAGCTATAATCCTGACCTGATAGATGAAAACAACAGTGTTACCTGGAAGAATTACAGGCCAGAATAGGAATATTGACAAAAGACTGTACCAATGGTTAAAAAAATATTGATCTCGATGTTTTTGCTAATCTGTAATTTATCCCTAGGCCAGGAAAAAGATGTTGAAAAGAAGGACTCATTATTTTTTCATCTTGATAAGAAATTATTAATTCAAAATAAATTTGAAAATGATTATTTTTACTTACAGGGCAACTTATCGTCCACCTTCGCTTTTTTCGTAGTTGAGCGAAGAATGAGGGTCGAATTAAAACCCGAAATTTGCCAAAGTTTTAGCGAATTTCTTTTTAAAAAATATGGAGATAACAAAATTGATTCCGGTGAACTTTCTTCAGAATTGAGAAAATTTAAAATTTTTCTATGCGACTGTAAATATAATAAAAGGTTGATAGAAGTCTATCCCGTAACCATAGAAGAGTAAATATTATCAGGGATAAGGTTATAAATAGGACACACCAGGTCTACTATCCAACAATTGCTTTAAAGTTTTTACAGAAAAACTTCGTCCTCAGGTCTTGAACCTTGTAAAACAACAACATTAAGAGATGCTGTGGGACAAGTAACAGGCTGGAAAATGGATTTTCCAGAAACAGCTCAAAAAGACTCTGCAGATTTAACCAAAGCGGTAAAAGCGCAACCATTAGTTTGGTTGCGCTTTTTTGATTTTTGCAAAGAAAAATCTTATGAGTTTGATATAATTAATGGAAATGCTATTCCGTCTTGTGAACATACTTTTTAAAATAGATAAACTGGATTACATAAAGAAAGTATAATACAAATACACAAAATTAAATAGCACCAACAATCCAAAACAAATCAGACTAAATATCCGATAAGCTTTTCCAGGCCGGTCTTTCTCCGGCATTTGATTTCCGGTTACAAGCTTGTAATTAAACCAGGCGATAAAAGGAGCGGATAAAAATGATAAGCCTGCTGCAAAATCCACCAAAATTGTAAAGGAACCGGATAGGGAGAACAATATGGCAAGGGAAAGCATTGGAATTATGAAGATAGCTATTTTATAGATTTTCCATTTTTCTTTCAGATCTTGTGGCTCGTCTTTTTCCGGGTTTTTTAATTCTGAGATCACCCGCGGGTATGCATCAGTAACTGTCAGAACGGTACTGAACATGGTTATAAAAGCCGCGACAGAAATAAGTGGCTTACTCCAATTCCCCAGGGTTTGGCCATAAAGATCTATTAGTTGTGATGAAAACTCTACGCTGTTCAGAGAAAATGAAGTGCCGCTTCCAAACATAACCAATACCCCCAATAGGAAAAACAACAAACCTATAAACGTAGCAGAAAGATAGCCTACGTTAAAATCGGCAAAAGCGCCTTTTATAGAAAGCTTCTGTTTGGTTTGCAGGGACCGCTCTTTGGTCCAGATAGAATGCCACACCGAAGCATCCAATGGTATAGGCATCCAACCCATGAATGCGATTATAAACCCAATGCTGGCGGTGGCCCATAGAGAAGGAGCTTCAGTGGCTAGTGCCTTGCCAGCAGTGCCGGCACCAAAGGCCATAAGAACTGCCGCAAGGGTTGCGAGAGTTAAAATGGTGACAATAATTTTCATGCTCTTATCCAGCCCCGGATATTTCCCAATAATAAGCACAGCAATACAGGCGCCCAGGATGATAAGGCTCCAGATAAAAGGAGAGAGTCCAACATTGAATAAGCGTTCTGCCAAACCGGCCGTTACAATGGTCACGGCCGCCTGAATGATAAACATACTTCCAAAGGTGATCACCACATAAATCCAGTAGGGAAATTTCCCCAGGCTTTTATATCCCGATATAAGATGTCTTCCGGTTCCAGCGGCAAAGCGTGAGCCAAATTCCATAAAGGGATACTTGGTAACACAGGCCAAAACCAGCACCCAAATTAGGATGAATCCATAATCGGCACCGGCACGGGTGGCCTGCACCAGGTGGGAAACCCCTATGGCCGCTCCTGCAAGTAAAAAACCAGGTCCAATGCTTTTTAAAAGAGAATCAGGTTTTTTTGTGGGGGATGTTTGTTGTTCCATTTATAAAAAGAAAACGTTTATTGCGAGGCAATTTAAGCAAATCTGGATATTACCTCTACATTAACTTCATGACCACCTTCAAATGAGATAATTTCAAGCCTTTCTCCGAAAAGATCTTTTGCCCTTGCGTGTTCTTTTTTTAATCGCTCTTCATTTAAATATGGATCCTTGGTTCCGTAAATCAATACTACTTCAGTATTTTTTAGAAATTGAAAATCCTCCGGCTGCAGTTCTTTCGGAAGTCCGCCGGAATGAAGGATTAGTTTTGAGCATTCAATCTTGTTTCTGGCCATCCAACGCGTTGCAACTGAAACACCCTGGGAATAGCCCATCAGGATAAGGTTTGGTGCATCTTTCAAGTGCTCTGCCTTGTAAATCTCTTCAAGATATGCCAGCATGTTTTCGATCTCTGCATCGGTGTTTTCCTTTGTAAGCCAGGATGCTCCCACGTGGCGGTATTGGTCAGTCAAATAATATTTTGATTGGGCCTGCGGTGCGATGATGTAATTTTCTTCCGGATTGAGATTCTTAAAATATTTCAAAAAGTAGCGGCTTAGATATCCAATTCCGTGGAAAACCATCCAAACATTTTTTGTTTTTGAGCTAAACTCATTTAAAGTACTGTAGGAATTACTGATTTGGTAAGAAACCTTTTTTTCGACTGGATTCATTCTGCTGTATTTTGTTTTCACAAAGGAAACAATCTTAAGGGAATTGAGAGTCAATAAATTAGGGTTAGATGGATAATTCTTACTGTTTTTTTATGTAATAATTCCACACTTTTATGTAGATTCTTTTTAAAAACTAAGTCTATTTAAATATTTAATCTTCGGTTTCTATAAAATAATCACGTTGAAAGCCCTTTCTTCACTTGGTTAATAGGTCTATACTACTACGCGGCTTACTCACTTTAAATTCCAATAATCTATTGGTTGCAAAATTGCAACTCTTCTGAAAAAAGAGAATAACCGCGAATGAATTTTGAATCCAATCAATTTTACAATATAGCCCAGGCAATTTTTTTGATTCCTTTCTTATATCTGCTTACCCAATACATCTTTAAGCAACTCAGGAAAAAACATGATTTTTTCTCCGTGAAACTGATGAATATATTGTTCTTTTATCATCTGGCTTTTGGTGCTGCTTATTATACCTATTCGATTTTTAACCGATCTGATTCTCATAGATATTTTAGTGTTCCACAAAAAGAGGGGAAAAATTGGATTGATTTTTTTGGAACTGAAACCACCATTATTGATTTCATCTCTTATCCCTTCATCAACGGTTTAGGTTTTAGCTATGAGATGATGATGATGCTTTTTACCTGGGTAGGTTTTCTTGGATTTGTGTATGCTTACCTGTTCTTTAAAGAAAATATTCCTTTAAATGTAAAGGTATTTAAAAAGGTAGATTTGCTTACGCTTATACTTTTTTTACCCAATATGCATTTCTGGACTGCTTCTCTTGGAAAAGGAGCTCCTATCTTTCTGGGATTAATGTTATTCGCTTACGCAATCCTAAAACCACAAACCCGTATGTGGGAATTGATCATTGGATCTCTTATAGTTTTTTCTATCAGGCCTCATGTTTTTTTAATTCTTGCAGGTGGGGCTGTAATAGGATTTATGACCGGTAATTCGGCAATTTCCTGGAAACATAGAACTGCTTTCTGTTTGGCAGTTATTACAGGGTTATTTCTTGTTCAGGATCAAATCCTGGCAGTAGTGAATCTTAATGACTCTGAAAATCTAATTGGTGATTTTATTGAATTTACCACCAGCCGTTCGGCATCACTTGATAATGCAGGTTCAGGAGTAAATATGGCAGGATATTCCCTGCCCGAGAAAATTTTTACTTTCTGGTTCAGGCCTTTATTTTTTGATGCTCCAGGGATTTTGGGCGTAATTGTATCCATAGAAAATCTTATTTATATTTTGCTTTTCCTAAAAATATTCAGGAAGAATTTTTTTAAATTCCTGAAAAGCGCACCTGTGAATGTAAAAATGAGCCTGGTGATGTTTCTTACAACCTCCTTTGCAATGACATTCGTAATGTCTAACCTGGGAATTATAATCAGGCAAAAATCAATGATTATGTATTTCCTTTTCTTCGTGATTTATTATTTTCTTGCAGATGAGAAAAATCGTTCACTTGGGTTGAAAATTAAGTCTTTATCACATTCAAATGCAAGATTACCTCAGGCTGCTTAAAGGGATAACATCTTATTGAATACAGCTTTTGTAATACAGGCTAAAAATAATGTTTACTTTTGGTACTGTTCTTAAAACCTAATATGTTTAAACTCATTCGCATCACTACTATTCCCCTGTCACTTGAAAAGCTCCTGGAAGGGCAGTTAACTTTTATGAATCAATACTTTAAGGTAACTGCGGTTTCTGCGGAAAAGGAACGTTTGGAAAAGTATGGTCGCGATAACAGGATTAAAACATTTTGGGTTGAAATGACACGGGCTATAACTCCGGTAACAGATTTAAAAGCGGTTTACAAACTCTATACTTTCTTTAAAAGCGAAAACCCTCTCATTGTTCATACTCATACCCCAAAGGCGGGGATTGTTGGCATGCTTGCAGCCAAATTAGCCGGTGTACCAATCAGGTTGCATACGGTGGCAGGCCTTCCACTCATGGAAACTACAGGTTCAAAAAGAAAAGTTTTGAATTTTGTAGAAAAACTTACGTATGCCCTTGCCACAAAAGTGTATCCCAATTCCAAGGGTTTATATGATATTATTCTGAAGGAAAAATTTGCTTCTCCCTCAAAATTGAAGGTTCTGGGGAAAGGAAGTTCCAACGGGATTGATACTTCTTATTTTGATCCTGCAAAATATTCGGAAGAATTTAAAATGAAATTGAAGCAGGAACTCAATATTCCTGAGGCCAATTTGGTGTTTATCTTTATTGGCCGACTGGTTTCAGAAAAGGGAATTAATGAACTGATCCAGGCTTTCAGAAAACTTCACCAATCAAATCCAGGTTGCAACCTGCTCCTTGTTGGGCCTTTTGAAAAGGAATTGGATCCTTTAAGTCCGGAAACCCTTGATATTATCCAAACCCATCCGGGAATTATTGAAGTTGGTTACCAACAGGATGTACGACCTTATCTGGCAATTTCAGATGTTCTTACATTTCCAAGTTACCGCGAAGGATTTCCAAATGTTGTGATGCAGGCGGGAGCGATGAATATATCGGCAATTGTTACAAATATAAATGGATGCAATGAAATAATTTCAGAAGGAAAAAATGGACTCATTATTCCGCCAAAGAATGAAGAGGCTTTATATAAGGCCATGCTTAGGCTTTTGGAAAATGTAAAATTCAGAAGATCAATGGCACTGAAGGCCAGAGAGGAGATAACTGCTAATTATGAACGTGAGGCGTTTTGGAAAGTGCTTCTGAATGAATATAAAACTATGGAAGAAATCAAACGCCCTGAAACAAATTCATCGGTAAATAAAACTACCGGATAAATTGCTTTCAGAAAGATTAAGACAATGTTTAAATTGAATTTTGTAATTTTGGCAGCTGTTTAAAATCCAGACATGAATATTGGAATAGACTATATGGTCTTTTTCAAAATTTCAAGTATTATTTTTATGTACAAAACCTATATAAAACCTTTCATAGATTTTTTGGTCGCTTTTACAGCCTTATTTATAATAAGTCCATTATTGTTAATAATAACTTTCTTATTAGCTTTAGCAAATAACGGAAAACCATTTTTCTTCCAAAACAGGCCGGGTGAAAATGGTAGCATTTTCAGGATCGTTAAGTTTAAAACAATGACGGATGAAAAGGACAGTAAAGGAAATTTACTGCCTGATTCAAAAAGGCTGACTGCAGTAGGTAAATTTGTTAGAAAAACTTCTATCGATGAGATCCCGCAATTATGGAATGTTTTAAAAGGCGAAATGAGTATTGTAGGCCCCCGTCCCTTATTACCAGAATACCTTGGGGTTTATAATAAACGTCAAAGGAAACGTCATTTGGTAAGGCCGGGAATTACAGGTTGGGCCCAGGTGAATGGCAGGAATGCAATAAGCTGGAATCAAAAATTTGAATATGATGTCTGGTATGTTGAACATATATCTTTTACACTGGATTTAAAAATATTATTGAAAACCGTTAAAAAGGTACTTGTTTCAGAAGGTATCAATACTGCTAATATGGCTACTACAGAGCCTTTTAATGGAAGGAATTAAAGATGAATATTTACGGCGCAAGCGGACATGCAAAAGTTATAATTGAGATTATGAATTCCATTGGAAGCCCAATTGATATCATTTTTGATGATAATGAAAATATTACCGAAGTTTTAAACCATCCCGTTATTCATTCTTTTCCTGAAGCTGCTTTAAATTCAGGTACAGTAATCGCAATAGGCAATAACAGGATTAGAAAAAGTGTTGCTGAGGAGTTTAAAGGTGAAATACAGGAAGTTGTTATTCATAGTACTGCTTCGGTCTCGGACTCCGTGAAATTGGGGAGAGGAACTGTTGTAATGGCAAATGCATCCATAAATGCAGAAACTGTAATAGGTGAACATTGTATTTTAAATACGGGTTCAACTGTGGAGCACGATTGTGAAATTGACGATTTTGTACACGTTTCCCCCAATGCCGCTCTAGCAGGAGGGGTACTGGTAGGAGAAGGTTCACATATTGGGATTGGTGCTGTAGTAATTCCGGGGATAAAAATTGGGAAATGGACTACCATAGGTGCAGGAGCAGTAATAATTAAAGATATACCCGATTTTGCTACAGTTGTTGGTAATCCAGGTAAGATTATAAAATATACAGAATAATATTTATGCAAAAAAGTAAAATTTGGCTCTCTTCCCCGCATATGGGTGGAACAGAAATCAATTATATCCATGAAGCTTTCGAAAAAAACTGGATAGCTCCTTTAGGACCCAACGTAAATGCTTTTGAAGAAGATATTCAAAAATATTTGTTTTCAAACTCCTCCCCCGTGGGGGGAGGTTGGGAGGGGGCTTCAGGAGAAGTTGCGGCTCTAAGTTCCGGAACCGCTGCGCTTCATCTCGCTTTAATCTTGTTAGATGTGAAACCCGGCGATGAGGTGCTTTGTCAAAGTATGACATTTGCAGCATCTGCAAACCCAATAGCCTATTTAGGAGCCATCCCTGTTTTTATAGACAGTGAAAAAGACACTTTTAATCTTTGTCCAAACCACCTTGAAGAGGCTATTAAAGACAGGATTTCAAAAGGAAAAACTCCAAAAGCAATAATTGCTGTACATTTGTATGGAATGCCCTACAAAGTTGAAGAAATTCAAGAACTAGCAAGAAAATATAATATCCCTGTGATAGAAGACAGCGCAGAAGCTTTGGGAAGTTCCTATAAAGGTCAAAAATGCGGTACTTTTGGAGATTTTGGGGTGCTTTCTTTTAATGGAAATAAGATCATCACTACTTCCGGAGGGGGAGCTTTGGTTTCCCCTACCGAAGAAAAAAAGCAAAAGGCAGTTTTTCTTGCTACCCAAGCCAGGGATAATGCGCCTCACTATCAACATAGTGAAATAGGATACAATTACCGGTTAAGTAATATATCTGCAGGAATTGGTCGTGGTCAAATGGAAATATTAGATAAACATGTTGCATTGCGAAGAAAAATGCACGAATTTTATAAAAATTTATTTGAATCTGTAAATGGGGTGGATGTTTTTTCGGAACCATCAGAAGATTATTTTTCGAATCATTGGCTTAGTGTGATTTCAATGGATAGTTCCAAAACAAATGGGGTTTCCCGTGAAGATTTACGTTTATGCCTTGAAAAAGAAAATATTGAAAGCAGGCCTTTATGGAAACCAATGCATTTACAACCGGTTTTTGAAAAGATGCCTTTTTATGGAAGTGGAGTGGCAGAGGAACTGTTTGAGAATGGATTATGTCTTCCTTCCGGATCAAATTTGAGTGATGAAGAGAGAGAACGAATTGCTATTGCTATTCGTGAATGTTTTAAGATTTAGTTATATAACACCAAAATATGGGAAACCGATTAAAAAGTGCCCTAAAATTTAGTTTATCCAAAGAAGATACCGCTTTGGGATTGCGCAATATTAAATATTTACCCAGATGGGTGGTGTTTCTTATTGATATCTTTTTAGTATCTCTGTCTTTTTTGTTTACCATTATAATAATTCTGGATCTAACCCCTAATTACTATACTCTGCTCGATTTTCCAATGAAAGCAGCATTAGGAATTCTGGTGAACATTTTCTTCTTTTTTGTATTTAAGACCTACGCCGGGATCATTAGGTATTCTTCTAATATCGATGCCTTAAAACTTATTCTGGCAACAACCTGTACATTTTTAACCTTAGTTATTATCAACTATATCACTTTTTTCGTAATAGGCGAAAAGATCTATTTAATAGGTGGTTTACTGATCAATTTATGGATCTCTTTCTCTCTGTTATTCTTATTTCGATTGGGAGTTAAACAGGTATATGAATATTTTAAAATGGCCCGACGTGGGGATGATATCATCAGGACTTTAATTTTGGGAGCCGATGAAAATGCAATCTCCATAGCAGGTGCCCTTGATATTGAGCACCCCAGAAGGTTTAAAATAGTTGGATTTTTAACCAAAACAAAACACAACCGCAGCATCCGTATTTTGGATAAACCGGTGATGAAATTTAGTGATTCAATACATAGCCAGGTTAAAAGCTTAAACGCTTCGGCAGTAATTTTATCTGAAAATAGTTTTACTTCTGAAGAAAAATTCGCAATTATAGAAGATTGTTTGGAAAATGATATCAAGATTTTTAACGCCCCGCTTATTTCCGATTGGGAGGATAAGGACAAGTCTATATCGCAAAAAGTTCAATCGCTGAGAATTGAAGATTTATTGGAAAGGGAACCTATAACCCTGGACAGGGAAAACAAGGTAGAACAATTGACAGGGAAGACTATTCTTGTTACCGGTGGTGCGGGATCTATCGGAAGTGAAATTGTAAGGCAGGTTGCTAAATATAATCCCAAAAAACTTATTATTCTCGATCAGGCCGAAACACCAATGCATAATTTACAACTGGAGGTAGAAGCTAAATTTCCCGAACTGAATTACAAATGCATAATTTGTGATGTTGGTAATTTGAGACGTCTAGAGATTATGTTTCAAAACCATAAAATAGATGTGGTTTATCACGCCGCTGCGTACAAACATGTGCCTTTAATGGAAGAAAATCCGCACGAAGCCGTTTTTGTGAACGTAAGTGGGACCAAAAATTTAGCCGATCTTTCTGTGAAATACAATGTTGGACATTTCGTAATGGTATCCACAGATAAGGCTGTAAATCCCAGCAATGTGATGGGAGCTACAAAAAGAGCTGCCGAAATGTATGTTCAATCTTTATATCACAGCCAGGTTGGAAATGGATTCAGGACTACAAAATTTATCACTACCAGATTCGGGAATGTATTAGGCTCTAATGGTTCGGTGGTTCCCTTATTCAGAAAACAAATCGAAAAAGGTGGACCGCTAACAATTACCCACCCGGATATTATTCGTTATTTCATGACAATTCCGGAGGCCTGTCAATTGGTTCTGGAAGCGGGTACAATGGGAAAAGGAGGTGAGATTTTTGTTTTCGATATGGGAGAGCCTGTGAAAATCATGGATCTGGCTATTAAAATGATCAAACTGGCAGGTTATATACCTAATAAGCATATAAAAATAAAGATCACCGGATTAAGACCCGGTGAGAAATTATATGAAGAATTGCTTACTGAAGAATGTAAAACGCTTCCAACCCATCATAAGAAAATAATGATAGGAATTGATAAAGTTCAGGATTATGATCAAATAAATGAAAAGATTTTAAAAATTATAAAATCTGCTCATAAACTGAAAAATAACAAAGTGGTTGCGAAATTGAAAGAGCTTATACCCGAATTTATCAGTAATAATTCCACTTACGAAAGTCTTGATAAGCCTGTAAGTGTTTTAAAATGATTTGGCCAGTAGTTATTTAACACATTTTTATATCTGTGATTTAACGGCTTAATTTTATCCAGCTATATTTGCACTTTACCAAATTTTATGAAATATAATTTACTTGTTGTTTTAATTGGCTTTTTTGTTCTAAGCAGTTGTTCTACCCGAAAAGAGATCGTTTACTTTCAGGGAGCTGAAGAGCTTGAAAATATGAAAAGCCTTATGAAATTTGAGCCTGTATTTGAGGTTAATGATATTCTTCACGTTAAGGTTTCCTCTTTAAATGAAGAAGTGGTAGCACCATTTCAAATGACCACCGGCGGACAGTCTCAGGGAGGTGGAGGACAGCAAAATCCTTCCCTGATGGGTTATATGGTTGATGTTGATGGGAATATTCAATTCCCGGTATTGGGCAAAGTTCCAGCAGCAGGAATAAGCAGGAGCGAGCTTGAAGCTTATTTGACGAAAGAGATAAAATCATATGTAACAGATGCTGTAGTGGCAGTAAGACTTCTAAATTTTCGGGTAATTGTACTTGGGGAAGCGGGAAGCGAAACTGTTGTTCAGGTGGAAAACGAGCGAATAAGTGTGCCAGAATTGCTGGCTAGCGTTGGAGGAATTAATTACGATGGTCTGCGGGATAATATTTTGGTGATCAGGGAAGTGAATGGTGTTAGGTCTATAGGCAGAGTAGATATGACTACCGCCGATGTTTTTTCAAATCCCTTTTATTACTTAAAACAAAACGATATCGTATATGTAGAACCCACATTAAAAAAGGTGAAATCGGCCGGATGGATAACCAGTCCTATGGGGCTTGTCTCTATCGGAACTACCATTTTTAGTTTAATTATACTTTTTACGAAATAGATTTTCATGGAGGAATTACAGGATTTCACAGAGGAAAAGGAATCAAACTTTGACTTAAAGGCAGAAATATTTAAGTATCTCGCATATTGGAAATGGTTGCTTTTCGGACTTTTGTTGGGAGGGTTGATCGCCTATCTTTATAACCGATATACGATACCTCAGTATTCGACGCAAGCATCTTTAATGGTGCTAAAGGATAATGAAAATAATATTGCAAGTGCTTTGCCTTCAGGTGGTGGGTCTATTTTGTCTATTGGGGATAATAGTCTTGATAATCAAATTATTACCTTGAAATCCAAACGCCTTGTGGAAAAGGTTGTAGACGAATTAAATCACAATATCTCATATTTTATCGAGGGAAATGTAATTACCATAGAGGCATATAAAAGTAGCCCTGTCGTAATCCAGTTTATCACCCCAGATTCAATTGTAAATAGAGCTTCAAAAACCTTCTTCGTCACTCCAAAATCCGACACCAATTTTACTCTGGTCGATGAATCTCAGAACTATAGTAAAACCCATGAGATTGGTGAAATTATTGAACTTGACGGACTGAATTTTTCAATAATTCCCAGGTCTGGAGCAAATACTTCATTTAAAAACACAAAAACTGTCCAAATAAATATTAGACCTGTTGATTTGGTTGCCGGAGATTATATTGCGAAATTGGTAATTGCCCCAAAGGGAAAGGCGGCGGACATCCTTTCACTGGCAATCGTGCAGGAAGAAAGCAGTAAATCTGAAGACTTTCTCAACAATCTGATGTACCAATTTAATGCCGATGGTGTTACCGACAAAAGACAAGTAGCTCTAAGTACTACTGAATTTATCCAGGACAGGCTGGAATTGATCACTTCAGAACTTGATTCTGTTGAAGGTGGAATGGCCGATTTTAAAAGAGAAAATCAGTTTATGGATGTCGTTAGCGGGGCACAGGAATACAATTCTAAATCTACCCAGGCAGAACAGCAGGTATTTGAAATAGAAACCCAATTGATGATCATACGATCTATTGAGGATCTTTTAAACAAAAGGGAAGAGTATCAATTGCTTCCGGCAAGTCTGGGAATTCAGGACGGTGGGATTTCGGGATTGATATCCACCTATAATTCCCTTGTTTTGGAAAGGAATGCATATTTAAGAACATCCACCCCTCAAAACCCTGTTGTGGCAACTATAACGGCCCAATTGGATTCATTAAAGGAAAACTTAAGTGATAATATCCGTAGTACTGTTAATTCGCTGAATATTCAACTGGGAGTATTAAATAAATTGGACAGAAGTTCGCAAAGCAAATTCAGTGCTTTTCCCGGTTTGGAAAAAGGAATGAGGGGAATCGAACGTCAACAGCAAATAAAGGAGGAATTGTATTTATTTCTTTTACAGCGAAGGGAAGAGGCTGCTATAGCCTTTGCGGTTACCTCCCCGGTTTCAAAGATCATAGATCCGGCATTTACTATGGCATCCCCCGTGGATCCTAAACCCTGGCTTATTTTAGTGGGAGGTTTTCTTATAGGGTTGATCCTGCCTTTGCTTATCTTGTTCGCTAAATTTATGCTCGACACAAAAGTGCATCATAAAGGTGATCTGGCTCCGTTAATAAAAAATATTCCATTTTTAGGGGAGGTTCCTAAAGTAGCTGGCGAAAATGAAGAAGTAATCCAGTTAAATGACCGTTCTCCTTTGGCGGAGTCTTTCAGGATATTAAGAACCAACCTGGCTTATTTGGTAAAGGCAAAAAAGGAAAATAGAGGAGAGATCATTTTTGTGACTTCCACCATAAAAGGTGAGGGAAAAACATTTGTATCCTATAACCTTGCCCGAACATTAGCTACAACAAAGAAAAAGGTAATTCTTATTGGGGCGGATATAAGGAATCCGAAATTACACCGTTATGTGGAAGCGACTATGGAAACTAAAGGTTTATCGGATTATTTATATGATCTTGAAATCAACCCTAGAGATATTATTGCTTCTTCGGAAGACAGGGAAATTCAGGTTGATCTAATTCTGTCTGGGACTATACCACCCAATCCTGCAGAACTTTTCATGAATGACAGGATGGAGTTGCTTCTGAAGGAACTAGCCCAATCCTATGATTTCGTAATTGTAGATACGGCGCCAACAATGATCGTTACAGATACCTTGCTTATAAGCCAGTTGGCAGATACCACGCTATATGTTACCAGATCCGGTTACACCGAAAAGAAATTACTTGAATTCCCAAAAGAACTAAAACAACAGGGGAAATTAAAAGGTCTGGCAGTTATTTTAAATGATGTGGATTATTCTAAATTTTCATACGGTGCCCAATATGGTTATTCATATGGATATGGATATGGATACGGAGTAGATAAGCAATCAAAAATCAAGAGGATTTTGAAAAAACCATTCGAAAAAAGTAAAGGTTAAAAATATTCCTTTGTTTTCTCAATAACTTTTTTAACCAAAGTCTCCGTTTTTCTATTGAGTTTGATGGAGGCTAGTTTTTGCAAATGCTGTTCTCTGTGGGCATCACTTCCTATAAAATCGATCATTCCTTTTTCCAATAATAGAAGTGCGGTTTTTTGCATGTTAGTCCCGTAATGCGGAGTAAGAGAAAGCGTATTAAGTTGAAAATAGCATCCACGGTTTTTTAATTCTTCATACTTTCTCAGATCCTTTGTATGGTAATAGGAATATCTTTCGGGATGGGCTAAAACTGGTTTGTAGCCATGTGTTTGGAGTTTGAACAAGATCTCTTTTAAATTTATAGGGGCCTGGAAATAGGACATTTCCACCAATACAAACTTACCCTTCAAAACAAGTAACTTTTCATTTTCTAAAAGTTCCAAAAAGTTCTGGTCCATCATATATTCGGCAGCGGCCTTAATTTCAGTCTTTTTCAGTAGTTCATTTTCAGAAATAGCTTGCTTTAGCGTTTCAAGCGCAGCGTTTATAATTTGAGGTGTGTTCGGGTAATAATCGTTCATTATGTGTGGAGTAGCGATAAACTCTGTAACCCCTATCTCCTGAAATTTTAAAAGCAAATTAATAGATTCCTCAATATTGGCTGCGCCATCGTCTATTCCAGGAAGAATATGATTATGAATATCGGTTATGCCTTCCAGCTGATCTATTAGTAACTTTTTCCTTTCAAAAATTGAAAACATAAAACATCATTTATCCTGTAAAATTACATATTTTTAACTCCATTATAAATTAAAAGCCCAGTTTAATCATAATAGTATTTTTCCCCGATATGAAAATAAAATTACTTACTCCCATATTTTTTCTTTGCCTTGGATTTTTGAATGCACAGGAAGTAGAATTTTCAGGTTCTATTAATACCAAAGCTGTATTTTATTCTGAAGATGAATCCCCTTTCTGGATGCACAGCAATCAGCGGGGAAGAGTAGATGAGCTTACCAATTTCTCCGGATGGATCAATGGGCAGGCAAGATATCAGATAAGTGAAAATGCCGGGTTGGAAATTGGTATTGGCGTTTTGTATCAGGATGGATATACGGATAAACTTCAGCTGGATGAATCTTATTTGGCCTTTCAAAATCCCTGGCTTTCTATTGTTGCAGGAAGAAAACAACGCGCTGAACTTTATGAAGGGTTGAGTGCCTCCAATCAAAACATCTTATGGTCTCTCAATGCAAGGCCGCTTCCGGGAATTCAAATTTCAACTACCAGGCCTATCTTTTTCAAAAATAACAAGGGCTTAGGTTTTAAAGCATCTCTGGAGGAATATCTTATGGACGATGATCGCTATGTAGATAATACGAGACTGCATCATAAAAGTTTCCATCTGGTATATAAAGCGTCTGAAGATTTTCAAATCACCGCGGGATTGCAACATTTTGTTCAATGGGGAGGTACTTCACCTGATTTTGGAAAATTACCGGGCAGTTTCAGGGATTACATCAATGTTGTTACAGGAAAAGAAGGGGATGATACTGTTGGTGGGCAGGAAGCTAATGCACTTGGGAACCATCTTGGAAGCTACGAAATATATATAGATACCAAAATAGCCGATTACAATGTTCAGTTCATATATAATCATTTATTCGAGGATGGATCGGGGAGAGTTTTAAGGAATACTCCAGACGGGCGTTATGGTGTCTATATAGAAGATCCAAATCCCGAGAAATGGATCGATGCCTTTATATATGAATTTTATTACACCAAAGATCAAAGTGATACCGATATTACCACCGATGGGGAAGACAATTATTTTAATAACAATCTATACCGCTCCGGATGGACCTATGAAAACAGAATTTTAGGCGTTCCCTTCATTACCCTGGATGAAAACAGGTTTAGGGTGAACAACAATAAAATTGTTGCACACCATATAGGGATCACTGGAATTGCTTTTGAAAAGCTTCCCTATAAATTGTTGACCAGCTACAGGAGAAATTATGGAGGTAAGGGTACTTCTATTAATAAAAACAATATTCTATCGACTTATCTTGATCTAAAGGTATGGCAGAATTTATTGGATGTGAATATACAACTGGGTGCAGATATTATTTCAGATTCTTCAACAAACCTGGGCATTGGTTTACAGATTAGCAAAAGCTTTTTCTGATAATTTTGTTATCTCCAAGGTTTTTGTAATTTGAGTTTTTTATCAGTAATACGTACCCCCAAAACTACGTACATGCAAAATGAACCTAACGAAAGTGCTTCGCGTAAAAAGATAATTCAGGACATTCTTGTGGGCTGTTCATCCTTAGATAAACCTACAAATGCTTTAATTAATCTGCGTTTGAATGGAGATTTGGAAACAATTAATGCTCCGGCTGCAAAAATTATTAACGATCAATTCAAGTCAAACATTTCCCAAGGTGACTCGATATTCAGCATTATTCCTACAAAAAATCTTGAAACTTTCGGAAAACATCTTAAATCTGCCTGTAATGGTATATTTAATGAATACCAAATTCCCTCCAAAGGCTCCCGGGAAGCTGTCACCTTTATATTTTCTCCTGTTTTTGATGAATTCGATAAGGTGAAATTTATTCAAACCGTAATCATTTATAAGGAAAGCTTGGTAAAGAATAAGTTTATAATTGAAGATAATTTAAAAGAACTGTTTGATAATTCTACAATTGGTATTTTTTTAACCAAACCATCTGGAGAAATTCTTGATGTCAATATTGCGGCTAATCGTATGTTTGATTATAGTATTGAGGAATTCCGGGAAAATGGAAGAAATGTCCTTTTCGATTCCAGTGATGGAGAATTGATGAAGATGTTAGAGATCAGAAAAATTAAGGGCTTTGTAAAAGGTGAACTAACTGCTATCAAAAAAGATGGAACCAAATTCCCTGTAAAGGTGTTTTCCTCAATTTATAAGGATATCTCCGGTGAGGAATTTGCAAATAATGTATTAATTGATATATCCAAACAACGACTTCAGGAAATTGAACTTTCCAAAACCACCCAAATTTTTAAATCACTATTTGAATGTCATCCCGATCCTGTATACTCGTTTGATTTGGAAGGACGTTTCATCAGTTTAAATCCCAGTGCATTAAATTTAAGTGAAGGGTCAATAGAACAGGTTACAAAGATGAATTTTTCAGCCTTGATCCCGGAAAAAGATCTTCCAAGGGTTTATAAGCATTTTGAAAGGGCCTGCCGGGGAGAAACCCAAAGCTACAATACGGGTTATAATAGTTTAAAAGGAACTAAAAGAAGGCTTCATATTACCAATTTCCCAATTATTTCTGATGGTAAGATCACAGGCGTGTTCGGTATTGCACGTGATATAACAGAGGCTGAAAAAAATAAAAAGAAAGCGGAACAAAGCGGAGAACGTCTCAGGAAAATTTTAAATCAGTCCCTTGATGTAATTTGCGCTATAAATGAAGAAGGTAAATTTACAGAAGTTAGTGCCGCGAGTTTTAAAAATTGGGGTTATACTCCGGAAGAACTTATTGGTGCGGATTATATAGAATTGGTTCATCCTGATGATCGTGAGGTTACAAAAAAAGTAGCCGGTGAAATAATAGGTGGCTCCTATGTAAATAATTTTATCAATAGATATATAAGGAAGGATGGAAGTATAGTTTCCAATATTTGGGCGGTGCAATGGAATGAGGAGGATAGGTTAATGTATTGCATTGCAAAAGATGCATCAAAAATTCTGGAAGCTGAAAAACTTTTAATACGCGAGCGGAATTTATTAAAGGCAATAATCGATAATATTCCCGATTATATCTTTGTAATTGACAGGGATCACAAAACATTACTTTCCAATAAGAAATTTTATGCTGATTACCTGGGAGGTTCTAACGAAATGGTCACATTAAATTTGAAACCAATCCATTATTTCCCAAAAGATGAGGGTCTTGAAATAATGGAAGATAATGAAAAGGTAATGGAAAGCGGTATGAGTGTGATCAATCGGCAGGATATTATTTATGATTACAGAGGAAGAAAAGAGGTTATTTTATTGTCTAAAGTACCCTTAAGGACTGAAGGGGGAAAGGTGGAAGGAATGGTGGGAATAGGCAGAAATATTACAGCTACCTATTATTTTGAGCAGGAACAAAAGTTAATCTATGAGATAATAGCCTCCCTGAGCAAAGCCTCAAATTTAACTTCCGGCTTAAGTAAAACAATTAAGAAGATCGCTGGGTTTTTAAACTTTCAGGTTGCTGAAGCCTGGGAAGTGGGATATGATGAATCTGTGATTAGAAAAATAACAGATTTTGTTCAGGACGAAGAAAATTTGATGATGAGGAATTCTTTGAAATTTTGTAAAAAAGGAGAAGGCCTGCCTGGAATTGTTTGGGAGACAAAAGCCTTAAAAATTTGGGATAATTTGTCAGAAGACAAACGATTTATAAGAAGAAAATCACTTCAGAACACCGATATAGCTTTTGGGATAGGAGTTCCTCTTATATTTAAGAATAAAGTTATTACAGTTCTTACTTTTTTCGGAAATAAAATAGAGCCTTATGCTGGGGCCGAACAAATATTGGAACGTTTTTCAATTCAAATATCCACAGCGATTCAAAGAAAGGTTACTGAAAACCAGCTGAATAATATGTTTAGGCATACTCCAAATCTTATCGCTGTAATAGGATTGGATGGATATTTAAAACGTGTAAATCCTGCGTTTTTTGATGTTTTTGGATATACAGAACAAGAACTTTTATCCCAACCATTTAAAACGTTTTTACATCCCGATGAAGGTACAATAGTTGTAGAACGTTTAAAAGAAGTTGCAGCAGGCCTTAAACCCCAATCTTTTCAAAACCGATGCCAGGCAAAAAATGGAGATTGGAAATGGATTTCCTGGACCCCTTCCGAGTTTATTGAAGAAGAAGGGGTTGTGCATTTATTTGGAATAGATATTACCCCAATAAAAACCGCAAACCTTGAGCTTCTAAAATATAAGAATATCATAGAGAGCACAAAAGATGGAATTGGCCTTATCTCAGTTGAAAACAATGAGGTATACCTTAATAGTTCTTTGAAAGAAACCCTTGGTTTTTCTGATTCTGAATTAAAAGGTATTACTTCTATTAAAAAATTATATGCTGATTCTGTTTTTGCAGACTCTATATTTTCCAGCCTTCTTGCTGGAAAATTCTGGGATGGGGATATTCAGCTAAAAAATAGAAATGGTGAAATCTTGGATTTTCATTTAAGTGCAGGTCCTGTTTTTAATGAAACAGGAGAGCTCATAGCCATTTTTGGTTTGCATACAGATATTAGTGAACGAATCGCTCACGAAGCTGCTCTTAAAAAATATGGAACCCAAATCAATAATATTTTAGAAAGCATCACAGATGGTTTCTTTTCAGTCTCCAGGGACTGGGAGGTTACATATTGGAACAAAGAGGCGGAAAATTTATTGGGGATTAAAACGAATACCATTTTAAATAAAAATTTATGGAATTATTTTCCCGATGCTAAAAAGTTGCTTTTTTATTCCAAATATAAGGAAGCTCTGGATACAGGGGAGAAAGTTTCCTTTGAGGAGTATTTTGATCCTTTACAAAAATGGTTTGAAGTGAATGCATACCCTGGAAAGGATGGATTATCTGTTTATTTCAAGGATGTCTCAGACAGGAAAAATGTAAATGAGCAAATTAGGATAACCAAAGAGCGCTATGATTTGGTTTCAAAAGTTACACAAGAGGCTGTTTATGAATGGGATATTATTGAAAACACCTTAGTGTGGAGTGATGCTTATTATTCGATTTTTGGATACCAGAGGCAAACTTCTACTGAAACTGTAGAAAATTGGGAAAGTATCATTCATCCTGAGGATAGATTGGACTTGATAGATAACTTAAATACCGTGTTGAAAACTGCTTCTCGATCTCAGTGGCAAATAGAGTACAGAGTAATTAAGGGGGATAAAAATGTAGCAGTTGTATTGGAGCGCGGTTATATTATAAGGGACACAACCGGTAAAGCTCTTAAAATGATTGGATCCATGCAGGACATTACCGAACTTAAGCAAAATGAAAGAGCCCTGGAAGAACTAAACTTTATACTTAAGAGCCGGGCAAATGAGCTGGCGGTTTCCAATGCAGAGCTAGAGCAGTTTGCATATATTGCCTCGCATGATCTTCAGGAGCCATTGCGAATGGTAACAAGTTTTTTATCCCAACTTCAGAAGAAATATGAAGATCAGTTGGATGAAAAGGCACAGCAGTACATTCATTTTGCAACAGATGGTGCCGTGAGAATGCGACAAATTATTCTGGATCTCCTTGAATATTCAAGGGTAGGACGCATGGATTACCGGTATGAGAAAATAGACTTAAATGAGTTGATTTCAGGGATTACGGAATTGTACGCAACTTCAATAGAAGAATCTAATGCCGTTATTAATTATGGGGAACTGCCAACTATTGAGGCTGCAAAAACTCCTTTACAACGCGTGTTTTCAAATTTGATAAGCAATGCTTTTAAATATCACCAAAAAGATGTTCCTCCTGTTATTGATATTAAAGTCGTTGAACACAATAGATTTTGGGAAATTATAATAGCCGACAATGGAATAGGTATTCGATCCCAGTTTTTCGATAAAATTTTTATTATTTTCCAACGTTTGCATGCCCGGGATGAATATTCAGGAACCGGTATTGGCCTGGCGATCTGTAAAAAAATCGTCGAAAATCACGGTGGTGAAATCTGGTTGACCTCTGAAGAAGGTAAAGGAACTACGTTTCATTTTACAATCAAAAAATAATTTTAGTATATTTATCAACCCCAATCATACCCTGCAAATGAACTTAATTGATATTCTGTTAGTTGAAGATAATGAAGGCGATATCGTATTAACTACTGAAGCCCTTCAGGAAAGAAAAATAGCCAATAGAATTTCAGTGGTAAAAGATGGAATGGAAGCTTTGGATTTTCTGGAGAAAAAAGGGGATTATAAGGATGCTTTAACTCCGGATTTGATCTTACTCGATATTAATTTACCGAAGATGAATGGTCACGAGGTTTTAAAAAAAATTAAAGCTATAGACCACCTCAGGCATCTGCCGGTTATTATTCTCAGCACTTCTACTTCTCAGGAGGACGTGATGAATTCCTATAAAAATTATGCTAATTGTTATATAACCAAGCCTGTAGATGCGAACGATTTTCTAAAAGTTGTTTCATCCATTGAGGATTTTTGGATTTCGGTGGTTCAATTACCAAAAAAAGATTCAATCGCCTTATGACGTACATTCCATCTGTTTTAAAAATTTTGGTAATTGAAGACAATCTGGGGGATTTCATTTTAATAGAAGAGTATTTAAATGAAATCCAATCGGATGTGAATATTAAAAGGGCCTCCACTTTCGAGGAAGCCAAAACTATTTTAAAATCTGATATTCAGCTGGATGCTGTCTTATTGGATCTCTCCCTGCCGGATGTTGATGACAGGGAAATTTTGGTTAAAGATATTGTTGAATTTTCGAACAAATGTGCCGTAATTGTACTTACCGGTTTTGGGGATAAGGACTTTGGAGTTAAAACCTTGTCTTTAGGGATTTCAGATTATTTGCTGAAAGATGAACTTACCATTTCTCAACTTTCAAAAAGTATATTTTATAGTATCGAACGTAAAAAGTCTGAAATACAGCTTTTTGAGTCTGAAAAAAAATATAAATCTTTATTCAATTCCAGTCCTGTGCCTATGTTTGTTTTAGATAGGAATACTCTTGAATTTTTAAGTGTAAACCAGGCAGCAATAAAGCTTTATGGCTATTCCGGGGAAGAATTTCTCAACCTAAAAGTAAGTGACTTATGGCTAAATAAAGAGGAGCCGGAAATAGATCATCTTGTAAATAACAAGAGGCACGATTATTTTGAATTTCAGATTTCTCATAAGAAAAAATCAGGGGAGGTTATTCATCTGGAACTTCAAAGCAATCCAATATCTTTTGATGGCAGGGATGCACGGGTTACTCTTTTAAATGATATTACCGCCAGGATTAAAGCCGAAAAACTTTTGGCTGATAGCGAGCAACGATTTAAAGCTTTGGTTCAGGAAGCATCAGATCTTGTAATGATACTGGATTTTGATGGAAATTTTTCTCATGTGAGTCCTTCTTCAGAATTGGTGATGGGCATTCCTGCAAATCAAATGCTTAAAATGAATTTATTCGATCTTATCCATGCGGAAGATTTGGATCAGGTTAAGAAAAATATTTTAAGGCTTGAAAATAGAAAACGGATCCAGATACCTTCCTATCGTATTAAAACTTTATCAAATGAATGGAGGTGGATTGAAACAGTGTTCACAAATCTTTTAACAGATACTGCCGTTAACGGGTTAGTGGCTAATTCAAGGGATGTCACTGAATTTGTAAATCAGGAGCGAAAACTTATGGATAGTTTGCAACGCTATGATATCGTTGCAAAGGCAACAAGTGATACAATTACAGATTATGATGTGCAAAAGGATATCATGCAATTCAATCAGGGTATGGAATTAATGTTTGGATATACCAGAGATCAAATTAGTACAAAAGGTTCCTGGTGGGATGATAAAGTCCATCCAGAAGATGCAGAACGTGTTAAAAGCAAGGTGGCCCAGGTTTATAGGAATGGACATGGTAGTTTACAAATAAAGTACAGGTTTCGCTGCGCCAATGGCAGTTATAAATATATATTGGATCGAACCTATCTTGTTACCGATGAAATGGGAAAGCCTTTAAAAATGATTGGGTCTATGCAGGATATAACAGAAATACAAAATCATATACAAACCATTGAAGATCACAACGAACGCCTAAAGGACATTGCCTGGACCCAATCCCATGTGGTTCGCGCTCCATTGGCAAGGATTATGGGGATTATAGATTTATTGCAAACGGATAATGATCTTGAAGATCAGGAAGATTTATTGAAGCATATCCTGACCTCTGCTACGGAACTGGATGGAATTATACGAAAGATCACAAATCAAACCGAACAGGTAACCCAAAAAATTTCGGAATGCTAAAAGTATTGATTATTGATGATGATTCCATTGTGCTTTTCATCCAGAAAAAAATGCTTAAAAAGTATGGGGTCACAGATGCCCCATTTTCTTTTCAGGATGCCAGGAAAGCAATTGCTTTTCTAAAGATTCAGAAATCTGACGATATATTTTTAATTTTACTGGACATCAATATGCCCGGGATGAATGGATGGGATTTTTTAGACGAAATTAAGAGGATGGAGATTTCGGAAAAAGTGTTTGTGTTTATGGTAACTTCCTCCATAGATAGTTACGACAAGGAAAAGGCAAAAAAATATAAAAACGTAATCAGTTTTATAGAAAAACCAATTTCAGCTGATAATTGTATTAAAATAAAAGAACATCCTGAACTGAAGCAATTTCTTTTAAATTAATTATATATCGGTTTCCTGGGGGTTTCCATCTTCTATTTTTTCATTTGCCCATTCTTTTTCATCTCCATTTGCTTTTTCGGGCCTCTCCTGAAAAGATTTCTTTCCTGGATCATAATTTAGTTTAATAAACACAGGGAAATGATCAGAATTAATACTTTTTAGACACTTTAATTTTATTAATGTAAAATCTATTGTGTGAAAAACGTGGTCTAATGGCCAGCGTAAAAGTGAATAATCTGCATGAAAAGTATTGTAAAATCCTCTTCCTATTCTTGGATCCAGTAAACCGCTTAATTTTTGGAATAATTTGGTGGTTCTCGACCAGGCAACATCGTTTAAATCTCCAAATACCAGGACAGATTCCTTCTCTGCATTAAGTTCTCTTCCAACCAGTAACAATTCTGCATCCCGGTTTGTTGATGTGTCATCTTCAGATGGACTTGGAGGTTTAGGATGTAAACAGTGAAACCTTACCCTTACGCCGTTGCGCAACCATAAATACCCATGAATTGAAGGGATCTCATCGCTAATGAGATATTTTATTTCAATATGTTCCAGCTTTAATTTTGAATAAAGGTGCATTCCATAGAAATTATCTTTGGGAATTTTTACCTTATAAATATATTCATCTTCCAAAACAGATAGTTCATTTTCCCACCGCTGGTCACTTTCCAGGGTTAATAATAAATCGGGTTTATAAGTTTGAACATGAGCGATTAATTTATCGGATCTTTTATTCGTGGCTAACACATTGCTTATTAAAAGTGAAATCATCCCTTTTGGATCGCTCCCCTTAGATTTGTGGACTTGTTTTTTTGCAAAAATGGTATAGGGGAAAATTTTTACTGCCTGATAGATAAAACTTCCAATTAATAAAATCACCAAAATAGAATGCCATGCATCCCTAAATGTATAATAGACTAGCGAGAGTGAGATAATAAGTAGAATGAGGAAACTTATTTGAATTCGGGGGAAATCAAAACCTCTAATCCACCATTTATCGTACTTGGTGAGGGATGCAAGGGTTGGCAACAACATCAATATACTAAAAAAGGCAAGTATTATTTCGGGTATACTCATCAAAAATGCTATTAACTGTAAACTTACATCATAAAATTGATTTCTTCCCAAAAATCAAAAACCTCAGGGTAAGCCCACAAGTTCCCAATATTCTCGGGATCGGGGAACCTGCCCTTCCGTCAGACTGGTTAATCCTAAATGAGGGTTTAAACTTCGTCATATTATTAACAAATATTTAGTCTGTGTTTATAAAGATCATTTTTTAGGTTGGGTTTAATTGTTTTAACTTTAATGCTGTGAAATATGCCTGATTTTCTTGCTAAGAATCAAAAATAATTCTGAGCTAGTTTACCAATTATACTCGGGAATTTTGTATTTTCTGAAAGGCTTAAATAAAAAACCTACTATGAAGAAGAAGCATGCTACCATAAGAAAAGGTTTTGTATTCAAAAAATTTGAAGAACCGGAAAAATCTCCTTTTGATAAGCTTTTTGAAATTTTTAAGGAATTGATAACCCATACCTCTGGAGATTTTGATGAAGCGATAGAATGGTTACGCCAGCTGGATGTTGAATATAAACTCACCAATAAGGATTATACCATTGATGATTTTATTGAAGATCTGAAAAAGAAGGGTTACATCCGCGAGGAAATTGATCCCGATGGAAAAGGCGGGATGGCGATTACCGCCAAAACCGAAAGAGCCATTCGTCAACAGGCCTTAAATCAAATTTTCGGAAAATTAAAACGCAGCAAATCCGGAAATCACAGCACAAGACAGCAGGGGCTGGGAGATGAACATACCGGGGAATTCAAGGAGTTTCATTACGGCGATTCCCTGGATAAAATTTCCATGACCGAGAGTTTAAAAAATGCCCAAATCAATCATGGTACGGGAGATTTTAAAATGACTGAAGCTGACCTGGTGGTGGAGGAAACCCATCATAAATCTCAAATGAGTACGGTTTTAATGATAGATGTAAGTCATAGTATGATCCTTTATGGGGAAGACAGGATCACTCCGGCTAAGAAAGTTGCGATGGCATTAGCGGAACTTATCACCACAAGATATCCTAAAGATACGCTGGACATCCTTGTTTTTGGAAATGATGCCTGGGCAATTTCCATTGGCGATCTGCCTTATCTTACAGTAGGACCCTATCATACAAATACGGTGGCCGGATTGGAACTCGCTATGGATCTTCTTCGAAGGAAACGCAACACCAATAAACAAATATTTATGATAACCGATGGAAAACCCAGCTGTATAAGAGAACGGGATGGAACTTATTATAAAAACAGTGTCGGGCTTGATCCATATATTATCGATAAATGTTATAATATGGCCCAAAAAGCCAGAAAACTTCATATTCCTATAACCACATTTATGATCGCACAAGATCCTTATCTGGAAAGATTTGTTCGTGAGTTTACTCAGGCAAACCAGGGAAAAGCTTTTTTTACCGGATTAAAGGGATTGGGTGAAATGATCTTTGAAGATTATGAAAGCAATAGAAAAAGAAGAATTAAAGGGTAAATAATTCAGAATTCAAAATTCAAAATTTCATTACGCATTACTCAATACTCAAATAACATGAAAACAGAAAATATAAAAACCTTTGAAGCGCTGAAAAATTCAGGCTATAAAAGCAGAAGTATAAAAGAAGAATTAAGGCAAAACTTACTTGAAAAAATTAGGAATGATGAACCTGCATTTGAAGGAATTCATGGGTATGAAAATTCAGTAATTCCGGAACTGGAGCGTGCAATCCTGTCTAAACATAATATTAATTTACTCGGTTTAAGGGGGCAGGCAAAAACAAGGTTGGCCCGTTTGATGGTGAATTTATTGGATGAATGGATGCCTATCGTTGAAGGATCCGAGATTAACGATGATCCTTTTTACCCAATTTCAAGGTTTGCGAAAAATTTAATGGAAGAAAAGGGCGAAAAAACACCTGTTGCCTGGATTCATAGAGAGGAACGCTTTTTTGAAAAGCTGGCTACGCCCGATGTTACTGTGGCAGATATTATTGGGGATGTAGACCCTATAAAAGCTGCAAATTTAAAACTTAGCTATGCAGATGACCGTGTGATCCACTTCGGAATGATCCCGCGAGCCAACAGGAGCATTTTTGTAATCAATGAACTTCCCGATCTACAGGCAAGGATACAGGTGGCACTTTTTAATATCCTGCAGGAAGGGGATATTCAAATACGCGGTTTTAAATTGAGATTGCCCCTGGATATGCAATTCGTGTTTACTGCAAACCCGGAGGATTATACAAATAGGGGAAGTATCGTAACTCCGTTGAAGGACCGTATAGGGTCGCAAATTTTAACGCATTATCCGCACACCATAGAAATCGCAAAAACTATTACTCAGCAGGAAGCCCGGCTGGACAGTCGTCAAACTGAAATGATCCATGTCCCCAATCTTGCAAAAGATCTTCTGGAGCAAATAAGTTTTGAAGCACGGGATAACGAATATATTGATTCCCGAAGCGGAATAAGTGCCAGGTTGAGCATTTCAGCTTTTGAAAATCTTTTGAGTACTGCAGAAAGAAGGGCCATTAAGAACAAAGAAGAAAAGACCTTGTTAAGGTTTGGAGATTTTCTGGGCGTAATACCGGCGATAACCGGTAAAATCGAACTGGTTTATGAAGGCGAACAGGAGGGAAGCGCTTTTGTTGCAGAGCAATTGATTGGCGATGCTGTGAAAACCCTCTTCCCTAAGTATTTCCCTAAGATCGAAAAACTGGAAAAGCCAAATACCGATAATCCCTACAATGATTTGGTGGAATGGTTTTTTGCCGAAAGCGGTTTTGAAATATTAGATGATCTTACCGAAAAAGAATACAAAAAGAAACTGGATTCTGTTCCTCCTTTAAATGATCTGATAAAGAAATATCAATCTGATATATCTAAAGAGGACAGTTATTTTCTGAAAGAATTTTTGTTGTGGGGCCTGGTAGAGTATAAAAAATTAAATAAATACAGGTCTGCTGAAGGAATTCAGTTTAAAGATCTTTACGGGAGTTATATAAGTGGGTTGTAAAATTCTTTTCCGGTCCTTTTAAGTGCAAAAAAGCGGCTGAGGGTTGGGGAAATATATAAAACCCGAATTTGAGACAGGTTTTGTTATTCAGGCATAACCGGTGAAAGAACTATGATTTCATATAAAGTATTAACCTATCTATTGTCAAAAATAGATAGGTTTTTCATTTTTAATGTATTTTTCCTTCTATTAATTTTTTCCTTCTATTAATTTGTATACTTTTAACTCCAGATTAAAACCTATGGCACTTAAGGAAATTACATATTATGGCATAACCATCTCTCCGATGGCTGTTATGGGCATGTATATTTCTACTTTCACTACTATTACCCCTTTGGGGTAAAAAGCTATAGTTTCTCCGTCCCGCAATTACCTTAATGGATTTCCATTTCTTTTTTTAACATTTAACAACATTCTCATGAATATTTTAAAATTTGGTGGTTCCTCTGTAGCCACTCCTGAAAGAATAAAATTAGTAGCAGCCTGTATTCAGAAACATTTAAAAGAAGATACTACCATCGCGGTTTTTTCTGCTTTTGGTGGAGTAACAGATGATCTTATCTTAATGGCACTCCTGGCTTCCAGGGAAGATCTTACTTACAAGGAAATTCTTCAGAAAAATGAAACAAGGCATTTGGAAGCCATTAAAGAATTGATTCCTGTGAATGCACAAAGCGGAATTTTGAGCAGGATTAAAACCGAATTTAACCGACTTGAAACTTTATATGAAGGGGTTTATCTTTTAAATGAGCTTTCCAACAGGACCAGAAATATGGTTGCGGGATTTGGAGAGATCCTTTCTTCCCTTATTATCGCGGAGTATTTTAAAAGCCTCGAAATTGATGCTTTATCGGTAGATTCAAGGGAATTGATCATTTGTAAGAACACCAATGATAAGATACAGGTGAATTACACCAAAACCAATACAAATATAGAACGTTTCTTTGCTGAAAATCGATCGGAATTATATGTGGTTCCCGGATTTATCGCCAAAAATGATGAAGGAGTCCCCAGTACTTTAGGACGCGGCGGATCCGATTTTACCGCTGCTATTCTTGCCGCTGCCCTTAATGTTCCCCGTTTGTATATTTATACCGATGTTAACGGAATGTACACTGCAAATCCACGAATTGTTCCCCAGGCTTATCCGCTTAAGCATGTGTCCTATGAGGAAGCTATGGAATTATCCCATTTTGGAGCAAAAGTGATTTATCCACCTACGCTTCAGCCCCTACTGGAAAAACAAATAGAAATTCTTGTAAAAAACTCCTTCAAATTGGAGGAGGAAGGAACCTTGATTTCAAAATCAGGAAAACATAATTTCAGATGGGTTACCGGAATTACACATATCGACAATATAAGTCTTGTAAATATTGAGGGTAGCGGGATGATTGGGATCTCCGGATTTTCAAAAAGATTTTTTGAAGTGATGCACCAGGAAAATATCAATGTTGTTTTAATAACCCAAGCTTCTTCTGAACACAGTATTTGCATCGCCGTGAAGGATGACGAGGCTCAGGCTGCAAAAGTGGCATTGGATGAAGCCTTTGAAGCCGAAATCCGGAACAAAAAGATAAACCCCATCCAAATTGAAGATGATGTGGCAATTATAGCCCTGGTAGGAGACCGTATGAAAAGTCATCACGGTTTAAGCGGGAAACTATTCAGTGCATTGGGGAATAACAACATCAACATCAGGGCAATTGCACAGGGATCTTCAGAAAGAAATATTTCTGCAGTGATCGCTAAAAAGGATGTTACAAAAGCCCTGAATACACTTCATGAAACCTTTTTTGAGGTTCCTTCTAAAGAACTTAACCTTTTTATCACCGGTGTAGGAAATGTAGGCGGGAAACTAATTGAACAATTGAAACGGCAGGAAACTTACCTGCTGGAAAAACTTCGTTTAAAAGTAAGGATTCTTGGGATGTCCAATTCCCGAAAAATGATCTTTGATGAAAACGGAATAGATCTTGAAAACTGGAAAAATCTTTTGGAAGACGGAGAGGAAACAAGTCAGGATGCATTTTTTGAAAAGGTAAAAGAATTGAATTTTCGAAACAGTGTTTTCGTGGATAATACAGCAAGTCCTGTAATTGCAGCTACTTATAAAAATTATCTGGCAAATTCTATTTCTGTAGTTACATGCAACAAAATTGCCTGTGCAGATGATTTTTCGAACTATGAAAAATTGATGAATCTTTCCAGGGAATACGGCGCTTCCTTTTTATATGAAACCAACGTGGGAGCGGGATTACCTATAATTGACACCTTAAAAAATCTTGTGGATTCCGGGGATAGAATCCAAAAAATACAGGCTGTGCTCTCCGGAAGTCTAAACTTTGTATTCAATAATTATAAGGGAGAAGAACCTTTCTATAAAATAGTGGAAGAAGCCATGAAAGAAGGCTATACAGAGCCGGATCCAAAAATTGATCTTAGCGGAATTGATGTTGCCCGCAAAATTTTGATCCTTTCCAGGGTTAGCGGATTGGAGATGGAACTGGACGAAATTGAGAAGGATAATTTCCTTTCTGAAGAAAGTCTTAATACAAAAACAAACGAGAAGTTTTTTGATTTATTGGAAAAAGATGAACCCCAATTCAAGGAATTGTATCAAAGCGCAGCCCAAAATAAGGCCCAGTTAAAATATGTGGCTCAACTTGAAAACGGAAAGGCCAAAGTTGGTTTACAGCAGGTAGGGCTGGAGCATCCATTTTATAATTTGAACGGCAGCGATAATATTGTATTATTCTTTACAGACAGGTATAGCGTGCAACCGCTTATTGTAAAAGGAGCCGGAGCCGGTGCAGATGTTACAGCTTCGGGGATATTTGCAGACATCATACGAATTGGAAAAAAATAGGGATGGAAAAACTAAAAATATTCGCCCCGGCAACGGTGGCTAATCTATCCTGTGGTTTCGATGTTTTGGGTTGTTGTCTGGAAAATGTGGGAGATGAAATGATCATTCGGAAAAATGAATTGAAAAGGATAAGGATCACAAAGATTCTTGGGCAGGACCTCCCAATGGAAACGGAAATGAATGTTGCCGGGGTTTCTGCAATAGCCTTACTTCAGAAATTAAAAAGCAATCAGGGTTTTGATATTGAAATCACCAAGAATATAAAGGCAGGAAGCGGTATTGGTAGCAGTGCTGCAAGTTCTGCCGGTGCGGTGTTTGCAATTAACAAGTTGCTGGATGAACCCTTTACCCCACACCAGCTTATTCCTTTTGCTATGGAAGGAGAGCGGCTGGCAAGCGGAAATCCACATGCCGATAATGTGGCTCCGGCATTGCTGGGTGGTTTTACTCTTGTTAAAAGTTATGACCCCCTGGAAGTGCTAAGATTACCAAGCCTTCCGGAATTGAGAGTGGTTGTGCTGCATCCGTTAATCGAACTTAAGACCAAGGATTCAAGAGCCGTGATAAGGCAAAATGTATCCCTTAAAAGTGCCATTAGTCAGTGGGGGAATTTAGGAGCTTTGGTAAGTGCTCTTTATACCGATGATTACGCTCTTATGGGCCGGAGTTTGGTAGATGAAATCGTGGAACCCATGAGATCTATTCTAATCCCGTTTTTTCATGAATTAAAACAAGTCGCAATGGAGAATGGGGCCCTGGGTTTTGGGATTTCCGGATCGGGACCTTCGGTTTATGCCATGTGCAGGGGCGAGAAAGCCGCTGAAAAAGTAAAAGAAGCCCTTCAGGAGTTCTATCAACAAAAGGAAATCGATTTTGATCTTCATCTTTCTAAGATAAATACCACGGGTATAAAAATAATTTAATGAAACATTCAGAAGTGGATATCTCTACACAGAATTATGTTTAGATGGATGTTAAATTTGACTTCTATAACAATACTATAAAAAGATGAAATATTTCAGTTTAAACGATAAAAATCAGGTTTCTACATTTGAAAATGCCGTCCTTAAAGGTCTGGCTCCGGACAGGGGTTTGTACTTTCCGAAGGAAATAAATAAACTACCACCATCCTTCTTTGAAAACTTTAAATCCAGGTCAAAATATGAGATTGCTTTTGAAGTAATTAAAGGATATGTGGGTGATGAGATCCCGGAACCTGAATTAAAAAAGGTCATTAAGACCACTTTGGATTTTGATTTTCCGGTGGTACCAATTACCAGTGATACAAGTGTTCTGGAGTTATTTCACGGGCCTACATTGGCGTTTAAAGATGTGGGCGCCCGGTTTATGGCCGGATGTCTTGGGTATTTCATAAAAAAGGATGATTTAGGAAAGATCACCGTTTTGGTTGCTACTTCCGGAGATACAGGAGGAGCGGTAGCCAATGGATTTCTTGGTGTTGAAGGAATAGAGGTAGTGATCCTATATCCTAAAGGTAAGGTGAGTCTAATCCAGGAAAAACAGCTCACTACCTTAGGCAGGAATATTACCGCACTTGAAGTGGACGGGGTTTTTGATGATTGCCAGGAGATGGTAAAACAGGCATTTTTGGATCAGGAAATTCAGGGAAAAGTAAGGCTGACTTCTGCAAATTCCATAAATGTCGCCCGCTGGTTGCCGCAAATGTTTTACTACTTTTTGGCCTATCAGCAGTTGATGGAAAAAGATGAAAAACTGGTGTTTTCTGTCCCAAGTGGAAATTTCGGAAATATTTGCGCCGGACTTTTAGCTAGGGAAATGGGACTTCCAATAGATCATTTTGTTGCAGCCAATAATGTAAATAATGTGGTGGAGCGCTTTCTGCAAACGGAAAAATTTGAACCCAGATCGAGTATTCAAACCGTGTCCAATGCTATGGATGTTGGGAACCCAAGTAATTTTGTAAGGATACTGGAGCTTTTTCAGAATAAATTCGGGAATCTTAAGGACGTTTTATCCGGATATAGTTTTGACGATTCTGTTACAAAAGAAGCAATTGCAGAAATGTATAAAAAAACCGGCTATGTCATGGACCCCCATGGTGCAGTGGGATATTTGGGATTAAAATCCTTTCTAAAGGAAAAGAAAGGGTTTCACGGCACTTTTTTGGAAACCGCTCACCCGGTTAAATTTCTGGAAACTGTAGAAGCGGCGATTCGGGAAAAAATAGAAATTCCTGCATCGATTCAGTCACAAATGAAAAATGAGAAAAAGTCTGTTGAGATTAAAACCTATGAGGAGCTGAAAACATATTTATTGGGTTAAAATAGAAAAACCCTGCAGGTTACTTAACCGGCAGGGTTGTAATATGAAAATAGCATTTTTTAATATTTCGCGGAATCTCCTGCTTTTGGAAGCGAATTTTCTATAAAGTCCCGTATATCATCATTCGCATTTTTAAGATCTTCACTTCTTAGGTACATCATATGTCCGCTTCGGTAACCTTTAAAACTCAATCGATCCCGCATTTTGCCACTGGGATCCAGTTGCCACATGGTATACTTTGCATTAAAATAGGTAGTAGCACCATCAAAATATCCGGATTGCACCAATACATCTAAATTCGGGTTTTGCGCCATCGCCTGGCGTAGATTTTCACCGGTGTTGTCACCGCTCCTATCCCAGGGATGAACTGGTCCGAACATATTGTATTTAATATCGGTTTTGAACTTCAATTCTTCCTGAAGGTAATAATTGATGGCTGGGGTGAAGGAATGCAGCCAGGAAGTTAATTCCGCATTATAATCGGGGGAATCTCCGGCGACTTTCGCATCTATTCCCAGGTATCTGGAATCAAGCCGTCCAATGGTGTAACCTCCACTTTCCCGCATCAATTCTTTCCAAAAATACCGGAATGGAACATCAAGATTGTTCTGCAGGAAAACTTTTTCCCCGATTCCTGAGTAATATGCCATTTTGGAAGCGATTTCCTGCTTTTTTTCTTCTGAAGTAAATCCGCCTTTTATTAAGGCTGGTAATACAGTATTAATGGTGAATTCTTCTGCTTCAGCCAGGACCTCTTCCAGATCTTTATTCTGTAAAGCTGAAGGCAATTTTTTATGATACCAGGCAGCCGCAGCAAAATAGGGAAGCCTGTTTGCAATTTCTACAGGGCCTTCCCGGTCAACGCCCATTTCGGTCGGGGAAACCAGGATCACTCCGTTTAAATACATCCACTGGCTGTTTTGCAATTCCAGTGCTAAACCCGAAACCCTGGTAGTGCCATAACTTTCACCAATTAAATATTTTGGGGATAACCATCTGTTTTTTCGGGTTACAAAGGTGTTTAACCAGCCGGCCAGGTATTTAATATCTGCCTGGACTCCAAAGAAATCCTTTCTATCCACTTTTTCATCTTCCTTTTCTATCAATCTGGAATACCCTGTATTTACAGGATTTACATAAACAATATCTGCTACGTCCAAAATCGAATAGTTATTTTCCTTTAAACCATAAGGTTGCACAGGGAAACCTTCATCATCGATCTTTAAAACCCGGGGCCCTGTGTAAGCAATATGCATCCAAACAGAAGCCGAACCTGGCCCTCCATTAAAAGAAATTACCAGAGGTCGGTTTTCTGTGTTTTTGATATCGCTGCGTTTATAATAAGTATAAAATAAACTCGCCACTGGTTTTCCATCTTCATTCCAAACCGGTTGAGTTCCGGTTTGTGCTGTGTAATTTATGTTTTTACCATTGATGTTAACCGAATGATTTGTAACAACCATGGTGTCTACCGGAAGTTCAATTTTCTGGGCATAAAGACTAATGGAAGCTATACTGAAGATTAGGAGATATAAAAATTTCATAGGTATGTTTAAATTGAAAGATGGTTTTAAGGATTGAAAAATAAGTTATTTTTTTTGATTGAAGCCTTCATCCTTGAAGATTATAATGTAGCTAAGCAGTATTCCTCCAATTGCAGCAATAAAAAAGAATATAATCGCCAATCCTGGATATCCAAATATGGTGAAGGAGGAGGGAACCATCATTAGTAGTGAAGCTCCTAAAATCATTGCTGCGATTATAAGGCCAAGGGTAATCCGGTTTGCTATTTTTTGAAAACCATCTGTAAATCTCTTTTCATCGAATGCATTCACTTTTATGCTGAATTCGTTTTTGGCTAAAGCTTCTGAAATTTTATTCAACCGTTCCGGAAGATTTTCGGTGAGTTTTTTGGTTTCCAGCGCGACAGAAAAAAGATTTTCAGGTTTTAATTCCTTATACATCTTTGCTCGCATCAATTTATGAGCGTGGGTTCTAACTGCTTTTCGTAAATCAAACTCCGGCTCCAGGACTGCGATTATTTGATCCATATTCAATAATATTTTTCCCAGGATATTTACTTCCACAGAGATGTGAATGCCATTTTCTGCAGCTACCCGGTTCATCTGGATTAGCAATCGTCCGGTTTGCATATCCTTCGCCATTTGGTCCTTACTATCCATCACAAGATTATTGACGGTTTTTCTGAAATTTTTCACATCAGAAATCTCATCAACTTCACTCATATTCAGCAATACATCGGCACAGGCTTCCCCGTCATCCTGGCTTAGCGCGATGAGCAACTGAAGCAGTCTTTCCTGCATATTAGGGGTGAACTTTGCCACCATTCCCAAATCTATCAATGCAATTTTATGGTCCCTGGTAAGATGGATATTTCCAGGATGGGGATCGGCATGTACAAAGCCATCGGTAATTATTTGTTTCAGGTAAGCTTCTACAAGTTCATCCACCAAAGGGCTTAAGTCATTTTCCAGTTTTTTAAAGGGGGATATGGAAGTGATCTTTTTTCCATCGATGTATTCCATGGTCAACACTTTGGAAGTTGAATAATCCGGAATGGGTTGAGGTACAGTAAGATGTTTAAATTCCTTTAAGTTCCCTCCAAGGCTAATTAAATTTTGAGCTTCTCTTAAATAATCGAGTTCCTGAAGAAGAATTCGGCGCAATTCAGCAAGCACATCATCAAAAGCATATTTCCTTGCTACCTGGGTGTGTTTTACCGTAAATTCTGCTAATTCTTTCAGGGTATCCAAATCATCCAGAAACTTTTTTCTAATCCCCGGTCGCTGGATTTTTACCGCGACTGGTTTTCCAGAACGCAAAGTTGCCTTATGAACCTGTCCTATTGAAGCACTTGCCAAAGGTTCTTCATCAAAAGAAGAAAAAGCTTTGGAGATCCTGATCCCTAATTCCTCTTCGATAATTTTTGAAACTTCAGAATATGGAATTGAAGGAACGTCATCCTGAAGGCTTGCCAAAGCTTTTAAATAGTTATCAGGTAAAAGATCCGGACGCGTAGAAAGCAATTGACCAAGTTTTATGTAGGTTGGTCCCATTTGCTTAAGATCATCTACCAGCTCTTCCGGAGTTTGATCATAATCGGCTTCATCTTTTTCATCATTATTTTCATCACCAAGGGCAGAGGCTGCGGTTTGAGTGAATAAGTCACTATTCCAGTATTTCAGCATAAAACCAAAAAACTTTTGGTATCTCAGCAAATTATCGGGAAGTACAGACATTATTTTTGGTTTAGGTTGTTTAATTACTAAAGGTATCTATTTAAAATTATTGAACAAACAGATTATGAACAGGGAAGGGTTCCTTGTTAATTTTTAAGAAAAATTTAATATTTTTTGGTAAAAAAGCGGTAAGCACGGTTCTTAGCATTTAATTTATTATTTTTATAGCTTTTTGTATAACTTGCTTTTGGGAGCTTAAATTTCCGGCAGCTAATTATTCCCTTCTATTGAAAAAGATTCCTAGTTTTAATAATATTGTTAGCAAGGTTGAACTCAACCCCAGAAAACCTCTTTTTTCGAGTTTGAATAAAGACATTCCTGCCAGTATCGTAGTATTTTTAGTTGCGCTACCGCTTTGTCTTGGAATAGCACTTGCAAGTGGCGCGCCGCTGCTTTCAGGATTGATCTCCGGAATAATTGGAGGTCTTGTGGTGGGAAGTGTAAGCATGTCTTCTGTAAGCGTAAGTGGTCCTGCTGCCAGTTTAACAGCAGTAGTGCTGGCTTCAATAGCCTCACTGGGAAGTTTTGAAGTTTTTTTAATGGCGGTGGTTTTGGGGGGGATCTTTCAGTTTATTTTAGGGATTCTTAAGGCTGGTCTCATCGCAGATTATATGCCCTCTAACATTATTAAAGGTTTACTTGCTGCTATTGGGATTATCCTGATAATCGCTCAACTCCCTTATGCCTTTGGAATTGAAGCATCCAAAGAAAATTATCTGGATCCAAGTCTGGGATTTTTACGTCAGATGCAGCCTGCATTTTGGAATTTTGTAGATTCTCTCACGGCTGGAGCACTTTTAATATCCGGACTATCCCTTGCGATTATGATATTATGGGACAAATCTCCGCTAAAAAAATTCAAATTACTTCCACCTGCCCTGGTAGTGGTAATTTTAGGGGTATTGCTAAATTTCATTTTTGAATATATTATGCCCTCTTTTCACCTTACTTCGGCTCATTTGGTTAATATTCCAAAAATTGATCATTTTTCAGAGCTGCTAACTTTTCCTGATTTTTCATCTATAACCAACCCGGAAGTATGGGGAGTTGCTATAACCATAACTTTAATCGCTTCCATTGCCAGTTTACTTGCTATTGAAGCCTCAGATGATCTTGACCCACACAAGCGAAAAACTCCTCCCAATAGAGAATTGGTGGCACAGGGGATAGGAAATACCATAACAGGCCTTGTTGGAGGAATTCCCATAACATCTGTCATCGTAAGAAGTTCGGTCAATATAAATGCGGGGAATGAAACCAAGCTATCAGCGATTTTACACGGTGTTTTTCTTTTGCTTAGTGTTTTATTCCTCAGTACTATTTTGAATCTAATTCCGCTGTCAAGCCTGGCGGCTATTTTACTGGTTATAGGTTATAAATTAGCTTCCTGGGATGTAATCTCGTCTATGTTTAAAAAAGGCTGGAATCAGTTTATTCCTTTTGTGGTTACCGTAATCGCAATTATTTTTACCGATCTACTTATTGGAATATTTATTGGAGGCCTGGTAAGTATCTTCTTTTTGTTGCGCAGCAATTATCACAATGCCTTTTTTATAGAAAACACTAAGATTTTTAAAGGTGAAACCATCCGTTTGGAACTATCAAATGAGGTGTCTTTTTTTAATAAAGCTTCTATAAAAAACACTCTTTGGAGTGTACCTCCAAAATCTACAGTAATCATTGATGCCACATTTGCAAGTTTTATAGATCATGATGTGCTGGAAATCTTTGAAGATTTTAAAGACACTTTTGCCAAAGAACATGATATTAATTTGAGTATTATTGGATTAAAGGAGAAATATTCGGTAGGAAAAGAACTTGAATTTATAAAGGGAGAAATTCAGGAATCTAAAGAAAAATCTACTCCGGAGGAGATCTTTGAATATTTGATGGATGGGAATCAACGCTATGTAGATGGGAAATTGGTTTCCAGAAGACTGCGGAATAAGGAACTTATGGATTTCATAAATGCACCGCCTCTTGCAACAGTGGTAAACTGTATAGATATGCGGGAGCCATTAAACGTTCTCATGAATACCGGGATTGGAGATTTAATTCCCATTAGGACAGCCGGAAATTTGGCAGACCAGGAAGTTATACGCAGTATTGAAGTAGCCTGTAAAAAACAAGGCGCAAAATTTATTCTTTTAATGGGGAATTCGGCAAATAAAATTTATGCTGAAGCTTTGAAGGACTATATGCAAGGAAGAGAATCCTATATAAGTCCGTTAATTGAGGATGCTGTAAAAGAGCTGAATATTTCAGCACAGGATATTGTGATGGAACAAATCTTTGAAGTTGCCGACACTATAACGCAATGGAATCTTGAAGAATCCAAAAGAAGAATCGTTTCTGAAAATGAATATTTAAAAGCCGAAATCGGGCAGGGTAGGATAGGAATGGCATCTGCTTTTTTTAACCGGCAAACAGGAAAAATCATTTTTTCTGAGATCTATAGAATCCAAAAATCAAAAGTATCCTTACCAGATTAATTCCGATGTAGATTTCTTGATTTGTGCCAAGATCGCATCAGCTTAATGCTTAATATCGATACCCGAAAGGCAAAACTTCTCTAAAGGTAAATGGACGAACAGAAGACATTCCTCTGTTCGCCTAAAATACTGATTGATTCCATCATCTATTCTAAAATTTTCACCGATATGGGATCTAATCTTTTACCGGTTTTTTCTACTTCAACTTCTACATTTTGTCCTTCCTCTAAAACAGAAAAATCAATGGTTTCTCCATTTCTGGTTAAAGATGTGTTTTCGTTAAAGTAAAGTTCAAGTATTTTATCATCCTGAATTCGTACATAGATCTCAGTTTTAGCAGGTTCAACTTCATCTATGGTTCCCTGGTAAGTTCCGGATTCGACTATTTCTGTTTTTTCCCCACATGAAGTGAAAATTAAGAAAAAGGCCGCAATTACTATTGCTGATTTAAATTTCATGATCTCAGTTTTTAAATGAATATTTCAGGTTGTTTATTCTTAAAAAAAAGTCTATTCTATTAAAGTTATTAAATTTTAATCAGTTATTTGTTAGTCATTTAAACTTTAATAGGAAAGAATTTCGCTGAGATTATTGATGTTTGAAGGTGCGCCAAAAAGATATAGAAAGTCACCTTGTTTAATTAAGGTTTCCGGATTGATCTCGGTTAAATAAGTTGTTCCTCTTCGTATCGCTAAAATAGTAACACCAAAGTTTTTTCCTATACCCGATTCCTGAATGGTTTTATTCACAATTGAATTGGTTCCCTGCTCCACCTTTAAAGTCACAATTTCTTTATTAGGAATATTTAAATGCTGGTAGGCTGGAGTATGCGGTCCTTCCTTTATGCTCGTTAGCATTTCATAATCTGAAGAGCGTACCTGATTTATAAAATCCTGGATTTCATTGTGTGGGATAAGGTATTTTCGTAATACCCGGCTAAAGATCTCTATGGAAGTTTCAAATTCCTCGGGAATTACCTCATCGGCTCCCAAACGAATATTTTCTTCAATTTCTTTTACGTACCTCGTTCTTACAATAACACAGGCAGTTTGGCTCAACTCCCTTATTCCGTTAATTATTTTCTTTGTGGCATCGGGATCAGAAATTGCGATTACAACGACTCTGGCTTCCTGAACATGGACATGTTTCAATATCACTGGATTCGTGGCATCTCCAAAAACAATTGGTTCTCCGGCGTCTTTTGCAGCATGGAAGGAATCCGGTTCAAGGTCTATAATTGTATAAGGAATATCAGCGCTTTTAGCGGCTTTGGAAATATTCTTCCCATTGATCCCGTATCCAATAATTACAAGGTGGTCTGTAAGTTCTTCTGTAGGAGTTTGTTGATTTTGGTTAACTCTTTTAACATTGTCGAGCCGTTTTCTAACATTAGCAGGAATTGGCAATTTTACGAGGAAATATGTGATCTTTGGTGCAAAGTTCATCAAAAATGGTGTAAGCCCCATCGTAATGATCGAGATTGCCAAAAAGTACTGATACACATTCTCGGGCAGCAAATCATTTTGAACTCCAACGGTAGATAAAAGCAAAGAGAATTCCCCTACCTGGAAAAGTGCAAAAACCGTCATAAATACAGTTCTTGCTGGGTACTTTAAACTAAGGACAGTAATGCCAATTATAATCATTTTCAGTAAAATCACACCTACCACCAGCAATAATATATATAGGATATTATTGAAGAAAAAGTTAAGATTAAGCAGGGAACCTACAGAAATGAAAAAGAAACTTATGAAGATTTCCCTGAAGGGTAACACATTGGCTGTTGCCTGATGACTGTAATCTGATTCGGAAATAATAAGCCCTGCGAAAAATGCTCCTAATGCCAGAGAAAGACCAACCGAAGAGGTTAACCAGGCTATTGCAAAGCAGAAAACGATTGTAGTTAAAATAAATAGCTCCCGGTTTTTGGTTTTTACAACCATTTTAAAAATTCGTGGAACTATATAAATCGCCAGCAAAAAAATCACAATACCAACTCCAATTATTTTTATAAGAAGAATTCCAACCGTTTCCCAGATATTATCTGATTTTCCCGCCAATAGGGGCGTGAGCAACATCATTGGCACCACAATAATATCCTGGAATATCAGGATTGCAACAGCTACACGTCCATGTGGGGATGTTACTTCTCCTTTTTCCTGAAGGATTTTTAAGACGATAGCAGTACTGCTCAAAGCAAACAGGAAACCTATAAAGACTGCAGAATTTAGGGGTATACCAAGAAAATAAGAAACTATGGCAGTGACTAAAATAGTTCCACCTACCTGCATTCCACCACCCAAAAGAATTGTTTTCTTAATTGCAGCCAACCCTTTTAAGGATAGCTCGATCCCAATTATGAATAGCAGGAATATAATGCCTATTTCAGAAAGCAATTCAACTTCGTGTTGGGAACTTATTAAATTAAAAGCATATGGACCGGCAATAATTCCCGCGAGTAAAAATCCAAGAAGGGAAGGGACTTTAATTTTTTGAAATAATAGGATAATGAAAATAGACAGTCCTAAAATTATTACGATGTCCTGAAGAATGGGTATTTCCATATATAAATTGTTTCCTTTTAGCTTTAATGGTGGCTTGTCAAGATACGAATAGGATCTTTATTTAAAAATTAAAAATACCGGTTTATTCAATTTTTATAAGGTATTAAAATAGGGTTTTTAGCTTAATCTCCCGTGGGAATCTGGTGAAATAAATAATTTAAGATGAGCGAATTCTATATCAACGAATTGAAATTCTTAATTTTTTAACCAGGCATTTCTCAATTTAACCTTTGAATCGGTTTCGGGAAGATCAGCTTCTTTAAGTTTGATTTGGCTATCTGTGGGTTGTGTAATCTTTCCGGTAAGAACTAATTCTTCACCATCTCTTAGTAGCATCATTTGTATATCCTCACCTTCTGACCATGATTGGGATTTCATCACCAATTCGTAAACATTTGCAATGGTATATTCAGCCTCATTTACAGATTTAATAACATCTCCATTTTTTATCCCCAATTGTTCAAGAAATGAATTTAAGGTAATATTATTTCTGAAGAAAAGAGCACCTGTTTCCGGATTTCCATCTATATATGGAATTTGTCCTTTGATAAAATAGGAGGTGTTAATTTGATTGTTTTCATAATTGACTCCAACCTTTTCTAAAAATTCAGCATATGGAATTGGAGTAGTACCACTAACGTAGGTATCAAAAAAAATCTGGATTTCAGGATAGGTTAACGATACAATTGCGGGAATTAAGGCTTCGTCCTCAAATGGTTTGTTTTTGCCATATTTTTCAGATAATTTTTTCATCATATCCAAAATACCCATACCGCCATTGCTTAGTTCCCTCAACTTTATATCCAGAGCCATCCCAATAAGGGCTCCCTTAAGGTAAACATTGTAATAATCACTTTTATAAGGTTCTTCCAGAATGTTTTCGCTCATTACGGTAAACGGAATGCTATCGTTGAAATTTTTCGAACTTTCGATTTTATTAGAGATGCGATCGTAAAATTCATCATTGCTGATCAAATTTTGGTTTACCTGAAAAAGGTTTGCGAAATATTCTGTAACTCCTTCATACATCCATAAATGTTTAGACATTTTTGGCTCGTTATAATCGAAATAGTGAATCTCGTTCGAATGAATATTTAAAGGGGTGAGAATGTGGAAGAATTCATGAGATACCACATCTGTAATTGTAGTTTTTAAGGCGTCTAGGGGCATTGTCTCCGGAAGAACTACAACAGTTGAAGTGTGGTGTTCTAATGCTCCAAAGCCTCTTGCATCCATCTCCTCCAGATCTGAAAGGTATAATAAAATAGCATAGTTGGAAGTGTTATCGATTTCACCCAAAAATTCTTTTTGAGCCGATATCATTTCCTCAACCCCGGCTTTAATGTCCTTTGTGGTATATACATTATTAGGGGAATACACATTCAGCAAAACCTTCATGTCCTGAATATTAATGGAAGTGGTATCAGGTTTTGCATACATTATTGGATTATCCACAACCTCAAAATATCTTTTGGTGTTATAGGATTCAATCGTCGTTCCGGGAGGACCCTGTTGGGTGGTTGAATGAGATATTTGTAAGCTGGTTCCCGCAATAAGCCCGGTTGGCCGGTGGATAACCAATTTATAGGGTTGTTCTGTCAAGTTTTCAAAATACCCAACAAAACCGTGAAGGTTAAGCATGAAGTTTTTATCTTTTTCAATATTTGTTCCGGCCGGTGAGAATACTCCTTCTTCTCCCTCCACATCAAAAGAATCGTTTACCCAATAGGTGATCTTATCCATATTTTCAGCATTATCGATCAACCAGGAATTATCATCTTTTCTTGCAACCAAAAGCTCTTTTCCCAGATAATCAAAAGCCTTCATGTTTTCAATAAATTTCCCGTAATTATCTACAGAATAGGTCCCGGGAACCGTCTTTGGAATATAAAATGTGGTTTGAGCACCTGTTAATTTACCAGGGTCTAACGTGACCTTTACTTTATCATTTTGAACGTTTACCAAATCGATATTTACCACCACCGGCTCCGGTGTAATTGTTTCAAGATCCTGAGTGGTTTTACAACTATAGGTGACAGTGAGTACTGCCATGAAATAGATTAATTTTTTCATGTGTAATTATTTGTTGTTTATAATTTGATATTCCAATTTCAAAACCGGGAATATGTTTTCCTTCCAGGGGTTTTAAGCGACCGCAATTTAAGGTTTTGTTCTTTAATTATCTATTGCTAAAAAAAAGATCTGTCCGGGATTTAATACCCAGACAGATCTTTCAAATAATAAACTCCATAGAACTTATTTTCTATAGGATTATTATTCCCTTATGTGCCCTTCTCCCAGGACATAATATTTGTTGGTAACCAGTTGTTTTAGTCCAAGAGGTCCACGGTGATGAAGTTTATCTGTACTTATTGCGAGTTCTGCTCCCACACCCATTTGTCCACCATCTGTAAACCGGGTGGAGGCGTTGTGATATACAGCTGCATTATCTACCTGTTCCATAAATTCCAGAGCTTCTTCTTTATTTTTTGTAATGATAACTGCGGAATGTCCTCCTGAAAAATGATTGATCTTATCAATGGCTGCATCTAAACCATCCACAGCGCCAAGGGCTATTTTCATAGCAAGGAATTCTTCGAACCAGGTATCTTCTCCCGGAATCTTAGATTCTTCTTTTAATATGTTGCTTACTTCATCATCCACCACAATTTCAACCTGAAGTTCCTTCATTATATGCTGAAGTTCCTTCAGTTTATTTTCATAATCAGGAAGTTTTTTATCTATCAAGACTTTATCCAAGGCATTACAACCGGAGATTTTATCGGTTTTAGCGTTTAAAATCACTTTTTTGGCAATTTCAAAATCTGCTTCCGGTGATACATATAGGAAATTATTACCTCTACCGCTAACCAAAACTGCCCCGGTAGCGTGTTCTTTTACAAATGCAATTAATTTTTCGCCTCCACGAGGAACTATTAAATCCAACTGCACTGGTGGATTTTTCAGAAATTCCTGTGTTTCCTTTCGGTCCAAATTCAATAACTCGACCCAATTGGTGTCCAGTCCGTTTTCCTTTAAAGCCTCATGCCAACAAGCTACCAGAATTTCATTGCTTCGTATCGCTTCTTTTCCTCCTTTAAGAAAGATCTTATTATTTGCTTTAAAAGCGAGTACTGCAGCTTCAATTGTTACATCCGGGCGGGATTCGTAAATGATCATTATATTCCCAAAAGGTGCTGTTTTATTGGTGATATCAAGACCACTGTCCAAAACTGTGTGTGAAATGGTTTGCCCAACAGGATCTTCCTGATCCATGACTTCTTTTATAGACAAAATCATCCCATCAACCTTCTTGTCATTTAGGATTAACCGGTCATACATGGCGCCTTCAGTTTCACCAAAAGCTTCCAGATCGGCTTTATTTGCCTTGATTATTTCTTTGCGTCTTAAATCAAGAATTTTCATCATAGATTTCAAAACGTTATTTTTAACTTTTGTCTTTATTAACTTCATTTTGATTTTTTTTAAAATTTAATCCCTCATTGAGGGTTTAATTTCCCAAGATTTTTGATTTATTTTGATTTTTCAATCAGGCTGTAAATTTTGTGCCTACAGGCTTTCCTGCAACAATATCAAGGATCACATTTTTTTGTTTTCCATTAGCGATGTAGGTAGGAATATTTTTTGCCGCTGTACTTTTTGCTATTTTAATTTTGGACTCCATACCTCCACGGCCTTCACCTTCACCTTTACCTGATTCCTGAACATATTTTTCGACATTTTCATCTACTTGAACTTTGTTCAGTTTTTCTGATTTATCATCATCCGGATGACCGGTATACAGCCCATCTGTATCGCTTAAGATTATAAGGGCATCCGCACTTATAAGTTCAGCTACCAGGCTTGCCAGTTCATCATTATCAGAAAACATGGACATGGTTACAGAAACTGCATCATCTTCATTTGCAATTGGAATAATTCCTTCAGCCAATAAAGACTCATAACAATTTATCATATTTTCCCGGTGTATTCCAGGAGTGAAATCTCTTTTTGTAGCCAAAACCTGTGCGCAGCGCATTCCGAAATTATGGAAAATGCTATAATAATGCCGCATCATTCTTGGTTGTCCAACGGCAGAGTAAACCTGTCTTCTTTTGGCGGGATCTGTTATGCTTATTTCCCCAAGAATCTCTTTTCCTGCTATTGCCGATCCCGAGGAAACCAGTACCACCATAATATCCTCTTCATATAAAGTGGCTATTTGTTCTACCAGGTTGCTTAATACAGGTCCTAAAATCCGATTGTCTTTGTTGGTCATTACATTGGTGCCAACTTTCACAACTATTCTCCTTTTTTCCATCTCTCTTTTCTAAATAGTTCTTCGGTTACTTTTCTTTTCCAAGTTCCACAGCTCTTTCAAAAGCGGCATATGCGGCATTTTTTATCAATTCTTTCACATTATTATCATCCATAGAATCTAGGGCAGCCCTTGTAGTTCCGCCTTTAGACGCAACCCTGTCCATCCAGGATTCCGGAGAAAGATCAGATTGGTTGAATAGTTCTACCGCGCCTTCAAATGTTTTGCTAACCAGTATTTTGGAATCATTTTTAGAGAATCCCATTTTTAGAGCAGCTTCCAGCATGGATTGCATAAAATAAAATATATACGCCGGTCCACTTCCTGAAATTCCCGTAGAGGCATCAATGAAATTCTCATTTTCCACTTTAATGGATTCTCCTGTAGTATCTAAAAGGTTTCGTACCGTTAATAATTCAATTCTTGAAACTTCACCGGATGCGGTATAGGATGTTACCCCTTTTCCAACCTGTGCGGGTAAATTTGGCATTGCTCGAACTACCTTTTCTAAATCAAGACCTTCCTGAATTGTATTAATGGTAACTCCTGCCATAATAGAAACAAAAACCTGCTCTTTATTTACCAATGGCTTTAACTCCTTGAACATTTCCTCACAGTGATAAGGTTTTACGGCAAGAAAAACTATATCTGCTGTTGGTAAACACTTTTCAATATCCTCATAAACATCAAAGTATTCTATTTTGCTTAACGATGCTATCAATTCCCGAGACTTATCATATATCATCAAATTGTGCCGGTTTAATAATGTAGATTTTGACATGCCTTCTGCGTATGTTAATCCCATGTTTCCTGCTCCAATTACTAATACTCTCATTCTATATTTTTTGATTAATAAAATTTAACCGGCTTTTTAAACCCGTCTTCTTTAGTAATGTAGTTCCAAAAATCATACTATCCAGCTGTTTTGATAAAAAAAATCTTTGAAATCGATCAAAAAACTGGTTATTCGATCCATTTTTTCCTGAAAAAATTGAGACAGGGGGAATATTTGTTAAAAAAGGAAAATGGTCTTGTATTAAATAATTGCTGTTAACTATCGCTATTGCTATGTAAAGGTGCACTTAAAAGATAAAATATTGGGGGAATTGTACTCCTACTGTCTAATATCTGGAAAAATAAAACGTAATTTCTTTTTTCATCATAGGTTAACTTGTTATAATGTGACTCCATGGCGAAAACCTGAAATTATGTCAGTTTTTTTCCTGTTTATGCCTGGATGACTCTACTCATAACAGCTCAAATACTTATCTAGTGGTATCAAAATCTATTATACCATCGCTCTTTTAAACCGTTCTGAGACATTTGATTTTTCTGATGCCGTTGATTTCTTAATCCCTGTTTGATTTATAAAATAAAAATAGAGAATCAGCTTGTTTCCAATTTTAATCCCCTTGAGTTTAATTATGTGCTACTTTTGAAATAATTGATTTTCTTTTAAGAAAGGGACTGCTAAAATGGAAAATACTAAGTTTTAATTGCTGAAAATTCACTAGGAGATCCTTTAGTCTGTTGAGAAGTTCCTGATGCTGATTTTGGTAAAAAATGTCACAACTTATATCCTCACATTCCAACATTCCTTTGAGGTCATTTTTATGATTTCGTAATGCGAGTTGTACTTCAATCTTTTCGGTTTTTATATCTTCAAATTCTTCAGTATAAGATTTTATCTTTTCAGAAGTATTTGGGTTAATGGTTTGAAAAACTTCGGATGTTAAAAAATGCTTTAAAAACACCAGTTCATCAGTACAGGTTTGAAGAGTTTTATCCCATTCGAGCGTGTCATTTTCAAGTTCTTCAACGTTTTTTTCATTTACAGATTTATAGGAATAATCGAGAGTAGCCATGATCGAAATTTTTAATGGTTTAAACGTAGATTACTTAAAGATTTTACAGGTATTGTGTTTATTAAACCTTGTTATATTAAATCACAGTTAATAGGTAAAAATAAAGCCGCTATTAGTCATAGCTTTCTTTTTACTTATTTTCAGCTTAACGCTGCTGGGTGTTTTTCACAATGTATAATTTCTTATTTTTTAAAGGTCAAAATTAAAATATGTAAATCTGCAATTAGATATTAAGATCCATTGATTGGGGAATATATTTCCATTTAGTTTTTCAGTTTAACCCAATAGTCTTTTTTGTTTTTGCTGTTTCAAAGCCCGGGTAACCGTTGTAAAAATACCTTTTTTAAGAGACTGGTATTCAACGGTAAATTTATTCACTTCTTTTAATAACCTCCTGTGCTCTTCCCTGTATTCCTTTTCCTGCTCTGGTTGGTCAATACCGTCTACCAGTATTTGTAAACCATTTCGATGTTTTGTGGTTTCTTTAAGCAAATTTTCAACTTCTTTTTCGGATTCAGTTAATTTAAAAATTAAACTTTTTGCTTCTTCAAGCAAGTGAGATTCCAGAATTGGAACGGTGTATTCTTTTAACATATCCTGAAAGAAGATTTGTTCATCTTTTATAAAGTTTAACTCGGAGATCCATTGTAAACAGGAATAATGCATTTCATCAGAACTTTTCCATTCTACATATCGAAAATTTTGATTTGATGTATCCATAATATTTTTGATTTAAATTGTCTCAGGTGGTTTCTTATTAAAACATGTTAGTCGTTTTGTTTCAGAAGGCTGCCTGTATAATGGAAAATTTCCAGTTTGAGATCGTAAAATTCTTCAAAATATTTTCCTATATCCTTTCTTAATTTCTCAAACGCTGTAATGAAATTTTCTTCGGGAACCTTCCCGTTTTCTATGGCATCCTTCAGTATTTTCAAATTTTTTTCTATCAGGTTGTAAAATCGTGAATTCTGAGATTTTATATCTTCCACACTGTCTAAGTATTCCTTTAAATTTTCAAATAAATTAGGAATATTGGGTTTGAAAATTTCAGCATTTAAAAAGAGCTTGAGGAAACTTATTTCATCTAAATTATATATTAACAGGTCTTTCCAATGTAAAAGTTCCAATTGGTATTTTTTGAGACTCTTTTCACTGTAAAACGAATTATCTTTTTCTGATGTAATCATTGTAGTACAGTTTGTTTTTCATCTAAATTTAAATTTTTAAAACGAAAATATAAATGATAATTATCAGGATTGGAAAATATTTAAAGCTTAATGCTGATGGTTTCACTCAAATGTGGAATGTGTACTGGCCACTGGTACGTATCTTTTATTTTCACCCTTAAAACATCAAGGGCAGTGGGCTCTCCATGGATCAGGAATATCTTTTCCGGGATGTTTTTTATTTTTCCCAACCAATCGATTATACCTTTTTGATCTGCATGGGCAGAGAGGCTTTCAATCATTTTTATTTTGGCTTTCACCTCGCAGTATTTTCCAAATATTTTAATCTCCTGGTCGCCTTCCAAAAGTTGTCTTCCCCGGGTTCCTTCTGCCTGAAAGCCCACGAGTAAAACCGTTGTTTCCGGTTTATCGATAAAATATCTCAAATAGGTAAGAACCCTTCCGCCACTTACCATGCCGCTTCCTGCAATTACAACTTTAGCTCTTTTATCATCTATTGTTTTCCAGGTATCTTTATAGGATGTTATAATGTTAAAATGATTTTTCATTGCTGCCAGATCCTGAAGGTTGAGTTTATGCCAGGAAGGAAAACGTTCAAAAACCCCAAAGACTTCGTTTCCCATTGGGCTATCGATAAAAATGGGAATCTTCGGAATTATATTTTTCTTGTAAAGTTGCCACAATTTATACATCAAGATTTGAAGCCTTTCTACCGCAAAACTTGGGATTATTAAAATCGAATTATTTTTTATGGTCTCATTAATAGCATCTTTCAGTATTTTATCAGAGCTATCTTCCGGATGTAACCTGTTGCCATACGTGCTTTCCAGGAAGATATAATCACCCCATTCCGGTGGTTTTGGAGGATCCAGTAATTGGTCTTGTTCCCGACCAATATCTCCCGAGAAAAGAAATATTTTTCCGAGGATATCCAATTCTATATAGGTTGCTCCTATAATATGTCCATTTTTTTCCAGTCTGAATTTAATATCTGGAGTAATGTTAGACCATTTTTCTGGTTCTACAGATTTAAATAGCCGAATCGCATTTTCTGCATCTTTCACCGAATAAAGCGGTAAAGCCGGAGTGTGGATGGAAAAACCTTCATCATTTGCTTTTTGAGCCTGTTCTTCCTGAATTTTTGCGCTGTCCAAAACAATAATTGAAGCGATCGCCAGGCTGGGTGCGGTTCCCATTATTTTACCCTTGAAACCTTGTGCTACCAGCCTCGGTAAATATCCGGAGTGGTCCAAATGTCCGTGAGTAAGCAGGATTACATCAATTTTGTCTGGGGGGAATGGGAATGGTTCCCAATTTAGGTTTCTCAATTCTTTTAATCCCTGGAACATTCCACAGTCCACCATAATGTTGGCTTGGGGTGTTTCCATGAGAAATTTGGATCCTGTAACGGTACTTGAAGCTCCTAAAAAATGAATTTTTATTTCTGAATTCATAACTGGATAATTTAATCTTAACAAAGGGCTGTATTTACCTACTTTCTTTAAATTATTTTATGAAATATCTTTTTTTTATACATCAAAAGTTCTTGTCTTCCAAGTTCTTTTATGATCCCGCACACAGCATCTCCATCTCTTTTAAAATCCTGGATTTTCTTCCTTCGGAAATACCTAAATGATCCAGATAAAATTTATCATCTATCAATTCTTTGCACAATACTACATCCCTGCTTAATAGGAAGTGCTTTTCCCTTGAAGAAAGCAGCGTAGAAACTGTAATTGGATATAGGCCGGTATGATCTATCCTGTCTTTTAAAGCATTCCCTTTTGGAAAATCCCAGCTCAGCAAATTTAAGCCTACACATTTTCCATAATTCCTGGCATCTTCAGTAAATCGTGTATTAGTGGCCACCCAACCTTTAAAGACTGGAAGGTGCGGATGTTTTTTATCTAAAAAATTTTGAATGTCCCGAAATCTACTGTGGATATATAGTGGGATTTTTACATCACAGGCTTTGCCAGGATCGGCATGAAACTTACATTCAAATAAATTTTTCACGTTATCTTTTATGGCGATAACATCCAATTCATGGGTTACACAAGTTCCCTGTAAAATTTTTCCAACCTCTATTTTAAATCCGCTGTGTTTTAAAATAGCAGCGATAAATTTTTCAAAAGGAAATCCGGTGGGGCCCAGTTCGTAAATAGCATTTTTCAATTTATACCGGGAGGCAAATGATCGGTTCTTTTTCTTTAAAAGATTAAAAGCCCTGTTATAGATCTCCTTTGTAGAAATTCCATCATATAATTCATCTTCCAGATTGCTAATTATATGATTTATAACTTCTTCATCTGCTCCCGACTTTCTTAGAGACGCCTTGACTTTTTCAACTGAAAAAATATCTTTATCTCCTGAAGCTTTTGTAATCTGGAGATTCCGGCTGTTCATATTATTGATGTTTGAATTTTGTTAATTTGAATTTTCTTCTATCATCAAAATGAGAATGAGAACTGGTTTCCTGTAAACCTGATTTTGAAATTCTTCTTTGTTCTCTATCCTTTTACGGGTGCATTACCAAAACAGGAACAAGAGGTTTAAATCCAATTTCTTTTACCAGGGATTTTGTAAATATGCTAGTCAAAAAATTATGTTTTTTATTGATAAGTGCCAGGAGATCACTATCCCTGCTTTCTATAAAGGAATGAATCCCTGGGGCTACTTTAATATCGGTTAGTGTATGAAATGTGTGCACTACGTCGCCCAAATATTGCTGAAGGTCCACTTTATTTCCTTCCTGCTCCCTGCTTAATTTATCTGCTTCCTGTATATGAAGTACCCTTATTGCCGCTTTCATCTTCTTTGCGATATCTACCAGGTTTTCCAGCTCACGACGCTTATAAGCAGTCTTAAAATTTGTAGCAAATACAACTTCCTTTCTTTTTTCCTCAGGATAGTTTACATTTTCCGGAATGACGATAACCGGACAATTATTAACTTTCTCCATAACATCCACTGCGTTGCTGCCATAAAGTTTATTTGTAGGATCATTTTCTCCTTTGGTACCCATGATCACCAATTCTATTTCGTTTTTATCGATAACGGTTTTTACGGCTTCCAAAACAGTATTATAGGTAGAAATGGTTTCAAAATTATGCTCTTCATTACCACCCCTGGAGGTGATTCCATCTATTATTTTTTCAAGCCCAACCTCAGATTGTTCTTTGGCTTTTTCATAATTAGGTTCTCCAGGTTCAGGAACAATAAGGCTATCTGTTGTGAAATAATATAACTGAAATGTATTTAAGAGGTAGAAAGTACATTTATCATCTTTAAATAGGCTTAAAGCATAATTTAAAGCGTTCCATGAATTTTTGGAAAAATCGGTTGGTATTAATATATTCTTTCTCATGGCTTTGTTTGTTTAGTATAAAGGTAATTTGTTGGTTTCATGAAAAATATGACAACAATCAAATCTTTTGAATGTTTTCAAAGCTTATTCATAGGAACGGTGTAAAACGAGTAAGGGAATTCTGGAATAATTCCCTAAATCTTTATAAAGCGGCTTAAAAAGTAATTTTTCAAAAAAATTGTGCTTTTTATTTATAAACACGATCATATCACTTCCTCTGCTTTCGGTAAAACAATAAATACCTATTGGAATACTTACATGAGCCAAAGAATGAGCGCTATGGGGAATCTCTTTTAAACAAGATTCCAGATGGTATTTGTTATGTTTTTGAGACATACTCAAACCTCCGGATTCTTCTATGTGAAGTATCCTGATAGCAGAATTATTTTGTTTTGCAAGGTGAATGAGGTATTTAAGATCTTCTTTGGAATGTTCAATTTCATAGCTGGTAGCCAGTACGATCTCATTTATGAACTGAAAAGATACATTGGAAGGAACTGCAAGTATGGGACAGTTTTTTATTTCATTCAATATTTGGATCGTATTACTGCCAAAAATCACTTCATAAGCTCCGGTGGTCCCCTGTGTGCCAACAAAAATAACTTCAAATTTATGCTGGTTGAGCTCATTGTTTATAGAATCAATTAATGTTTTATTTAAGGCAACACATTTGAAATTATGGCTGGGATTTGAAAAACGTTCTTTAAGAATTTCACAAAGTCGATGAAGCTTTTCTTCTGAAATTGCTTTATGTTTTACCAATTCTTCTTTTGCGGGAACCGGATCCATAACACTACCTTCATGATAACCATTTACATCGTATGAATTCATTAAAAAAAAACGACAGGATTCTTCTTTATACAAATTGATCGCGTAGAGCGTTGCATTCCAGGCATTTTCAGAAAAATCTGTGGGAAGAAGTATATTTTTCATGATTAAGAATTAAATTTTCCTGAAGGAATTACCAAAAATGGAATCTTTACGTGAAATCCTATGTCATTTATTAAAGGCCTGAAAAGAAGGTTTTCAAAAAATGAATGTTTGTTGCTTATCATTGCTAAAAGATCGATGGAGTTTTCTTCCTGAAAATCGTAGATCCCTTCTGTAACCGTATTTTTTTCTATACTATAAAATTTGTGGCGTGTATCTTTTAAATATTCGCCAAGGATCTTTTTGGAGTTTTCCTGCTTTTCTTCAATCGGTCGCCCAAAAATCACGTGTAGAATATGTAGTTTAAAGTTATAAATATCAGCCAGATCTATGAGAAGTTGTAAATGTTTCGCGGTATAGTTGATATCAAAATCTGTAGGGAAAAGAATGTTTTTAGGTGGAACGAACTCAAAATCAGAAGGAATAGCCAAAAGAGGAACTTTTGTTTTTTTTATGGCATGTACGGTGTGGGTTCCAAATAGGATTTCCTCGGCGCCGGTTGCACCCTGAGTGCCCATTATTACCAGGTCTATTTCTTTTTCCTTCACCTGTTCCTTAATCTCTTCATTAAGCAAATTAAAGGATGAAATTTTTTCTATAGTATGTTTTGGATTATGAAATTTTTGGTTTATTTTTTTCTCAGCTTTCTTCAATCCTTTTTGGGAATTATTCTTGTAAATTTCGTCAAGACTTAATTGAGATGGGCTATATAGAATGTATTCTGTATCATAAAGCACCGGAGTATAGGTGTTTAAAAGATAGAAAATGCATTCCTCGTTCTCAAAAAGTTGCACGGCATATTGTATGGCATTAAATGCATTATCGGAAAAATCGGTTGGTAAAAGTATTTTTTTCATTTTTCAATATTTTAAAGTAAAACTTAAAATCAATTCACCGCTTTTGTGAAAATTATGTTATTTCCCGATAGAAATTCTGAAGTATTAAAAATGGTATTTTGGGTTGTAAACCAATAATGTCGATGGTAGATCCGGATAAAATAGTTTCTAAATAAGTGTAACGGGAATTGACCATAATTAAAAGGTCTATGTTCAGTGAACCGATATTTTTATTGATGGCTTTTATCTTATCTGGTTCTTCCTCCCTATGAAATTTAAATCCTGTTTCATAGAATTGTTCCTTTAGCAATAATTGGTTATCCTTTTGCCTGAAACTCTCTACAGGAAATTCAGAAATGTATAAAAGATTTATAGTAGCCTGATAGGAGCGGGATAATTCTGCAACCAATTTTAATTCCCTTTTTTGATAAGGGATCATATAATTTGTAGGGAAGAGGAAGTTTTTGGGTGTTTTAAACTTATAATTTTCCGGGATTGAAAGAACCGGGCAATGCACATATTTAATAACCTGAAGAGTATTGCTCCCAAAAGTTATATGCTGATAATTTGTTTTACCCCGGGTTCCCATTACAATGATATCAGCATTTTCTTTATTCACTACCTCATTGATCTCATCTACAAGCGAACCAAATTCAGAAATGGATTTAAAATGATGATGAGGATTTGGAGAATATTCCCTGATATCTAAAATGATCTGGGCAATTTCCTTTTCAGAATTCACCTGAACGCTATCCTTTAAATCATCAAGTAAAGCCTGGTTAATTATCGACATGTCATTGTAAACCTCATCGGCAAAAGCGTGCAATAAGAATATTTCACATTTTTCATATTTAAATAACTCTACCGCATATTTAAGGGCATTAAATGCATTTTCCGAAAAATCTGTGGGAACAACTATCTTTCTCATCGTTGTAAAATTTGTTTGCAATAAAGTTATTGCGAAATGACCCTTAAAACTATGACCAATATCAGTTTAGCGCTGGCTTTGAGCTAGTTCTTCAAAACCCCGCGCTTACCGGCAAGGGTATGAAAGTATGATGTTTATCATTTTTTACACGAGGAAAGAACTGTAATTTTCTTAATTAATAGTAAAATTTATAAAGATGAAATTAGGACTCTTGGTGACGATCTTTCTTATAATTCCTTTACTCACTTTTTCACAGGTAATCCAGGATCTCGAATTTATAGGTCCTGCAAATGAAGGTCACATTCCGGTTTTAAAAAACAATAAATGGGGTTTTATAAATTCTCAGGGCGAAGTTGTTGTTAATTTCAGAAATGATTTAGTTTATAATGAAAAAACTTCTTTTAAAAATGATGTAGGAGTGGCTTCTCAGCAAATCCCATGCATGAAGGATGGAAGAATTATCATTAAAAAATTTATCGATGAAATTCCGTATTATGGCTATATAGATTCTTCAGGAAAGACGGTTATTGAACCCGAATTCCTGAATGTTTCAAATTTTAATAACGGGCATGCCCTGGCTCTTAAAATAGAGGAGGAATTTTTAGGTCGAAATGATCTTTTAGACATAAAAATTAAATCCTATAAGTACGATGTTGTTTTAATAGACAAGGCAGGAGAAGTGAAGCAATATTTAGCCGGTCCTTTTCCGGTAGCTGTCTCCAAAAAAAAGTTAAGGGAACCTCCTAGAATTGAGGCACGCTGGATGAGCGAAGATTTAATTGCTTTAAAAAATCCTCAAAAAAAATGGGAGGTTTATAAAATATAAAACACAAAAAATAAAAAAGGTTGTTTGAAAATAAATATTTTTAAACAACCTTTTTTATTTAGGACACATTCACTTTTTTAGGACTTTTCGGTTTTGCTCCTTCTTTTTTATGAATGGTCAATTTTAAAACACCATCCTGGTATTGGGCTTTAATATCCTTGTCTTCGTCTACAGAATCCGGAAGAATCATTGACCTTGAAAATGAGTTATAACTGAATTCCTTCCTAACAAATCCTTCTTTTTCTTCTTCTGATTTTTGTTCTTTTTCGGCAGAAATAGTCAAAATGCCATCATCTAAAGTGATATTAAAATCATTCTTGGCCAGTCCGGGAGCGGCTAATTCCACCTCGTAATTTTTCTTATTGTCCTTTACATTAAGCGCCGGCACTAAATTAAGGTCATTTTCAAAATCCCCATTAAAGATTCGGTTCAAATTAAAGATCCCTCTGCGTGTATCCATCAGATCTGAAAAAAAAGGATCCTGGGACAAAATAGACTCTCCTGCTATGGGAGAACGGCGTTTGCTTGATTTAACTAATGACATGGTTTTAAGTTTAAAAATTAATAATTTATTTTTACATATTGAAATTAGAATAAATTCTGATATTATAAAATGATATATATCAGCGGTTTAATTTTATATTATTTGATAAAATGAGACTGTTTTTTATTTATAATTTTAGAGAATCTAAAAAAATAAAGTTTTTAGGAATATTATATAAAAGAGGCTGTTCTTAAAGACAGCCTCTTGCCAACTAAAATTTTATAGTTTGGCATTTTTAACGATTATCAGGAATCGAAGTATTAAAGGAAATTTCCTTTTTCGTCTGTTTTCACCCTCATCCGCTTATCTCCGTTTTCCAGTAGGAGTTTATATTTTTTTGAGGCTCCTTTGGCTTCGTGATAATTTACCAAATAAACATCCTCTGCAATGGTCCATCCCGGAAATCTTTTTGCAACGGCTTCAGCAACCGCTTTGGGTAGTGCTATATCTTTAAATTTTTCGGCAGTTCTTAATAGTTTTCCATCTTTGTTATAAGAGGCAAGGATTTTACCTTCAGGAATGAAAAAAGATATAAAATAGGTGTCATATTCATCCTGGTAATATTCTGAATTTTTCAAATCGAAGGTTGCTGCCCGCCTTTGTAACATCTTTACCGGTTCAGCCACATCTACTTCTCCTGCAGCATCAAGGTATTTGTAGTTTACGCCTACAATTTCAATCTCAGGTAGCTCTGTTATCTGAGCATAGGATTGGATGGTTAATCCAAAAATCAATAAACCAGTTAGTATTCTTTTCATGATTATAAATTTTTAATTATGTTAAATAAATTAATAGAACCTGTTTATTGTCTATAAACTAAGTGATCATGCTTTTTTAGTTATTACAAACCTGTTAATTCCATCGAAGATTTTTCTCCCGATGTGCACGTTCCGCTTCCGGCAGTCCTGATAAATCTGCCAAAAGTATTTTTAAAAAATTCTCGATGTTTTTTCCATATCATGAACATTTAGTGGACTGGGGAAAATTTATACTTGGTTTCTGGGGGAGACTTTATAGAGGTATTTGGAGCAAATTTTAACCGCTAGCTATTGTACATTATGAATTTAAGATATTTCAGAATTAAAAAAAATGATATTTATCATTAGTTTATTCCCAATTAAATAGAATCTTGTAGCTATATAATTTAAAAAATAATGTGCTTTTGCACTTAGGGAATCTGCTTTTATGGGATGTACAGATCAATATTTGTTTTTAAGGTACTTTTTGTTTAAAAACATTACCATTTTAATCTGTACGAACCCTCTTTCTTAAACTTCCCTTTTCCATTAGTAATTTATATTCTTTTCTTTTTATTTCTCCATTGTCATGATGATTTACCAAATAAACATAATCGGAAAAGATCAATCCTGGATTCTTTTGGACGATTGCTTTTGCAATAATAGGAGAGATCTCTGTATTTTTTAATTTTTCAACGGTGCGTAAGACATTACCTTCGGTGTCATAAGAAACCAGCATTTTTCCTTCTGGAATATAAAATGACAAAAAATAATATTCATAGTCCTCTTCGCTGATTATTATTTTTTTTATGATTTCTAATTTTAATTTATCCGAGGTTGATTTTTTAAATTAACAGGAATATTTATGATTCCCTCGATCAATATATTTCAGATATTTAATGCTTTATAAAAAAGCGCGGGATTAAATATTTACAGATGGGGAGACATAAGTTTTTAATAAAGGGATAAGGACATTTAAACTAAACTTAAATCATTTTTGAAAAATCTAAAATGATATATCAATAGAATAAAAAGTATTTGTTCTATGCTATAATTATCTTTTTGCAGTAAGAATATAGGAAGTTAAAAAACAACAAGTTGTAGATTCGGAGGTATAACGAGAAATTATAAAAATGCTATTGTATGAAAAGATTTGGAAAAAGATATGGGAGATAAATGAATCCTGCGATGATAATGGCAGTAATGGCAGCAAAAAGGACAGCGCCAGCAGCGACATCTTTAATATACCCAATTTTTGTGTGAAAATCCGGATGTACAAAATCTGCAATTCCTTCTACGGCGCTGTTAAGGCCCTCGGTGCTTAAAACAAGTCCAATTGCGAAAAACTGAAACATCCAATCGGATTTTGAGATATCAAGATAAAATCCAAGAGCGGTTATTAAGACAGCAATTCCAACCTGAACCTGAATACTGTGTTCGCTTTTAATTAAAATCCAGGCTCCTTTAAATGCATATTTCCCTCCCCGAATTCTCTTACCAAGGTAACTATCCCGCATTATAACAACGGCTTAAGAGCTGCAAGATAATCTGGTTCCTGAGAAATATCAGGCACTTGCTGAGTATGGATTACTTTTCCTTCTTCATCTAAAACAATTACAGCTCTGGAAAGAAGTCCGGCCATTGGTCCATCCATCATTTCAACACCATAATCCTTTCCAAAATCACCTTGGCGAAAATCAGAAAGATTGGTCACATTTTTTATTCCTGCATCGTCAACAAATCTTTTTTGTGCATAAGGAAGATCTCTTGAAATACATAAGACTTCGGTATTGTTCAATGTGGAAGTTTTTTCATTAAAATTTCTAACAGAAGTGGCGCAAACATGAGTATCAATACTTGGAAAAATATTTAAAATAAGCCTTTTTCCCTTAAAATCTTTTAGGGTTGCCGTTGAAAGATCGGAACGTACCAATTCAAAATGAGGTGCTCTTTCACCCATCTCAGGTAAGCTCCCATAAGTGTTTACTTTTTTATCTTTTAATGTTATTTGTGACATTGTATTAGGCTTTTTTTGTTATTGAGAATCTAAATTTAATGCTTATGTTACAGGGATTTACTAAAATTATCATAAAAACAACAAGGGCCGTTTTTATTTCTAAAAACAGCCCTTGTAAGCTCTTAAGCTTTAGGTTTTAGCGATCGATTGATCCCATTACCTTTTTTACGAAATTATTGGCAGCGTCCATTTCAGAATCGCCATCTTCAATCATTTTATGTACTTCTACAGCCCCACACAAATTGGTGATTAATTCTCCAACAACATCCATTTCTTCATCAGAAACAGACCGGTGTTCTGTAAAACTCTCTAAAACATCGATGGCATTTTGCAGTTTTTCTGCATCGTTGTTGCGCTGCAAATGTCTAATTACTGGCAACTTCATTTACTAGATCTTTTAATAGTTCAAATTTATTGGTTTGAACCTGATTAACTAAACTTCCGTTTTTAAAAGTTGCAAAAGTTGGAAGATTATCTACATTGGCCATTTTTCTGGATTCAGGAAATTTTTCAGCATCCACCATCAAAAAAGTGGATGCTTCATTTTCCCCTGCAAGTTTTTTGAACTTAGGCTTCATAACTCTGCAGTTACCGCACCATCCGGCCATATATTGAACCACCACAGTTCCATTTTCTGCAACTATCTCCTTTAAATTATCTTGTTCTAATTCTTTAACCATTTTTTGTCCTTTTAGTTTAAACTAAGGTAAGAAGCTACTCCTTCGCGATCTGCGTTCATTCCTTCCTTGCCTTCTTCCCAGTTCGCAGGACAAACCTCTCCTTTTTCCTGAACGTGGGTGTAAGCATCGATTAATCTAATAAATTCTTTCACATTTCTTCCAAGCGGCATATGATTAACACCTTCGTGAAAAATAGTTCCTTCCTCATCAATAAGGTAGGTGGCACGATAGGTAACATTGTCTCCTTCTACAGTAACTGCTCCGGTTTCTTCATCATATTGCTCATTGGAAATGTCAAGAATACCAAGTTGGGAGCTAAGATTTCTGTTTGAATCGGCAAGTATCGGGTATTTAACACCTTCAATCCCACCATTATCTTTTGCGGTATTTAACCAGGCGAAGTGAACTTCGGCGGTATCACAGGATGCGCCAATAACCATTACGTTTCTTTTTTCAAATTCCTTTGAAGCTTCCTGAAAAGCGTGTAATTCAGTTGGACAAACGAATGTAAAATCCTTTGGATACCAAAATAATAATACTTTTTTATTGTTTTTTTGAGCTTCTTCAAGAACATTTAACTTAAAGGTATCACCCATTTCATCCATTGCATTCACACTTAAATTTGGAAATTTTCTTCCTACTAATGCCATATTAAATTATGTTTATTGTTTATTTATTTCTTCTTGCAAAAGTATGTATTTAATGATCTTGGAAATGCCGATAAAATTTTAAATCCTTATCTAAGAATAGGGTTTGTCTATCGTGAATTGTTTTAGTATAATATTGACTTATCCGAGAAGATTCAGGTTTTTAAGCCGTTTTAGTGCTAAGTTGTTTGATTTTGATGCTGAAAGCGGCGAACAATAGGGTCATAAATGGGCTTAAATAGTTGAAAAAGGCATAGCCTGCATAGGATAATGTTGGCACCCCAAGTACGCCGCTATGATATGCGCCACAGGTGTTCCAGGGAACTAAAACCGAGGTAACCGTTCCTGAATCTTCCAGGGTACGACTTAAATTTTCAGGAGCAAGACCTTTATCTTTATATGCTTTGGCAAACATTTTTCCTGGAACTACAATTGCCAGATATTGATCTGAAGCGGTTGCATTAAGCGCCAAACAGCTAAAAACCGTACTGGCAAACAATCCAAAAGTAGTATGAAACATATTTAACAAAGCACGGCTAATAGTTTCCAAAGCCCCTATAGCCTCCATAATCCCGCCAAAAACCATCGCACAAATGATGAGCCAGATGGTTCCAAGCATTCCTGCCATACCTCCGGAGGAAAAAAGGTCGTTTAAGTCTACATTATCGGTTACAACAGATGTTTCTACCGTAATTGCCTGCATAATCCCTTTGTAGCCACTTATGAAATCCAAATTTTTGACTCCGGCAATTTGAGCAACAAGATCCGGTTGAAAGATCAATGCTGCAGCAGCTCCAAGTAAAGTTCCAATAAGAAGGGCTATAAGAGGTGATGTTTTTTTGACAATTAAAAGAATAACAACCAATGGAACTATAAATAACCAGGGAGATATGGTAAAAGAAGATTCAATTGAACTTAAGATAGCGGAAGTATCGGTATCTCCTGAAATGTCAAGGTTGAGTCCAATAATAATAAAAATAATAAGAGTGATTGTAATCGTTGGAACCGTTGTAAAGAGCATATACCGAATGTGCGTAAAAAGATCGGTTCCGGCCATGGCAGGGGCAAGGTTGGTAGTATCGCTTAAAGGGGAGAGTTTATCCCCGAAATATGCTCCGGAGAGGATAGCGCCAGCAGTCATTCCAACAGAAATATCCAAAGCTTCCGCAATTCCTATAAGTGCAATTCCTACGGTAGCAGAAGTTGTCCAACTGCTTCCTGTGGCTATCGAAATAACAGAACAAATAATAACACAGGCCGCAAGAAATATAGTTGGATTTAAGATTTGTAACCCATAATAAATCATGGTTGGAATGATCCCGCTAATCATCCAGGTTCCGGCAAGTGAACCAACCATCAATAAGATCAAAATTGCTCCAGTGGTGCTTTGTACGTTGTTGGCAACTTCATCGATCATTTTATTGTATTGTACTTTATTAAAGTAACCTACAATAGCTGCAACGGCACCGCCCAATAATAAAATGAACTGATTTGAACCGCTAAGCGCATCATCCCCAAAAACAAAAACATTGAAGGCCAGCATTGCAATAAGCGCAATTACCGGGATCAATGCTTCCCAAATATTTAATTCTTTATTTTCTGTTATTGGTTCATTTTCAGGGGAATTGGTTTGACCTTCCATTAAAATAGTTGTTTTGGGTCGTAATGTTACGATTTTAAAGGAAATTGAGCAAATGTAAAAATGAAGTTATTGAATTAAAACTGGCAATAATTAGCTGAAACAGCAAAATAGTGAGGAATTATTTCAGCAATTCAGAAAATTTCAAAAATAAAAAGAGCGTATTTCTAGAAAAGAAATCTTTCTAAAAATACGCTCTTTTGCCTATGCTTTATGGGCTTCCAGTAGGCCAACCTTTTTCATACAGGTTTTCATCATTTGGTAGGTACGTTCTATATCATCATCCAACCCAATTGAAAACCGGATCAATCCATTGCTCAATCCCATTTCTATTTGTTCCTCTTCAGGAATTTCCGAAGAGGTGGAGCTTCCGGGAGCGCTAAAAAGCGTTTTGTAAAAACCTAAACTTACCGCCAGGTACCCAAGGTTTTCTTCCTGCATCAATTCCATGAATTCATTGGCTTTATCTATAGTGCCAACATCCAATGTCAACATACCGCCAAAACCATAATCGGGATTCATCATCTTTTTGAAAAGTTCGTGGCTCGGGTGGGAGGGAAGTCCGGGGTATACGGTACGGAATCCATCTGCTTCAAATTTTTGTGCCAGGTACATTGCATTTTTACTGTGTTGCTTCATTCGTATATGCAATGTTCTCATATTCTTTAAAACAGAAGCAGAACGCAAGCTATCCATAGTAGGCCCCAGCAACATATTGGCTCCATCGTTAACACTTCTAAGTGCATTGATGAAATCCTGAGTTCCACAGGTTACTCCACCTACGGTATCACTGCTTCCATTGATAAATTTTGTGAGGCTATGAATAACAATATCGGCCCCCAGTTGGGCAGGCGTGATAGATAAAGGTGAAAATGTATTATCTACTACCAGCGGTATATTATGTTTTTTTGCGATTTTAGACAAGCCTTGAATATCGGCTACTTCCAACAATGGGTTGCTTACAGATTCGCAAAACAAAACTTTGGTATCTTCATTAATTGCAGCTTCTACCAAATCGAGTTTTGTGATATCCACAAAACTGGTCTCAATATTTAAACGTGGAGCAAAATTCTTTAAAAATGCATACGTCCCTCCGTAGATAGTTCGGCTGGAAACAACATGATCGCCTGCCATACACAGTTGTAAAAGGGTGCCTGTAATCGCTCCCATTCCGGATGCTGCAACATTGGCGGTTTCAGTTCCTTCCATCGCTGCAAGAGCTTCTCCAAGGTATAGATTGGAAGGAGAAGAATGTCTTGAATAGAGATAGCATCCATCTGCATTCCCTTCAAAAGTATCGAACATGGTTTTTGCAGAAAGAAATGTGTAGGTAGAAGAATCGGATATAGAAGGGTTGACACCTCCAAATTCTCCAAAATATTGAAGATCCTGGATGTGGTTTGCTGGTTTATATTTCATAAGTATATATTTATTGTTTCTTATTGGTCTTATGTAATTCGCATATTTTGAACGGTGTTTTTATCAGGTTTCCGTTATGCTCATTTCATGATATTTAGGTTAGATTGTTCTTCAAAATAAGGGAAATTAAGATCAAAAGTCAATAGATGTTGAATTTTTCAGGATATTAATCTAAATAAAGTAAGATGATTAGATTAATATTCCTATAAATCATATCTTCGTATGATTAAAGCGAAAAATTTTCCTTAGATGAACCTGGATGATACCGACAAAAAAATCCTGCAGAAATTACAGCAGAATAGCAAGATCACTAATAAGGAGCTTTCCAATGGTTTAAGCCTTTCGGTAACTGCTGTTTTTGAACGCATAAAACGTTTAGAGCGGAATGGGGTGATTTCCGGCTACGTGGCACTGGTAAAACCGGACAAGGTAGAAAAAGCTTTTATGGTACTAACACAAATAAAGCTCGTGCAACATACCAAAAGCAACGTTGTTAAATTTGAAGCAGAAGTAGTGAAATTACCGGAAGTACTTGAATGTTACCATGTAAGCGGGGAATATGATTATATTCTGAAAGTTTTGGTAAAGGATATGGAGGCCTACCGGGAATTTATGTTGACAAAGCTTACAAATCTTGAACATATTGGAAGTACCCAAAGCACCTTCATAATCAGTTCAGTAAAAAGCACAACAGCTTTGCCTTTGTAATTGCAACATTCCTTTTTTAATTTAATTCATTTTTTATCAGGCTTTAAAAAAGCTTTCCGAAGGAATCCTACAATTTTTATCTGTATTCTAGGAGCGTCATAATTTTCTTCAATTCTGTTAAAATGCCTGTCAATAGTAAGATTAGTTGCAATTGATAGGTTTTTTATTGTACCTTATGAGGCGATTGCTGTACTAAAAAGCGAGTGCTTTTTTATTTAAAACAGCAAGTTTAGGATTCCTTGATCCTTTTCTATTACAACAACCTAAATTTTATATGACAGAGCAGCAAACCCAATCACAAGCGCTCCTTGACAGGAGAAAAAATATAGTCGCTAATGGTGTAGGTGTTTTTAACACTGCTACCGTAAAACATGCAAAAGGAGCAATAATAACAGATGTTGATGGTCGGGAATTGATAGATTTTGCCGGAGGGATAGGTGTCGTAAATGCAGGACATTGCCCGGAGCCAGTAGTAGAGGCCATACGCGAACAGGCAGGAAAATACCTGCATACCAGCTTTAACGTAGTAACCTATGAACCTTATATAAAACTATGTGAGGATCTCGCAGAGATCCTTCCGCACGGCGAAAAAACAAAAGCAATGCTTATTAGTACAGGTGCGGAAGCTGTTGAAAATGCGATAAAAATAGCCCGGCAGGCAACTAAAAGGCCAGCTATTTTATGTTTTAGCGAAGCCTACCATGGTCGCACATTAATGACAATGAGCCTTACAAGCAAAGTGAATTATAAATTTTCATGCGGGCCATTCGCTCCTGAAGTATATAGGATTCCTTTTCCAAATTTCTATAAGGATCATGGCTCTCAGGAAATGGATGAATTTGTAGTGACAGAGCTTAACAGGCTGCGGGAAAGTGCTCATAACCTGGTTGATATCAACAGCGTAGCGGCTATAATAATTGAGCCCATACAAGGAGAAGGCGGATTTAATCCCACGCCTCAAAAATATTTGGAGGGATTGAGATCTTTCTGTGATGAGCACGGGGTTTTACTTATTATGGATGAGATCCAAAGCGGTTTTTGCCGTACGGGTCATTGGGCAAGTTGGCAACATTACAACGTCCAACCAGACATAAGTACCTATGCAAAATCTTTAGGATCTGGATTGCCCATTGCGGCCGTTCTTGGAAAAGCTGAAATAATGGATGCTGCGGGTTTTGGAACTATTGGGGGGACATATATAGGTAGTCCGGTTTGTTGTGCAGCTGCACTTGCAACGATTCAATATATGAAAGACCAAAACCTGAATGAACGTGCAATTCATATTGGAAAAGTAGTTACGGAGCGAATGGGAAAACTTCAAAAGGAATTCTCTGAAATTGGTGATGTACGAGGAATAGGTGCTATGATAGGTATTGAATTCGTAAAGAATAACGACCCCGGAAAACCAAACACAGAACTTTGTGATAAGATAGTTAAAGGCTGCGCTGAGGAAGGCTTGATTCTTATAAGCGCCGGAACCTTTAAAAATGTGATAAGAATTTTATCTCCGCTTGTAATAACCGATGAACAATTGAATAAGGGACTGGATATTCTGGAATATCAGATTCGAAAAAATAGTTAAATAAGAATATTTTTTGAATTTGTGATGATCCTGGAAGGACGTAGTCGTTAAAATAATGAATGGTTTTCTTAAAAAGATTAAGGTGCCAAAACAAATTAAGTATTAAAATAAATTTAGAATGAGACCATTTGCAATAGCAGGAATACAAATGAAAGTTTCGGCAGTCGCTCCAAACGTGGAGATGATGAAACTGAAAATAAATATAACTATGAGCATCTATCCCTGGGTAGAAATGATAGTTTTTAGCGAGCTGAATGGCTATGGCCCTTTGACTCATAACGCCCAGGAAATTCCGGGATCTTTTGAACAGGAGATGCAGGCAATGGCAAAAAAACATGGAATCTGGTTGTTGCCGGGATCCATTTTCGAGAAAAGCGAAGGGAATATTTATAATACTGCGACAGTTATTAATCCACAAGGTGAGGTTGTAACCCGTTACAGAAAAATGTTTCCATTTTATCCATATGAAGCTGGAGTGACTCCGGGATCAGAATTTTGTGTTTTTGACGTTCCGGGAGTCGCCAGGTTTGGACTTTCCATATGTTATGATATGTGGTTTCCGGAAACGGTACGTACACTGGCAGTTATGGGAGCTGAAGTAATTTTGCACCCAACGATGACCGGTACTATTGACCGTGATATAGAATTATCTATAGTCCGGGCAATGGCCGCAGTGAATCAGTGCTACTTTTTCGATGTTAACGGATTAGAGTCCGGAGGTAGTGGAAGGTCTATTGTTTGCGGACCAGATGGTCGGGTAATTTATCAGGCTGAGGGGAATGAAGAGATTTTTCCGCTGGAATTGAATATTGAAAGAGTGAAAAGGAGCAGGGAACTGGGAGTTCTTAGATTAGGACAACCCCTAAAAAGCTTCAGGGATCATATTGGACAGTTTGGAATCTACCAGCACGGAGCTCAATTGCCATACCTTAATTCATTGGGTCCGCTTATCAAACCTACCAAACTCGATACGTTGGCGAAATTAAAGATGCAGGAAAATGAATATGTACCACCTGCATCCCCTGCAGGTTACAAAGGATTTGGGGAAATATAAAAAAAAAGTAAAACTATGGGTGGAACAACATCAAAAAAGAAAAAGAAAATAAAAAATTGTATAAACTGGTTTGAAATTCCTGCGATTAATTTCCAGCAGTCGGTAGATTTCTACAACAACATCTTCGGAATTGAGATGGAAAAGAATTTTGATGGCAATTACGCCATGGCTTTTTTTCCGGCAGATAATGGAATTGGAGGAGCCATCGTTGCAGGCCCTGGTTCCACTCCGGGTGATTCCGGCCCCTTGTTATATCTTAATGCAGGGGAAGATTTGAACACTGTTCTGCATCGGGTGGAGCCGGCCGGAGGAAGAGTCGTGATGCCAAAAACCCTTATTAATGAAGAATCAGGTCATTTTGCCATTTTCATAGATTCAGAAGGAAATAAACTAGCCTTACATTCAAAAAAATAAAAATTTATGCCAGATAAAAAACCGCTTAGTTCACAACATTATAACGTTACTCAGCTTCGTTTGGAATCCTGGAACACTTTAAAAAGTGAATCCACAAAACTTCAAAATTGCAACAGAGGTTCTTCTGAAGAAAAAGATCTAAAAAAAAGCGTTCGGGATCTTTTTAAGAAATTGGAAGGTGTAGAAAGTTATTTTGCATTTCCCGGAATAGCTCGTTTGCGATCGCTAAATGTGATGTTGGACCGTATGGAACATACAGCGCTGGCGCATAAAATTGCTGAAATCACCAAACTTCTTGTAAGCGACAGGTATAGGAGTAACCCTGATTTTATTGAAGAGGAGGAACAGGGTGGTGACACTTTAGAAAACGGAGAACATCCCAATGGGATCAAAAAGAATTATTTTGAAGTTTTATTTGTAGAGGATATTTCGCTGCAGGAGGAAAATAAACTTAGAAATGATCTTAAAGAGCTTCGGGGTGCAAATGAACAGTTCAATTACGGAATTGTGGTGCAGCGAACTTTTGAGGATGCCATGATAGCTTTGCATTTTAATTATAATATACAAGCTGTTGTTGTGCGTTATGCTCCCCCATATCATTCCAAAAAAATAACGCCTCTTTTAAAACCTTTTATTCAAAATGTTTTAAATCTGGACCTGGCGTCGAAACATCAAACCGAACTCGGTCCAATTTTGGGGAATCTTGTGAAGAAATTCAGGCCTGAACTTGATACTTATTATGTTACAGATACTTCCCTGGGCAATCTTAAAGACAGTACTTTAAAAAGTTTTAGAAGGATTTTTTACAGGACAGAAGATCTTCAGGAATTGCATCTCACCATCTTAAGAGGAATAAGTGAACGTTATGAAACCCCATTCTTTTCAGCACTAAAGGAATACAGTAAAAAACCCACCGGAATTTTTCATGCAATGCCTATTTCCAGAGGTAATTCTGTCTTTAAATCCAGGTGGATCAATGATTTTGGTAATTTCTATGGTAGAAATATGTTTCTTGCCGAAACATCCTCCACAACAGGAGGTTTGGATTCCTTGCTTCAACCCACAGGATCTTTAAAAAAGGCTCAAAAAATGGCGAGCGATGCCTATGGCTCCCTCAACACCTTTTTCGTTACCAACGGAACTTCAACAGCCAATAAAATTGTAGTACAGGCTCTTGTAAAACCCGGGGATGTGATCCTTATTGACAGGGATTGTCATAAATCACATCATTACGGGTTGGTTTTGGCCGGAGCTTATCCGGTTTACCTGGATTCCTATCCTATTGAGCAATATTCCATGTATGGAGCAGTTCCTTTGAAACAAATCAAAGAAAAACTGCTTCGGTTAAAAGATGCAGGTCGTATGGACCTGGTGAAAATGTTGCTGCTTACCAATTGTACCTTTGATGGATTGGTTTACAACGTAGAAAAAGTAATGCAGGAAATTCTGGCTATAAAGCCGGATATGATTTTTCTATGGGATGAGGCCTGGTTTGCTTTTGCAGGGTTTACTTATAATTACAAGCAAAGAACTGGAATGTTTGTAGCTCAAAAACTGCACGAAAAGTACAGGAGCAGTGCTTACAGGGAAGAATATGAAGCTCATATTAAAAATTTAAAGAAAGACGAGATCTCAAGCCTTCCAGATCCGGACAAAGTTCGCATAAGGGTTTATTCCACACAAAGCACTCATAAAACATTGAGCAGCTTTAGACAAGGTTCCATGATCCATATCTGGGATGAGGACTACCGCAGAAAAAGTGAAAATACTTTCATGGAAGCTTACATGACACATACTTCCACTTCGCCTAATTATCAAATGCTGGCTTCCCTGGATGCGGGCCGCAGACAGGTTCAGTTTGAGGGATATGAGCTGGTAGAAAAAAGTATAGAAATGGCAATGGTTCTTCGGGCAAAAGTGAATGATCATCCCAAACTTAATAAATATTTTGATGTTTTAACCGTCAGCGATTTTATTCCGAAGGAATATCGGAAATCAGGTTTGTCAGAATATTATAATCGTAAGGATGGTTGGAACAGAATGGAAACCGCGTGGGAAAATGATGAATTCGTTTTGGATCCAACTAAAATAACACTGCACATTGGTCGAACAGGTGTGGACGGGGATACTTTTAAAAATAAATATCTGATGGATAAATTTAATATCCAGATAAATAAAACCTCACGGAATACCGTATTGTTTATGACTAATATAGGTACTACAAGGGGAAGTGTAACTTACCTAACAAATGCCTTATTAAAAATTGCAGATGAATTGGACAAGGAGTTCCTTTCCTTAAGCATTGAGGAAAACAAAATCCGCCAGGAGCGAATCTTTTCTTTGACTAAAGATTTCCCTCCATTGCCTGATTTTAGCTATTTTCACCATTCATTTCAGGCCGTACCGGGGGTTCCAGGCGGCAATATTCGGGAAGCTTTTTTCCTGGCTTACAATGAGGAAAATTATGAATACATACCAATGGAAGAATGCCTGCCTCTTATGGAAAGCGGGCGAACCCTGGTAGCCTCCTCTTTTATAATTCCATATCCACCCGGATTCCCGGTACTTGTGCCAGGGCAGGTGGTGAGCGAAGAAATCATTCGATTCCTGACTGCGCTGGACGTTTCAGAAATTCACGGGTACCGGGCAGATCTTGGACTTCGTATTTTTAAAGAAAACGTTTTAAACAGGCAAAAAACCGTTACATCTATGGGTGCAATGGGAAGTAATACAAAAAAGAAATTAATTAATTAAAACCAACAATTATGGATTCTAAAAAACCAACGACTCCCAAATCTAAGGGAACACCAAATAAAAAAGTAAAATCTGCTTCTGTAACAGGGAAAGATGAAACCAAAATGCCAATTCGGGGCAACGCAGAAAATAGAGAGAATTACGCTCCAGAAAAAATAAAGACCGGAAGAACTAAATCAAGTCCTTCTGCTAAAAAACCTTCTGTTGCTGCCAAATCTGTTAAAGGAAAGACTTCAGCCAAAAAGCCTGTCGCAAAAAAGAAAAATAGTTCAGCAGGGCTGAAATCAAAAGAAAACACAGACGTGAATTATGAATTAAGTGGAGTATCTGATATAAGAAGGTCTTTTCACAAAAATGAAGAACCTTTATATTTCATAAGTGCAACAAATTTTAACCTTTTAGGAGCCGATGAGTGGATAAAAGGATTCAAATTTATCACCTATATTGAATGTTTTGATGGATTGCACCCAAATGTTTTTTCTCCGAAACACGAAATTCCACACGATGATTTTGAAGGAATAGAGGATATAAACAATTATTTGCTTCAACATCCCGAAGTTCAGGATTACATCAAAACAAGGTCCGTAGATGGAAGGGCAGGAAAAGCGATGTTTCTTATGTTTAATGAAAAAACAGAAGAGCTTGCTGAGAAATTGGGGCTGGAAATAATGTTTCCAAAGGCGGAGATGAGAACATTTCTGGATAACAAAGTCAATACCAACAGAATTGCTGAAAGAGCAGGCGTGGCTTGTGTACCTTATGTTTTATCAAAAGTTACCGATTTTAAACACCTGCGGAAAGTTTCCAAAGATCTTGGGGATGCACTTGTGATTCAAACACCCTTCGGAGATTCCGGACACACTACTTTTTTCATATCCAATGAAAATGAGTACAAAAAATATGCAGAGGAGATCGAGGCAGAAGATGAAGTAAAAATTATGAAACGCATCAATTGCAAAGGATCTGCAGTTGAAGCTTGTGTTACCCGTCATGGAACCATTGTTGCTCCTCTAATGACGGAGCTGGTAGGTTTTAAAGAATTAACCCCTTATGAGGGTGGCTGGTGTGGAAATGAGATCTATCCAAATGCTTTTACTCCTGAATTAAGGCAGAAGGCGATTGAAAACACCCAACTTTTTGGAAACCAATTGAGAGAAGAAGGTTATAAAGGATATTTTGAATTGGACTTTTTGATCGATCAGGACAACGGGGAAATTTATCTTGGGGAGCTGAATCCCAGAGTTACCGGAGCCAGTTCTATTACAAACCACGCGGTTTTTGCGCTTGCAGATGCACCTTTATTTGTTTTTCATATCCTGGAATGGATGGATATTGAATATGAACTTGATATTGATGCACTCAACAAACGCTGGGCAAAACAGGATAATCTTGACGGATGGAGCCAGTTAATTATCAAACATACTGAAGATACAATTGAATATGTTACCGAGTCGCCAAAATCCGGGATCTGGAGAATGTATGATACAGGTCATATACAATTTGACCGTATGGACACCCATAGAAGAGCCGTGGAAAACGAAAATGAAGCTTTCTTTCTTAGGATCGCCAAAAAAGGAGATTATATGTATGAAGGAGCAGATATGGGAATTATGGTTACAAGAGGCAGGATGATGACAGATGATTTTAAGCTGAACAACAGGGCGAAACACTGGATAAAAGCAATCAGGTCCCAGTTTAGAGCTGAAATGGTAGAGGATAAAAAGAAACCAAAACTTACAGGAAGTTTAACGAAATAAATAATTTTTTTAACAGCATGTCCTGAAAAAATCAGGTTATTTTGCTCCATCTGTTATCCTGAATAATAGATGGAACAAATAACCTTTAATATCAAGAAAAACATATGCAACTTCATTTTAATGCAGTTTCTGAACCTGGTTTACCTGGTGAGAAATGGCAAAAATTATACAATACCCATTGGGCAGCCTACAAAGCATGGTTAAATTCTAAGGAAAATTTTTCTACACCAGATCTTAAAACTTCTCAGGTTGCATTAAAGAAATATATGCCTGAAATGTGGCCTACTTACGAACGTCTATGCAAGTTGGCAAAGGCTGATGATTTGGCAGCAAGATTTTTAACCGGTTTCCAGCCACCTGCTTATATAAGTGCCTGTTCAAATGCTGTTTTAGCAGGAGATGAGATTCAGTTGGTGCGTAATTATGATTATCATCCAGATCTTATTGAAGGCACACAATTATTGAGTGCCTGGAATGGGAAAAAAGTGATTGCAACCACCGATTGCCTTATTGGAGCAGTAGATGGAATGAATGAAGACGGTCTTGCAATTTCTCTTACCTTCGGAGGACGAAAAGTGGTTGGAGAAGGCTTTGGGATTCCGATAATTCTTAGATATGTGCTCGAGTTCTGCAGCAATGTTGAAGAAGCTGTTGAAGCTTTAGTGCGTATTCCTTCCCATATGTCTTATAACGTAACTGTGGTTGATAAAACCGGAAAATTTAAAACGGTCCGTTTAGCACCAGATAAAGAACCGGTTGTTACAGATGCTGCTTTTACTACAAATCATCAGGGAACTATTGATTGGCCTGAGAATGCTGCTTTCAATAAAACAGTGGAACGTTCTGCATTTTTGGAAAAATTGTTGTCTAAAAAGGGAATGGATGCTATCACTATCGCAGATTCTTTCCTTCAAAAACCGCTATATAATACCTTGTTTCAAGAAGGTTTTGGAACGCTTTTTACAGCTGTTTATAAGCCTGCAGAAGGGATAGTGGAAATGCGCTGGCCCAATGTTAAGATTTGTCAAACTTTTGATGGATTTCAGGAGCAATATAAATTGATCAATTACAATCAAACTTCTGTCGCACCGGCAAAAATTGTTAAAAAGGAAAAAGCCCAGGTTCAAAGAACATTACACCAGGCACAACCGGTTCAGGATAGCTCTTTAAACGGGTTGGATTGGCAGGAAACACTTTCTGATGCCCTTGTGAATATAATGGCACATTCAAATCCTTCCGCAGATATTGAAGAACTGGAAAACTTTAGAAACAAATTATTTAACCGTGGAGAGATTTCCTGGGAAATTCTTGCCGATTTCTGGTCTAAACCCGGAAAAGGATACGGGGCCAGCTGGAACAATTAATAAATATCAGGATCTTAGCGCAGAAATTTTCTGTGCTAAGGTCTTTGATTTTTTTCTCATTACTAATTAAAACACATGGAATTTTACAGTATCAATCCATATAATGGAGAACAAGTTGGGAAATATACTGCCCTTTCTTCCGTGGAACTGGATGAAAAATTAAACAAATCGGCAGAAGCATTTAAAAGCTGGAGTCAAAAACCACTTTCTTATAGAACAGGTTTGATGAAAAAAGCTGGCCAGATACTTCGGGACAATCTTGAAGAGTATGCGCAGATGATCACTTCTGAAATGGGAAAACCCATTTCAGAATCCAGGGCAGAGGTAAATAAATGTGCCTGGGTTTGTGATTATTATGCTGAAAATGCCGAATCCTTTCTTGCTCCTGAATTTGTGAAAACCGATGCAACACAAAGTTTTGTGAGGCATGATTCTATCGGGACCGTGCTTGCGATTATGCCGTGGAATTTTCCTTTCTGGCAGGTACTGAGATTTGCTGCTCCCACGTTAACTGCCGGAAACACGGGGCTTTTAAAACATGCTCCCAATGTCTTTGGATGTGCACTAAAAATTGAAGAGGTGTTTACCAAAGCAGGATTTCCTGAAGGTGTATTTCAAAATTTGATTGTTCATCACGACCAAACCGAAAAGATCATAGCACATGATACTGTTAAGGCAGTAACGCTTACCGGAAGTGAAATGGCCGGATCTGCGGTTGCTCAAATCGCAGGAAAATATATCAAGAAAAGCCTGCTGGAACTGGGAGGTAATAATGCTTTCATCGTTTTGGAGGATGCAGACATCGACCAGGCGGTAAAAACTGCAGTTTCAGCAAGAATGCTTAATTGTGGCCAGAGCTGTATCGCAGCAAAACGTTTTATCCTTCTTGAATCCATTCATGATGAGTTTGTTGAAAAATTTACAGATGCTGTTAGCAAATTAAAAGCCGGTGATACTAAAGATGTCAATACACAGATAGGGCCACTGGCACGAAAAGACCTTGCAGATCAGCTCAACCAGCAGATTAAGGATTCCATTTCCCAGGGTGCAATCCTGCTTCTTGGTGGAGACCAGGATAATTGCTTTCACGAGCCAACCATTCTTGGAAATGTTAGACCGGGTATGACAGCTTTTGATGAAGAAACCTTCGGGCCTCTTGCCGCAATTATTAAAGCCAAAAATGTGGATGAAGCATTTTCTTTATCGGAACTTTCAAAATATGGATTGGGAGTAAGCATCTTTACAAGGGACACGGCAAAAGCAGTGGAATATGCTTCAAGAGTAAGTGATGGAGCCTATTTTGTAAACGAGCTGGTGAAATCCGATCCCAGATTGCCTTTTGGAGGAACTAAACGTTCTGGATATGGACGGGAATTGGCTAAGGATGGAATGATGGAATTTATCAATAAAAAGGTCGTTTACGTAAAAGCGTAGATTCCTAAAAGCTTTAGATTACCGACATCCCTTCAGAAAAAAAAATATAGATGGCCAGTCCTTTTTCAGGATTGGCCATTGCCAATTTTAGTCGTACTTTTGTTATTCTTTGAAAAAAATCATTAAAAAAATACTTTATGAACACATACGATGTTGCCATCATTGGATCTGGTCCCGGCGGTTACGTAGCAGCTATTCGTTGCGCACAATTAGGATTGAAAACAGCAATTATTGAAAAATATTCAACTTTAGGAGGGACCTGTTTAAATGTAGGGTGTATTCCCAGCAAGGCTTTGCTTGATTCTTCACATCATTACGATGATGCCATAAAACACTTTGAAGAGCATGGAATAGATATTTCTGGGGAAGTTAAAATTAACCTGGAACAAATGATGAAGAGAAAATCTACTGTGGTTAGTCAAACCTGTGATGGTGTAAAGTTTTTAATGGACAAAAATAAAATTGATGTTATTCATGGTGTTGGTTCTTTTAAAGACGCAACCCACGTAAATATTGACAAAACTGAAGGCGGAGCTGAAACCATCGAGGCAAAAAATATCATTATTGCCACCGGATCAAAACCGGCAAGTTTGCCCTTTATAAAACTTGATAAGGAACGTGTAATTACTTCAACAGAAGCCTTAACGCTTAAAGAGATTCCAAAACACATGGTCGTGATAGGCGGTGGAGTTATTGGTTTGGAATTAGGCCAGGTTTATAGCCGACTTGGAGCAGAGGTTACTGTTGTTGAATACATGGACAGGATTATTCCAACAATGGATTCAGCACTTTCAAGAGAACTTAGCAAAGTTTTGAAGAAACAGGGAATGAAATTGAATGTGAGCCACAAAGTAAAATCTGTTGAAAGGAACGGAGATGAGGTAATCATTAAAGCCGATGATAAAAAAGGAAACGAAGTAGAATTTAAGGCAGATTATTGTTTGGTTGCTGTAGGTAGAAAACCCTTTACAGATGGTTTAAATGCAGATGCTGCGGGAGTTGAGATTGGAGAACGCGGAATGATCACAGTAAATGAGCATTTGCAAACCAATATTAAGAATATTTATGCTATTGGAGATGTTGTTCGCGGGGCAATGCTTGCTCACAAAGCGGAAGAAGAGGGAACCTTTGTTGCTGAAGTTATTGCAGGACAAAAACCACATATCGATTATAATTTAATTCCCGGAGTTGTTTACACCTGGCCCGAAGTTTCTGCGGTAGGAAAAACTGAAGAAGAACTTAAGGAAGCAGGAGTAGACTATAAAGAAGGGAAATTTCCTATGCGTGCTTTAGGACGATCCAGAGCCAGCGGAGATACCGACGGATTTGTAAAGATCCTTACCAATGCCAAGACCGATGAGGTTTTAGGGGTTCACATGATAGGAGCCCGCGTTGCCGATTTGATCACCGAAGCAGTTACAGCTATGGAATTCAGAGCTTCTGCCGAAGATATCGCGAGAATGAGCCACGCGCATCCAACCTACGCTGAAGCCGTTAAGGAAGCAGCCATGGCAGCGACAGGAGACAGAGCAATGCACATTTAGGAGATTCAAGGTTCAAGGATTCAAAATTTAAAATTGAACGATCATAAAAAACCCGGAGACACTGTTTTCGGGTTTTTAATTGAATCACTTAATGACTTGCAGGCTTTTTGATGGTTTAAATTTTATTTTCAATCCAATTAATTGAAAATTGGTATTGTAAGTTTTCATATATTTATCCCACTTAACTGCAATAAAAACAGAAATCATGGCAAAAGAAAAATCTCCTTCAAAAAATTCGGCTAAGAAAGAACCGGTGCTGAATTTAAAAGAAAAGCGCGCTCAAAAGGCCGCGAAGAAAAAGACGAGAAATTAATCTATATTTTTCCTCAAACTATGCTATTGTAATAGTGTAAGAGGCATCAAAAGTTTTAGAAGGCATTAATTCCATAATGCCTTCTTTTGTTTTTATATCCTGTGTAGTTCCCTCAACATCTGCATATCCCAGCCAGGGCTCAATACAAACATAAGGCGCTCCCGGTTTGGCCCAGACACCTAAATCCTTAAAATCATTATATTCCACAGTTAAGACCGTTCCCGATTTCCTGCTCTTTAGAGCCACTTTTTTAGATTCGATGTTTTTAAAGATCAAAGCATCTTTGTCGAATAAATTCTTATTAAGTTGAATTTTGTTGTCATCCCGTAGTACAGGTCTGGTTTCCGAAGAGATCAATCCTTTATCATTCAACAACCAGGTGTTCAAATCCAGTTTCCGGTCAAATTCCAAATAATAATCCTCATAGGTTTCTCCTTCATATAGGGGAGCATTAAAGGCCGGATGCCCGCCAAGAGAGAAATATATAGCCTTGTCGTCTAAATTGGTGATCTTATTGGAAACAGTCAGGGTTTTCTCTATAAGCTGAAACTTAATTTCAAAATTGAATTTGAAGGGGTAGCTTTTTAAAGTTTCTTCTGAATATTTCAGATTGAAAATTAAGGAATCAGGATTTTTCTCCTTTAGTTTGATATTGTCATTATTCCTGATAATGCCGTGTTTGGGTAATTGAAAGGGTTTATTTTCAAAGAAGAATTCTCCATTTTTCAAAGCTCCAATAATAGGGAAAAGGTTAGGAGCGTGGCTGCTCCATATTTCAGGATTAGCCTGCCAGATATATTCCTTGTTCGTTTTAAGGTTTTTGATGCTGCATAACTCTGCTCCTTTTGAGAGAATGCCAACACTTAAAAAGTTATTTTCAATTTGATTCACCGGTTTTATTTTTTCCTTCTTCGGTTGGCATGCTTATCGCCTTTGGTCTTAGGTTTTGAGTATTTTTTAGCGATCTCTCTCCTGTAGGATCCTCCCTGGTTTACTTTTTGGTTTAATTCCGATTTTTCGTGAAAAGCAGGTCCGGGTGCATCCTCATTTTTCCGGTTTCCGGGATTATTGATCTCAATAATTTTAGGTTGTTCCTCCGGGATTAATACCGTTGAAACTTCAACATCTTCCGGTAGATCGAATTGCGGAACATTCATATCCATTAAACTTTCGATCTTTTCAAGATTTTCAGTTTCTTTTTCGGTGCTTAAAACAATGGAAATCCCTGGTTTTTCTGCGCGACCGGTTCTTCCAATCCTGTGCATATAATTTTCAGGATATTCCGGCGTATCAAAATTGATAACGTGAGAAACACTTTCAATATCAAGCCCACGTGCCATAACATCTGTAGCCACTAAAACCCTGCAAAATCCATCGCTAAACTGGCGAATACTTCTCAAACGGTAATTCTGGCTTTTATTTGAATGTATCACCGTACATTCTTCCGGGAATTCTTCAGCCAACATCTCAAAAAGCCTGTCGGCAAGTCTTTTGTAGGCTACGAAGATCAAAACACGGGAAAAGGTTTCCTTGTCTTTCAACAGTTTTCTTAAAAAGTTGACTTTGGTATGGAAATTAGGGATGTGGTATCCACGTTGTTCGATATTTTCAAGCGGGGTTCCACTTATCGCCACTGATATTTTTTCAGGACTTTTAAAATTTTCGTCGATCAATTCCTCCACAGCTTCCGTCATTGTTGCTGAAAACATGATGCTTTGCCTGTTATTCGGTAAAAGCTCCAGGATATTTATGATCTGAAATCTAAATCCAAGATCCAGCATCACATCTACTTCATCTATTACCAGTTTTTGGATTGATTTTAGCTGAAGTGCGCGGCGTAAAACCAAATCATATAACCTTCCCGGAGTTGCAACCACGATATCCGTGCCCTGCAACAAATCCTGATGTTGGGTATTTATGTTTACGCCACCGTAAATGGCTACAACCCTGGTGTTGATATATTTGGTTAATTTTTCAATTTCCTCAGCCACCTGAACCGCCAGTTCCCTGGTGGGAACCATTACAAGCACCCTTGGATTCTTTTGTTCAGAATACTTCAGCATCCTTAAAATGGGAAGCATATAGGCAAAAGTTTTTCCTGTCCCGGTTTGCGCGATCCCTACCACATCCTTCCCGGACATGATTGATGAAAATGCCTGTTCCTGAATAGGAGTTGGCGTTTGGAACTTTAAATCTTCCAATGCGTTTAATAGCGGGGTATTTAAATTTAAATCCTGAAAAGTCACGGATGAAGGTTTTTTATGATTTGCAAAGATACCTTTTGAATCTCAGGATTTTAAGAAAAATCGGGAGGAATAAACCGGGAGGGTGAAAATCGACGATTTTATAAACTGTGGGAGGTTAAAATCAAATGATGTTAAGGTTTAAACTATTCATAAAAAAATAGAATTTCAGTAGTTCAGCTATTTTTTAGGTATTTTTGGTGCCATTCTAAAAGTATTCATGAAATGAGCATAACAGAAACTCGATGCCAACACCAATTAAGATATGCGAATTGCATATGACCTCTAAAAAACAATAGATATCACAGATGAAAAAAATCCTTGCATTTGCCGGTTCCCACAGCAGTACTTCTATCAATCACCAATTTTTGACTCATGTAGTAAATAGGGTTCAGGGCCATGAAATTAAGCTTATTAAGCTTACAGATTATGAATTTCCATTATATAGCAAAGATCACGAAAAGGAAAAAGGCTTCCCGGTCAATGTACAGGTGTTGAAAAATCTTATTTCTGAAAATGATGCCTTGATCATATCGGTAAATGAACATAACGGAATGGTTTCCGCATTTTTTAAAAATTATATCGATTGGCTTTCGCGTATAGACCGGAATTTCCTTGCTAATAAAAAGATCCTACTTATGAGTACTTCTCCCGGAGCCAGAGGGGCCGCATCCGCATTGGAATATACCAAGGGAATTTTGCCAAGGTTTGGAGGAAATGTGATAGAAAGTTTCAGTTTTCCCTCTTTTCATGAGAATTTTGGGGAGGATCGCGTTCAAAATGAAGTTTTGGAAATGGGAATTGATGATGTGCTTACTACCTTTTCACACGAAATTGAAGACTAAGTGCGTACAACCAGGGAATATATTCTAAAAAATCCGAAGGAATTCAAAGAGGAATTGCTGGAATGGAGCAGGCAGTTTGAGGAGATCGCCTGGCTGGACAGCAACGAATATGATCAATCCCATAGTGATTTTGATGCTGTTTTAGCAGTTCAGGCTTTTACGGTGTTAAAAACCGATTTTGATAATGGTTTTAGCAAACTTCAGGAATACCAGGAAGTTACAAAAGATTGGATTTTTGGATATCTATCCTATGACCTGAAAAATGATGTGGAGCAACTTTCTTCCCGAAATTACGATAATCTTCATTTTCCGGATTTGTATTTTTTTCAGCCGGCCAAAATAATTCAGCTTAAAGGTGAAACGGTTACTTTCAATTATCTAAAAATGGTGGATGATGAAATGGAAACTGATTTTGAGGAAATTTATAGATATGAGATAGGAGATGTTAGAGGTGGGAAGAAAGAGGAAAGAGATAATAGAGAAGAGATAATAGAAAACAGTCAAAAAAAAGAAGCCATAAATTCCAGAATTTCCAGGGAACAATATTTAAATAAAGTAAAGAAAATGCTTTCCCACATTCATCGTGGAGATATTTATGAAGCCAATTTCTGTCAGGAATTTTTTGCTGAAAACCGTACGATCGAGCCTTTTGAGGTTTTCAAAAATTTGAATAAGATTTCTATTCCTCCCTTTGCGGTATTTCTAAAACTGGACAGCAATTATTTACTGTGCGCTTCTCCCGAACGTTATTTGAAAAAATCCGGCAATAAAATTATTTCGCAGCCTATTAAAGGAACTGCCAAAAGAGCAAAAGATCCAGAGGAAGATTTAAAAATCGCTTTAGGCCTTTCCAAAGATCAAAAGGAACGATCGGAAAACGTAATGATTGTAGATTTAGTTAGGAATGATCTTTCCAAAGTCGCAAAAAGAGGTAGTGTGGAGGTTGAAGAATTGTGCCGGGTGTATTCATTTAAACAGGTGCATCAAATGATCTCGACAGTTTCGGCAGAACTGGAAAAGGGAATTCCGCCGGTGGAGGTCCTGCGTTCAACTTTTCCAATGGGAAGTATGACCGGAGCTCCAAAAATATCGGCGATGAAAATCATCGAAGAACTGGAAGAAACCAAACGCGGCTTGTATAGCGGCGCAGTTGGTTATTTTACTCCTGAAGGTGATTTCGATTTTAATGTGGTTATTCGCAGTATACTTTATAATAGCGAAAGAAAATATGTGTCCTTCTCTGTTGGCGGTGCTATAACTTCAAGATCGGTTCCTGAAAAGGAATATGAAGAGTGCCTTTTAAAATCGGAAGCAATGCGGGAATCATTAATTTAAAATTCAAAATTCAAAATTCTGAATTTAGGTTTTATCCCCGTCTTTCGTATCTTTGAAAGACCATGGAAAAAGCCTTCAAAAACATTATAAAATCAGAATTTCCCTATTTAGTAAACGCTAAATTATTGATCGCTGTAAGCGGTGGTTTGGATAGTGTTGTGCTGGTACATTTATGTAAAAGTGCGAAAATGGAGTTTGCTATGGCCCATTGTAATTTTAATTTGCGTGGAGAGGAAAGCGATGGAGATGAAGCCTTTGTTCTGGATCTTGGAGATGCGCTTGAAGTGGAGGTTTTTACAGAAAATTTTGATACAGAAGCCTACGCCGAAGATGCAAAGCTTTCAATTCAAATGGCAGCCCGGGATTTGCGTTATACCTGGTTTAATGAATTGAGCGCTGCCCTAAATTTTGATTATATACTTACCGCACATCATGCAAATGATAATCTGGAAACATTTCTAATAAATCTTATTCGTGGAACCGGATTAGATGGTTTAACAGGGATTAGAACTGAAAATGAGAAGATTATCAGGCCTTTGATGAAATTTTCAAGAAAGGAAATTGAAAACTTTGCCCGGGAGGAAAATATCCCCTGGCGTGAGGACAGCAGCAATGCTTCGCCAAAATACCTTCGGAATAAGATCAGGTCGGAGGTAATTCCCGTTATGGAGGAGATTAATCCGCAGTTGCTGGAAGGCTTTGCTCAAACTCAGTCACATTTGAATGAAAGTTTAAATTTGGTTGAAGATTATATAGGATTGTTATATTCTGAAATCGTTTCAAAAGATAAGTTTGGGTATAAGCTGGCTATTAAAATTTTGGAGAAGCTCCCAAATACAAGAGCTGTTTTGTATCAATTGCTTAGATCCTTCGGTTTTACAGAATGGGATGATATCCATGATCTTCTAAAAGCACAATCGGGAAAAATGGTGTTTTCAGCTACACACCGATTGATAAAAGACCGGGAATTTTTATTGCTCACCGAACTCCCTTCAGAAAAAAATAATAAAGTTTATAAAATTGAAGAAGGAGAAGAGATCGTGATGCTTCCAATTGGCACTTTTGCTTTTGAAGAAGTTGTTGAGATTCTGGAAACGGGAACACATTGTATCTATGTAGCGCAGGAGACGCTTAAATATCCACTAACCCTAAGAAAATGGAAGGAAGGGGATATTTTTCATCCATTTGGAATGAAAGGAAAGAAGAAGATTAGCGACTTTTTCAAAGACAAAAAATTATCTTTGCCCGAGAAGGAAAATTGTTGGTTGCTTTGCTCTGGAGATAAGATCGTTTGGATTGTTGATCATAGAGCCGATGCACGTTTTGCCATTAAAGAACCTTCAAATAAAATATTAAAAATCACCTACTCTGTATGAAATATATAATGACGCTGGCCTTTCTGATAATTTCTTTATTCTCTGTTCAGGCTCAGGTTTTTAGTTCCCCCAATTCGCAAATCGCAGATCCTATAATCTGGGATGCTAAGCTGGATCAGGTGAACGATAGTATTTACAACCTTATATTTACTGCCAAGCTTGAAAAAGGTTGGCATTTATATGCTCAGGAAGTGGATGAAGATGGTCCAATCCCTACTACCTTTACTTTTAATGCCTCAGCAAATACCTACCAGCTTATAGGAAATACCACGGAACCCGACGTTCCGGCTATTTACGATGAGGTATTTGGAATGGATATAAAGTTTTTTGAAAAAGAAGCTGTTTTTATCCAGGAAATAAAGGTTTTTGACAAAGATGCTATCATAGAAGCGGAAGTGGAATTTATGGTATGTGACGATGAACAGTGCCTTCCGCCGGATATCGCTCCATTTCAGTTTTCCATAAATGAAAAAAAAGCGGTCAAGGGATATGCAAATGCTGATGTGACTGCGCTTGATATAGAAAAAACCAAAGCCCTGGATATTGAAATGCAGGGTTGGGAAAACTATCAATCGAAAGAAGAGGAAGGAGGGAAAACTTATTGGAATATTTTCTTTTTAGGATTTATTGGAGGATTAATTGCGCTTCTAACCCCTTGTGTTTTCCCAATGATCCCGCTTACTGTTTCCTTTTTTACCAAAGGAGCAAGAACGCGTAAAAAAGGACTTGTGAATGCAATTTTGTACGGGGTTTTCATATTCCTAATCTATCTTTTGCTAAGTATTCCGTTCCATTTATTGGATAGTGTTGCACCAGAAATCCTTAATAATATATCCACAAATGTTACCCTGAATATTGTGTTTTTTGTCATTTTCATATTTTTCGCATTCTCATTTTTTGGGTATTATGAGATCACATTGCCTACTTCCTGGAGCAGTAAAATGGATGATAAGGCCTCCAGTATTGGTGGAGTAGTAGGGATCTTTTTTATGGCTCTTACACTGGCGCTGGTTTCCTTTTCATGTACGGGTCCTATCCTGGGATCATTACTGGGCGGTTCTTTAAGCAGTGATGGCGGAGCTATGCAGCTTTCCTTTGGGATGGGAGGTTTTGGACTGGCACTCGCATTGCCATTTGCCTTATTTGCACTTTTTCCAAATTGGTTGAATTCCCTTCCAAAGAGCGGCGGTTGGTTAAATACGGTTAAAGTTGTGCTTGGTTTTATAGAGCTTGGTCTGGCATTTAAATTTTTATCGAATGCAGATTTGGTAGAGCACTGGGGTTTCTTAAAACGGGAGATCTTTATTGGAATCTGGATTCTTGTTGGAATAGGATTGGCACTGTATTTATTCGGAATAATCCGATTTCCGCACGATGGACCTAAAAAGAAACTTTCTAAAACACGGTTCGCATTTGGAAGCCTTACCTTTTTATTTGTACTCTATTTAATTCCGGGGTTAACCAATACCGCATCTGCCAACCTAAAATTGTTGAGCGGATTTCCCCCTCCTTTGTTTTATAGTGTTTATGAAAAAGAAACGGAAGGGCCACTGGGACTAAAAGCCTATAAATCCTGGGAGGAAGGATTGGTAGCTGCCAAAGCCGAAAATAAACCTATTATGCTTGATTTTACAGGTTGGGCTTGTGTGAATTGCCGTAAAATGGAAGAACAGGTTTGGAGCAATCCTGAAGTGTATGATATGATCAATAATGAATACATCCTAATTTCACTTTATGTGGATGATAAAATGGAATTAACAGAACAGGATAAATTCAATTATGTACGCGAGAATGGCGGAATTAAGAAGATTCGAACGATAGGTGATAAATGGGCGACCTTTCAAACCGTGAATTTCAGGAATAATTCTCAACCATTTTATGTCCTGTTGGATCCGAACGTGAAAATCCTTAATCAGCCGGTAGGATATACGCCTAACGAAAAAGAGTATCTGGATTGGCTTAAAGATGGGCTTGTAAAATTTAAAACTCCATCTACAGACTAGTTTTCATTAAGGTTGAGCAGTTAATTTCTATCTTTAGGACTTTAAATTAAATTTTTAAGGGTGTTTTTTGGATAATTCATCAAAATTCTTTGAAAAAAGATTTCTTTAACTTCAGAAAAATAAATTAAATGAAAGTAATGCAAACCCCACTAATGTTCCTGATAAGTTTATTCTTATCAGTTCCACTTTTTTCACAATCCACCCAAAAATTTGAAATTTCAGAAAACTACGACAAGCAGGAAGTGTATATCACTATGCGTGACGGAGTAAAACTGCACACCACTATATATTCTCCAAAGGACACTTCAAAAGAGTATCCTATTATCATGCAACGCACTCCCTATAGTTCCCGGCCATATGGAACAGATCAATTTCGATCGTTAATAGGACCTAATAAATATTTGATGGAAGAAGGGAACATTATTGTTTATCAGGATGTTCGAGGGCGTTGGATGAGTGAAGGTACTTACGACAATATGCGGGCGTATATTCCAAATAAAAAGAGAAAACAGTCGGATGAAGCAAGTGATACCTATGATACTATTGAATGGCTTATTAAAAATGCGAAAAACAACAATGGTCGTGTAGGAACCTGGGGAATATCTTATCCCGGACATTATGCGGTTATGTCTTTGATTGATGCACACCCTGCTTTAAAGGCCGTTTCTCCACAGGCAGGAATAGGCGATTTCTTTTTTGATGATTTCCACCATAATGGAGCCTATTTGTTAAGTTATTGGAGAGCAACCGCATTGTTTGGTTATGATAAAGATGGACCCACTACAGAAGCCTGGTATGAGCTTCCCGAATTGGGAATACAGGACCAGTATCAGTTTTTTCTGGACATAGGACCATTGAGCAATCTTGACAAATATTATGGAGAGGACAATATTTTTTGGCAACAACTTAAGGAGCATCCAAACTATGATGAATTCTGGAAGTCCAGAGGAGTGATCCAGCATTTAAATGATGTAAAGCCAGCGGTAATGACTGTAGGCGGACTGTTTGATGCGGAAGACCTTTATGGTCCGTTTGAGACTTATAAAACTATTGAAAAAACCGGTGACAACTACAATATTATGGTTTTTGGTCCCTGGAGCCATGGCGATTGGGCCAGACAAACTGAAAGACAGGCAGTAGGGAATGTTTATTTCGGAGATAATATTTCTGAAGATTATCAAAGGAATGTGGAAACCAAATTCTTTAATCATTTCTTAAAAGGAAGCGCTTCAAAAGAACTGGCTTTACCGGATGCTTATATGTATGATACAGGAAACAGGGAATGGGATTCTTATGATTCCTGGCCTCCGAAAAATGCAGTAAAGAAAACCTATTATCTTGGAGAAGATCAGAAATTAAGCGATCAAGCCAGCAATACGGAAATTTCATTTGTTAGCGATCCCGAAAAACCCGTGCCTTATTCTGAAGATATAAAAATGGTATTTACACCAAGAAAATATATGACAGATGATCAACGTTTTGCAGCGAGGAGACCGGATGTTTTGGTGTTTGAAACCCCTGTCTTGGAAAAAGATATGACGATGGCCGGAGCAATTGAAGCTCATTTAAAGGTTGCAACCACAGGGACGGCTGCAGATTGGGTAGTGAAAGTAATTGATGTTTATCCGCCGGATGCTGAAGATTTTGAAGAAACTCAGGATCATTTAAAAATGAGCAATTATCATATGATGGTAAGAAGTGAGGTGCTTCGTGGGCGTTTCAGAAACAGTTTTGAAAACCCTGAACCTTTTGATGCCAACAAGAAAACAGATGTATCTTTTAATTTGCAGGACATCAACCACACGTTTAAAAAAGGACATAAACTTCAAATTCAGGTTCAAAGTACATGGTTTCCGCTGATAGATTTGAATCCGCAAACCTATGTTCCGAATATTTTCTTGGCTGAAGAGAAAGATTTCACCAAGCAAACGCATACCTTATATGGAGATTCATTCATAAATTTTTCAGTTTTAGAAAATTAAATAATAATCAATATCAAGGGATTAGCGTTCGAGATATTCCGAAGAAAAAAATAGCCTTGAGTTAAAAAAAAATCTCTTTCCGGATTATTTTCAGGGAAGAGAATTTCACTAATTAAAAGAATCTGGAAATGAAAAAAAATCTGAAACTAGTCGTATTATTTCTCAGCATAATGGGAATGGTCGCTTGTAAGGAAGATATAGACGACGAGAAATATTCTGAAATGGAAATTTCAGAAGCTTCCCAAGCACTGAATACTTATTTTGAGGCGGAGTTTGAAAAGGAAGTCGCAGAATCTCCCATGATGCAAACCCAGCTTGGCAGAAAAACCGATTATGGGAAATGGGATGATTTTTCAAATCAAAAACTAGTTCAGGATCTTGAACAGGCTAAGGAGCGACAAAAATACCTTAAGGCGAATGTAGAGGAAATTGTTTTAAATGACGAAACCAGGCTTAGTTACCGGTTATTTAAACAAGAGGTGGAAAATGAAATCGCCGATTTTGAATTCAGGTTCCATAATTATCCTGTAAATCAAATGTTTGGTTATCATTCCCAGCTTCCGGCATTTCTTATCAATATGCATCGTATAGATTCTGTTGCCGATGCCAAGGCATACATTTCCCGGCTAAATGGAATCCCCAAAGCTTTTGATGATGTAATAGAAGGTATAAAACTGAGAGAGCAAAATGGGATTATTCCGCCAAAGTTTGTTTTTGAAAAAGTTTTGGATGATTCTAAAAATGTGATAAAAGGAAAACCTTTTACCAATTCTAAGGAGTCAAGTGTTCTTTTGGATGATTTCAAAACCAAGGTCTCAAAACTCAGTTTATCTGAAAAACAGAAACGGGATTTAATTTTAGAGGCGGAACAAGCCCTTGTGAAAGCAGTAAAACCTGGCTATGAAAAGTTGATCGCTGCTCTGGAAAATCAACAACAAAGGGCAACATCAGATCATGGTGCCTGGAAATTTCCAAAAGGAGAAGCATTTTATAAAAACAGGTTAAAACGAATTACGACTACCGATCTTACTGCAAATGAAATCCATGAAATTGGCCTTCTTGAAGTAGCGAGAATTCATAGGGAAATGGAAGGGATCATGAAGCAGGTGGGATTTGTTGGTTCCCTCCAGGATTTCTTTGAATTTATGCGAACCGATGCGCAATTCTATTACACCAATACTCCGGAAGGAAAAGAAAGATATCTTAAGGAAGCAACCGCGCTTATAAATACCATGAAAGGGCGTCTTGATGAATTGTTTTTAACAAAACCAAAAGCCGATATCATAGTAAAAGCAGTAGAGCCCTTTAGGGAGAAAAGTGCAGGAAAAGCTTTTTATCAGCAGCCAGCAATTGACGGTTCGCGACCCGGAACCTATTATGCAAATTTATTTGACATGAATGCGATGCCAACCTATCAAATGGAGGCATTGGCTTATCACGAAGGGATCCCGGGGCATCATATGCAAATAGCGATCGCACAGGAATTGGATAGTGTACCTATGTTCAGGAAATTCAGTCGTTATACGGCTTATTCTGAAGGATGGGGGTTGTATAGTGAATTAGTTCCGAAAGAAATAGGTTTCTATAAAGATCCGTATTCAGATTTTGGACGCCTGGCCATGGAATTATGGCGTTCTTGCAGGTTGGTGGTAGATACGGGGATACATTCAAAAAAATGGACCAGGGAGCAGGGTATTGATTATTATAAACAAAACACCCCTAATGCAGAGAGTGATTGCGTTAAAATGGTAGAACGGCATATCGTTATGCCCGGACAGGCAACAGCTTATAAAATTGGTATGAATAAAATTTTGGAATTAAGGGAAGAAGCGAAAGTCCAGTTAGGAAACGATTTTGATTTAAGGGAGTTTCATGATGTGGTACTTTTAAATGGCGCGGTTCCTTTAAATATTCTGGAAGAGCTGGTTCAGGAATGGGCAGATTCCAAAAAAAGCTAACTATTTTTAGCTTCAAAATAGGTTAAAGTTGATGTTTGGAGAAAAAAACGCTGACTTTGAATTAAATTATTTTAAGTCCGAAATCAACAGCCATTTTTTCAACTAATTGTAAATCCCTTTCATTGGTAATGCTGGATCTTGCATCATTTAAAAGTGTTTTGGCTTCCAGATCTATACTTTTTAAATAGGCTGGATTTTCCATTTTTTGCATTTTCAAATATTTGAACATGACCACTAATTTTTGTGTCAGAATGATATCTTGTTTGCAATAAGTACGGATAGAAGCCATTACCTGGTAAATAAGTTCTGAAAAGCTCACGGAATTAATTTTTATAAATACTTTCTCATCTCTTCCATATACGTTAGTATCTTTTTTTAACATTCTTAAACAAAAAAGTTCTGTGAGATAATCTATGCCGTTTATGGCAGTTCCGGGATCGTTGATTCCGGGAGACATAGCTTTTACTATAACTTCTGTTATTTGTTTAAATGCCAGGAGATGATTATCGGCAACCAGTTCTGCTTTATGGAGTTTAAAATTCGCTAAAATGGTTTTGATCATTTCATGATCTAACTCTTCTTTCGATTTAAAAAGAGGGTTTCCTTTTAAAACAAAACTGCCTTTAATGGGTAAAATATGTATCTGAGTATTTCTATCTGCACAAATATCCATCAAATTAGAAACGGAAACATTTTGAAAATACCCACTTTTTTCGGTACAATATTCAAACCAGCTCTCGGTAGACGGAAATTCGTTTGAGCTTTTTGAATCGTTTTCTATAATGGTATTTAACCTGCTTTTGGCCAATTTATGTATTTTATCCATGATATTATTTATCTGAATACTTTGTGAGATATTATGGATAAAGTAGATAAAGGAATAAATACAAATTACGGTACCTAAAATTCCCAGTAATACCGAAAATCCTGGTATTTGGTATTTATCACCTGTAGGCTGAATGGAAAAGAGTATGAAGATTAAATAAAGGATTGTGGCCAGGAAGATCCCCAGGATTATTTGGTGCACCTTGTCTGAGATCAATCCCGGTAAAAGTCTTGGAGAATAATTATTGGAAGCCTGACTTAGCAGTAGCATCACCATGGAAAAGCTAAAAACCATCATGGATATCAATCCTGTGATTAAGGCACTTAAAATGGTAAGGGCCGTTTGACCATTATTTACAACCAAAATTGGAGCATGGTCCACCAAATATCTGGAAATCCCTCGCTCTTCAAGATAAAATAGTGAAAATGCCAATAGAACTCCTGTAATAGCAAAGGTGGTAGGATAAAAGGCAATTTTGCTTTGTATAAGGTTAAAAAATGCCAGTATCCGTTTGAATAATTGTATCATAAATGTTTAATTTCAATGATTAAAATTAAACATTTATGAAGTAAACAGGGGAAAGGAGGAATTTAAATAACAAAATTTTAGAACAATGGACAGTTTGAGGGGTTAGGAGGAACTCCAAAAGTGAGCAATAGGGGAATCAGTCTTCCGCCAATAAACATAATGGAGAATGAAGAAAATTTTTTGGTTGAATTAGCTGCATCCGGAAAATGCATCGATGTTGCCACTTTTTTTATTTAAACAAAACCACCCATCTCGTCCCTATACTCTGAATCATAAACCTGTTCCCGGATGAAATTGAAGTGATGTCATTTCCTGTAGAAATATCAAATAAGGTATCGCCACTTAAAAAGTTGAAAGGCCTGTTGCCCATTCCGGGAAAAGCGATTAGAATTAGTATCCTTCCTTTGTTCGTGGAAGCTTCCGGGATTGTTATACTGGAAACCGAGCTGGTAATTCTTAAAGTATAAACTTCCTCCGTAATAATATAGGGGCCAACTGCGGCTCCGGTAGATGAATAATTCATCATGTTGGGATACTTCCAGCTTACATCGCCCGTATTATTGGTGGCTAAAACTTGTTCGCTCTTGCCCCTGGTCGCAGGTAAAATATATTCTTCTTCGGGGGTAAGTCCAATTCCAAGCCTTCCTGCAAAATAACCTGCAAAAACCTTTGCACTGCTGTTACCTTCCGCTTTAGCATATATTCCATAGATAGTTCCCAAACTTGTTGGACTTCCAATTATAGTATAAATACCGTAATTATCGCTTTTTGCACCAACAGTATTTCCTACGCGGTTATAAATCCCATAGATATCATTGGTACCAAGATTTTGATAGGTTTCATTGAAAAACCCGTAATGGATTCCAGTACCCAATCCACCAACATTATTTTTTATTCCGTATTTATTTCCATCTGTAGCGCTCCTATTATTATTTATAATTCCATAGGTGGTTAATTTATCAACTGTGGGATTATTATTGTCTACCTCCAGACCTTTTTTAACAGTGGCATCTGTAACCGAATTCAGAACAATTTGCAGTTTGGCCGTGATTTCCTGTGTACCAATACCAATACTTCCTAATCTGTACATAGGTTCAGATATATTATTTGGATTGCTGCTGGTTCCGGGTTTAAAGAAATTACCAAAACTATTGCCGCTGATGGTTTCCCATTTTATTTCTGAAGCATTCCAGAAGTAAAAGCCTTTGGGAAATTCATTCACGGTTTTGGTTAAATAGATCAACATCGCATCCTGATTTACACCGGGATTTACCGATGGAAATTTATCGATTCTTGGAATTAAAAGTCCATCGATCACCGACGGATTTGAGGGAGAATCTGAAATAATATCAAGTTGCGCCTGTGGATTGGATGTCCCAATTCCAACCTGCGGAAATGAATATAATCCAGATAAAATCGATAAAATAAAAATAAAATTTTTCATATGTTACGGTTTTAGACCGTCACATCAGAAAGAAAAAGTGTAAAAGGGTACTTGAATATATGAATATTAAACTTCTGAAAATTAGTTGTTTGAGAATATTATCAATTATTTAAGAAATATTATTTCGGATTTAAACTTATTCAGCAAGCGCGGTTGTTTTTTCCTGAAGCATTTTTATTTCATCTCTTAAACGGGCTGCCGTCATAAAATCAAGATCTTTGGCAGCGGTTTCCATTTCTTTTCTCTTTTCCCTAATTCGCTTCTCCAGTTGTGCCTTGCTGAAATAAGCAGTTTCTTTTTCTGCTGCTTTTAATGTTGGGGCCGATTCTATTTTGTAGGCTTCTTTCTTTTTAACCAGCGTTTCATTAAAAGCTTTTATCAATGCGGTAGGGGTAATGTTATGTTCTTTATTGAACTCTATCTGTTTTGCCCGGCGATATTCGGTTTGATCTATAGTTAACTGCATGCTTTTGGTTATTTTATCTGCATACAATATCGCCCTGCCTTCAAGGTGTCTGGCGGCACGTCCAATTGTTTGTGTAAGCGAACGATTGCTTCGCAAAAAACCTTCCTTGTCGGCATCGAGAATCGCTACAAGGGATACTTCAGGAAGATCCAGGCCTTCCCGTAATAAATTTACTCCGATTAGCACATCAAAAATACCTCTTCTAAGATCATTCATGATCTCAACCCTTTCCAGAGTGTCTACATCAGAATGAATGTAACGGCATCTTACATTGATCCGGGTAAGATATTTGGTGAGTTCTTCTGCCATTCTTTTGGTTAAGGTCGTAACCAAAACCCGTTGATCTTTTTCAGCACGAACCTGAATTTCTTCAATTAAATCATCGATTTGATTCAGGCTTGGTCTTACTTCTATTACAGGATCCAGCAAACCTGTTGGCCGAATCACCTGTTCGATATAAACCCCTTCTGTTTTTTGTAATTCGTAATCGGCGGGGGTTGCACTTACATATATAACCTGATTCTGAAGCGCTTCAAACTCCTCAAATTTAAGCGGTCGGTTATCCATTGCTGCGGGTAGACGAAAGCCGTATTCCACCAGCGTTTCTTTTCTGGACCGGTCACCTCCGTACATCGCATGTACCTGTGGAATCGTAACGTGGCTTTCATCTATAACCATCAGGAAATCATCCGGGAAATAATCCAAAAGGCAAAAGGGACGCGTTCCTGCGGTCCTTCCGTCGAGATAACGGGAATAATTTTCAATTCCGGAACAGTATCCAAGTTCACGAATCATTTCCAGGTCAAAATTGGTGCGTTCTTCCAAACGTTTTGCCTCCAGGTGTTTTCCAATATCCTTGAAATAATCAATTTGTTTTACTAAATCATCCTGAATTTCCCTGATCGCTCCCTGCAATACATCCGGAGAAGTCACGAACATATTGGCAGGGTAAATATTCAGCCGGTCGTATTTTTCAACTATTTCATTCGTAAGCGGATTAAATGCCTCAATCTCTTCTATATCATCTCCAAAGAAATGTACTCTGAAAGCATGGTCTGCATATCCCGGGAATATATCCACGGTATCTCCCTTAATTCTGAAATTTCCACGGTTAAAATCCGCTTCAGTTCTGGAATATAAACTCTGCACCAGTCGGTGAAGAAGTTTTGTCCTGGAAATATGCATATCTTTTTCAATGGAGATCACATTTTTCTGAAATTCAACAGGATTTCCAATACCATACAAACAGGAAACCGATGCGATTACAAGAATATCCCTTCTTCCACTAAGCAAAGAAGAAGTTGTGCTCAACCGGAGCTTTTCCAATTCTTCATTTCTGGAAAGATCCTTTTCTATATAAGTACCTGACGAGGGGATAAAAGCTTCCGGCTGATAATAATCGTAGTAACTAACAAAATATTCCACTGCATTTTCTGGGAAGAATTGCTTGAATTCTGAGTAGAGCTGGGCAGCTAAAGTTTTATTGTGGGCAAGGATAAGGGTTGGACGTTGTACTTCCTCAATAACATTGGCAACAGTAAACGTTTTTCCAGAACCGGTAACTCCCAGTAAGGTTTGATACTGTTCGTTTTTAGTGAGTCCGGAAACCAATTTTTTGATGGCCTGTGGCTGATCCCCGGTGGGTTTAAAATTGGATTTTATATTGAACTTCATGAATTTCTTTTTGCTAGCTCCGCAAAATTAAGCAATTATCATGCCTATTCAAACCAGGGATTTTTTATTGCTATCTTTTTAACGTTAACCGAGACTTGCAGGTGAGTTATTACAAATCCCTCCTTTTCAGTAATTTGTACGAGAAAAAGACAAAAAGGAATGTCCATACCAGGACTATTAGAAGCTGGTACCAATGTACTCCATAATCTTTATCCAATTCCGATCCAATTTGTGTAGCAGCGGTTTGAATGAAATTTAACCTTGAAAAAGGTTCAATCACAAGATTGCTCATGGAGGCCAGTGGAAAGAACTGAACTATACTTTCAGCAATATCACTGTCGCGGAAAATTCTCCAGGTGAGAATTCCGGATACAATATTTTCCAGGACCCACCAAATAAAAAGAAACCCCAGTGCAAAAGCCGATCGTTTTATCAAAATCCCTATAAACATACAAAAGGAAAAGAATCCAAGAAGTTTGATAAAGTAACCAAGTAAATATTCCATATCTGAAAAAACGATGGAAATTTCGGTGTAATCAGAAAATGAATATCCCAGGATCAGGGAAACCAAAAACAGGAAAAAGGTTGAAATAATTGAAAACAGAACGACCGTCAGGAACTTTGAAAGCACAAATTCTTTCTTGCTTAACCCGTCGATGAGGTTTTGTTTTAAGGTCCGGTTACTGTATTCATTGGACATCATGGATACAATTACAATTGCGAGAAACAATTTTAAAAGTGCTGCAATATAACTGTTGAAATGCCAGATAAAAGGAAAATTAAATATTCCCTGATCTGCCAACCGGAAATGGATTTGTCCTAAATCGAATTCTATGGAAGCGATAAGGGCAATGAAAGTTATCAGGATAAAATAAGTGATAGTAAGAATCTTTGCAGACCTGCTATATTTTAGTTTATGTAATTCTATATCTAGTAAACGAAACATCTAGTGACTTGTTTGGTTGGTTAATTGTAAGAATTGTTCTTCCAGACTTTCTTTGCGCTTGACCAGGTAAGAAAGCACGACCCCATTTTCAAAAAGATAGGAATTCATAGTTTCAGAATCCATAGGTTCTTCCAGAATTGCTGTTACTAAACCTTCAGAATTGGTCACTTTTCCAATTGAAGGATGACTGGATAAAATACGCTCCAATTTCTGTAAATCGGAAGATCTTAATTCAAAAAATCCATGACTTGCATTCATTTCGTCAACCCTTCCGCTGTAAAGCTTTTCGCCTTTTCTGATGATCACAACGTGGGTACAAACTTTTTCAACTTCATCCAGCAAATGTGATGCGAGTAAAATAGTTGTTCCTTCGGAAGCAATACGCCTGATGATTTCTCTAATTTGATGAATTCCCTGAGGATCAAGTCCATTGGTAGGTTCATCCAGAATAAGTATTTCCGGATCATTTAATAGGGCAGAAGCAATGGCAAGCCGTTGTTTCATCCCTAATGAAAAGGTTCGGAATTTACTGTCTTTCCTTTCCAGCAAGCCTACAATTTCCAGTTTTTCTTCAATTTTACTGTGATGAACCCCCTTTATTTTGCATACCAAAGCAAGATTTTGCCTGGCTGTCATATAAGGATAGAAATTAGGATGCTCTATTATTGCACCTACCTGTTTCAGGGCCTCATGGGTAGAATCCTTGCCGTCAAACCAGTGATATTCTCCACTTGTTTTATTCACCACATTTAAGACCATTCCCAGGGTTGTGGATTTCCCACTGCCATTGGGCCCTAATATGCCGTATACGTTCCCTTTCTGGATCGTGAAGGAGAGGTTTTTAACCGCGGTGAGCGGGCCATATTTTTTAGTGAGGTTATTTAGTGTAAGTATTGTCTCCAAGGGATGTTTAGTTTTAACATGGGACGCCGAAGTTAACGTTTTGTTACAGGAGAAGTGAATCAGAACGCGTATTTTTGAAAAAAAAACCATTATATGGAAGAAAAGTTAATGTCCAGGAAAAAACCTTCCTTTCCCATAAATGATAGATTTGACAGTTACCTCACAAGGTACAATAGGAATACAAAAATCCCTGTATTTTACGATGATTTACTGCGTTTTTCAGGTTGTATTACCGTTTTTGACCGCAACGATGAGGATACGTTATGGGTGCGCTGCTATTATGCAGATTCAGAACGGTTGGAGCTGGATGAATCCCTGAAGCATATTTATACGATCCTCCATTCAGACGGAAATGTAGATTCCCTGGAATTTTTGAATGTGGATGCCATTGATTACTGCACTTTTGGGAATTCAAAGCCCTTCAGAATTAAAGTCAGGAATATTTTGAATGATGTTACTACCTATTTCTATGTAAAACTTGCTGATGCCTCCCGGGTTTATGGCCTGGAAATCGAGCATATACTTTCTCCACACAGGATCAATTTTTTGGTCCATAAAGACACCTTAATAGAAGAACACATTGCCGGAATTCCCGGAGATGTTTTTATAGAAGATGAATTGCCCCATTGTGATGAACGGGCAAAAACGCAAATTGCAAAACAGTTTGTGAAATTCAATGAGCGTTGCATGGTTCGGTTGCTTGGGGATATGCGTTCCTATAATTATGTGATAATTCCAACTCACGATTTTGACCATGTAGATTATACTATTCGTGCCATCGATTTCGATCAGCAAAGTTATGAAGGAAATTTGAAGGTTTACAAGCCGCAGTTTTTCAAAGAAAACTTTAAAATGGTCCAGTTGGTTGCCGATAGATTGCAGGCAGATTCTATAGAGCAATATCGCAGGGAAGAACGCTCACTACTGGCCAAAAGAATGATCAATGCCAGAACTCGTTTTAAAGAACTCATACGATGTATGATAAACGATCATGTATCAACCCAGGCAAATGTTAGGCAATTGCGGAAAGATCTGTATGATCTTACCAGGGACATGAAATTTAAAAGGGCACGTACTATGGGACAAATATTGCGCACGGCCCTTGAATTTGTTAGGAGAAATTATGAAGATGTAAATACGAAGTTTTAGGATTGAGAAACCAACTTTTCCAAAGTTTCAAACTTTGGAAAAGTTTAGAACTTTGGAAATAGAATTAAATTTTTTTCTTCCGGACTATGCAAACATCAACCTGCCTTTTGGCGGTGGAATCTTCCTGCCCTTCAATTTGGCAGTTTCAATCCATTCATCAATCACCACTTCTACATTGGCCAAGGCTTGTTGATAAGTCTCCCCATCAGCTTGACATCCGGCTAATTCCGGTACTTCAGCAATTAAGGCTTCATCTTCGTTGCTCCAATAAATAATGATCTCGTATTTATAGATGTTTTTTATCATCTTACAATTCTAACCGATGTTTCACTATTAAGTTTCTTACTTGTTTTACTTGAAAAGGTTTTGCCTTAGCTGATTTTGATTGGATATTTAAGATATCCTCTATACCTTCTTTCATGAAAATATGATGGCTTCCTTTAATCCTTTCATCGAATCTCAATTAATAAATGTCTGAAACCTTCGAAATCAATGTTTTTGTCTGAAGTTCCCCGTAATATTTTAATCAGCATTTTTTCATGCTTACTCATCCAGATGTACCTCTTACAAAAGTAATACTGTTGCGATTAAAAAAAAATTGATAAACTTCTACCTAAAATACGTGTTTTAGATTTAATTGCAAATGCAAATTAAAATTATAATTTTTGGAGGTAGGTTCTTTGGAAAAGTTTAATTAACTCTTTTCTTCCTTATTGAAATAAACAAGATAGTAATACATCTGTTTTTCTTCATCCCAGCCCTTTTCCACGAATTTCTCAGCCGATTCCGGATTGATAAAATCCATCCTTATCTGTATATGCGTATCCAGATTGATGGTATTCTTAATAGTTTTCCTGGCGGCTGTAACGGCGGTGTTCGCAATAGGGAAGGAGGTAAGATCTTCGATTTTATATTTTTGTCCCTTATCTGTTTTATAATTTTTGAATTCCGGAATCAAATCTGGATTATCGATCACAGAGTTCATAAAAGCGGTTTCTTCAAAATCGTCATTTTTTGCAAAATAATCCACACTTCGGTTCATGAACATGACCTCTTCTTTTTTGTCTTCAGCAGGTAAAACCACATCTTTTGCGAAATTCTGACAAAATTTTAAATACTTCTTGGTATAAAAATTATTATCGGCAAGGACATCAACACCTAAAAAGTTCTCAAGCCAGTATTTGGTGTCATATTTATTCGAATCTACAGAAAGGATTTTATAACCTTCCTCTCTGTTTTTGTTGAATATTAGTGCTCCTTTATCAAGTTTTTGAAGATTGATCCCTTGCTGAATGATCATTTCAAGGGTACTTCCTTTTTCCTGAAACTGAAGGAAATCATGTTTTAATTCAGATTTGAATATTCCTATTGCTGAAATCTTCTCGTTATCCAACAACATATTTTCAAAATATACCACATATACTTCTCCGCTTTTGATATGTGGATGGGAGGATTGTTCAAATAACAACGTATTTATTTTTTTGGAAACCTCATGAACGGTTTCCGGCTGATCAAAAATTTTATTAGCTAGATTGAAAAGTTCATTGAATTCCAGATCTGTCTCGTGAAAAAACTGGTAATAACTTTCCTCCTTTTCCCGAAAAGGTTTTAAAAAATACTCCTTGATTAGTGGCGTGATCTCATCATTTAATTCAAAAGGCTCTGCTGAAAGAAAAATATTCTCATTTCGGCTTTTATTTCCAACTCTGTGAATAGAAAGCGATTCAATTTGTGCGTTAAATAGGTTGATCATTTTAGACTTGAGATATTAGATTAGAGATTTTAGAAAATAGTGTTGGATATGAGTATTGAGAAAAATAAACGCTAAACAATAAATGTTGAACAGTAAAAAAAACGTGGCTAATTCCAGTTATCCTCAAAGGGAAGATCATCATAATCCTCTATATCAAAATCTGAATCCATTTCATCTTCTTCAAATTCGTTTTTTTCAGCAATAAACTCCTTGTCTGGAGCTTCCAGGGGAATTTGTCCGTGAACAAACATTAAATTGGGATAATCCCGTCCTGCTTCAGGTTCTGCAATTTCTCCTAATTCGATAAGGAATGTCCACATGCTAAGAAAGTCATACACATAAATCAATTTGGTTTGCGATTCTGAAACTACCGAATCCAATGTTGTTTCATTCATCAACCGGATAGATTCGGCTCCTTCGCTAAGGTCAAATTGAGAGATCTCCTCTCCCTGATTCCAGTCTCCATCGCTTAAATAGAACGAAGCCATTTCATTTCCATCAAATCCGAAAGCATTGATAATTGCATTATGAAAATCTTCTAAAGTAGCTTCTTCTTCAATCTCAATGTCCCGGAAAACATCCTCGTGCGTATCTAATATTATCCTGAATCTATAAATCATGCTGTGTTTTTTATTTTTAATCCCATAAAGGGGCTTCATTCGTTGTCAATTGCTCCTTCTATTCGGACTGACAATATGTACTACCTGTACTTTATAATTGTTATCGGCTAAATCTATGCAGGGTAAATGTCATTGCAGCAAGAAGGAAAAATGCTCCTACCTGATGCAAAATTCCCAACCATAACGGCACGGCAAAAATAAGGGTAAAAACTCCCAAAACAAATTGTACAAGAACTAAAATTAAAAGTGCACTAATTCCGTTGCTTTGCGGGCCGGTAAGATCAAATTTCCGACTTTTAAACCAAATTATACCTATAAGAGCTACCACGATATAAGCGAGGTACCGATGCACAAACTGTACCCCACTTTTTCCTTCCACAAAATTTCTCCATAGTGGCGATTGTTCTATAATTACCGTTTCATGTATGAGTTTACCTTCATTCATCAACGGCCATGTATTATGGATTAAGCCTGCATTTAAGCCTGCTACAAAGGCTCCCCAGATAATCTGGATCAATAAAATTGCCAAGCTAAACCTTAACAAATTTCGAAAAGCGGTTTTTATGGTTTTTTTATCCGGGTACATAATATCCAGTGCTACCCAAAGTGTAAAAGCAAAGGTGATGAATGCGGTGGTAAGATGCATAGCGAGCCTGTAATGACTCACATCCGGTTGATCTATCAATCCGCTTTTTACCATATACCATCCTAAGAATCCCTGGAAACCCCCAAGGAATAATAGAACAATGCATTTTTTCAGGATTTCTGCGCTAAATTTTTTCCTTATCAAAAAATAAAGGAAAGGAACAATAAATACGATCCCCAAAAGTCTGCCTAGTAATCTATGGAACCATTCCCAGAAATAGATTTGCTGGTAATCTTCCAGAGTGAAATCAAAATGAATATTGATCTTCTGGTATTCCGGATATTTTTTATATTCTTCAAAAGCCTCTTCCCATTGCGTGTCTGTAATAGGTGGAATTACCTCGGTTACCAGGTGCCAATCTGTCATGGAAAGTCCGGAATTAGTGAGCCGGGTTATTCCGCCCACTACCACCATTATAAAAATGAGAAAACATCCGGTGAGAAGCCAGATAACAACAGGTCTTTGGTCTTTTTTCATAGCGGAATTTTAGTCTTTCAAATTGCTAAACCTTACCGGAAAAGCCATGATTAACATACGTTTAAAGGCTACTCTCATTTTGATGCTTTCTTTATCTTTTCAGGTCTGGGTATTTTCAGTTTTTAAACCTAGTTCTTTCCCTTTCTGAAGCATAAAATTTCTCGCTGCTTCATATTCATTGGGGATTTCCCCTTCCAGGATAGCCTCTTTGATCGCATCTTTAATAATCCCGATCTCCCTGGATGGTTTCAGGTGAAAAGTCTCCATTATTTCTTCCCCTGTAACAGGAGGTTGGAAATTCCGAACATGATCCCGTTCTTCAACTTCCTTGATTTTCTCCCTTACTTTTTGGAAGTTATTATGGTATTTTTTAAATTTTTTCGGGTTTTTTGTCGTGATATCGGCTTCACAAAGTGTCATTAGATCTTCAATCTCATCCCCCGCATCAAATACAAGCCTTCGCACAGCAGAATCGGTTACATTTTCATCGGCTATCACAATAGGTCTTGAGCTCATCAGTACCAGTTTCTGGACGTATTTCATCTTCTCATTCAACGGCATCCGCAGGCGTTTGAAAAGTTTAAAAACCATTTTAGCGCCTATAAATTCGTGTCCATGGAAGGTCCAGCCAATTTTTTTATGGAATTTCTTGGTAGGTGCCTTCCCAATATCGTGTAAAAGGGCCGCCCAGCGTAACCAAAGATCATCGGTATGATTGGAAATGTTATCCACTACTTCCAGCGTATGCCAGAAATTGTCTTTATGTCGCTGACCTTCTATTTCTTCAATTCCTTCCAGAGCAGTTAATTCTGGTAAAATAAGCGGAAGCAATCCTGTTTTATGCAAAAGTGCAAACCCTATGGAAGGTTTTTCAGAAAGTAAGATTTTATGGAGTTCGTCTACTATGCGTTCTCCTGAAATTATTTTAATGCGCTCCTTGTTCCTGGAAATCGCTTCAAGGGACTTCGATTCAATTTTGAAACCCAATTGAGTAGCAAATCGTATAGCGCGAAGCATTCGCAAGGGATCATCAGAGTAGGTTATATCCGCATCCAGAGGGGTTTTAATAAGTTGAGCTTCAAGATCCCCCAAACCATCAAAAGGATCTATAAGTTCACCAAAATTTTTTTCATTTAAACTTAATGCAAGCGCATTAATGGTGAAATCCCTTCGGTTTTGATCATCTTCCAGGGTTCCATTTTCTACAACGGGATTTCGGCTATTTTCATTATAGCTTTCGGTACGGGCTCCCACAAATTCGATCTCCATATCAAAAGCCCGCAACATAGCTGTTCCGTAATTTTTGAAAATCTGAACTTTGGGTTTATTAGGCAGTAATTGGGAAACTTTTTCCGCCAGGGCAATTCCGCTTCCTACAGCAACAATATCAATATCTTTTGGATCTCCCCGCTCCAAGAGATGATCTCTTACAAAACCACCTATCACATAGCTCTCAAGACCGGTTTCATCGCTTGCGCGGGATATAATTTTAAATATTTCAGGATTGAGTGCGTGGCTGAAATTCTTGTTTTTGGGCATGTCTTATTTGCGTATCACTTTTACAGTCCTGTCGTTACCAATTTTAATTATGGACGAAGGTTTATCTGATATTTTTGAATGTTGCAAATTTACTATATAGTCTACACCTTTTAAAATTTCCGGGGCTATTTGAGCAAAAGATTTTGGAGTAGGCTCCCCACTGATATTTGCAGAAGTTGAAACCAGGGGTTTTCTTAATTTGTAGATAAGCTGTTCGCAAAATTTCTCCTTAACCACACGTATGGCCAGGGTTTCATCTTCGGCAACCAGGTTATTTGCCACCCGAATAGGGTTATCATAAATAATGGTTGTTGGTTTATCTGAATGATCAATAACATCATAAGCAGGATCCGGAACCTTATTTACAAACTGTTCCAGCATTTTTACGCTGTTTACAAGACAAATCATCGCTTTGCTGTCGGTTCGTTTTTTTAATTTATATATCCGCTCTACCGCTTCTGGGTTTGTAGCATCGCAACCAATTCCCCAAACCGTATCTGTGGGATATAAAATGATCCCTCCTTTTTTTAATACTTCCAGGGCTCTCTCGGTTTCGTCCTTAAAATCTTCCATTTAAAACGTTTTTATATTCAATTAAAGTTTTTTGTGCCATTATTCCGGAAGTAAAACTTTGGTGAAGTTTTTCTTTTGAAATGCTGGTAAACTGCTCGCGCAATGCTGAATTATTTTGTAAAGTTACAATATGCCCGGCCAATTGCATAAAATCGAAAGCCTGAGCCAAAAGACCGTTTTCCCCATGTTGAATCACTTCCGGAATACCGCCTACATCTGTGCTTACCACAGGGACCTTATGATAAAATGATTCGTAAATAAATTGTGGAATCCCTTCGCTTTCTGAAGTCATTAAAGAAATATCAAATTGCGGGATAAATCTGGAAGCATCTTCAATTTTATTTAAGAGGCTGATGTGATCTTCCAATTTTAAGTCTTTGATCAATTTCTTAAAAGAAGAAGTCAATTCTGAAAATGCGCCTATTTGAACAAAATGAATATTTTTCACTTTTTGATTATTAACAAGCTCCTCGGCCACCCGAATAAATATTTTAAGATCCTTTGGCCAGATGTGATTGGCGATATTTCCAATAATTAGAGTGTTTTTATTAAGTTTTAAATGATCTTTTATAGAAAATGCATTTTCGGTAGCTTTATCCCTTAGCGATGTGCCGTGATAAATACACTGTAATTTTTCATGTTCTGAAATGTTTTCTTCAGAAACAGCTTTTGTCTTTTCTGAAACGCAAAGGATTTTTTTAAGTTTTGGATAATTATATTTATACAAACTCGATTTACGGGCCTGGATAGGGAAGGAGGTTTTTTTACTGAAAATAAACGGAGGTAAATCTCCCAAATGATCCCCCATTATAGCCAGGGTAAGGGCTGTGCTATCGTGAATGTGGATAAGGTCTATTTTTTGCTTCCTGCATATTTTTACGAGTTTTAAAAAATATCTTGGATCCATTTTAAAATCCAAATGGGCAGGAATAACCTTAAAACCTGTTTTTTTTAAATGTTTTTGAAACTGACTGTTATGGGGACAAAATATGATATTTACAATTTCAGGATCCAGAAAACCCAGCTCAACACAAAGGTTTTCAATATGCTTTTCCCCTCCACCCCAATTTTTTACCGCTGAAAGATGTAGAATGGTCATACTTTAATGCTGAATAATTGAATATAGTTTTGCTTCAGAAAATTGATGTGCAAATTTACAATATTAATAACCCGATAGGAATTTACATGATAAGAAAGATCAATGGGTACTATCTCGGCCAGTTTTTGAATACGCTTTATCCAATATTGGTTTCCAAAACTCAATAACTTTGGGTTTATTAATACCGTGGCAGCCAAAGGGAAGTTCATTTTTATTAATCTTTAAAGCCAGTTTGGGCTTACGGTCGATTGCAAATTTTACTGCTTCTTTATATTCGGGTATGGAGAACTCTGGAAAAAATTCGGGGACCTTTAAAGACCAGAACACATCTTCAATGGCATAGATTTCATCTTTCTTTTTTAGTTGGTTTTGAATGTTATTTGCCAGTTTATTCGAAATCTCATAGAATGTTTTGGTTTTCCGTAAGGAAAATCCGCCATTCCCAACCTTAAAAAAAATTGGTGCTCTTTTTTTAAATTTCTTTGAAGCAAAAAGTTTAAGAAATTTTGATAAAATATTTTGCGTAGCTATCCATGGTGACCCAATATAATCGTAATTTTTGTTGCACCAGGTAGTCAATTCATCTCGAAAAACAAATGCATCCAACTGGTAAATCAAAATGTAGTCATATTCCAGGAAGCGCTCATAAAAATGGGATTCCACCAAAAGCCGGTTATAGCCCTGAATGTCTTTAAAGTATTCAGGATCAAATTCTTCATTTTTAAAAGGCAGTAGCCGTGCTGAAGGATTTAAACCTTTTGGGCTGGCATAAAAAATATCATGACTTCCAAGTACCTTATTACATTGGTTTAATGACATTTTTTCAATTTCCGTTAATTCGGTTTTATAAATTGGTATTACTACGGCAGCCTTCATTCAGTAAAAAAATTTAGAAAACGAAGATACTATTAAAGTAACAGTACTGAAACTTCAGAATTTAAAAATCTATTTTATTCGATGGCTTTAGTGTTTATGTAAGTCCGGTTTTCAGCAATAAAAATTTCTTAGCTTTTACTTCCTTCAATTATAGTTATATTTGTTTCTTATGGATTACGAAAACAAACCTGAAGGTTATTATAATAACATTCGTTATGAAATGTTAAAATATCTTCCACTAGATGCAAAAACGGTTATTGATATAGGATGTGGAGATGGTTCTTTTGCGAAAGTAATTAAAGAGAGAACCGGTGCGCAAGTTTGGGGAATTGAATATATGAAGGATGAAGCACTAAGGGCTGAAAAAGTGCTGGACAAAGTCTATTCTGGCCCTTGTGAAGACCATCTCGATCAATTGCCAAAACACTTTTTTGATGTTGTTTATTTCAACGACGTACTGGAACATCTGGTTGACCCATATACGGTTCTGGAAAAAATTAAAGTCCATCTTAAACCTGGTGGAATTGTTATAAGTTCCATTCCCAATATACGTTATCATAATGCACTTATTAAACTCTTGTTTAACAAGGAATGGGAGTATAAGGGGTCCGGGGTGATGGATAAAACACACCTTCGGTTTTTTACCGGAAAAAGTATTTTAAAAATGTATGAAAGTCTGGGTTATGAAGTTCAGGTTCATGAAGGAATTAATAAGAGTAGGTCTCTAAAGCCTTATCTTTATAATATTCCTCTTTTGTTCACGCATTTGGATATTCGATATCCCCAATATGCCACCGTGGCAAGTTTTAAATAATTTTTTGAAAAGATAATTTGAAAAATGAAAATTGTTATTTCAAATAATTACCAGGAGGAACCAGGAGATAGGATTCTTAAATTAATTAAAAATTTTAATCGCAAGGGAATTCATATCAATGACGGTAAACGTAATAGTATTAAAGTATTTGATTTAAACGGAAAAAAGGTCAATATAAAATCTTTTAAACTCCCCAATCCGGTCAATAAAATAGTCTACCGGTTTTTTAGAAAATCTAAGGCAGAGCGCTCTTTCACCTATGCTGAATATCTTATTTCAAAAAATATTGGAACTCCCTATCCTATAGCTTTCGCCGAGAAAAAATCGGGGTTCACTTTTCAGGAGAGCTATTATATAAGCGAACATTTAGCGTATGATCTAACCTTCCGGGAATTGGTAAATGATCCCAATTACCCTCAGCGCGAAGAAATTTTAAGGGCTTTCACGCGGTTTACCTATGAACTGCACGAAAAAAAGATTGAGTTTTTAGATCATTCTCCCGGAAACACTTTAATCCAGGTGCAAGATGGAACCTACAAATTTTTCCTGGTAGATCTTAACCGGATGAATTTTAAGGAACTAAACTTTTTGGAACGCATGAAAAATTTCTCCAGACTTACTCCTAAAAAGGAAATGATAGAGGTGATGTCTAATGAATATGCTTCCCTAATCAATAAACCTGAAGCTGAAGTTTTTAAGGAAATGTGGATGTATACCAATAATTTTCAGAAAAAATTTAGGCGTAAAAAGCAATTAAAGAAAAAGCTTAAATTCTGGAAGAACTAAATCATTCAAACTTAGGAAGTGTTATTGGCCGGTGAAAACTTGACAGGGTGAAATACCCCAGTTTTTTTCTCATCTTATATTTCCTAAGCAGGTTAAGGGGTTTCTTTTTAAGATGGGATTTGTCTTTATGTAGAAACTCAATACAGGCATCTATAACCCGTTCGCTTGATCTTCCGTCGGTATATGGATGTGAAAATTGACTGAATTTTTTTATTTCCTGCAACAATTCCTGAGGGGGATTCAAGGCGTTTTCCAGCGCAGGTTCGATCTCAGAAACCGATGAAATATCGATTAAATAAGGCCCGGGCATATTATTTTTGAAAGTAACCACAGTTTTTTCTTGAATAAGAAATTCTATTAATGCCGAAGTGGTATCGGCAAACATCACATCGGCCTTTTTAAAGAGCGGAATAAGATCCGTGGTATTATAAAATGTGAAATTTTCATGTTGCATCGCTTCAAATTTCGAGTATACAGAAGCGTCCAGTTTTGGATGCAGAACAGCGATAAATTCCCATTTTCCAAGTTTTGAAAGCCGCTGCAGTTCTGCAACCACTTCATCTTTTAACGCCAGACTATATTGTTTGGTAAAGGTAGAGGCGATTAAAATTACTGGTTTTTTTGCAGAATTTTTTTCAGTAATTGGAAATAAAGGATCCATTTTAGACCAGCCGGTTTCCTTAACCTCAAAGGTTTTATGCTTTTCTGCCAGTTTTTTAAAAATTGAAGTGGAAGATGGACCCTGGGTGCAATAAAGGTCAAAAAATCCACGAATTGTAAACTGGTCGGTTCCTTTTCGTTTATTGGCTGGAAACCCGTGAAAAATTTGGACTTTTATTCCCGGAAAAAAATCGGGTACGCTATCGTTAATCGTTAAAACTACGTGGGGATTGTATTCAATTGCATTTTGAACTGTATTTAACAATTTACCGTATTCAGGAAAAAAAGCTTTGGTGTACTCCTCATCGGCGAACCATTTCACTTCAAACCCACGTTTTAAAAGCTCTTTTTGTAAGGGTTCCCCTATTGGAAGTGCGTAGGAATGACTTATATAAATTAAGAATCGATACTTCATGGTTTTATACGTTGCAGGAACTGATGTAATTTAGCTGAAATAAGTTCAGGTTTAAATTTGGTATAGAATTCTGCATTTAGCGAATGTAATTCCTTTTTGCTTTTATTCAGAAAAATTTCAGGCACAAAATCCTGTAAATGGACAGAAACATTGGTGATCTCATCTTCATATACATTCCAGTGTTCCTTGTTTACAGAAGGAGAAAAGATAGCAAAGGTTGGTATTTTCATGGCTTTAGCCATATTCACCGCACCGCCTTCATTCCCTATCAATGCATCGCATTGGGAGGTGAGCGCCATAAACTCCCTTAAGCTTTTTCCGAAAATGTCGAGGTGAATGTGCTTTTGGGTTTTTTCGTTGCACAACTCATAAATATTCCGGGCTTCATCCATTTGGGAGGGGATATAATTGAACAATAACTGGGCTTCGGTTTCTTCAATTATTTTATTAAGTAAAACAGCAAGAAATTCCGGGGGGTAGGTTTTATTTTTTGAACTTCCCAAAACCGATATCATCACCAAAGGTTTTGCGGCATTAATTCCAGAACCGGATAATATTTGTGTAGCAAAAGAAATTTCAGCAGCGGTAAGATAGATTTTAGGTTTTATTTCCGCAGGGAAATTTTTATGCAAAGGCTGTAACAATTGCACGCGTTTTTCAATGGCCAGGCCGCCCTTTGTTTTTGAAATTATATTGCGATCAAATACATCTGAATAAAAAAATCGGGTATACCATTTGTTAAAGGAAATACGCAATTTTGCTCCTGAAAACCATGAAATAAAAGCAGTTCCTATCTTTGAATAGACATCAATTACTACCTCATATTTTTCCTTTTTCATTTTCTGAAGAAATGAAATAAAATTTAAGGGCTTTTTATCTGAATCTTCAAAAAGGATCAGCTTATCTATAAACGGATTATTTTCAACAACGGGTCGCGTACGGGGATAAATTAAATAATGCAGCTCAGCCTCAGGATATTTATCCCGAAGCGCTTCAAATAAGATCGAGGATGTAAGAACATCCCCAATCATTTTTTGCTGTATAATTAATATTTTCATAAGCCCACCCCAACCCCTCCCGACGGGAGGGGCTTTTTAATTATTTTAGTTCTATAAAATCCTACTTAGGGGGTTAGGAGGCTTTACACCGCCACATTATATTCCCTTAAAGCATCATTTAAAGAGGTTTTCTTATCGGTGCTTTCTTTTCTTTTTCCAATGATCAATGCACAGGGTACCTGAAATTCTCCAGCGGGGAATTGTTTGGTATAACTTCCCGGGATAACCACAGATCGTGAAGGGATATACCCCTTGATCTCTTTGGGTTCTGTTCCTGTTACATCAATTATTTTCGTCGATCCTGTAAGAACCACATTGGCGCCTAAAACGGCTTCTTTTTCAACTCTGATTCCTTCTACAACGATACATCTTGAACCTACAAAGGCATTGTCTTCAATAATTACCGGTGCAGCTTGTAGAGGTTCCAAAACCCCGCCAATTCCTACACCACCACTTAAGTGAACATTTTTACCGATTTGAGCACAGCTTCCCACGGTTGCCCAGGTATCTACCATAGTGCCTTCATCTACATAGGCTCCAATGTTTACATAACTCGGCATTAAAATCACTCCTGAAGAGATATATGCTCCGTATCGTGCAACCGCATTTGGAACTACCCGAATCCCTTTGTCTGCAAAACCACTTTTTAGGGGAATTTTATCGTGGTATTCAAAAATTCCGGCTTCAAGGGTTTTCATCTTTTGAATAGGGAAATAAAGTACCACCGCTTTTTTCACCCATTCATTTACCTGCCAGCCATCGGTTGTTGGCTCGGCAACGCGAAGTTCACCTTCATCCAGATGATTGATTACTTGTCGAATAGCATCGATAGTTATAGAATCGCTTAGCAAACTTCGGTCTTCCCAAGCCTTGGTAATAATATCTTCCAGTGATTTCATTTCAATAAGTTTTCAGCAAATATAACAGCTTATGTCCGATTTTTGGGAGTATAGGAAGATAAACCTTATATTTGCGTAAAATTTGCAATGGCACGGATTATGGCTTTAGATTATGGTGTTAAGCGCACCGGAATTGCGGTAACCGATGATTTTCAAATCATTGCGTCCGGCCTCGCGACTATTCCTACCAAAGAATTGATCCCTTATCTCGAGAACTATTTTAAGATTGAAAATGTGGAGCTCGTTCTTGTAGGGGAACCAAAACAAATGGATAATACTGCTTCCAATAATGAAGTTCCAATTCAGGAGTTTTTGAAGAAGTTTCAGGAAAAGTTTCCGACTATGCAAATGAAACGGGTAGATGAACGTTTTACATCGAAAATGGCAGTTAGAACGATGATCGATAGCGGATTAAAAAAGAAAAAGCGCCAGAATAAAGCTTTGCTGGATGAAATAAGTGCAACGATCATTCTGCAATCCTATCTTTATAAATGATGTAGGAAAGTGGGAATAGAATATGGAATATAGAGAAAAGAAAAAAGAGAAAAATATTCGTGCATTCGTGGCTAAAAAAACAAGATAACAAGGGGGATTAATGTTTTAAAGCGGTCAGAATTAATCAGGCAAGTTTTATATTAAATTTCACAGCCATAAAAAACATGAAAAGTAGATTTTTTTAAATAAACATTATTCAATATTAATTATACATTTTAAATGATTTTACCAATTATTGCATACGGGGATCCGGTTTTAAGAAAGAAGGGAAAGGAGATCGCTAAAGAATACCCAAACCTGGATAAACTTATTGAAAATATGTGGGATACCATGTATGAAGCATACGGAGTAGGACTTGCAGCTCAACAAATTGGACTTCCAATACGTTTGTTTATTATCGATCCAAGTGCTTTTGGGGAAGATGAAGAATTGGAACTTGCAGAACAAAACCAATTAAAAAATCTTAAAAAGGTTTTTATAAACCCTACAATTGTAGCCGAAGAGGGAGAAGATTGGGCATTTAATGAAGGATGCTTAAGTATTCCGGAAGTACGGGAAGATGTCTTCCGAAAAAAACAAATCACCATAGAATATCAGGACGAAAACTTTAATTCTTTTCGTGAGGTTTATGAGGGACTGGCCGCCAGGGTTATCCAACATGAATATGATCATATTGAAGGGATTTTATTTACCGATAAACTATCAAGTCTTAAAAAGCGTTTAATCAAAGGAAAGCTTGCAAACATTTCAAAGGGAAAGATAGATGTCGATTATAGAATGCGTTTTCCGGCAGTGAAAAAAGGCCGTTAATTCTTTTGTTATTAAGCACAGAGAAGTGATATTTGCCAGCCAAAATTTATAAAAAATATGGGTTTAGAAAAAATTTTATCGATTTCCGGAAAACCGGGATTATATGAATTAACAGCACAAACCCGCGGTGGTTTTGTTGCAAAATCCATTATTGATGGAAAAAAAATAGCGGTCAACGTTCGTCATAATGTTAGTTTGCTTAGCGAAATTGCTATTTACACTTACACCGAGGAAGTTCCTCTTGGAGAGATCTTTAAAAAGATAAGTGAGAAAGAAAACGGAGGAGAAGCTATAGATCACAAAGCGTCCAAAAAGGAGCAAGAGGCCTATTTTGCTGAAATACTTCCGGATTATGACGTAGAAAGAGTTTACCAAAGCGACATAAAAAAAATTCTTCAGTGGTATAATTTACTCGTGAAAAATGATTTCACCGATTTTTCAAAACCAGAAGAAAAAACTTCAGACGAAGAAGAATAGGCTTAAATTATCTAATAGTATAAAGCAGTTTTAATTTTATTAAAGCTGCTTTTTTGTTTTGATCTCTCATTGAGGGTTTGCCGCGAATTTTCAAAAGTAATTTCCTCCCGAATTATCGGGACATAACTTGTGGGTTTGCCCCGAGGTTTTTTTGATTAATTTTCGGTTTAAAATAATCACAGTTGTATTTTTACAAAAAAATCAGAGGAATGAATTCAAGAAAGGATCAATTACAGGCATTTGACAGACTTTTAACCATTATGGATGAGCTACGGGAACAATGTCCGTGGGACCGGAAACAAACCCTGGAGTCGCTTCGGCATTTAACTATTGAAGAGGTTTATGAATTGGGGGATGCGATTCTTGAAAAGGATATGCAGGAGATAAAAAAAGAGCTTGGAGATGTTTTATTACACCTGGTTTTCTACGCAAAAATCGGGAGTGAAACCAATGATTTTGATATTGCCGATGTAACGAATTCAATTTGTGATAAATTGATTTCAAGGCATCCGCATATATATGGAGATGTGGAAGTGGCAGATGAGGATGAAGTAAAAAGAAACTGGGAGAAGCTGAAACTTAAGGAAGGTAAAAAAAGTGTTTTGGAAGGGGTACCTGCTTCATTGCCTGCTTTGGTGAAAGCGAGCAGGATTCAGGAAAAAGTTGCCGGAGTGGGATTTGACTGGGAAGAGCCCCAACAGGTTTTTGAAAAACTGAAAGAAGAGCTGGAAGAATTACAGGATGAAATCAAGGTGATGAATACCGATAAAATGGAAGCCGAATTTGGAGATGTTTTATTTTCAATGATTAACTATGCCAGATTTTTAAAGATCAATCCGGAAAATGCACTGGAACGAACCAACAAAAAGTTCATTAAACGCTTTCAGTATCTCGAAGGAAAAGCCAAAGAGAGAAATAAATCCCTAAGTGAGATGACTCTGGCAGAAATGGATGTTTTTTGGAATGAGGCTAAACTTTTATAATTCAGGAAACCTGGGGGTAAGCCGGAATATACTATTTTTCAAATACGATAAGTTTCGGAGTGATTTCTAAATTTTTAAATCCAAAAGTTCCCCTGATCCATTCCAGACTTTCTTCAGAATAAAAAAATACATGCGTGGGGTCGTTCTTATAATACCACCTGTTAAAATCTATAGTCTCATAAAAAATCGAAGTTTTACAGTAAAGTTTCCCGCCGGGATTTAAAAGTTCATAGAGTCGCTTAAATTCTTCGAAAGGCCTATGGAAATGTTCCATTACTTCACAACAAATTATAAAATCATAGGTTTCTTCAAGAACTTTAGGATGGTTCTCAAAATAAGGGTCATATAAATTGATTTTATAAGAATGCTTTTGCAGCTCAGTGGTTGCAACCGGTCCTGTGCCACAGCCATAATCCAATCCGCGTGAGTTGATAGAAAAATCTCGTAATACCCGGGAAGTGATCGGACCCACAAAATTTTGATAGCGGGGATCACATACATCGTTATTATGTTCCAAATAACGCTCCTTTTCAGAGGTTGCAGTAATATAATCTCCGGGATGAAGGAGTACAGCTTTGCAGTTTTGGCAACGGATGTATTTTCGGTCTTCCTTTCTAAAAAATTCCGTCATCTTACCCTTACAAAGCGTACATTTCATTTGTGTGAAATTGAAAAAATCCTCCTGAACTTATTTAGTATATAGATTTAATTTTTTCCAGTTTTTCCTTCCAAACCTTTAGTTGTTCTTTTTGATCTGCAATGTTTTTATGAACTTCCTTAACCAGTGGGTTTTCATCGTCTACATTGGAGAAGAATTGTAAATTGTTCTCCAGCTGGCGAATATCTGCGATTGTTTCCTCCACTTTTTTGCTAAGGAAATAATGTTCATTTCTTAATTTTTTATCATCATCTGCATTGTTTAAAGCCTGGATTTTATTCTCATACTTCATCATTTCCGCTTTGGTGCGGTCTACATCCAGTTTAGAAAATAATTGGTCTAACAACTTGTTGAATTTCCCTTCTATAAAACGTTTGTTATAAGGTACTTTTCCTATGTTTTTCCACTCTTCTATCGCAGCCTTTATCTTTGGAAGATCTTTTTTCTTCTCTCCCGAAAAATCAAAGGATTTCAATCCGTCCAGAATTTCTTTCTTTTGTTCAAATGCCTTTGCCTCTTCCGTATTTTCTTCATTGTTGGATTTGTGAAGACGGTCAAAATAATGGTTACAGGCAGCCTTAAATTGTTTCCATACCTTATCGCTGTCCTTTCTTGGAACGTGACCAACCTTTTTCCAATCGGCCTGGACTTTTTTCATTAAAGCAGTGGTTGCTTTAAAGTCTTCACTATCCTTATTATCTTCTGCAAGTTGTATGAGTTCCCGTTTTTTCTCAAGGTTATCGTATTGTTCTTTTTTCAGTCCTTTATAATATGCATTCTTATTGCGGTTAAACTGACGAACATTTTGTTTGAATTCACTCCAGGTCGCTTCGTTCTTTTCCCTAGGTACTTTACCTGCTTTAAAGAACATATCCCGTAGGGCTTCCAGTTCCTTGATTTTTTGTTGCCACTGGTTGTGGGTGGTAAACTTTGCTTCTGCCAGTTCCCGGATCTTAGAAATAATCTCTTGTTTTACTTCCAGGTTCTTCTCAAATTCTTTTTCAAGATCGTCATAGTACGCCTGACGCAAATCGTGAATTTTTTTGGTAGCATCGCTAAAACGTTCCCAGATATCGTCCCTAAATTCTTTTCCTACAGGTCCAAGTTCTTCCTTCCACATCTTGTGAAGCATTTGAAGTTCTCTAAATGCCCTGCTTGTGTCCTGTTCCTGTGTAAGTTCCTCTGCACGGTCTATGATCTTCAGCTTTTGCTCCAAGTTGTGCTTGAAATCCATATCGCGGAAATCGCGGTTCAAATGCAAAAAGTCGTAAAAATTCTCAACGTGATGATGGTAGGTATTCCATACGGTATTGTATTTATCCCGTGGAATTGGTCCTGCAGTACGCCATCTGTCCTGTAATTCCTTAAAGTGCTTGTAGGTAGTATTGATGTTTTCTTCAACATCTATCAGCCCTTTAAGTTCTTCTATAATTTGAAGTCTTATATTCAGGTTTTTATTAAGATCCTGCTTTAACTGCTGGTAATAATTATTTCGTTTTTCCTTATAATCAAAATAAACCGAGTTGAATTCTTTTTTGATAGGAGTGGAGTAATGAAAGTCTATGACATTTCCACCATCGGCAAGAAATTCTTCCTTCTTCTCTTCAAGTTCCTCATCAAATTTAGCATTGAATTCTGCCTTTATTTCTTCAATATGCTCTTTTATTGCCTGGATCTTTTCCTTTTGAACCAATAGTTGCATTTCGGCAACAAGTTCTTCCTTGGACATCGCATGATAATCTTTTTTTACAATCCCGTGTCGCTCAGAGGTGCTTGCATCTTCGCTGTCTTCAGCTACAGAATCTTCAAATTCAGACTTTACATTTTTTTTCTCCACAGGCTTTTTATCTTCATCTTCCTCTTTATCTATGGCATTCTTCGTACTGCCTGATTTCTGAGCTTCGGTAAAATTTTCCTCTATCTCTTTAGTTTCAGATAATTTTTCTGAATCTTCTTTTTCGTCTACCATCGCCTTTTCCAAAGTATCGTCATTTTCTTCCGATTCTTCTTTTTTATTTGTTTCTGAAATATCGCTTTCAGCTGAAGAGGTTTTTTCTGGATCAGGTTCGTCCTTTTTATTTTCTTCAGTTTTTTCTGCTGAAGGCTCTTCTGAAGCAAATTCGGCTTCAGGTTGTATTACATTAGAATCTTCAGCGGCTTCGGAAATTATCTCCTCTGTGGATTTATCTTTCCTGCTGTCATTGGAATCTTCCGTTATTTTGCTGTTTTCACCGGCAACATTTTCAGATTTTTTTAAATCGTCGTTGGGAAGTTCTTTCTTCGTGTTTTCATTTTCTTGCTGAGACATATCTTTCAATGTTAAGGTTCGTTCAAATTATTAATTCTGAAAGATACTAACTCCACCAAAACCTGCCAAGATTTTGCTTTAATTTATAATGTGTATATGGAAAAAATGGCACTGCTTATTTATTCCAGATTTCCCAAGCCTTTTCTGCCTGAAGTTCCAGCATTTTCTGTCCATTAAGAACTTTAGCAGCATTATGAAGTGCCAGTTTCATTAATTTTGTAATAGAGGGATTGTAGATTAAATCGAATAAAAGATGTTCTGAAGTGAAATGAACTGTTGGGATAGGGGGGAATTCCCCGGTTTTAGGATGCGTTCCAAGAGGCGTGCAATTGATTATTAATTTATAAGTATCAAAATGGCTTTTGTTCAATTCGGTATAGCTAAGATCTTCGGCCAAGGGAGAACGTGAAACGAATTTAAATTTAATCTTTAATTCTTTTAAACCATAAGCTATGGCTTTTGAAGCGCCACCTTTTCCCAAAATGAGCGCGTGTGTATGCTGTTTCTTTAAATGCGGTTTTAAGGATTCCAGAAACCCAAAATAATCGGTATTATAGCCTGTTAGTTTTCCTGAATCTTCAATTTTAATGGTGTTAACAGCTCCAATTTTCTTTGCAATGGGATCCAGCTGATCCAGAAAAGGGATGATCGTTTCCTTGTAGGGAATAGTGACATTTAGTCCTTTAATTTCAGGATTTTCAGAAATCAAATCAGGGAATTCCACGATTTTATCCAGGTCAAAATTTTTATAAACCGCAGAAATATTTTCCGATTCGAATTTATTTCCGAAGTAATTCCGGGAAAATGAATAGGCTATATTTTTTCCTATAAGACCATACGTATTCATATGCAGATATTCATTTTTTTTATTTGTCATATGCAATTCGCATATATTAATTTGTGTATGAACGGAGTTTCCGTTACGCTCATTTCATACTGTTTTATTTCTATTTTCGTACCAGGCGAGGCCTAATACTATAAATATTCCCAAGAGGATAAAAACCAACGCCATCCAGGTTTCAGAAACAGCGAAATCGGGAAAGTAACGGTCGTAATTATCAAGGATTTGATTTCCTTTTATATCGATAAGGATTTCTCCTTCGGCATTTGTTTTATATATTTTTTCTTTCCAGGGCCATACAACACCAAGTGAACCGGCAATAAAACCGATTATTACTGCATAGGTTTCCTTTTTAAATTTCTTTAGCACATATCCCAGTAAATGGGAGAGCGATACCAAACCAACCAATGATCCTAAGGAAAAAACCATTAAAACCTGTAACAAGCGCATCTGCCCATCGTTGTCTAAAAAAGAGAAATCCAGCAGGACCACTTGGGCAATAGTGTCAAAAAGAGCATTTACGGAATCTACAAGGAGAAGGACATAATTCCCAAATAAAATGAGGATAAAAGAGCCAGAAAGTCCTGGGAGGGTCATTCCGGAAACTCCCACTATGCCGCAGAAAAACACAAACCACAGGTTGTCATTCTCTCTTGCAGGTTCCAGGAAACTAATGCTTATTCCGGCGATTACTCCTGCCACAACATAAAGAACCAGTTTTTTTGACCAATCGTCAAATTCACGGAAGATATAATAAATTGAACCTATGATCATTCCAAAGAAAGATGCCCAAACATATAATTCATAATGGAGAATTAGATAATCCAGCAATTTGGAAACACTAAAGTAGCTTATAACCATTCCAAGGATAAGCAATCCAAGAAATTTCCCGTTGGTATAGGCGTAGAGCGTTTTAAATCTTCCATTGATAAGAAGTTTAAAAGCTTTGAAATTTATTTTTTGAAGGGAGTAGATAAATTCTTCGTAAAACCCTGCTACAAATGCAACAACCCCACCGGATACTCCGGGAACTTTATTGGCAGCACCCATGGCTAAGCCCTTAAGTACTAAAAATACTTTATCACTAAAGGTCCGGGTTTGTTGCATTCTGTTGAATAGGTTTTTGATTTGCGACGCGCTCTAATATAAGGATTAATAAAAAACCAGAAAGCATTAATATTATTGCAGGAAACAAGTAGGCATTCCCTTCAAAATTCCAGGGTAAAACAGAAGCCTCCTTAATTATCACAATTTTTTCTCCATACTGCTCGGTTTCCAGAACTTTCTTCCATGGCCATATTTTATTGAGCGAACCGGCTATAAAACCTGTAAGAACGGCGAGGGTGATATTGCTGTAATGTTTAAACAACCATTTTAGGATATGGGAAAATGATAACAGACCAAAAACAGCACCCAGGACAACTATTCCAAGTGTTTTAATATCAAAATTCTGTGCAGCTTCCGTAATTGTTTTATAAGCACCTAAAAGCACTAAAATAAATGCTCCTGAAATTCCAGGCAAAATCATTGCGCAAACGGCAATTGCTCCGGCAATAAAGAGAAACCAGTAACTGCTTGTTGATTCTGAAGGAGCAAGTGATACGATAAAATATGCAAATGCTGCTCCGGCAATAAGTGCAGCGATCATTTTAAAATTCCATTTGGGGATTTGCCTGGCTACAAACCAGACACTTGCCAGAATAAGGCCGAAAAAAAATGACCAGATCAAAACCGGATGTTCCTCCAATAAGTAATTGGTAAGGCGCATCAACGTAAAAATACTAATTAAAATACCGGTAAAAAGGGCAAGGATAAAGGATCCGTTTAACTTTTTCCACATTGCTTTAAACCCCTCTTTTTTCCAGGTTTTGAACAACGAAAGGTTTACTCCGCTTATAGTAGCAATAAGTTCCTGATAAATCCCTGTTATAAAAGCTATGGTTCCCCCGGAAACACCAGGTACAACATCTGCTGCACCCATGGCCATTCCTTTTAAGGTGATTGTGAAGTATTCCCTGAAAGTTCTTTGCATTACCTGAATAAATATTTTGGGCAAAGGTAAATAATTATCAGGAGGTCTTCAGGTAAGCGTTAATCATTTCTTTAACACTTTTTCTGCAGAAAATCTTCGGAAAAAGTTCTTCAATTATGATATAATATTCGGCATCTATTTTAAGGCCGTTATTTAAATGGAAATAACCTTTATCACCTTCATTTAAATTAAAATATAAACCAGCAAGCCGGTATTCGATTTCAGCTGTTTCAGGATAAAATCCAACCGCTTGAATCAAATTTTGTATTGCAGATTCAAACTCGCCAAGATTGATAAGAATATCACAACGGCGTATCCAGGTTTCCAGTTCATAATTTCCCAGATCGATTGTTTTTTGATAGCCACGTTCGGCCTCTTCAAAAAATCCTAATCTGTTGCTTATCTTGGCATAACGCTTCCAGTAAAGTACGTTTTCCTCATCAATGGCAATAGCTTTATTTATAAAATACAAAGCCTTCTGGAAATTTTTCTTTTTGTAATAAAAATCGGTGATTGCTATCCAGCCTTTATCCAATAGCGGATCTTCCTGTACTGTTTTTGAATAATGTTCCAAAGCCAGTTCATCCTCCCCTAATTTTTCAAAACATTTTCCAATTCTAAGAAATGCGAAGGAAGTTGGATCATCCAGGTCCAGGGTGATTTTATAATTTTCTATAGCTTCATGAAAACGGCCTAATTTCTCAAGGACTTTTCCTTTTTCAAGGTAGGCTCCAATAAAATAATCATCGCTGATTATAGCAAAATCGAAAGCCGTTAATGCTTTTTCCAGGTCTTTCAGGTCAAAATATTGTTTTCCTATTTGATGCCAGGCGACTTCACAATATGGGTTTTTGTCCAAAAACATATTCAGGAACTCAATAGCTTCTGTTTTTTGTTCTAAAAAGTCAAAGCAATACATGATATTATATAAGGAGGAATAATCTTCTTCATCTGCTTCAAGACATTTCATGAAACTGAATTTCGCATTCTCGAAATCTTCCATAAAAAGGTATTCCATGCCAAGTAATGAATACACATCGGCTTCATCCATGGAGATTTCCAATGCGAGTTCCAGCATTTCGATCGCTTTTTCGTGATCGTCTCTTTTGGAGAAAATATTGGCTTTCTGAATATAAATTTCTTCATTGGAAGATTCCAGGTCGTAAAGCTCATTCAACAGGCCATCGGCAAGATCAAGTTTGTCTTCAAAAACCAGGATTTCAACCTTATAAAGTTTAAGGTTTGTAGAGGTAGGGTGTTGTGCCAATCCTAACTTCACCGCTTTTTTTGCCAAAGCAATTTTACCATTTTCTAAATAATGGTTAATAATATCCTCAAATTCTTCTGAATCAAAAAACAAAACATCATTTGTTTTTAGCATTGATTCAAACCGGGTAAGTGAGAAATTGTTTTCTTCGTTATGACTTAATAGCATACACTGGGGATTACGGGATTTCTACAGTTTTAAAGTTAACTTTGTTTTAGCGTTCAACTCTGTAGGAATCAATATTGTTTTTAACAAAGTAATGAACAAATTATGAAATATCACTTTATTTCATTGAGAACGTCAATAATAATGCCACATCCTTCTTTTATTTCTTCCATTGAAATGGTAAGCGGGGGTGTGATTCGCACGGCCTTTTTCTCAAATAGCAACCAAAAAAGGATCAATCCTCTATCCTGACATTTCAAGATAATTTCTGTTGCAATTTCTTCAGAAGGGGTTATTAGCGCAAGCATTAAACCTTTTCCTCTTATTTTATTTAATAACGGATGTACCAGCAATTCCCGAAAAAGCTTTTCTTTTTCAAGGCTCTCTGCCATAAGGTCAGATTGGGTGATTTCCTGAAGCGTAGCGAGCGCTGCCGCCGCAATTACTGCATTTCCTCCAAAAGTAGTAATATGTCCTAATTTTGGGTTATCCATCAAAAGGTCCATAACTTCTTCTGAAGCTGTAAAAGCACCAATTGGAAGTCCGCCGCCCATTCCTTTTCCTATAACCAGAATATCTGGTACAACCTGAAAATACTGAAATCCAAATAGTTTACCGGTGCGCCCAAATCCGGGTTGAATCTCATCCAGTATAAGTAATGCGCCCACTTCCACACACCTTGCTTTAACTTTTTCTAAGTAATTGTTTTCCGGAACGATAAATCCAGCGCCGCCCTGGATAGTTTCCAGTATCACGGCCGCCGTTTTATGGGTGATTCTTTTTAAATCTTCTCCTAAATTAAATTTGATAAAGGAAATATCTCCAATAAGAGGACGGAAAGGTTTCACCCGTTCTTCATAATCCATCAAACTGAGGGAACCCATGGTATTTCCATGATATGCATTTTTTGCCGCTATAAGTTCTGTTCTTCCCGTTGCTCTTCTCGCTAATTTCAAAGCACCTTCAATAGCTTCAGTTCCCGAATTAGTGAGGTATGTTTTATTTAGTTTTTCCGGAAGATGATGTGCAAGTAATTTGGTGTATTCCACCGCTGGTCCTTGTGCATATTCTCCATAAACCATCACGTGTAAATAGCTGTCCAACTGTTCTTTCACTGCATTCACTACCCTTGGATGACAATGCCCTAAGCTGCAGGCAGAAACTCCTGCTACAAAATCCAGGTATTTTTTTCCCTGAATTGAATAGATATAGGATCCTTTTGCATGTGAAATTTCCAAGGCCAACGGGTGTGGTGTTGTTTGAGCCTGGTATTTTAAAAAATCTTCTTTCAATTGCTTTTTGCTTTCTCTTTATCTTCCTTCAATAACTCTGGCTTGAATGTCTTTACAGGAACTTCAGTGCTATCCTTTTCCTTATCTTTTAGATCTTCAGGTTTTAATCGTGAATTTTCATTTAGCAGGGTTTCTCCAGAATTGCTGTCATCAAAGAAGTCGGTTTCTTCTTCAGGTAGAGGAATTCCTTTAATCTGTATCAGTTTTGGTGCAGGTTTGCCGGTGAATAAATCCTCTTTAGATAGTAACTGTTCGTCCCCCCGCCAGTTAAAACCGGCTAACTGTCTTGCATTTCGAGGAAATTCTTCGGGAGGGGTGAGCGTTCCGTCCACCTGTTTATAATAATAAATGTCCTGTATCTCCTGCTCCTGAAAAAGGATCTTTATTGAACTGGAAAGGGTTTTATTAATTCCAATTAATTCTGTGGCTTCATTACGCGTGTAATAAATTGTTTCGGTATTCTTTATAATATCCACCTGGTATAACTCATTATTGACAAATAAGCCTGTAAGTTTCTGACCTTTAATTTGATTGTAGCCTTCTATACTGTCCTTTTGAACAAGAAATGCGTTATTAAATACCTTTAAAGAATCGAGTTGCTCCGTTTCCGGATCGCTTAAGATATGAATGGTATCTCCGGTCATTTGATTATTTCCAGACCAAATTATCGGGCTTCTTCTTTTATCGATAGTTGAAACCGGACCTTTATTGATATTTATGAGCTTTGTAAGACCAGATTTTTGGTTGAGATATATGGAATCGCTTTTCCCACTCATATCGGTTTTAAACATTCGCACATCATAATATCCCCGGATGATTCTGTTTTCGGGTTTTCCCGTGATCATAATGGTGTCACTGTGAATAAATACAGAATCTTTATCCTGAAGGGTCGCTGCCAATGCTCTTTTTGTGATAAAAACAGAATCCTTATCCCGAAAAACTTCAGCATAGTGCCCGGTTATCACGCTTTTATTAAGTGTGTCTGTAACTTTTATATTATTTGTGCCTGATGCAAATGCATTACTTCGGTTAAAATAAAGACTGTCCCCCTGCAAAATCCTGTTCTCATAATCTATCCTGGAATTTTTGACGAAATAACCGGTGTCATTTCTGGTATCATAGAAACCGCGTTCACAATATACAGTGCTGGTTTCGCTTTCTATTGTGGTTGGGCCGTAGAGATACGCATGTCCGGTTTCGGAGTAAAAATCAAGTTGTTCTGAATTTATTACATATTCCGGATTGGTCACTTTTACCTTTGATAGAAAAGAATATTTATCATCCTCCATAAAATACCTGCCAACCCGGCTGGTTAAAACACTGGCAGAATCACGAACAGTACCACCGCTCCTGTAATAAGCCTGTTGTTTTACCCTGTCAAAAAACAAGGTGTCCGTTTCTAAGGAGGTTTGGGGGCGTGTCATTTTTACTTTTCCGCTGGCAAAGGCAAATTGCGTAGTTCCGTTATATTCGGCGTAATTGCTTTGCATGGTAACGGTATCTCCCTGCTGCATTCGTACATTTCCGTAGGCCTTGAAAAAATTATCCTGATCATAATGAATTGCCTGGTCACACCATATTTCAATTCCCTGGTGAATAAAATAAACCTGGTTGGTTACTTTACTCAAAATTATTGCTCCCGGATATTTGATCTCATCCTTAAGGGTGCGATCACTGGTATAATCTATTTTCTTGGTTTCCTGAGCATAGGAAGGAGCTACTCCGGCTATAACTAGAAAAAAGAATACTAATAAAGCTGCTGCTGAAACTTTCACAGGAATAAATTTGTTTCAAAAGTACTTAAAAGCCATTAAAGAACCTGTTTTTAAAAGGGAATTATAGATCGCGATTATACTTTTTTGAACTTTAAAATTATGGAAAGTACTAAAAACAGCTTAGTTTGGAATTTTTAAAAAATCCAATTAGGTATTGCAGGACTTTTTATTGTTTCGGTTAAAAACAACTTCGAGGCAAGCATACAAGATGTGACCCGATAATGCGGGCGGGAATACTTTTAAAAATTCGGGGCAGGCCCTCCTCAATGAGGGATTTAAAAACCCACTAAAGAAATTTCCTTAGCGGGTTTTTATTATTTTTGTAAACTTTTATAATTTATCTCTGGATCGTTTGTTTCCTGTCCGGACCAACCGAAATCACAGAAATTGGAACGTTTAGTTCTTTCTCCAAAAATTCGATATAATCTTGAAATTCTTTTGGGAATTGGGAGGCTTCCTTCATATTGGAAATATCTTCTTTCCATCCTTTCATCTCTGTAAATACAGGTGTAACATTTTCAGGTTCGATATTATATGGTAAATGCTTAATATTTTCTCCTTTATAATTGTAGGAAGTACATATTTTTAAGGTTTTAAATCCGCTTAATACATCTCCCTTGGTCATGATCAACTGTGTAATCCCATTGATTTGTACCGTATATTTCAATGCGACAAGATCTAACCAGCCACATCTTCGGGGTCTCCCTGTTGTAGCACCAACTTCATTACCAACCCGACTCATGGTTTTTCCATCCTCATCAAATAATTCCGTTGGAAAAGGTCCGCTTCCTACCCTTGTGGTGTAAGCTTTAAAAATCCCAAAGGAATCTCCTATTTTATTTGGAGCAATTCCTAAACCAGTACAGGCACCGGCCGCAGTTGTATTAGAGGAGGTAACATATGGATAGGTTCCAAAATCTATATCAAGTAAAGAACCCTGGGCACCTTCTGCAAGAATCGTTTTTCCATCCTCCTGGGCTCGCTGTAAATATTCTTCACTATCAATAAATGTTAAACCCTTTAAAACTTCAACAGCATTGAAAAATTCGTCTTCCAATTCGGCTAAATTATACTGCACATCTACATTGTAGAAGCTAATCATAGCCTGATGTTTGTCTGCCAGGATTCGGTATTTATCTTTCCAGCCTTCCAATTCGAGATCCCCAACTCTTAAACCGTTTCTTCCGGTTTTATCCATGTATGTTGGCCCAATTCCTTTTAGAGTAGAGCCTATTTTAGCCTTTCCTTTGGAAGCTTCAGAAGCTGCATCCAACAACCTGTGGGTAGGTAGAATTAAATGTGCCTTTCTTGAAATAAGAAGATTGGTTTTATAGTTTGTATTGTAGGGCTCCAGATTTTCCAGCTCTTTTTTAAAAATAACCGGGTCAATTACAACTCCATTACCAACAAGATTGATGGTTTCTTTGTGAAAAATTCCAGAAGGAATGGTATGAAGAACATGCTTGTGGCCATCAAATTCTAAAGTATGACCTGCGTTGGGCCCTCCCTGAAACCGTGCTATAATATTATAATTCTTGGTAAATACATCTACAATTTTACCTTTTCCCTCATCTCCCCATTGTAATCCAAGTAGTAAGTCTACTGCCATAAATAGTTAATTAGTTGGTTCTTTTTTAGTGCCGTAAAAATATAAAGAATGTTTAGAAACATCAATATTAAATACTTCTTCTATTGTTTGTTTTATGCTTTGTATCCTTGGATCGCAAAATTCTATCACTTCTCCTGTATCTGTGAGGATAATATGATCGTGCTGCCTGTCAAAATAGGATTTTTCATACTGGGATTGATTTTGCCCAAACTGATGTTTTCTTACCAGTCCACAAGCCAAAAGCAATTCTATGGTGTTGTAAAGCGTTGCCCTGCTAACCCGGTATTTCTTATTTTTCATTTTAATGTAGAGTGATTCTATATCAAAATGTTCCTCATGGTTATAAATTTCCTGAAGAATTGCAAATCTTTCAGGAGTTTTACGGTGCCCCTTATCCTCCAAAAATTTGGTGAAAACATTTTTGACGATTGCCTGGTCGTTTTTATTGGCTACTTTCTTGCTCATAATATTCCTTCCCCGCAAAGGTATTAGTTTATTCTCTTGAGACCTGATCTATCCCATTAATTTTTTTAAGATGTGTAATCAGGGTGTTTAAAATAGAATTGTTTTTTACAACCAGGGTTATTTTCCCGGTAAAAATTCCTGCAGAACTTTCAAAATTAATACTTCTCATATTAACGTTCATGCTGTTGGAAATTTCTCTTGTAATTTCACTTACCAATCCAAGATTATCTATCCCGGTTAGTTTGATTACCGCTTTAAAGTCCTGTTGTGATGAATCTATCCATTTAGCCTGAATGATCCTGTATGCATAATTGCTTTGAAACTGAATTGCATTGGGACAATCCTTTTTATGTACTTTAATACCTTCACTTACCGTTATGAACCCAAAAACATTATCCCCGGGGATTGGATTGCAACAATTTGCGAGTTTATAGTCCAGGACCTCTTCATTCGGACCAAAAACCAGTTGATCATATTTCGAAGAGAACTCTTCTTTATCAATATCTTCAGCAATAGATGGTTTTTTTATCTTGCTCTTAATATAACTAACAAAAGCATTGCTTCGGGAGGAGGTAAATTCCTTTAATTTAACATTGTCTATTTTTCCTGTTCCCACCCTATAGAAAAGGTCTAAGCTGGTTTTTAGTTTAAAATATACCACCAGTTCATTGATGATACTTTCATTAAAACTCAGTTTTTGAGACTTAAGTTTTCTGGCTAAAATTGCTTTTCCTTCTTCGGCAATCTCCTTTTTCTCGTCTTTTAAAGAGTTTTTAATTTTTGCCCTGGCCCTTGCAGTTGTAGCATAATCTAACCAGTTGGCATTAGGTTTTGCATTTTCTGAAGTAATGATCTCAATTTGATCTCCGTTTTTAAGCTCATGGCTTAAGGGTACAAGTTTGTTGTTTACTTTGGCACCTCTGGTATGCAAACCGATTTCTGTATGAATGCTGAAGGCAAAATCCAGGGGAGTAGAACCTTTGGGCAGGGATTTTAAATCTCCTTGTGGAGTAAACACAAATATTTCCTTTGCATACAGGTTTAATTTGAATTGCTCAACAAAATCTACGGCATTGGTTTCAGAATTCTCCAAAGCTTCCTGTAACCGGTTGAGCCATTCCTCCATGTTTTTCTCTTCCTGTTCCTCTCCATGTTTATATTTGTAATGGGCTGCATATCCTTTTTCGGCAAGTTCATTCATTCGCTCACTGCGTATTTGAACCTCTACCCATCTTCCTTTAGGTCCCATAACCGTGATGTGAAGTGCTTCATATCCGGTAGATTTAGGGGAGGAGATCCAGTCTCTTAACCGGATAGGGTTTGGCCGAAAATGATCGGTAACTATGGAATAGATCTTCCAGGCCAGGAATTTTTCATTGGCAAGATCACTTTTATAAATAATACGTACGGCAAACTTATCAAATACCTCATCGAATGTAATATTTTGAGCCTGCATTTTTTTTCGGATGGAAAAAATGGATTTGGGCCTGCCTTTTATTTCATATTCCAGATTTTCCTGATCCAGGGAATCTTTAATAACTTTCGTAAAGTCACGGATATATGCATCCTGTTCTTCCTTGCTTTCCCTTATCTTAGTAAGAATGTCATTATAAACATCCGGCTCTGTATATTTCAGGGCTAAATCTTCCAGTTCTGTCTTTATGCTGTAAAGCCCAATTCTGTGAGCAAGAGGGGCATAAATATAGAGTGTTTCTGAAGCGATTTTCACCTGTTTGTCTGGTTGCATGGAATCCATGGTTTGCATATTATGCAACCTGTCTGCAATCTTGATGATTATTACCCTTACATCATCATTTAGGGTAAGCAGCATTTTTCTGAAGTTTTCTGCCTGAAGGGAAACATCTTTATCTTTCTTTAAACTCGAAATTTTGGTAAGCCCATCAACGATTTTGGCAACCGTTTTACCGAACATTTCCTCGATTTCCTCAAGGGTGTAAAGGGTATCCTCTACAACATCGTGCAACAACGCAGCAACAATGGAAGTGGCATCCAAACCTATTTCTGAAGCAACTATTTTGGCTACCGCAATAGGGTGAAAAATATAAGCTTCCCCAGATTTTCTGCGTTGTGCTTTATGGGCATTTACAGCAGTATCAAAAGCCAGTCTTATAAGTTTTTTATCGTCATCAGAAAGGAACCGGTAACTTATGCGCAGCAACTCCTTATATTGGCGCGCAATATTTTTATTTTCCTTATCTATTTCAACTTCTGTCATGCTATAAAATTACGATTAAGATTGTAAACAAACAACTACAAACTAATCCTGAAGGTTTTTGTATCGTTGTAAAAGAGTAGGGTGAGAGTAGTGCATGAAAACATAAGCTTTGTGCGGAGTTAAGTTACTTAAGCTGGTTTTTGAAAGCTTTTTTAAACCCGATATTAAAGCATCTGCATTATAGCTGTTTTTGGCATAATCATCTGCCTGATATTCAAATTTTCGGGACAGGTAATTCATGAAAAGTCCTGTAACCTCCGAAATAGGACTATATAAAATCCCGAAGGCTATTAATCCTATGTGAAAACTCGGTTCCGAAACGCCTAATGCCTGTGATAATAATGGATTACCTACAAATAAGGAAAGCAGCCAGAGTGTAAATCCTGTTGTAAGGATGGAAGCAGTGATATTTGCAAAAACATGTTTTTTCTTATAGTGACCCACTTCATGAGCCAGCACGCTTACAATCTCCTCTTCCTCCAAATCATTGATAAGTGTGTCATAAAGCGTAATTCTTTTTTCTGAACCAAAGCCTGAAAAATATGCATTTGCCTTGGTGCTGCGTTTTGAACCGTCTATCACAAAAATATTATCGAGCTTGAAACCGACTTTTTCTGCATAGTTTTCAATCTTAGATCTTAAAGAACCTTCAGCTAAGGGAGTTTGTTTGTTGAACAACGGGACTATAAGCTTTGCATAGAACATGGTTACAAACAAGGTGAATACAGTTACAAGTATCCAGGCATACCACCAGAAATCTTTTTGCGTGATTTGATAAAACCAGGTAATAAGGGCCAAAATGGCACCACCCACAAGTACCATGAGTACCCAGGACTTTAGTTTGTCCAAAACGAAAGTTGCTTTGGAGGTTTTGTTAAAGCCATATTTTTCCTCGATCACAAAGGTGCTGTACCAGGAAAATGGAAGGGTAAGGAGATCACTTGCAAACATTATTATTCCGAAGAATATCAAAACGATAAGAATTGAATTTTCTGTAATACTTCGCGCGATGGAATCTACATAAGCAAACCCGTCAAAAAATAAAAATGCCAGCATCAATACCACTGAAAATGTGGAAGTGATCACGCCAAATCTATAGCGCTCTTTTTTGTATCGCTGGGATTTTTCATATTCTTTTTTATCATAAACATCCTGTAATTCCTTCGGAATTGGATCATCAAAATGCTTGGCATTGAGAGCATCAAGAACTTTGTCGATTATGAAATCGATAAGGATAATGAAAACGATTATATAAAATAAGGTTTGTGGATTCAAAATGATTGGTTGTTATAAATTAATGATGCTTTTAATAGCCGTGAAGTTCTATGGTTTTGCTGTCAATCATAGTAACCCATTTTCCCATCTTTTTTTGGACGATCTTAAAATGATGTTCTTCCTCAGGGGAAATAAAGGAGATGGCTTCTCCCGGCGATTCTGCGCGACCGGTTCTCCCTATTCGGTGAATATAATCCTTGGGAGATCGGGGCAATTCATAATTGATCACATAAGGCAAAAACTGAATGTCTATCCCACGCGAAATAAGATCGGTGGCAACCAAAACGCGAAGTTCCCCGGATTTGAACTTACTCAAAGCTTCAGACCTTGCTTTCTGGCTTTTTTTACTGTGAATTGCCTTGGCATCTATTCCGTTATTTCGCAGTTTATCGGCTACATTATCTGCTTTATACGTTGAAGATGTAAAAACCAATACCTGTTTTAAGTCGTTGTGTTTTATAAGATAGCGCAGGAGTTGCCCTTTCTTCTCGTCCGGCACAAAATAAGCAAGCTGGGTTATCAGGTCAATATGATCGCTTTCCGGTTCAATTTTAACAACCAGAGGATCGCGCAACAGGATCTGGTTGATGTTGGTAACATCTTCATTCAGGGTGGCAGAGAACAATAAATTTTGACGCTTTTTGGGCAAAAGTGCGAATATGCGGTTCATTTCTTCTTTGAACCCCAGATTCAGCATTTTATCCGCCTCATCCAGAACAAGGGTTTCGATATTGGATAATTTCACGGCATTAGATTCAACCAATTCCAATAACCTTCCGGGAGTAGCGACTAAAATATTGACACCCTGCAAAGCTTTCATTTGCGGATTAATTGCAACACCCCCAAAAACCGCCAGAGATTTTATTCGTTCCGGAAGCGCCGATCCGAACAACCGAAAAACTTCCCGTACCTGCATTGCCAATTCACGGGTTGGCACAAGAACCAAAACATTTACGTGCCTGTTTTTTGAAGCAGTATTGGCTCTTAAATTCATTAAAATCGGCAATACATACCCCGCGGTTTTTCCTGAGCCTGTTTGGGCAATTCCCAGGACATCCTTTCCATTTAAAATTGCAGGGATTACCTCCTTTTGAATGGGATATGGCTGGGTGTAATTTTGATCGGCCAATGCTTGTAATAAGGAAGGGGATATGCCTAAGGAAGAAAAATCCATGAGTGTATGTTCTTGTTATGGTTGAAAAAATTTCAAATTGTAAAGATAAGGGAAATCCAATCCTAAACATCAGTGCCAATTAACGAATCCCGAAACTACGATCCAAATGGATCTTGTTTTAAGGCTGGTTCTGAAGAAATCAAAACCCGCGTTGTCTTTTTGCTTCAAAAATCAGAATACCTGCAGCTACAGATACGTTCATGGAATCTATTTCTCCCTGCATGGGAATAATTATATTTTGATTGGAATTTTCAATCCATTCCTGGCTCAGGCCGATAGCTTCCGTGCCAACCACTATTGCGCAGGGAGTGGTGAAATCCATAGCGCTATAAATTTTGGAGGCCTGCAATGCAGCGGCATAAATAGCGATATTTTTATTCTTTAAAAACTTAATGATCTCTGAAGTGGTTCCGGTGGCAATTTTATTGCTAAAAACACAACCTACGCTCGATCTTATGATATTTGGGTTGAAAAGATCTGTTTTAGGATTTGCAACTAATACTGCGTCTACATTTGCAGCATCGGCAGTGCGAAAAAGCGCTCCGATATTTCCCGGTTTTTCGGGTGCTTCAGCCACGAGAATAAGTGGATTTTTGGACTCCAGCTGAAGGTTTTCAAGGCTTGTGTTTTTGGACTTAACAACCGCGATCAATCCTTCGGTGCTTCCGCGATACGCGATCTTGTTATAAACTTCAGCTGAAAGTTCTGTGATCTCCGGTTGATAAGAGGTATTTTTTAGCATTGCTAAAATTTGTACTTCATCAAATAATTCAGCACAAAAATAAATTTCTTCAATTTCAAAACCACCTTTAATCGCAAGGTTTATTTCCCGTATCCCTTCCACGACAAAAACACCTTCTTTTTTACGGGAACGTGACTTTTCCTGAAGCTGCAAAAGCCTTTTTACCGCCGGATTCTGAGCGCTTGAAATCTGTTTTATCATCCTGCTAAAATAAGCAGATAAGATGGGAAAAGGAACTGTAAAACCTATAAACTTAATAAGCTCGCCAGGAATGAAATTCTGGCGGGGTTAAAGGTGAAGATTCTCAAAATAACAGAATCTACTTTTCTATCTGATTTTCTTTCTGAGTCTTATATTTATTTGAATATCGGTGATATAATTCTGTTTGGTGACTTTCAAGGCTCACTTCCCGTCCCTGAATAAAGGCTTTCGTAATAATATTGCCCCTCATATCCAATGCATCTCCGTCGCTTATAAATAAGGTTGCATCTTTTCCCTGCTCCAGGGTTCCTACGAACTCATCGATTCCTAAAATTTTTGCGGTATTCGAAGTGATCAGTTTTAAAGCATCTTCTTTATCCATTCCATGTGCTGCCACGGTTCCTGCGTAAAAAGGCAAATTGCGTGTGTTCATTGTTTCCATTTGTCCGCTGCTTTCTAATCCTACTAAAATCCCGGCATTAAAAAGGGTTTTCGCCAGCTTATAGGAGGCATCATAATGATCTCCATCATTATTTGGAGTAAGATGTGGCCTTTGCGCTAATACAGCAATGTTATTTTCCTTCAGCTTATCGATCACTTTATGGGCATTATAAGCTCCCACCAGTACCAAATCCTTTAAATTTTGATCTTTTTTAAATTGAATGGCATCCAGAATCTCCTTTTCACCGTTTACGTGGATATAAACTTTCTTTTGTCCGGTGAAAACAGTTTCCATCGCTTTAAAAGGCAAATGAATCTCTTTTTGTTCTCCTGCCAAAAATGCTCTGGAATTATTAAAAAACTGAGTTAATTTTAAAACCTGATCGGCATATTCTTTATTCGGTTTCATCCCACGTTCTTCTCCTAACCACCAACGACCTCTTTTAAAACTATTTGGCCAGTTAATATGCAATCCATCATCGTTCTTTATCGCTGCATCTTCCCAGTTCCAGGCATCAAACTGAACGATGGACGAAGTACCGGAAACGGTCCCTCCCCGAGGAGTGATTTGTCCAATCAACACTCCGTTAGGCCTCATGCTTTCCACGATTTTACTTTCAGCATTATAGGCGATCAAACTCCTTAAATGAGGCAACATTTCTCCTATTTCATCTTCATCATCTGTCGCCCTTACGGCAGCGATCTCCACAAGTCCCAAGGTTGAATTTGGTGCGATAAAACCAGGATATACGTGCTTACCTTCAGCATTGATAATCTCTCCCCGATACTGCATTTTTGTGGTAAGCGCATCCATTACCTGGGTGATTTTCCCGTTTTCAAATATAATAAGGCTGTTCTCGATTACTTCTCCGTTGCCAAGATGTGCTTTTGCACCAACAATTGTAACCGCTTCTGATTGTTTGGGAGCAGGAGTTTGTTGGGCTGTTATATTTCCGGTAAAGGAAACGAGCATCATTATTATAACTATTCTATATATTTTCATTTTTGTGCTTTTAGTGTATTTCCAGGGTATTGCAGTGAATATGTTGCTCTTCTTTTATGCTAACAGGTCGCGTGTTTTCTCCTCCGTTTTTAGCATTCAGCATTTGTCCGGTTAACAGGTTTTTTTGAACTTCAATTTCTTCCCGCATCGCTTTGTCTTTTTCGAGATCAAAATAAACCGCTCCTTCAATCAGGGTTTTTTCTGCCTTGGTATAAATGGAAAGTGGATGCCCGGACCATAAAACAACATCGGCATCCCTTCCGGTTTGAATACTTCCAACATATTGATCGATATGCAAAAGTTTGGCTGGGTTTAAAGTGACAAATTTCCATGCATCTTCTTCCGGAACACCACCATATTTCACTGTTTTGGCAGCCTCCTGGTTCAATCTTCGGCTCATTTCGCTGTCATCGCTGTTTATTGCAACGGTTAATCCCGCATCATACATAATTGCTGCATTGTACGGGATGGCATCTTTCACCTCGTATTTATATGCCCACCAGTCGGAAAAAGTGGAAGCGCCAACCCCATGTTCCTTCATTTTATCGGCAACTTTATAACCTTCAAGGATATGTGTGAAGGTGTTTATTCTAAAGTCAAAGGACTCTGCCACTTTCATTAGCATATTGATCTCGCTTTGAACGTAGGAATGGCTTGAAACATAACGTTCCCCATTTAAGATTTCAACTAAGGTTTCCATTTCAAGGTCTTTTCTGAAATTTTTATCATTCTTCTTTTCCTGTTCATATTGTTTTGCCCTTCCAAAGTAATCTATAAAAACCTGTTCCACGCCCATTCTGGTTTGTGGGAAACGGTTTGCATTGCTTCTGTTGGACTGTTTTACATTTTCGCCTAAAGCGAATTTTATAAATTTGGGTGCTTCTTTAAAGATCATATCTTCTGCGGATGCTCCCCACTTCAATTTCAATATTGCAGACCGCCCACCAATTGGATTTGCCGATCCGTGCAAGAGCTGGATCGTGGTTACCCCACCAGCCAAGTTTCGGTAAATGTTGATATCGTTAGGATCTATGACATCTTCCATAATAACCTCTGCAGTAGAATTATGTCCGGATTCATTTATCGCCGAGGCTGCTAAATGGGAATGTTCGTCTATAATTCCAGCGGTTAGGTGCTTTCCGGTAGCATCTATAACCTTAGTGCTTCCCGCTTTTAAATCTTTTCCTATTGCTGAGATTTTTCCGTTGGATATCAGGACATCGGTATTTTCAAGAATTCCCTGGGCTGTATTGGTCCAGACGGTAGCATTTTTAAACAGCATGTTTTCCTGCTTCGGAAGGCTCGTGTTTCCATACGCCATATTCGGATATGTTACAGGAACTACTTCAAAGATTTTTGCTTCTTTCTCTTTTTTAGCAGAATCCTCCACCTCCGGTTTTGCTTTAACGGCTAAAAAAGTAGTTTCCGTACCATTATTCAAAATAGCATTTCCTGAAAATTCATCAGATTTTGAAGTCACTTTAGCCTGAAGGCGGGTGAACTCAGTTTTGGTAGAATCTGGAGAAGAAAGTATTAAATTCATCCAGGTATCGTCATAAGATAGCTTCGATTTAATTTTTTTATCACCCAGCTTTACTTCGGCTTTTGGAGCGGTCGGTTTTCCTGAAATCTTCAGTTCATATTCCTTAGCATCCACTTTCAAAGTATAAGTTCCGCTAAGATCTACTACATCCATATTTTCCAGCATTGCTTTTTCTCCAAGCACCCAGTTTTCATAAAGAACAGTTTCTTTATCAAAAAAATCTCCCGAAGTGATGAGGAAATTTGCCCAGGCGCCCTCTTTTAAAACCCCTAATTTATTTTCCTGTCCCAATATTTTTGCCGGGGTAGTGGTAAGTGCAGCTAGTGCAGCTTTTTTATCCAATCCATATGCAATCGCTTTAAGCAAATTAGGCTTGAATTTCTTTTCATCTTTTAAATTATTTGTGGTAAGGACAAACGGGATTCCTTTTTCCTCAAGCAATTTTAAATTGGCAGGAGCCTGATTCCAACGTTTCATATCCTGTAAGCTCACATAATCTGACATAAAAGGGTCTTCCAGGTCATATGCTTCAGGGAAATCCAGAGGGACTATTATAGTAGCATTGGTATTTTTGATTTCATCAAGTTTTTCAAATTCATTTCCGCTTCCAAAAATGACATATTGAACTCCGGAATCGTCTCCCACTTTATCGGCTCTAAGTTCATCCAGTAAATTATCTGTTTTAAATATCTGGACCAGATCCTTATTTCTGTTCAATGCTTCCAAAGCGAGATCTTTATTTTCCGATTTTCCCTGGGCATACCAGGACGCATCCAGGTAGCTTTGGCGCAATAAGGCCATTGCGCCCATAATGGAAGTAGGGTAGGCCTGCCTGGATTGAATACTCTTTTCAAAAGACAAATATTGAGCAGACCGGTCACTAATAATTCGTTCACCTTCGGTGCCCTCGGGTTTAAGTGCAACCAAGATGCCGCTACCTCGTATTATCCCGTCTGCTACGTGCGTGTTTACAACACCAAATCCGTTTTTATGGAGTTTTTCAGCTTCCTCTTTATTAAAACTAAAATGTTCAATGGCCTTGTTTTCCGGGCGAATGTGGTCATTCCAGTAATATCCTTCGCGACTGGCATCATATTGAGGTTCTCCGTTTTTATTTTCTGCCTTTGTTGGTTTTTTAATTCCAAATTCACTGTAAATATCTATAAAGGAAGCGTACACTTCTTTTCCTTTAAGGTCTACACGAATACTGTTCTCTGGAACAGTGATGGATTTCCCTATGGCGGTGATCTTGCCGTTTCTAACGGCGAACATTCCATTCTCTATAATGGTATTGGGATCTACATGGATCTTTGCATTTTCAAAGACCATATAATTTGTATTCTTTGCTTTTACGCCCTTGTTATCCGGGAAATATACCTGAGCCTGTAAGCTACTGTAGGCCAGGAACAGGGTTAGGATAAATACTTTAAATTTCATAAACGTTTGTGATGTAAATTTTAGTTAAGAATAAATTTTTTAAAAAAGGGAATTTAAGAAAAATTTAATAAATGGAATTTCGCTTAAAAAGCATTTTCCACATCATCAAAATAGTTAACGAGCAGGGCCACTACATAGCTATAGCTTTTCATGCCGTCCTGCTGATTATTCGCCTTTAAAAATCCGTTATAGGTGAATTGGAAAATGGGTTCGAAAGGATTCTTATGTTCCTCCCAAAAAATGCGAACTTCCTTGTAGTTTTCCAAAACTCCCGGATGGATTTTTTTCAACAATGCATCTGCTTTTGTTTTATCCCGAATATAAAGTTCATTTAAACAATAGCGTAAAGCAAAGGTGAAGCCCGAATACCTGAAATAGGGATCCGGATGATGCATCGTTGCCAGACAAGCTATAAAATTGGCTTCGTTTTCCTTTGCAAACCCCAGTTGATGTCCAATTTCGTGACTTGCAGTTGTTGGGATCTTATATTGCACTATTTGGGTGTTTACCTGGGCTTCGTTTGTCAATGGATTAAGATACCCGTTAAAACCCATATAAGTAAGCGGAATGCTGTACAGAGAAGGTTTTAACGATCTTCCTTCATAATTGAGTTTTGGGTATTCAGTGCTTAAATAATCAAATCCCTCAATGGTGGATTTAAGGAGTTTTCCTTTTTTAAAATCATAAGTGACTTTCAAGGAATCATTATCGATAAGCTCTTCGTGAACTTCATTGGATTTTTTAATAAGGGTTTCCGTCAATAAAACAAGTTCTTCTGTAGTATAGGTGTTCTTGATTTTAAGGGTTTTATGTAGCGGAAGCCGGTAATAATTGAGTCCCCAGAAAATATGAAAACAGAAATATATGATAGAAAAAATCGCGAAAATCTCCAGGATCCATTTTTTGTGATTTCGAAAGCGTGATTTAGCCCTTAACACGATCCATCGAATTATAGAAACAATAAAAAAGGTGTAGAGTAAATCTCCAAATGAAAACGGAATAAACCCAAGGGAATAGCGCATAATCGTGGAAATGTATGGATACAAACCTGTGCTGTACCAGTTTTCTATAAAAACAGGATATCCCGCAATAATTTTTATCGCAATATATTGAAGGGGTAATAAAATGGCTAAAATGAGCTGGGTCTTCTTTTTCACTTTCTAAAATTACAAACTAATTAAGCAGCGACAAATTTTCATGCTTTGTTTATTACAGATACCTTTGTGAACACACTCATTATTTAAAAAAGCAAACTTTCCAACGCTGGTAATTATTGTGACAAGCCTTTGGAAATATATTAATTAATCTATAAATGTCAACAGAATGAATGAAGTAATAAGATCCCTTGAGCCTAAAAATCTTTGGAACAAATTCGCCGATTTAAATGAGGTTCCCCGGCCGTCCAAAAAGGAGGAAAGAGTGATAGAATTCATTAAGAATTTCGGAAATAAACTCAAGCTTGAAACCACGGTGGATAAAGTTGGTAACGTGATTATCAAAAAACCGGCTACGAGCGGAATGGAAATTAAAAAAGCGGTGGTTTTACAATCACACCTGGATATGGTGCATCAAAAAAACAATGATACCAAGTTTGATTTTGATACCCAGGGAATTGAAATGTTCGTGGATGGAGATTGGGTGAGAGCAAAAGGGACAACCCTTGGAGCGGATAACGGTCTTGGTGTTGCCACTATTATGGCAATTCTTGAGAGTGATTCTATCCAACACCCTGCGCTGGAAGCCTTGTTCACCATAGATGAAGAAACGGGGATGACAGGAGCAAAAGGCCTTGAGCCGGGACTGCTAAAGGGAGAGATCCTTTTAAATCTTGATACCGAGGAAGATGATGAGATAGGAATAGGTTGTGCCGGTGGTGTGGATCTTACCGCAACGAGATCGTACAAGGAAGAAAACACCCTTGAAGGTTCCAAAGCATTTAAAATTATACTTAATGGTTTGAAAGGTGGTCATTCCGGAATGGATATTATCAAAGGTTTGGGGAATGCCAATAAATTGATGAACCGACTTTTATTTAGTGTTTCTGAAAATCTGGATATTAGAATTTCTGAAATTAACGGAGGAGGTCTTCGCAATGCGATTCCAAGAGAAAGTGAAGCCATTGTTGTTGTGGACGATCTTCAGGAAAAAGTATTGTTAAGTGAGCTTGAAAATGAAATACAGAAAATAAAGGATGAATTCATCAAGCTGGAACCAAATCTTGCAGTTGGTATCACTGATGTTGAAGTTCCTGAAAAAGTGATGGAAACCAAAGTTCAGGAAGCGATTTTAAAGGCTGTATATGTAGCGCATAATGGAGTTTACAGAATGAGTCCCGAAATAGATGGGCTTGTGGAAACATCGAATAATGTTGCCAAAGTTGAGGTGAAAAATGGAAAAATTATAGTGAAGTGTTTGACCCGTTCCTCTGTAGAATCTTCAAAAGATGATCTTGCAAACGGATTAAGATCCGGTTTTGAACTGGCTGGATTTGACGTTGAATTAAGCGGGGATTATCCGGGATGGGCACCAAACCGGGATTCGGCTATTTTAACCGTGCTGGATGAATTGTATCAGAAAATGTTTCACGAAAAAGCTGATATTGCTGCCTGCCATGCAGGTTTGGAGTGTGGAATTATAGGAAACCATTATCCAGATATGGATATGATCTCTTTTGGACCCACAATTCGGGGAGCACATTCTCCCGATGAACGCGCCAGCATTAAATCGGCCCAGAAATACTGGAAATTTGTTCTGGAAATCCTTAAAAATATTCCGAATAAATAAAGTTGATTTTGAAACTAATAAAGCGGCCTTCTTTTTTTCTAAGAAGGCCGCTTTGTTAGTTTAAAAGGTTTCAGTTTATTCCTGAACTCCTACCATATTCAATTCAAAGATCAAATCGGTATTAGGAGGGATAACATTTCCGGCTCCTCTTTCTCCATATGCAAGGTGTGATGGGATGTAGATAATAGCTTTATCTCCAACCTTCATTTGCTGTAATCCTTCTTTAAATCCGGCAATCACTTGTGCATCCGGTCCATAAGGAATAAGCATCGGGTTATATCCAACCTGGTCTTTTCTTTGTTGGTTGAATACTCCACCCTGAACGGCAGTTTCTTCTATACTGGTATCAAATAAAGTTCCATCTGCGAAATATCCGGCGTAATCAATTTTTACCATTGTACCGTCGGCAGGTTTATCGCCTTCTCCCTTTTCAAGGAAATGGATCATTAACCCGCTTTCAAGTTCTTCCGCATCTTCTTTCATCGCGGCAAACTTCTCAGCATTCGCTGTTTTTGCAGCATTCTGTTTTTGCAGCATTTTTTCTTCTTCGGCTTTCAAATCTGCCAATTTATTTTCAAAAACTTCGGCAGCATTGAAATCTTTGGCATCTTTTCCTTTTCGAATAATTTTAACCTCTTTTATCACAATATCCTTTACAGGTTTGTCCTGGCCAACTGTCTCAACTTTACCTATACTGTCTACAACGGCCATACCTTCCTGCACTTTTCCAAAAATGGTATGTTTTCCATCCAGCCATTGGGTTGGAGCAAGTGTTACAAAAAACTGACTTCCGTTGGTTCCGGGGCCTGCATTGGCCATAGATAAGTATCCTTTCGAATCGTGGGATAAAGAATCAACGATTTCATCTGGAAACTTGTACCCAGGTCCACCGGATCCGGTTCCGGTAGGATCTCCACCCTGAATCATAAAATCTTTTATTACCCTATGAAAGGTAAGTCCGTCATAAAATTTCTTTCCTTTATAAGCGCTATCCACCATTTTATGGGGTTTGCCCTCTGCAAGAGAAACAAAATTGGCTACGGTAATAGGAGTTTCTTTAAAGTATAATTCGGCTACAAAGTTGCCATGGCTTGTATTAAATTCTGCATAAAGACCATCCTCTAAATCGGGATAATCTTCTTTACAGCCTACCAGGCCTACTAAAATTGCACAAACAAACAGAAAACTTAATTTTTTCATATGTAGATATTTATTATTTCGATTTCGCTCAATACAAGCGTTTTTTAATGGTTATATGCAATTCGCATATTTTTATTGGTTTTTGTATCGTATTTTCGTTATGCTTATTTCATACTAATCATTGTTATTTTTATTGGTTTGTTCAGTTATTGAATGTAAAGTTACTTTGGTTATTATGGGGACATTGGTGCCAATCTTATTTTTGTCACCATAATATCCAAAAGCTTTATGTGAAGGGAATATAAAAGTAACAACCTCCCCTTCTTTCATCAATTTTATTCCTTCCCGCAATCCGCCAAAAAGTTCTTCTTTGTCTATTGCATAGTTTTTTCTTGGCAATTCTCCTTCAGCATAAATATCCTGACCGTCTATAGCTTTGATTGAATAATCGAATTCAACCACATCCCCAAATTCGGGAGTATTGATGTTTAGGGAATCCGTAGATCTTTTATTATAGTAATACCAGAAACCATTTTCTGAGGGGATATATTCGGTTACGGAATCGCGTTCAACAATTTCTAAAATCTGTGCTTCTTCTTTAGCAACAAGTTTCTTGTTTCTTTGAATGGATTCATTGATGAATGATCCCGAATTTTGGGTTACAGGCCTTCTGGCTTCCGGAGTTTTACATCCAAAAACAAGAAATCCCAAAAGGATCATCGTATACTTTAAGTACATCATAAGCTTAATTCTTCTTTATACTCCGGTAAAACAGTATTAAATTTTGTTACCGTATATTCCATAGAAAGCTCACTCTTACCTCCTGCGGCATTTAAATGGCCACCCCCGCTAAAATGGGCTCTGGAAAAAGCATTTACTGAAAAATCCCCTTTAGATCTGAAACTGATTTTTATAATACCATCTTTTTTATGTTCTATAAAAATGGCTGCAAATATAATTCCTTCCAGAGATAATCCATAATTGACAAAACCTTCGGTATCTCCCTTTTTGAAGTTGTTCTTGTCTAATTCTTCCTGAGAAAGTGTGATATATGCTGTTCTTAATTCATTGTTTACTCGCAAATTTTGCAAGGCTACTCCTAAAAGTTGCATCCGACTTTGAGAAAAGGTGTCATAAATCTGTTGGTGAATTCGGGTATTGTCTGCTCCTTTATCAATTAGTTCAGCTATTACGCGGTGAGTTTCACTGGAAGTAGAACTGTATTTAAAGGAGCCCGTATCTGTCATAATTCCGGTATACAGGCAAGTGGCTATTTCCGGGCTAATGTGCTTTACGGCTCTTAATTTCTGAAGGAATTTAAATACCATCTGGCAGGTGGAACTCATCGTTGCATCGCTATAGGTATGGTTTGCATAATCTGATGGTTCCGGATGATGATCTATCATGATAAAAATCGCTTCCGATGCTCTCAGGGGCTCCTCCATCTCTCCAGTACGGGCCAAAACATTGAAATCCAGGGTGAAAACTATTTCGGCTGCATCGATTAACCTATTGCAGTGTTCTGCCTCATTTTCATAAATTATAACGTCCTCACTACCAGGAAGCCATTTAAGAAATTTTGGAAAATCATTTGGGGCAATTACTTTTACTTCGTGCTTTTTTTCCTTCAAAAAATGATACAGTCCCAGGCAGGATCCCATGGCATCGCCATCGGGGCCTTTATGTGGTACAATAATTATATTCTTGGCTACAGAAAGTGCGGAAGTGATCTCTAAAATACTTTGTTCTATCATAATAAGGCGTAAAGATACAATTTAATAACATTTTCAATAAAATTGATTTCTTATTTTTGAATTCTGAAATTTACCACAAATGAAACAAAATTTATGGGTATCCCTACTATTATTGCTTCTGAATTCTTGTGCAACTGGAAAAAATCCTGAAGAAAACCAGGCTTTGGAGCCGGATAAACCTATTGAATTAAATAGTATCGAAAGTGCCGATTTTACCATCGCCTTTGGAAGTTGTAATAAACAGAATCTCCCGCAACCCCTATGGGACCCAATAATTGCAAACAAACCGGATGTGTTTATATGGGGTGGCGATAACATTTACGCCGATACCCGGAATATGAATAAAATGGAACAGGATTATACAATTCAAAAGGCCAACCCGGGTTATCAAAAACTGATCTCTTCCACTCCTGTTTTAGCGACCTGGGATGATCATGACTATGGAAAGAACGATGCCGGAACCGAATGGAAATATAAAAAGGAAAGTCAGGAGAAATTTTTGAATTTTCTGGAGGTCCCTCAAAACGATGAACGACGGCGGCGGGAAGGTGTCTATCACAGCCAGCTTTTCAAGCTCGAAAATGGCAGTATAAAGGTAATCCTGCTGGATACACGATATTTTAGATCTAATTTGATAAAAAGCGAAGACCCCGATAAGCGATATGATCCTAATATGGAAGGTACTGTTTTGGGAGAAGAACAATGGAAATGGCTGGAGCGTGAATTGAAAAATAGCAAAGCCGACTTTAATTTAATAGTGAGCAGTATACAGCTTCTTTCAGCGGAACATGGGTTTGAAACCTGGGGCAATTTTCCGAAGGAAATGGAAAAATTAAAAGCGCTTATTAGTTCCTCTAATGCCGAAAATATTGTCCTTTTAAGCGGGGACAGACATATTTCAGAATTTTCTAAAGTAGAAATCCCATCTTTAAAATATCCGTTGATCGATTTTACTTCCAGCGGACTAACGCATACTTACACCAGTTTTTCGGGAGAACCAAATCAATACAGAGTGGGAGAAGTAATAAGTGATTTGAGCTTTGGTTTGCTGTTTTTTGATTTCAGCAAAAAAAAAATAACGATGCAAATGAGGGGAGTGGGAAATACGTTGCAACAGGAATTGATACAGGTCTATAAATAATCACTTAATCCCTCATTGAGGGTTTAACCTGAATTTTTATAAGTTTTTTCCTCCCGATAATTATCGGGACATACCTCGGGGCTTTCCCCGAGGTTTTTGATTAAAAGCATAAATAGACTTGTAGACTTGGTTGATTTGTTTATTTTTGCCGAAAATTTAAAAACCACAAGATGGCAAATAATAGAACATTTACAATGCTTAAGCCCGATGCAATTGAAAAAGGATACATCGGTGCGATCCTTGAACAGATCAATGCTTCAGGTTTCAGGATTGTTGCACTGAAAATGACCCAAATGACAAAAAGCGATGCACAAACATTTTATGAAGTGCATAAAGAACGTCCATTTTATGGGGAATTGGTGGATTATATGACGCAGGGACCCATTGTAGCTGCTGTTTTAGAAAAAGATAACGCGGTAGAAGATTTCAGAACCTTGATTGGTGCTACCAATCCTGAGGATGCTGCTGAAGGAACTATCAGAAAAAAATATGCTGCTTCAATCGCTGAAAATGCGATCCACGGAAGCGATAGCGATGAAAATGCAGCTATAGAATCTGCTTTTCATTTCGCCGGAAGAGAAATGTTTTAAGCATTTTTTTTGCAAATAAGTAATGACCACCCTCTTTTGGGTGGTTTTTTTGTCTTATTCTTTCTTATAAATTTCATTTTCCGCCCGAAAAAGCAATAGAAATCGTCCTCTATTTCTGTGCTTCTCCCGTCATGGGAACAAAACTTACCATCAGGAGCCTGTTTTCAATAAAGGCATCATCTCCGGTTCTTTCCAGAAGTTTTAGTTGCTGCCTTAAAGTATCTACCGGGGCAAGCAAACGCCCTCCAATTTTAATTTGTTTTTTAAGAGGTTCAGGTATGGTGGGTGGTGCAGCAGTGAGGGAAACAGCGTCAAAAGGGGCTCTATCTGGCCAACCCTGGAAACCATCTCCACAACGGGTTGTTACATTTTTAATTCCTGCTTTTTCCAGGTTTGCACAGGCATATTCTTCCAGCCATTCTATCACTTCAATACTATAAACGTGTCTTACGATGTTGGCCAAAATGGCCGCGTGATAACCACAACCGGTTCCAATTTCAAGGATTATATCTTTTGGTTTTAGTTTTAATTCCTGAGCCATATAGGCAACCATAAAAGGTTGGCTTATTGTTTGTCCCTTTCCAATATTTAAAGGCCTGTCTTCATAAGCGAACTCCCTCATTTCATTCGGAATAAAAAGTGCACGATCTACCTTCCGCATTGCTTGTAAAACCCAGGGGTCGCTTATGCCTTTTTTAATTAACTGACTATCAATCATTTCTTTCCTGTTCACCTTCATAACTCCCCGGCTTTATATCTTCTTAAAGTTAATTATTTAAGACAGGAAATAAAAAATAAATGAAAGGTTTAAGTTTTTTTTAAATCCTTATTGCGGGTTTAACCCGAATTTTTTTTAAAAGTATTTTCCTCCCGATATTACAGGTACATACCTTAGGGGCTCCACTAGGTTTTTGATTTTAAAATTTAAGTTCGTTTAAATAATAGAATAAACAAAAGGGCTCCTTCCTCCCGAAACGTCAGGATAAAAGGAAACCCGCCCGAACGGTACGGGCGGTGTGGATTAATCGGAACTGGGATGTTTCTAATTACCCGAATTTATCTGGCGATTAAGACGGAAGGGTAATGGAATTAAATTATAACTGCAACCACCCCGGCCTTTGGCCACCTCTCCTTGGGAAGGAGGGGTGCTTTTTTAAATTTAAGTTTGTTTAAAATAATAATAAGGTTACTTGGGTGGGTTCTAATTTTTTTAAAGAAAATTTAGAAGACTGGTTTTAAAGGTTCGGTACTTTTACCTTAAAACCAACTTGGTGATGAGATTCTTACCTAATTCTTCATTAAGGAGTTTGACGATCTTTTCTTTCCCATAACTCAGTTCTTCCCTCAGGACTGATGAACTCAATTGCACATAAAGTGTACTGCCATCAAGTTTTATGGAAGTGGTATATTTTTCTATTGCCGGCCCCATTTGTGCATTCCACACATCCTTTGCATTTACTTTGTCCAAGCCTGATTGAAGTTTGTTGCTTGCCACAAAGTCCTGTAAAGCATCGCTAAGTTTCATGTTTTCGTTATATCTCTTCTTCATCTAGCTCGCTTAATAATGATTTAAATCTTTTATAATGATAAATAATTCCCCGGTTGTTCCTGATACTCATTTTATCTTCTCCCGCTTTTAAGACAGTTTCTTTCCAGGAATCGAACGGGGTAGAGTAATATAAATTCAGGCTGTCATTTTCGATTTTTGCTTCGATCTTTTCTTCATCTTCTGTCACGATGTAGGTGCCGTCATATTGAGGGCGGACTTTCTTTCGGAAACCAATACCATCTTCAATTTCAAAATAATCTACATTTTCACTCATCCGGAATTCTTTGATGGAATCCCTGGAAAATTCTACTTTTTCGATCTCCCAGTATCCTTTGAGATAGACGAGTTTTTCCTCGGGAGTTTGTTTTTTACAACTTGTAATTACAACTGAAAACAGGATTATTAATAGGAGGTTTTTCATTTAAAAGATTTGGATTTTATAATTATTTTTTTGAAAAATAGATCCTTCGGAACAAATCACAATCTAAACATTTTATAGGACTGATTGCTTTCTTTTACCACTTTTTCTGTCCTTTCCGGGTGGGTGTCACTAATAAATATTTGTCCCAACTCATTCTCGGCAACCAGGGCAACAATGTGCGCTACGCGTTGTTCGTCCAACTTATCAAAAATATCATCCAAAAGCAATAACGGGCTGGATTTACTCAGTTTTTTTATGAAATCGAATTGAGCGAGTTTTAAAGCGATGAGAAAAGATTTTTGCTGACCCTGAGATCCAAATTTTTTAATTGGATGCCCTTCGATCTCAAAACTGAGATCATCTTTATGAAGTCCAACACTACTATATTGAAGCATCATATCCCTTTGTAGATTCTGCTCCAGCAAGTCAGAAATCGGTTTTTCAAATAACTGGCTCTTATATGTTATGGCAACCTTTTCTTTTTGGTTGGTGATTTCAGCATAGCGTTTATCGAAAATGGGAATGAATTCTTCCAGAAAGGTCTTTCTTTTTTCAAAAAGTAAATTTCCCAGCTCGCTCATTTGAGCGTTGTAGATATCCAGGGTGTCCCTGTCAAATTTGGAATTTGCAGCAAAAAATTTCAAAAGGGCATTTCTTTGTGCAACCACTTTTCCATACTGTATCAATACATTCAGGTATTCCTGATCGCTTTGGGAAATCACACCATCCATGAATTTCCGGCGGGTTTCACTGCCTTCTATAATAAGATCCCGGTCTCCCGGGGAAATGATAACGGCAGGAATGAAGCCAATGTGCTCGCTAAATTTTTCGTAGGCTTTATTATTGCGTTTAATTACTTTTTTTTGTCCGCGTTTCGCACTTACCAAAATATGCTCTTCCCGGTCATTCTTCTGTAAAGTACCGTCGATTACGAAAAATTCAGCCTCATGATTAATATTCTGACTGGTAATTGGGTTGAAATAGCTTTTTCCGAAGGAGAGATGGTAAATACTATCCAGCACATTGGTTTTTCCAACCCCATTATGACCTACCAAACAATTTATTTTTGAATCAAAATCAAAGGCAGCGGTAGTAAAATTCTTATAATTGACTAATGAAAGGGTTTTTAAAAACATAAAGTGCTGTAATTCAGCTTAATGATTAAAATAGTTTGAGATGTAAAGGTACAGGAATAGCGTTAAAATTATTAAAAAATAACAAAATTTTTCCCTTTTTTATCTGAATAAAAATTTTATTTTTGCCACACATTAAACCAATTCTATGGCGACTTACAAGAAAAAAGGACATAAACCAAGCAATAAGGAAGAACAGGCAAAAAAAGTAGAGGACGAATCTACAACTGCAGAGGTATTTAATACTTTGGATGAAGGCGCAAATAAAACAGAAGCCTTTGTAGCTGAAAATCAAAAATACATTTATGTTATCGTTGGTTTGGCGGCTGTGGTAATCCTGGGTTACCTGGGATGGCAACGTTTTGTTCAGGAGCCAAAGGAACTTGAAGCAGCAAATGAAATGTTCCAGTCACAGCAGTATTTTGATGCTGCATTAGCCGGATCTGGCGCGCAAAGTGACTCTTTATATAATATGGCATTAAACGGTGGCGAAGGGAAATATGGTTTTCTTGACATCATCGACGAATATAGCAGTACCAATGCAGCTAATCTTGCCAATTACTATGCGGGATTTGCATATTTAAATTCTAACAGGTATCAGGAAGCTATCGAATATCTTGAGGATTTTAAAAGTGATGATGAGATCCTTGCGCCTTTGGCCAAAGGAGGAATTGGAGATGCATTTATGCAATTGGATCAACCGGAAGAAGCCTTAAGTTATTATGATGAGGCTGCTTCTATGCGTTCCAATGGGTTTACAGCCCCAAGGTTTTTGCTGAAGGCTGCTCTTACTGCGATAGAATTGGGAAAAGGAGAACAAGCTGTCAAGTATTTAAACAGGATCAAAGATGAATTCTCTGATGCTCCTGAAGCCAGTCAGGTACCTGCTTACCTGGGGAGAGCTCAGGCAATGAAATAATAAAATCTTATGGCTACCGAAGGTAAAAATCTTTCAGAATACGATAAAAGCCGGGTTCCGGATGCAAAGGAATTCCGTTTTGGAATTGTGGTAGCAGAATGGAACGAGGAGATAACCGAAGGTTTATTCCAGGGTGCTTTTAATGCCCTGAAAGAAAACGGGGTCCTCAATGAAAATATTGTGCGCTGGAATGTTCCCGGGAGTTTTGAGCTTATTTATGCCTGTAAAAAAATGCAGGAAAGTTATGATATGCTGGATGCCATTATCGCTGTTGGGAGTGTGATAGAAGGGGAGACCAAACATTTTGATTTTGTTTGCCAGGGAGTTTCCCAGGGAATCAAAGATCTTAACGTACTTCACGATATTCCTGTGATTTTTTGTGTGCTAACCGATCAAAATATGCAACAGGCCATTGACCGCTCTGGGGGAAAACATGGAAATAAAGGATCTGAAGCCGGAGTGGCTGCTATTAAAATGGCACAACTCCGGAAAGATGCCCGTTTCTAATTTCCTATATTCGGCATTATTCTTGTTCCCTTAAAATTACCTAAACAAGCTTTATTTTCTGCAGCTTTTTAAGTAAATTTGAACTTATATAAATCCGAAAATTTTGAAACTCAATTTAGGCAAACTCCGAAAGAATTCCCGCTATAATTACACTCCACGTTATTATAAAGGGAAAGAAGAGGGCAATATTTACTCCTTTGAATCAAAATTCAACAAATACAAGAACACTACCAACTCCATAGATTTTGGTTCCCAATGGGCCGATGCCCGTACCTCGAGCAGGACCAGGGGAAACCGGGAGATCAATAAAAGAGTAATCTATATCATCATCATTTTGATCCTTCTTTTCCTGTGGATCATCGACTTCGATTTATCCATCTTTTCGAATTAAATTATACATGAAAGATGTTATCCATCTGCTGCCGGACCACGTAGCCAATCAAATCGCTGCGGGAGAAGTAGTACAACGCCCTGCGTCTGTTATAAAGGAATTACTCGAAAACTCCATTGATGCGAAGGCCAGCAATATCCAGGTTTATATAAAAGAAGCAGGTAAAATACTTATTACCATTGTTGATAATGGGGTTGGGATGAGCCTCACAGATGCCAGGCTAAGCTTTGAACGTCATGCGACATCCAAAATAAAGGCGGCAGAAGATCTTTTTAGCCTTCAAACAAAGGGCTTCAGGGGAGAGGCACTGGCTTCCATAGCGGCGATTGCGCATGTGGAACTCAAAACCCGGAGGGAGGAAGATGAAGTAGGAACCTGCATCAGGATTGAAGGAAGTGAAATTATTTCTCAGGATGCCTGCGTAACTTCCCCGGGAACATCCATAAGTGTGAAAAACCTTTTTTATAATATCCCTGCAAGAAGAAATTTCCTGAAATCGGATACGGTGGAAACCCGGCATATTATAGATGAATTCCAACGTGTTTCCCTGGCTCATCCGCATATTGCATTTTCGTTGGTGCATAATTCAAGCGAGTTATTTCAACTCCCGGATACCAATTACAGGCAAAGGATCACGAATATTCTTGGAGGAAAGACCAATGAGAAACTGGTGCCCGTTAATGAAAATACCGAAATTTTGAAAATTTCAGGATTTGTTGGAAAACCTGAATATGCCAAACGCACCCGTGGCGAACAGTTCTTTTTTGTAAATGACAGGTTCATTAAAAGTCCTTATTTAAATCATGCCGTTACCGCAGCTTTTGAAGGTTTGCTGAAGGATAAATGCTATCCAAGTTATTTTTTATACCTACAAGTTGATCCTAAAAGTATCGATATAAACATTCATCCTACAAAAACTGAAATTAAATTTGATGATGAGCATGCTTTGTATGCAATTTTAAGAAGTGCCATTAAACATAGTCTTGGGCAATTTAATGTAGCTCCGGTTTTGGATTTTGAAAGAGACCCTACCCTCGATACACCCTACGATTATGAGAAAAAGCATGCTTCGGCTCCACATGTGGAGGTAGACAGGGATTTTAATCCTTTTAAGAATGAGCAACGGGGCAGTTTCAGAAACGATTATAAACAGGAATCTGCTGGCTGGGAAAGTCTTTATTCCGGACTAAAAAGTGAATCTTCTGGGATAGATCCGGATGTGGGGCAAATAGAGTTTGAAAGCGAAGAGGTTACCGGGAATCTTTTTGGAGCATATAAATCTGAGCAGGTTCAGAATACCACCTTTCAGCTTAATAAAAAATTCATCATTACCACGCTTAAAAATGGGATGTTGGTGATAGACCAGCACCGGGCTCACACAAGGATCCTTTATGAAGAACTTTTAAAAAGCATAACGGTTTCTGCAGCGGTAAGTCAGCAATTGTTATTTCCGTTGATCCTTCAGTTTAACCAGCCGGAAATAGAATTACTCAAAGGAATAAAGGATTCCCTGGAGCAAACCGGATTTATTTTTTCTGAAATAAAATCAGATTCCGTAGAAATAACAGGAATTCCCACGCTTATTCTCGAGAGTGAAGTGGAAATGTTACTGGAACAACTTTTATCTGATTTTGAAAATGAGATTCCCGAAAATAACTTTTCACAAACAGATCTTCTTGCTAAATCCCTGGCAAAGAGTATGGCAGTGAAATCTGGAAATTTATTGAATTCTACAGAACAACAGCATATAGTCAACGGGTTATTTGCCTGTAAAGAGGCTTCAATTACCCCTTTTAACAAACCTGTTTTTATTACCTTGCCGGTTGAAGAACTGGAAAAAAAATTCATGTAAATGGGAAGAATTACAGATACTGTAAAAGTACTTATAATTATAAATGCAATATTTTTTGCAGGAACAATGTTTATCGGGGATTTCACCTATAAAATTTTCTCTTTATGGTTTTTTCAGAATGATAATTTTGGAGTTTGGCAGGTAATTACCCATATGTTCATGCACGGGAGTTTTATGCATATCCTGTTTAACATGTATGCACTATGGGCCTTTGGTAGTCCAATAGAACAAATGCTGGGAAAGAATAAATTTTTGTTCTTTTATTTTTCCTGTGGAATTGGAGCAGCTATCATACATTCCCTGGTGAATTATTTTCATGTAGAAAGTGCGTACAGCACTTTAATTGAAGCAGGAATGAATCCGGCAACTATCCAGCAATTATTGGAAACCGGCCAATATTCTACTGCTATTTTAGATTCGGTGCCGCGGGAGACCCTGGAAAGTATGTTTACCGCTTTTAATACTCCTGCAGTGGGAGCTTCCGGTGCTATTTATGGAATTCTGGTAGCTTTTGGAATGTTATTTCCCAATGTGGAACTCTTTTTGCTTTTTGTTCCAATTCCAATTAAAGCCAAAATATTTATTCCGGTATTAATTGGGATAGATTTATTTTCAGGATTCACAGGATATTCGTTATTTGGAGGTGGGATAGCACACTTTGCCCATGTGGGAGGTGCGTTATTCGGATTTATTATGATGTGGTACTGGAAAAAGAATCAGTTTAACCAAAACCGTTGGGATTGATGAGCGCAGCAGATAAAATAAGACATAAATTTCAAACAGCTTCGGTGGTTGAAAAACTAATAGGCATAAACGTGCTGGTTTTTATTTTGTTTTATGTTTTTAGGACCATCGCTTTTTTGTTTCAATTGCCTTCTGATTTTTTATTAGAATGGCTCGTCTTTCCGAAAGAACCCGGGGAATTTATTTTTAAACCCTGGTCTATTATCACCTATTCTTTTATGCACTCCGGTATTTGGCACATTTTATCCAACATGCTTATTCTTTTCTATGCCGGAAGTTATTTTCTAAGCTATTTTTCGGCAAAAAAATTACTCACCTTTTATTTTCTGGGAGTAATAGTTGGTGCGATGGTGTATATGTTGAGTTATAATTTATTTCCTGCCTTCCAGGCTACCGGTCGTTCTTATTTGTTAGGAGCTTCGGCCGGGGTGATGGCTGTATTGGTTGGAATAGCTACCAGAATTCCCCACATGGGCATTCGCCTGCTCATCCTGGGAAGTGTGAAATTCTGGTATATTGCTGCTTTTTTGGTGATATTGGATGTTGTTCAAATTCCCTTCGGAAATGCGGGTGGACATTTTGCTCACCTGGGAGGGGCGTTATTTGGATATTTTTACTCATCCCAATTGGCAAAAGGAAATGATATCGCCAGCGGATTTGAAAAAGCAGTCATCTGGTTTCTTGCCCTTTTCGAAGGCTCAAAAAAGTCAAAACCAATTATGCGTACTGTTTATAAAAAAACCGGACACACCGCCTCAAAAGCTTCTTCCTCAAAAATAAGCAAGACTGAAAAACAGGAAAAAATCGATTCTATTTTAGATAAAATCAGCAAAAGCGGATATGAAAGCCTTACTAAACAGGAAAAGGATTTTTTGTTTAATGCCGGGAAAGATACTTAGATGAGAAAACTCGGGTTATTTGATAAATTCCTGTTTTTTTTAAATTCTTTGGTAGCATTTGCTCTTTTGCTTTCTTATTTATTGCCGTTCGTACCACCCGCTGCATTTCCTTTATTGTCTGTATTAAGTTTGGGTGTTCCGGTTTTAATACTGACAAACATCCTGTTCATGCTGTTTTGGGCCATTAGAATTAAACGTCAGTTTTTATTGTCCTTTATTATTCTAATCCTTGGCTATTCCAACGTAATTTCCTGGATTCAGTTTGGAAGTGTGAATAGCTCCACTCCCCAAGATCTTTCCATAATGAGTTACAATGTGCGGATGTTCAATGCATACGAATGGACCAATGATAAATCAATCCCGCAAAAGATCGCTGCCTTTGTAAAAGAAAAAGATCCTGATATCCTGGTTACCCAGGAACATTACGTAGGTGTGTCCGGATTGACAAAAACGTATCCTTATAGCTTTATTAAACTTAAGGATGAAAATTCAGAGTTTGGTTCTGCAATATTTTCAAAATATCCTATCATTAAAGAGCATTCTGTAGATTTTCCACATAATGGCAACAACAATGCGATTTTTGTGGATATAGTTAAAAACCGGGATACCCTACGGATATTTAATGTGCATTTTCAGTCGCTGAATATAAAACCGGAAATTAAAGACCTTCAGGAAGGAGATTCGAAAAAGTTAATAGGTCGAATTGGGTACGGATTTAAACTTCAGCAGGAACAGGCCGAATTGATGATGGAGGAAGTAAACAAATCTCCATATAAAACGATTATTTTAGGGGATTTCAACAATACCGCGTTTTCCTATATCTATAAATACATCAAAAGAGATCGTTTCAAAGATGCCTTTCTCGAGGCAGGATCCGGATTTGGAAAATCCTTTGATCTTAGTTATTTTCCTCTACGCATCGATTTTCTGTTAGTCGATAAAGAGCTGGAAATAAATTCTTTCGAGACGTTTAACGATCAAAAATTATCCGATCACTTTCCAATTATGAGTCATATAAAATGGTAACTGTTATCTAAGATTTTTCAAATAATTGGGCGTATTTGGACCTTCACTAAAAAGTAAATCCAATATGGAAAGATTGTGCAAAAAACCTTTTTTCTCCTGAAAAACCTGGACATATTCCGGAATTTGGATGTTTGATTTAGCATTGATAAGATACCTCTTATCGATAAAATCTTTAGCTTCGTGTAAATATTCTGTAGTCTTTTTATAATCGACCTTCAACTGAAGGCAAGTGCAAATCACCTCCAAACAATCATAATTAAAATCCATCAGAAAATCATACTCTTTAAGATAAAGCGGAACCAGTTCATCTTCATAGAACTCGAAGAACGGAGATGTTTGATAGGCAGATTTTAATGACTTCCAATGTTGTTTCTGCCACTTAAGATTTTTTTCTATCTTTATATCTTTATATTTTTGATGTTGTCTTGGATTGGATTTAGGAAGGTGTTTGACAGGAATATTCAGTAATAATTTTCCATTTGCAGCATAAATATACATGCGGTTCCTGTAGGTTTGCTTTTGATAATTATCTTCATTTTCAAACCAAATTCCAGCAGGTTTTACCAGCTCCGCAAAATGGGAAACCGGTCCGAAGTAGGGGAGGTGTAGCAAAATTTCCTGCATCTTGGAGCTTTTTGAAAATTAAGAATCCCTGCTTTTTTTGAAATAATTAAATCCTATTAGAATAACCACCACTATAAGAAAATAGGGTAAATAGGAGATTGGAGTACCTCCTCCGCTTACGGTGGTGAACATGCGTTCCCATCTAATTTTATCAAAAAAGCCTTTTCCATTGGCATCCCAACTCATCCATATAAAAACAGGTTTTCCTACCACATGATTTTCCGGCACATAGCCAAAATAACGGCTGTCTAAGCTATTATGCCTGTTGTCACCCATCATCCAGTAATAATCCTGTTTAAAGGTGTAGGATTCCATCGGTGATCCGTTTAACAGGATTTGCGTGCCATTTTGACTAATTTTATTTTCAATTCCCATTTCAGAGCCTTCATAAACTTCAAGGATTCTCTTGTAAAAAGGAAGAGATTTCTGCGTGATTGAAATTGTTTCCCCTTTTTTCGGAATATAAATGGGACCAAAATTATCACGATTCCAGGATATATCCTGACTTGCCGGGAAAATATCGGCTTCTCTTCCTACAGTATCGATCACTCTTTGAATAGAAGCTACATTGGGATGGTTCTTGAATTTCGCAAAGGCTTCTTCAGTAAGGTTTATTCGGAAGGTATTGTTGTTGGGATTATAACCATAAGGATCGGTTATGTCGTAGCGTTCATATAAATAATTATAATCAAATGCCTGGCCTTTGGTTGTTCCCTCATAAGAAAACTGTGGTCTGGCTCTTTCCGGAAGTTCCAGTGGTTGGGAATTTATATGGATCTTTCCGTCGATTATTTGAAGAGAATCCCCGGGAACCGCAACTGCACGCTTCACATAGTTGGTTTTCTTATCTATTGGTTTGTAATAATACTTATCTGTATAATACATGTTTTTCATGGTATCTACCGGCCAGTTAAAAACAACAATGTCGTTTCTTTCAATATCCTGAAAACCGGGAAGTCTGAAATATGGTATCTGTGGTTTTTCCAGGTATGATTTTACATTCGCAACCGGGATGGTATCATGAACCATAGGAAAAGCAACGGCGGTTAAAGGTGTTCTTGCCCCGTAATGAAACTTGCTTACAAAAAGAAAATCTCCTACCAGGAGTGATTTTTCAAGGGAAGATGTAGGTATTGTAAAAGGCTGAATAAGGTAGGTGTGAACTAGTGTGGCTGCAATTACGGCAAAAAGCACAGAACTTATCCATTCTCCCGCACCCGTTCTTGGTTTAAGACTTCTTTCCTGAATATAAGTAACATCTGCAACATAATTCAGGTAAAAAATATAAAGTCCGCCGGTGAGTACTACCAGAACCGTTTCCCAGGTGCTGTGCCTTCCAAAACTGCGAATGGTCTCCACCCAAATTACCGGGAACATGATCAGGTTTACAATTGGAATAAATAAAAGCAGGGTCCACCACCATGGCCTGTTTATAATTTTCATCAGGATTACCGCATTATAAATGGGAATTGCGGCTTCCCAGCCTTTTCTGCCTGCCTTAATGTAGAGTTTCCAGGTTCCTAAAAAATGAACTACCTGGACCAGAATGATAAACAAAAACCATTGGGTAAACGTCATAGTATATATTATTTACTGAATTAGTGTGTATTCAGGTATATCTGTTACAAAAAATTAGCTTAAACCGGAAAGTACATCCTTCATGGTAAAAACCCCTTTTTTACCAAAAAGCCATTCCGCGGCAATTACAGCACCCAAAGCAAAACCTTCCCTGGAATGTGCCGTATGTTTGATCTCTATGGAATCCACTTTAGAATTATATGAAACCGTATGTGTTCCGGGAACATTTTCAATTCGTTTTGCGTAAATCGGGATCTCATTCTCTTTTGCCTTATCAAGTTCCCATCCTTCCTTAGAAGAATTATCTATGATTTGCTGGGCAAGGCTTATAGCTGTTCCGCTTGGAGCATCCAGCTTTTGAGTGTGATGAACCTCTTCAATTTCTACTGAATAATCCTTAAAACCATCCATCATTTTGGCCAGTTTCTCGTTTAATTCAAAAAACAGATTAACTCCAATACTAAAATTTGAAGCAGAAATAAAACCTGAATTTTCTTCGGTACAAACTTTTACAGCTTTTTCATAATCCTTTAGCCATCCTGTAGTCCCACTAACAACGGGTAATCCATTCTGAAAACAGGTAGTAATATTTTTTAAGGCAACGGTTGGAAGGCTGAAATCAATAACTATTTCAGCTTCGCTTAAATCATACTCTTCAATATTTTCTGAAATTTTGAGTACGATCTCATGCCCTCTTTCCAGAGCGATTTTTTCAATGGTTTTTCCCATTTTCCCGTAACCCGAGAGTGCAATTTTCATCTGTATGTTTATTAAATATGCTCCTGAAGCATCAGAAGTTTTGTTTTGGATCCTCTGAATAAGAATCGCTGTTTTAAAAATTAAAATTGAGTCCGAGTCCATAACCTGTCTTGCCGGTAAATTGATCGAAATTTACTGCAGGCCTTAGCGATAAATCCTCGCTTACATTGAACTGCTGTAAATGTGCATCTACGTTTGCATCAATAATATTAAGGGCATAAATGCCGGCTGTAACCAAAAGAGCAAGTTCTTTGTTGCGCCTGTAAAATTTTTGAGCCCGAATCAATCCATCGGTTGAAACGCGGGGAGGACCACCAGGATTTGGGTTTGAGAATTCATCATCATTGAAACCCGCAAGTCTTCTCTTATAAGCACTTCGGTATCTGTCCAATTGTTTGTCATTGTCAATGACAAAATAAATGCCAACTCCCAATCCGGCATAGGCTATTGGAATTTTCCAGTATTTTCCATTGTAAGCCTGACCCAAACCCGGCAATATAGCTGAATAAAAAGCAGCTTTTGCAGGCGCAAGTGCGTTGTATGGTTTGTAATCCTGATCTTTTTTAACAATAACATCAGCAGCAGATGCTACCACAAGAGTATCCTCTTCCTGAGCCACCGTGAAATTGGTGAGCAATAAGAAAAATAAACCCGAAAAAATGAATTTAATTCTCACCCTGGATGAGTTTTTTAATTCGGTTAAAATCTTCTTCGGAAGTAAATGGGATTATAAGTTTTCCTTTGCCCTTTTGTGCCACTTTAATATCCACTTTGGCTCCCAGATAATCTGAAAATTCTTTTACACCCTTTTTGAGATTTTGTGGCAGGGGTTTTTCTTTTGAAGTGGTTTTTCCTTTTGGTTCACCGTTCAATTCTCTCACCAGTTTTTCGGTTTCCCTTACAGAAAGGGATTTCTCAAGAATTTTCTCATAGATATCGAGTTGAATTTGAGGGTTCTCAACGTTTATCAATGCCCGGCCGTGGCCCATAGTTACAAAACCATCGCGCATCCCGGTTTGAATAATAGGATCCAGTTTTAGCAACCTTAAATAGTTTGCAATGGTAGACCGGTTTTTACCTATCCTGTCGCTCAATTGTTCCTGGGTAAGATTTATCTCGTCCAGCAATCGCTGATAAGAAATTGCGATCTCAATAGGATCCAGATCCTGCCGCTGAATATTTTCCACCAGTGCCATCTCCAGAGATTCCTGATCATTAGCTATTCGAATATAGGCGGGAATGGTTTCCAAACCGATTAAACCCGAGGCCCGGTACCTTCGCTCTCCTGAAACCAACTGGTATTTGTTGAACTCAAGTTTTCGAACCGTAATAGGCTGAATAACTCCAAGTTCCTTGATGGAAGAAGCAAGTTCCCGAAGTGATTCTTCGTTAAAGCTGGTTCTTGGTTGAAAGGGATTCATTTCAATAGAAGTTAAATCCAGTTCTACAATATGACCAACTAACTTATCGGCATTTTTGTCTTCAACAGATTTTATATCGTGGTCGGGATCTTTCAGCAATGCCGAAAGTCCACGTCCTAATGCTTGTTTTTTGGTAGCTTTCGCCATTTCTTAGGAATTTTTCTTTATAATTTCGTGCGCCAGGCTCAAATAATTATTAGCTCCTTTGCTGCTGGCATCATAATTAATAATGCTTTCCCCGTAACTGGGTGCTTCACTTAAACGCACATTTCGCTGAATGATTGTGGTAAAAACCATCTCGTTAAAGTGCTTCTGAACTTCGTCTACCACTTGGTTTGATAGTCTTAGTCTGGAATCATACATGGTTAATAACAGCCCTTCAATATCCAGGTTCTTATTGTGGATCTTCTGAACACTTTTTATGGTATTCAGCAATTTTCCTAAACCCTCAAGTGCAAAATATTCACATTGAATCGGGATTATTACAGAATCTGCTGCAGTTAAGGCATTTAAAGTTAAAAGTCCTAAGGAAGGGGCACAGTCAATTAGGATATAATCGTACTTTTCCTTTAGGTGTGTAATGGCCTTTTTAAGCATGTATTCCCTTTCATCCTGGTCTACAAGTTCAATTTCAATAGCCACCAAATCTATATGAGAAGGGATGATATCAAGATTTGGAGAACTGGTTTTTATGATGGCTTCTTCTGCTTTTATGGAATGTTCCAACAATTGATACGTCCCAAACTCAACGCCTTCAACATCAATTCCTAACCCTGAAGTGGCATTTGCCTGCGGGTCTGCATCAATCAATAGAACTTTTTTCTCAAGAACTCCCAGGGAAGCTGCCAGATTTATAGAGGTGGTAGTTTTACCTACCCCGCCTTTTTGGTTTGCAATAGCAATGATTTTACCCATTAATTATCTTCAGTTTTAAAAAGTAAAAATACAATTTATTACAGGTTTAGAAAATGATTTTGTTAACAGCTTATACATTAATATATATGAAAAGTGATTTTCTTTAGAATTTGGGTCAGATTTCCTTCGCATCTCCTGGATTTCAACAGAATTAAATTATGATAAAAGATTTACATTCAGTCTTGAACAAAAAAAACCTGACAAGGTATAATCCTGTCAGGTTTTAAATTAGGTTTTATTCTTCTATTCTATTTCTTCCGGCATCAGGATACCTAAAAGGTACTTGTCATTTAAAAAAGTATTGGCCACATCTTTTAAATCTTTAACCGTAAGTGCTGCAACTTTTTCTTCAAATTGCAGCATTTCATTGATATCTTTTTCTTCCCTTTCTGCAGCAGATAGTTGGTTTAGCCAGAAACGGTTCTGCTTAAGACTTTCTTTTCGGTTTAATAAAAGGGATTCTTTCACTTTGGCCAAATCTTTTTCTGAAGGGCCTTCCTTTTTAATTTTTTCTACCTCTGTTAAAGCGGCTGCAGTCAAATTATCTACATTCTCCGGCCCACATGGAAAAGAAATGCTGAAGTTATAGGATCCATAAGGAATTTTAGACATAGAACCTCTGGCTCCAACACCATAAACTCCACCTTCTTCTTCCCTGAGTTTTTCTACCAGTTTTATTGTGAGGACCTCGCCTAATGCTCCAAGAGCAAAATCTTCTTCTTCCTCATAACCTGTTTCCCCATTCCAAAGGATGGTTACCTGGCTTTTAGGATCGGCTCCTTTATTGATCACCTTTTTACGATATTCATTAACTTCCCTGAATTCCGGAACCTTATATTCCTCTTTTTCACCATTGGAAGGGAGGCTGGCAAGGTATGTTGAAGCAAATTCTTTTAGTTTTGCTTCATCGATGTTACCTACAAAATAAAAAGTAAAATCCCCTGCATTGGAGAAACGTTCCTGATATTTCTCATAGGCAAGATCGTAATCCTGGCTATCAAAAGCTTCAGGAGTTGGAAATCCCAGGTAACGCGAATTTCCTTCATTTCTGAATTTTCCCAGTTCATTTTGAAAATAGAAATTAGGATTGGATAATAGGTTGCCAAGAAAATTTTTCTGCTTGGTCACAAATGAATTATAAGCTTCTTTATCCTTATTGAGATCAGTAAAATATAAATGTACCATCTGGAACAATGTTTCAAAGTCCTGAGGCGTCGAGGATCCATTAAAACCTTCAGAAATACTACCGATATTTGGGCTAACAGAAACCAACTTTCCACTCATCATTTTACTCATATCGTTTAGAGAGAGGTCTGCAATACCAGCTTCAGCTAGGCCGCTATTGGCAAATCCGGTATTGAGATAATCTTCATCTGAATACAGCGAAGTTCCTCCAGGGCTGTATGCAGAAAATAAAATTTCATCGTTTTTAAAATCAGTATTTTTATACACTACGGTTGCACCATTGCTAAGCACAAGTTTCTTGAATCCAACTTTATCATTGCTTTCAACTTTTGTAATCGTTCCTGCCTTTGGCGCATTGGTAATTAAATTCTCGCGAATGTCTGTTTCCTGATAAGCTGCAATTTCAGAGTTCTCAATCTCTTTAAGCAAGCCAAGAACTTCCTCTTCTTTTACCTGAGTGATATCATCTTTTTCCGGTCCGGTAAGTATGATCACCCGGTTTTGGTCATGAAGAAAATCATTGATAAGATTGTTCACCTCTTCAAGCTTTATTGTAGGTAAGGAAGCACTGGCAAATTGCGAAACCCATTCAATTCCCGGAATTGGGTCATTAGATAGGTAATGACTCACATAGGAACCAACGATCCTGCTGCTTTCCTGCTTGTCGCGGTCTTTGTATTGACGGTCCAGCTGGGCAAGATATTCTTTTTTAGCCCTTTCCAGTTCCCCGGAATTAAATCCAAAACGTTTTACACGTTCGTTTTCTTCAAGCAATGCGCGAAGAGATTTTAACTGCTCGCCGGCCCCGCTCATCGCAAATGACTGGTACGCATTCTTGGATCTTGCATAGGTTCCCCCATAGCTTGAAAATCCATAGGTAAAGGGTGGATTTGCACTATTACGAAGTTCGTCCAGACGGTTATTTATCATGGTAGAGAAAAGATTTTTAACTAACTTATCTCTGTAATCCTTGGTAGTAACAATATCTTTAGCATTTTCAAGGTCTTTGTAATAAACTCGAACCTGGCTGAAAGGAGCTTCTTTATCTGAAGCTATTGCTACAAAAGTTTCGTCATGATTGGGAAGATCAAATACTTTTCGATCCCTGGGGTTCGCAACCGGTTTCAGTTTAGAAAAATGATCTTTGATCTTTTGTTCCATCACTTCGGGATCCAGATCTCCAACCGCTACCACAGCCATTAAATCTGGCCTGTACCAATCTTTATAATAATTTCTTACGGTTTCATAATCTGCATTTTCTATAACTTCTTGTTTCCCAATAGGAAGTCTTTCAGCATATTGAGACCCGTACATAAGTTTAGGTAAATATTCTGTCATCATTCGCTTATCCGGGCCAAGGCCAAGCCGGTATTCTTCCATAACTACGCCTCGTTCCTCGTCGATGTCCTTGTCTGTCATTAACGCATTGTGCGCCCAGTCTTCAAGGATCTGAAACCCTTTTTCCAGGGTCTCGGGATTATCACTTGGAATTGGTAGAATATAAACTGTTTCATCAAAACCTGTGTACGCATTTAGATCGGCACCAAATTTCACACCTATACTTTGCAGGTAATCTACAAGTTCATTTTTCTCAAAGTTTTTAGTTCCGTTGAAGTTCATATGCTCAACAAAGTGAGCAAGACCTTGCTGATCTTCATTTTCCAAAATAGACCCTGCATTGATGGCAAGGCGTAATTCTAACTTATCCTCAGGTTTGCCGTTGTTACGGATGTAGTAAGTGAGGCCATTTTCAAGCTTGCCTATTTTTACATTAGGATCTGTAGGAATGTTTACCGAAGGATTTTTTTTTACTTCGTTTTTTCGGTCGACCTGTGCAAAACTTCCTGTGCAAATGAACAGGAGTGAAGCAATAGAATTCATTACAATTTTTTTCATACTTGTTTTACTTGTTTGTTTATAAATATAAATTTAACCAGTAGGGTAGTTAAGTAAGAAATTGAGGGAAGGAAGTTACATTATTTTTATTTCTTTTGCTTTAAATATAAAGAATTGGATTTAAGTTATTTACCTATGTAAGAGAATTGTTAACTATAAAATTTTTCCAATAAAAAAGCAGTTTCAGATTAATTCCGAAACTGCTTCTGCTATTATATCGTGAAAAATTCCTGGTTATTTCTTAGATTTTATCATGGCTTCAAGCTGATCCCACATTTCTTCCGGAATTGCTTCCAGGAGGTTAAACTGTCCGGCACCTTTTAGCCATTCTCCGCCATCAATGGTAATCACTTCACCATTGACATACGCGGAAAAATCAGATACCAGGTAGGCGGCTAAATTTGCCAGTTCCTGATGTTCTCCAACTCGTTTTAAAGGTACTTTTTTCGACAGATCAAATTTTTCCTTCAAATCTCCGGGAAGCAACCTGTCCCAGGCACCTTTTGTTGGAAATGGACCAGGAGCAATCGCATTGGATCGTATTCCGTACTTAGCCCATTCCACGGCCAATGACCTGGTCATGGCAAGTACGCCGGCTTTTGCGGTGGCACTAGGCACCACATAGGCAGATCCTGTCCAGGCATAGGTAGTTACGATATTTAGAATGGTCTTGTTTTTTTCTTTTTGGTCGATCCAGTGTTTTCCGAAAGCCAGCGTACAGTTCTTGCTGCCTTTTAAAACAATATCGATAATAGTATCAAATGCATTAGCTGAAAGTCTTTCGGTAGGAGAGATAAAATTACCTGCAGCATTATTAAGCAATACATCCACTTGTCCAAATTTTTCCACCGATGCCTTCACCATGGCTTCCACCTGGTCATAATGCCTGACATCACATTGTACAGGTAGAACCTGGCCTCCGGTTTTTTCTTCAAGTTCCCTGGCTGTGTTTTCCAGTTTTTCCATATTTCTGGAAGTGATCACAACATTGGCGCCCAATTCTAAAAAGTACGTGCTCATCGCTTTTCCGAGTCCGCTTCCCCCGCCGGTAACAACAATTGTTTTGCCTTTTAAGGCATCGTCTCTAAGCATTTTTTGTGTGTAGTCCATATAGATATTAGATATTAGTATTGAGTATTAAGTATTAAGTATTGAGTATTGAGTATTGAGAAATTTTGAATTTTGAATTTTGAATCTTTAATTTTAAATTCTCCACTTCACACTATTCGTCTATCAAGATTTCCAGCAATTCAATAGCTGCTTCGCTTATTTTTGTTCCGGGACCAAAAACGGCTACTGCTCCGGCATCAAATAAAAACTGATAATCCTGTGATGGAATAACTCCCCCCACAATTACCATAATATCCTCCCGGCCATGCTTTTTTAATTCTTCAATCACTTGAGGAACTAGAGTTTTATGTCCTGCAGCCAGGGAGGAAACCCCTAGAATATGTACATCATTTTCCACCGCCTGTTTTGCGGCTTCTGCCGGGGTCTGGAATAGTGGGCCTATATCCACATCAAATCCCAAATCGGCATACCCGGTAGCCACCACTTTCGCTCCGCGATCGTGCCCATCTTGTCCCATTTTCGCGATCATGATACGTGGACGACGCCCGTCCTGTTCCGCAAATTTATTAGCCAGTTCCCTGGCTTTTTTAAAGGAAGTATTGTCTTTCATCTCTTTTGAATAAACTCCGCTGAAGGATTGAATTCTCGCCTTATATCTTCCATAAACTTCTTCCAAAGCATCGCTAATCTCTCCTAAGGTAGCTCTTTCCCTTGCAGCATCTACCGCCAATTCCAGTAAATTCCCATCTTTATTTTTAGCGGCTTCCGTTAAAGCTTCAAGGGCATTTTTAACCTTTTTGGCATCGCGCTCTTTCTTTACCCGTTCCAGTCTTTCCAGCTGCTGAAGGCGTACTGTCTGGTTGTCTACCTCCAGGGTTACCAATGGATCCTCTTTTTCAAGACGATACTTATTATTGCCTACAATGATATCGGTTTCACTATCTATCCTGGCTTGCTTTTTTGCAGCGGCTTCTTCTATCCGCATTTTTGGAACTCCGGATTCAATGGCTTTTGTCATCCCACCTAATTCTTCCACTTCCTCTATTAGTTTCCAGGCTTTTTCAGCGATTTGGTGAGTAAGACTTTCTACATAATAGCTACCGGCCCAGGGGTCTACGGTTTTGGTTATTTTTGTTTCCTGCTGAAGGAATATCTGTGTGTTTCTCGCGATCCTGGCAGAAAAATCTGTTGGAAGGGCAATGGCTTCATCTAAAGCATTGGTATGTAAACTTTGAGTCCCTCCAAAAGCAGCTGCTGCCGCTTCAATACAGGTCCTGGCAACATTATTAAAAGGATCCTGCTCGGTAAGGCTCCAGCCGCTGGTTTGAGAATGTGTTCTTAGAGCAAGGGATTTTTCGCTTTTTGGATCGAACTGTTTTACCAGTTTCGCCCATAACATTCTGGCAGCACGCATTTTTGCAATTTCCATAAAATGGTTCATTCCAATGCCCCAGAAAAATGATAGGCGGGGAGCGAAAGAATCTATATCCATTCCTGCTCCAAGTCCTTTTCGTATATATTCCAATCCGTCTGCAAGGGTATAGGCAAGCTCAATATCTGCCGTAGCACCTGCTTCCTGCATGTGATATCCTGAAATACTGATGCTGTTGAATTTGGGCATATTCTTAGAGCTGTACTCAAAAATATCCGATATGATTTTCATAGAAGGAGTAGGAGGGTAGATGTAGGTATTGCGTACCATAAACTCCTTTAAAATATCGTTTTGAATCGTTCCTGAAAGCAGTTCAGGCTTTACACCCTGTTCTTCTGCAGCGACGATGTAAAAAGCCATAATTGGCAAAACGGCTCCGTTCATGGTCATAGAAACCGACATTTTATCCAGTGGAATTTTGTCAAAGAGAATCTTCATATCTTCCACCGTATCTATGGCAACTCCCGCTTTTCCAACATCCCCCACAACCCGTTCGTGGTCGCTGTCATACCCGCGGTGTGTTGGAAGATCAAATGCTACCGATAATCCCTTTTGGCCTGCAGCAAGATTTCTTCTGTAAAATGCATTGCTTTCTTCGGCGGTGGAGAACCCGGCATATTGGCGAATTGTCCAGGGGCGGATCACATACATAGTGCTGTAAGGTCCACGCAGATAAGGTGCGATTCCCGCAGCAAAATTCAAATGTCCTGCATCTTTTACATTTTCTTCGGAATAAACCTTTTTAAGATCTATTTCTTCAGCAGTTTCAAAAATTTTACCTGAATTTTGTTCTTCAGATTTTTTTGAAACGGATTTCTTTAAGGTGATATGTTGTAGGTTCTTTCGTGACATTTCTGCTTAATTCTTCAGCTGAACGTATTCAGCATTATTTACTCTCATATTTTTTCCAGGAAATATTTTAAAAAATAACTTTACTCATTTTTCAAACGTTCCTGTTCCATTCCTTCCGCCAAACGCCTTTCCAATATTGGCTGGATCAGGGTTTTTCTCGGATTCATTTTCAGGAAAGGATACAGTTCCAGGTCATTTTTCATCCTGTCTTCAGGATTTTTAAATTTATTTGTCCCAACGAGTACCAGTTCTCCATTGTTGAATTGTTCCTGTTCCTTTTGGGCACTTTCCAATATTTTTTTCTGAATAATCCCTTCCTTTAATTGTTTTAAAAATCCTCCGCCAGTTTCGATCTCCTTAAAAATTTCCAGTGCTTTTTCTGCAAACTGAATGGTAAGGCTTTCAATATAATAGGAGCCTTCAGCGGCATTGGAAACTTTATCGAGGTAACTTTCGGTCTTTAAAATCAAAAGTTGGTTCCGTGCAATCCTGTCGCCAAACTCATTGTTTTTATGAAAAATGGCATCGTATGGCGAATTGTAAACGGCATTTGCGCCGCCCAGTATAGCACTCATACTTTGTGTTGTGGTTCGCAGAAGGTTGACATTGTAATCGTACAACGTTTTATCGCGTTTTGTTGGCTGCGCCAGAATTTGGCAGTTTTCCTGAAAATTATATTCTGAAGCCAGGCTTGCATATAGAATTCTTAATGCTCTGATTTTGGCAATTTCGAAGAAATAATTGTTTCCTTCAGCGATCAGGAATTGAATTTCTTGACCTTTTTCGATCTTTTCAGAGGTGGAAAAATGATTCAAATATTCATTTGCATGAGCCAGAGAATACGCCAGTTCCTGTGGAATAGTTGCTCCTGCATTTTGATACAATGTAGCATCTATACTTAAAATAGATCTAAATTTGTCGCCAGCCGCAAGGATTTCAGTCATAATCTCATGATCCTTAGGCAGATTGAAATACCAGTTTCCTGATCGGGCCAGATTTCCAATGATATCCACCTGAGGTACTATTTGGTGATTTTTTCCGGAAAGAAATTTATTGAGATTCGTAAAGAACCTTTCAGAAAGGAATTCCAGACCAAGATACACCGGAACTTTTTCAAGATCCAAATCCTGAAATAATGTTTGAAGATCAACTTTTTCTGATGGAAGAATGAACCAAAGGCTTTCGGCACCTTTATTAAGTACTTCCTTAGCTTTTTGATTGCTTTTTTCTTCAAAAGCCACATAGATCTTTTCGCAGATCTCCCAGTTTTTTGGGGAAATAGTTTTTGGGGTTTCAGAAATATCTTCAGAATTATAAAAGGGTTTTACATTAATGCCATCCCGACTTTTATAAATCAACTTTTCATTATAATCTGCTCCTTTTAATTCAAATTGTATTTTTTGTTTCCACTCTTTGGCGGTAACTTCTTCAAATTCCTGAAATAGGCTTTGACTCATTTTCTTATAATTTTGATTGAAAAAAACGGAAAAGGGACAAAATATTTACTGCTTAATCAATGGTGTCATATTGAATAATAAAAATATCCTCATTTGCTCTCTTCATATAATAATGTTGCCTGGCGTAACTTTCCAATTCAAATGAATCGTTTAGTTTATCGATAGTGGCGCCGTCTTTGGCAATTTCTTTTTGGTAATATTCTTTATTTTCCCTCAGTTCGTTTATCTCCTGATCCAATTCGTGATGGGTTAGCCAGGAATTACTGTCTAAAAAAAACATCCAGAATGCAAAAATTAAGAGCAGTAAAACATAGCGATTGCTAATAATTTTAAACCATCTTTTTTGTCGGAGCTCTTTTAGCTTCATTGGAAAAAAATTTAAAGTCTTTTATGGATTTTTGAAAAAGCTGAATTGATCTATACCCAACATTTTTTAAAGATACAAAATTAAGATAATCTGTCCTTTATAATTGTTTGGACAATATCTACCGCTACAGTGTTAGGGCGGTTAGTAGGGATTATGATATCGGCAAATTCCTTTGTAGGCTCAATAAATTGCAGATGCATGGGTTTGAGCGTGGTTTGGTAACGCCATAAAACCTCATCCAGATCCCGGCCCCGTTCGTTTATATCTCTTTTTAGTCTCCGGATCATCCGCTCATCACTATCGGCGTGGACAAATATTTTAATATCGAACATATCGCGCATATCGGTATGCGTGAGAATTAAAATCCCCTCTACGATGATGACTTTCCTGGGATGGATAGTTCTGGTTTCCTTGGTGCGATTATGTTTTTGAAAGGAGTATACGGGTTCCTCGATAGAATTCCCTGATTTTAATTCTTTTAAATGTGCAGCAAGCAGGTCGAAATCTATTGATTTAGGGTGGTCAAAATTGATCTTTTTACGTTCCTCCATACTTAGATGACTGGTATCCTGATAATAGGAATCCTGGGATATTACATCTACTTCTTCATTTTTCAATTCATCCATTATTTGCCTTACCACGGTAGTTTTTCCACTTCCGGTTCCACCTGCAATTCCAATAATCAACATATTTTTAAAAATTTTAGGCAAAGTTAATTATTCCTTTGGAATGCTGGGGGATTGATTTTTTATTTGATTGATTATTTCCAGGAATTAAAATGGGGTTCCATAAAAATACAAGCCCATCTATATAATAGTTCAAAATGCAAATGCTTAATAAGAGCTAATATTTCAATCTCTTATTAAGCATTTGCGAACTTATAATTTTGAATTTTCCCTGAGAAAAAAAATCAAAAATTTTTATTTCTCTATTGCCTTTACCTCTTCCAGGGTTACAGGTTTTTTGCTTGAATTGCTCCAGGAGTTCATAACGTAAGTAAGTACATCTGCAACTTCCTGATCGGTAAGTCCCAGAGGTGCCATAGCCATGTTGTAATTCTCTCCATTGACCTCGATAGGTCCCTGCAAGCCATATTTAACTGCATGAATACTTTCTTTGCGTTTTTCGGTTAGCCAGTTGGATCCGTCAAGGGGTGGGAAAGTGCCCGTTATTCCCTTTCCATCGGAAAGATGACAGGTAATACAAAAATCGGAGTAAACATCTTTCCCGCGTTTATAACTTTCGCTATCCTGAAATTCGGAAATCTGCGTAATGCTGTTTTCTTCCAAAGAAGCATACGCAATAGTGTTATTCGATTTTTCTGATTTACAACCAAAAAGAAATGTAAATAATAGAAAACTATAGACTAATTTCATTCCTGAGTTTTTGCGATTTCTTTTTCTACCAGTTTTACTATGCCTTTACCTTCAACCGAAACATAAATAGTTCCATCAGGGCCTTCTTTTACATCTCTTATTCTACCAAGTCCTTCCAGTAATTTTTCTCTTCTTGTAACTTCCTTGCCATTCATTACATCGTGTTCCAGATATTGAAATTTTAAAGAACCAACCAAAAGGTTTCCCTGAAGGGAAGGATATTTATTAGTACTTACATATGCCATTCCACTTGGGGCTATCGATGGCACCCAATAGTGGATTGGGTCTTCCATTCCCGGTTTGCTGGTTTCATCAGTAATTGCGCCTCCTCCATAATTTTCACCATAGGTAACTAAGGGCCAACCATAATTCGCACCTTTTTTAATAACATTGATCTCATCACCTCCTTGTGGTCCATGTTCGTGAACCCAAACTTCTCCGGTATCCGGGTGAAGAATCATTCCCTGAGGATTCCTGTGACCGTAACTGTAAATAGCTTCCTTTGCATTTGGTTCGCCTACAAAAGGGTTATCCTGTGGAATACTGCCGTCATCATTAATCCTGTAAATTTTACCGCCATCCCGGGTAATATCCTGTGGATTTTCATCTCTTGCTCCGCGGTCTCCAATAGAAAAATATAAATATCCATCCTTGTCAAAAACCATCCGGGAACCAAAATGTTGTCCTTTGGTAGTGTTTGGGGTTGCTTTAAATAATACTTCCTGGTTTGTGAATTTTGTTCCTTCAAGTTTTGCACGCATCACGGCTGTATTTCCACCTTCATCATCACCTTCAGAAGATGAATAGGTCATATAGATCCATCCATTCTCCTCATAATTGGGATGCAAAATAATATCTAATAATCCACCCTGACCACGCTGATATACTTCCGGACCTCCGGTAAGTAGCTGTTTTTCTCCATCTTTAAAATGGATCATCTCTCCGCTTTTTTCGGTAATGATCATGCTTCCATCCGGAAGAAAGGTCATTCCCCAGGCAATTTCCAAGCCGTCTACAACCATTTCATAATCTATGGAGGTGTCTGGAGTTTCAATACTTGTGTCTTTTTGACCGCAGGCAGAAAATGTCATTATAGCCGTGCTAAAGAGTAGTAATAAATTTAATTTCATTTGATTTTTATTTTGCTGAAAAGATAAATAAAAATGAGCAAAAAGCTCTAAAATATATGTTAACAGCTAATTTCAAATTTTTTCTTTATTTCGTAGTTGGTATTCGATGAATTCAATTATATTTGCAGCCGCTTAGGCATTAAGTTAAGCGATCTTTTCCTTACTCAAATTTGGAAATTTTAAAATTTTCAGAAAAAATATACACATCAGGGTGTAGTCCCGCCTGAAAGTTGGGATAAACCCCGACTGGTTATCGCGTCCTGCTGAGGCGGTAAGGCCTCGGATTAAGTTCTTATATTACTGAATAAATAGTTGAAAAACTAAAAAACATACACCTCGGGGTGTAGCGTAGCCCGGTTATCGCGCCTGCTTTGGGAGCAGGAGGCCGCAGGTTCGAA